>CAVZYB010000008.1:0-313900 GCA_963779365.1 uncultured Acidobacteriota bacterium | reverse complement strand
CCCATAGCCGGGCTTCTCGGAGGAAGCTTCTTCTCGTACATGCGCAAGTTTGCCGGTACCGATTTCAGCTCCCAGAACGTCTGTGTCATCAATGCCCACGAATATCTTCATCGAATCCTTCCCTGAATTAAGCAGACTGCAAGAGTGCGTAGTGTAGACCAAATGCCCCAGCGTGCGCATCTCCCTGACTTATCCGGTGCAGCGCGAGATCGAACTGGGCAAAAGTTAATTAGTACCGGAACCGCATGTTAACGTACCAATTTCGACCGGGTTGAGGATAACCTTCCTGGTAGTAATAGAGTCGGTCGAAAAGGTTCTTGACCCCCAGTTGCAGATTCAGCTTCGAACCGAAGGGGACTGCGCCTCCCAAATCCACCGTAGCAAATGGTGGCGCCAGAGACGGTGCGAGCGCGCCACCGTCAAACTGATAATACGTGCCACTCTCGTATCGTGCCGTGGTCACGAACAGCATTTGGCGAGGCAGTCGCACGGTTGCCGTTCCGACTAGCTTGTGTTTTGGCGTACCGGTAAGGTACACGGTTGGAACAGTGGCGGGCAAGCCGTCCAAGGATATGGCCGTGGGAGTGGTGGGCAGGGAACGGTTGAGGAAGCTATAGTTCGCGTCCAACATCAGGCGAGGCAACGGAGTGCTGCGAACCGTGAACTCAAAACCCTCACGAATTTCTTTGCCGACATTCACGGACACCTTGCAAGCGGTTGGCGTTTGACACTGCGATTGGTAAGCTGTGCCGACAACGTCAACCGACGCATTTTCAATGGCGTCTCTCACGTCGCTGCGAAAGAGGTCCATCTGCACCACAGTCCGCGAAGCGAACGCGTGAGAATAGCCAAACGTCCAATTCCGGGACCGTTCCGGTCCTAGGTCAGGGTTGGGTAAAGCCTGTCCATATCGGTCGGAGTATCTCTCCTTGATCATTGCGAAACGGCTTTTATCAGAAAACGTGGCATACAAACTGTCCGACGTGGTCAAAGTATACGACGCCGCGACCGCCGGATTCATTGCCCAGAAGTAGGCCGTGCAATCGGAGAATGTGGCCCCATTGGGATAGAGATGACAGGTGAATGGAATCACCTGGTTGGTGCTGGCGTCATAGTTCTGCGCCTGTAGCCCACGCTGGTGATCCAGGCTGAATCCGGCGGTGGTCCGCAACCGGGAAGAAATTGTGATGGTGTCCTGAAGCCCCCAGGACCATGTCTGGTCTCGGTCGACCCGCCAGGGCTGAACGTTGCTGTTCGTAGTTGTGCCCGTGCCGCCACCACCACCGCCACCGCCACCGCCACCGCCGCCACCGCCACCGCCGCCGCCACCGCCGCCGCCGGCATCGGCAATAGGATGAGTGATTTGGGAGGTGGCAGGGGCGACGCCGGAAACGCCGCCTTCCTTGTGGGTATCGTCCTTGAAGAACGAGCGATGTGCCAAATATGTTCCGGGGAAGGATGCGGGAACTGAATACGGCCGAGCCGCCGTCGGTATGGTCATTGTACTCAACGACGCCGGTATTGTTGGGGCTGGTCATACTGGAGTATGTCTCGTTGTCGTACTCATTAGCCTGCGTCGGATAGTGATCGTAGTAGGCACGCAGTTTGAGCGAACCGGTCTCTCCTATACCGGTATTCGAAAGCAAGTAGTAGCTTTCCTTGTCCCACACCGGCCATTTCCAATATTTAGCGTTATCGCAGGGAGTTCCTCCAGCATTGCTCTGACCCGAAGTGCACACTGGATAGATGCCCGCATAGGGCGGGTCACCATAGTTCGCTTTTTGGTTGATGTAACTGAAGACGTATTCGTCCTGGCCCCGCGGCGTCCAGCCAACGCGCCCGCTGTATCTTTGATCGCGATTATCGGAATTTACGCGAGCATCAGTCGGCTGATAAGCATTCACCTGGAAATCATGGGGAAGCGGAGTGTAATTGCTTTGTGTCCAATCCAGCGAACCCTGCAAAAAGAAACGCTGCCAGCGCGATGCCAGACGCAGTCCCCCGTCCAGGCCTCCTCCTGAGTGCGATCCGATCAGCGCCTCGTCCTCTAATTTGTTTACCGGTTCCCGTGTAACCATGTTGACGGCTCCTCCCATGGAGTTTGGGCCCGTCAAAGAAGATGTATAGCCCTTGGCGACCTGAACCTCGGAGATTTCGCTGGTGAGAAATCGATTGAAATCAATTTGGCCGTCATAAGGCATGTAGATGGGAATGCCATCTACGTACAGAGGCACCTCGCGCGTGCCGAAGCCGCGCACATAAATCCCGTCCTGGTTGCGGGAAGAATAGTGCTCCAGAGAGACCCCTGGCAGATAGTTGGCTGCCTGCGCAAGATTCACCGCATCGATTGACTTGATTTCTGTTTGGCTAATGGTGTCTACCACCGGAGAAAGAGGCGACACGGAAACGCTAACGTTCACCTCCGCCACTCCGAGATGGAACGGGTGGTCAGGATCTTGCTGCAGGATCTTCTCGACCGTCTCCCGCAATATCGCGATCTGGTTCTGCGTCTGTTCGGCGCTCCAAAGCTCCGTCGGCGCGGCCGGCAATTTGATAGTGGAATCGGGATGCAGCTTTATCCAGTTCTCCGCATCGGCACGAACCTGCATCACGGTTGCGCGTTGCTCCGGTGATCCGGTTGAGGTGGCGTTCTGGAGCGCCGTAAGGTCTTGCAACCACGTCAAAGGCTGTTCCGCCTGCGGGTATGCAAAGGTGCAAAGACAAACCAGTACAGCGAGGATGTGACAGGCCGCGGGCGCACCCGCATTGTGATTTCGGTTGGCAGACATGCGACTCATATTCCTTAAACGAAAACAGAAAGTCTTACTCTTGTGAAAACAACCTGACCTGTTTCCCACTATGGTTTCAAGAATTGCTTAGGCAGTCGTCCAGTGAGATGGAGCAACCTGTACTCATCCCCTTGCTCAATGCAGGGGGATGGGGATGTCCGCGCAAAACAGGGCCACGGACGCGATCGGTGTGTTTGCTATCGTTCTGCATCAATCCGCTTGGTGGCGACTAGTTGTGAGGCCACCAACCCGAGAACCAATGGCGCCAACCGCCTCGGTGCTGGCCCCCTTGTCCGCGCTCGTGAGGTTGCGCCGCAAGACCATCAAAATACTTCGGGTTGGACTTCAATTGGTTTCTAACTTGGTCTTTCACTTGGGGATGTTCTGCCAAGTATTGCCCCACCGCCCTATACTCGCTGGCAAATTCAGGAGTGCTCACCACCGACGGATTATTCTTGAGTTCAGCCAGCGCCCGCGGGTGCTGTTGAATCATTGCCCGAAAGTTCTCTAAATCACTTTGGTCGTTTGCCTTAGATTTGCCGGTGGTCTGCGCGCCGACGGCCGTGCACAGGATAGCAAGAATGAGTGTTGTGGCAATACGGTTCTTCATGTGAGCCCATCTCTTTTTCAGGTTAGTCACCAGACGTTGCATTCAATGCTTTACTCCAGGCGTAGGCGCAAGTTGCGCGTGCAGCCATTGTATGATCCTGCCTCCGGTTACGGCTCTGGCCTGGTAGTCCGTAACATCCTCGTATATAACCAGCGTGGCAGTAGCTGGTAGTGCTGCTCGAATGCGTTCGCTGGCAGCTTCAGGCGTGCTTTTATCAAACTTTGCCAGTTGGAAGCGCAGTGATCGGGATTTAAGCGCAGGCATCCAGCGCACGGGATCGAGTGGCGCTACCCGCGTCAAGAATTCGGGCTTCAGGTAATTTGCTCTCTCTTTTTCCGGGACGACGGGCGATTGGGCTAGCCAGTCCGGCCAGTCCCCCCAAGGATCGAGGACATCGACCGCTCGAATGCGATCGTCAGCGGCTGCCGCTAAAAGGGCAATCGTGCCACCCGATCCCTGGCCGAACATCCCCACGCGGTTCATATCGAGGTCGCCGCGGGTGGCCAGGTAATTGAGCGTCATCTGGACATCGTGAGTGGACTTACCGAGCGCTTCCTGCAATTCGCTTACGAACCATTCCTTCATCGGACGCCCGTGGTAACGCTGGCCGGTCAAGGCGGAGACAAATCCGACAGCGGCGAAGCCATCGTGGGTCAATGCCTTGCAAAACGCGTTGTTGAGAAATTGGCTGCTTTCCGACGGATAACTGTAAAGGTAAATAACAACCGGAGGGCGTTCCACGTTAACGGGGCGGATTACGTAGAGGTCGATAGGATCGCCAGTCCGCCACTCTACGCGCAGCAATTCCCGGGTGAACTCTGGTTGCTCATCTTTCTCGCCGAGCAGAACCCGGATCTCATGTGGTCGCTTATCGCCGAGTTTAATTTCAGCCCAGTTCTCCCGATCGGCCGCCACCGGTAGGTGCGATTGGATGGCAGCAGATGGCGACGAAGGCGGTGTGCTGGCAGTGTGAGCGGCCACCTGCGTCCAGCCATTTACGGCATACGCGATCACAAGCACCGGCAGCAGACGTGCGGCGCCGCGCGCTGACCTTGGTCTTCTTGAAGCACGCAATGTTCGCACTCCTTCCGGTGAAGAATAACCACTTTTTCGCTGCAAGATCATTGAATCGTGATGGTCAGATTGAGGGGATGCGACAGGTTGTTCGCATCCGTAATATTCACCGTCACTGTTTGGGTGCCCGTCGCTACGGTATTGCTCGCACTGGACTTCGAACCCCCACCACCACCGCACGAGACAACGCCGGCCATTGCGACGAGCAGGAGCATTGGCAGCAGCACGAACCGCGTTTTCCTGGCCGCTCTGATGCGGTGTTTGCTGCCAAAAGTAAGAAGCAGGCCAGCCACCCCACCAGGGATGCAGAACACCGCTGCCAACGCGCCTTCCATGCCGTTGCCACGGGCGGGGCGAGACCTAAGCGCACTGCTGGCCGGGTTCGCAGTGATGGTGAGCGTGTCCAATACAGGGGACACTTGTGGCGTGATGGTCACCTTTTGCGACGTGAAAATACAGGTTAAGTAAGACGGCAACGTCCCGCAACCCAGCGAGACCGAACCGGTATAGCCGCCGAGTGAAGTCAGTACGATGGTCACCGAGCGGCTTTGTCCGGGCTGCATGGTCACCGCCGATGGAAGTGCAGCCACACCGTAGTCAGGGTTGCCCGTAATCGCTAGCGTCCCACTTACAAAGCCAAAGCTATAGTTGCCCGAGGCGGCCTCCAAGGTTCCGCTTGTGCCACTGCTTGAAAAAGCGAAGGTGAGGGGATAACTCGTGCCTGCCTGAGAGGTAGCAACAGCTGTGGTCGCCAGGGCCGGTTGACCGATAATAATCTTAGCTTGGGTGTCATTATTGACGAAGCCGGTAATCACGTAATAGTCGCTGACATCATTGACGAGCACTGACAGGTCGGCCGGATAAGGTAAGGAAATGTTCTGCGCTGTCACCGTAAGCACGGCTCGATTCACAAGGATGGTTTGGGTGACCTGCGCCGCTTGCGCATAGACTGGGTTGCCCGCCTGGGTGGCAGTTACCGTAACTGTTCCCGCGCCAGTGATGGTCAGCGTCGATCCGGAAATAGTTGCTGGACCAGAAACCACCGAATAGCTCACTGGTAAGCCTGAAGGACTTGCCGTGGCTGGCAAGGCAATCGGAGCCACTCCATAGGTTACGTTTGCAGGCAGCGAGAGGGGGATCGTCTGCGTGGCCGTACCGGTAATTGTCAGGATACCGCTTTCGAAGTTGAAGCTGGTGAAGTTGGGCGGAACCTGCAGCGTGCCTTGCGAAACCGCAATCGTATCGATGTTGGGATCCGATGTAGGTGTTGGCGCCAGCGCTGGCTCCCCGGTGAGTGAAGTCGTCATCGACGTGTAATTGGTTGGCGATCCCTCATTTGCGGCAGCCAGAACCGCAGCCAGATCGACATTTGCAATCCACTCCTGCAGGACTTGATTCCATTGGAATCCAGAAATAGTAGCAGCCAGTGGCGGCGTGGCCGCGCCGGTCTCCTGCGATTGATTATTCGCCTGCACGGTCAGGGCAGCATCTCCGGCCCCTTTCACGACACGGACTACGCCATTGCTATAGTCCGCGATGTATAGGTTCCCCTGTGAGTCGAGGGCGATTGATTGTGGGCCGCTTAGCTTTGCATTTACCGCAGCACCGCTGTCTCCGGAGTAGCCGGATTGGAGCTCTTGTCCGGCAATCGTTTGGATAATCCCTACCGGTGTTTTTCCGTTCACCTTTCGCACGGTGCGATCATTCTCATCCGCGATGAAAAGATTGCCGTCGTTGTCCATTTTGATGTCGCGTGGAGCATTCAAATTCGCCGAGATTGCCTGTCCGCCATCACCGCATGATCCTGCCGTGCAGTTGGTGTTGAGTGTTCCCGCAATCGTGTAAATGTTCCCTGCGATCGGAGTAGCTCCGTTGAGAACCGCGGTCAGGATGGCGGGAACGTGGGTCGAACCGCCGTAGACCACGCGCACCACCGACGAGTGCAGATCCGAGATGTATAGGTTTCCAGCACCGTCGACGAATACCCCCCCTGGGGCTGTCAGGGTAGCGTTCGCGGCCGGTCCTCCTTCGCCGCAAGTTGCATCTGCGCATTTCGTGCTGCCCGCCACGGTATAAATATAGTTTGGCGTCGGCGTGGAAACACTCAGAACGGCCGGCGGCGCAACCCCTCCATACACCACTCGCACCACCGCATTTCCTGAGTCTGCGATATAAATATTCCCGGCATTGTCGACAAACACGCTCTCTGGTGTATTGAGAGTCGCGCCGGTAGCCGGACCATTGTCGCCCGTATAGCCGGCAGCGCCGCTTCCCGCAACTGTGCTGATGTAGCCGGTTGAGTCCACCTTATAAACGGCATTCAAACCCGCATCCGCGATATAGAGGTTGCCGGAGGCGTCTACCGAGACTGACTGCGGGCTCTTAAACTCGGCCAGCAATGCCTGTTCCTGGCTCCCGCAAGCGGCTACCGTCTGCGCGGTGCAGGCGTAACCGCCCGCCGCCACATAGATATAGCCCGTTTGCGGATTTTCCCCTCCGAGAGCTGCCCCAAGAATCCCCGGAACCGTTTGGCCCGCATATTCCACCTGCACAGTTGGAACTGAGGCAATGTAAAGGTTGCCGAAGGCGTCCACAGCTACGCCACTCGGAGCGAGCGCAGTCGTCGCCGCCGGGGAATTGTCTGTCCCCGTCGTGGACTGATATTTACCCGCAATGGTCGCAATGTTTGCTGGGTAATTGGGTGGTGTGATGGTATAGGTGCCGCCGGCGGCGTTGCTTTGGTTATATCCGTTGGCAATGGCGATGGCATTAATCGTTGTCGTCGTACTAACGATAATTGCTTCCCCGTAGAGGTTCGACGCGGCGCTCGGCGTGCTTCCGTCCAGAGTGTAGTAAATGGTTGAACCCGGAGTCGCATCATACAGGGTCACGGACTGCGGCGTAGTGTAGCCGCCCGGCGCGGGAGAGAATGCCGGCATCGCCGCTGCCTGCGTAATCGTAAACGAACCGCTGGCGACGCCGCTCTGGCTATATCCGCTGGCGACGGCAATCGCTTGGATGATCGTGGTCGCATTGACCGTGATTGCGCCTGTGTACACGGCTGAGGAGGTGGTCGGCGTGCTTCCGTCCAGTGTGTAGTAAATGGTTGCGCCGGGAGTCGGGTCCGACAGGGTCACCGACTGTGGCGTGGCGTAGGCGCCCGGCACCGGCGAGAAGGTTGGCATCGCCGCCGCTAATGTAATTACAAACGCGCCACTGGCGACGCCGCTCTGGCCATATCCGTTGGCGACGGCAATCGCTTGGATGATCGTGGTTGCATTGACGGCGATTGCGCCTGCGTACCGGGTCGAAGAGATGCTCGGTGTACTCCCGTCCAGTGTGTAGTAAATGGTTGCACCTGGAGTCGCATCCGACAGGGTCACCAACTGCGGCGTGGCGTAGCTGCCCGGCACAGGCGAGAACGCTGGGGTAGCCGCCGAGGGCGTGATCGTGAACGGACCGCTGGCGATAGCGCTCTGGCTATATCCGCTGGCGACGGCAATCGCTTGGATGATCGTGGTTGCGTTGACGGCGATCGCGCCCGCGTACACAGCCGAGGACGCGGTCGGCATACTCCCGTCCAGAGTGTAGTAAATCGTCGCTCCCGGAACCGCGTCTGACAGGGTCACCGACTGTGTTGTGGTGTAGGTGCCTGGCACCGGAGAGAACGTCGGCGTGGCCGCCGGAGGCGTGATCGTATAGGTAGCGCCGCCGACACTGCTCGAACTGTATCCGCTGCCGCTGGCGATCGCCTTGATCGTCGTTGTCGTGCTGACGGCGATTGCGCCCGCGTACACAGTCGAGGACACGGTCGGCGTGCTTCCGTCCAGCGTGTAGTAAATCGTTGCGCCCGGAGTCGCGTCCGACAGGGTCACCAACTGCGTCGTGGTATAGGTACCAGACGCCGGCGAAAGCGTCGGCGTAGCCGCCGGGGGTGTGATCGTGAAGGTGCCGCCGGAAATGCTGCTCGTAGTGTAGCCGCTGGCGGCCGCGATGGCTTTGATCGTGGTTGTCGTACCGACGGTGATTGCACCCGCGTACACAGTTGAGGACATGGTCGGCGTGCTTCCGTCCAGCGTGTAGTAAATGGACGCGCCGGTAGTCGTGTCCGATAGGGTCACCGACTGTGTAGTGGTATAGGTACCAGGTAACGGCGAAAACGCCGGCGCGGAGGTCGACCCCTCAATCGTAAACGTGCCGCTGGCGACGCTGCTTTGGCTATACCCGCTGGCCACGGCAATCGCTTGAATGATCGTGGTCGCATTGACGGCGATTGTGCCCGCATAAACGGCCGAGGAAGTGGTCGGAGTGCTACCGTCCACCGTGTAGTAAATCGTTGCTCCGGTAGTCGCATCAGACAAGTTCACCGATTGAGGCGCGGTGAAGGTGCCAGGCGCTGGGGAGAACGTGGGCGTGGCCGCCGGGGGTGTGATCGTAAACCCACCGCTGGCGACGCTGCTTTGGCTATATCCGCTGGCAGTAGCCATCGCCTTGATTGTCGTTGTCGTACTGACCGCAATCGCACTCGTGTAATGAAGTGAGGAGGCGGTCGGCGTGCTTCCATCCGTCGTGTAGTAAATGGACGCGCCGGTAGTCGCGTCCGACAGGGTTACCGATTGCGTCGTGGTGAAGGTGCCGGGCGCTGGAGAGAACGTCGGCGTGGCCGCCGGAGGCGTGATCGTAAACGTGCCGGTGGCGACGCCGCTTTGGCTATATCCGCTGGCCATCCCTATGGCCTTGATCGTCGTTGTCGCAGTCACGCTGATTGCCCCCACGTACACAGCCGAGGACGAGCTCGGCGTGCTCCCGTCCAGGGTGTAGTAAATGGTTGCTCCAGAAGTCGCGTCTGACAGAGTCACAGACTGGGGCGTAGTGTAGGTGCCGGAAGCCGGCGAGAACGTTGGCGACGCCGCCGGAGGCGTGATCGTGAAGGAGCCGACGGCGACGCCGCTCTGGCTATATCCGCTGGCGACGGCAATCGCCTGGACGATCGTCGTCGCATTCACGGCGATTGCAGTCGTATAGCGAGTCGAGGATGTGGACGGCGTGGTCCCGTCCACTGTGTAGTAGATCGTTGAGCCTGGGGTCGTATCCGATAGGGTCAATGACTGGGGCGCGGTGTAGGTGCCCGGTATCGGAGAGAACGTCGGCGTGGCCGCCGGGGGCGTGATCGTATAGACACCGCTGGCGATGCCGCTCGTAATGTATCCGCTGGCAATCGCTATAGCTTTTATGGTGGTGGTCGCGCTGACGGTGATTGCCCCCGCGTAGAGCGGGGAGGAGGCAGTCGGCGTGCTCCCGTCCAGTGTGTAGTAAATGGCTGCGCCGGAGGTGGCGTCAGATAGAATCACCGACTGGGGCGTGGTGTAGGTACCAGCTGCTGGAGAGAACGTCGGCGTGGCCGCCGGAGGCGTGATCGTGAACGTGGCGCTGGCGATGCCGCTTTGGCCATATCCGTTGGCAATCGCAATGGCCTTGATCGTGGCTGTCGTACTGACGGTGATTGCACCTGCGTAGAGCGTTGATGAGGTGGTCGGCGTGCTCCCGTCCAGCGCGTAGTAGATGGCTGCGCCGGAGGTTGTGTCCGATAGGATGACCGACTGGGGCGTGTTGTAGGTACCAGCCGCCGGAGAGAACG
The DNA here is from genome assembly GCA_963779365.1 of uncultured Acidobacteriota bacterium. Lineage (GTDB taxonomy): Bacteria > Acidobacteriota > Terriglobia > Terriglobales > Acidobacteriaceae > TOLSYN. The sequence goes on along the minus strand of CAVZYB010000008.1, from coordinate 303,789 downwards.
TCGGTATTGCCGCCGTTGGTGTAACCACAAACGTAGCGCTGGCGATGCCGCTTTGGCTATATCCGCTCGCAATCGCAATGGCTTTGATCGTGGTTGTCGCACTGACGGTGATTGCACCTGCATAGAGCGTTGAGGAGGTAGTCGGCGCGCTTCCGTCCAGCGTGTAGTAAATGGCTGCGCCGGGGGTAGCGTCAGACAGAGTTACCGACTGGGGCGTGGTGTAGCTACCAGCCGCTGGAGAGAATGTCGGCGTCGCCGCCGGGGGGGTGATCGTAAATGTGCCGCTGACGACGCCGCTCGTGATGTAGCCGTTGGCGGCCGCGATAGCTTTGATCGTGGTTGTCGTACTGACGGTGATTGCACCTGAGTAAAGGGCAGAGGAGGTGGTTGGTATGCTTCCATCCAGCGTGTAGTAAATGGCCGCGCCGGACGTGGCATCCGACAGAGTCACCGATTGCGGCGTGGTGTAGGTACCAGCCGCTGGGGAGAAGGTCGGTTGCTGGACCGCCGTTTGGTTGATCGTGTACAGGCCTACGGCTGTGGCGCTTTTACTATAGCCACCACCTGAACCTCCGGTGGCTATTGCGTTGATGGTTGTTGTCGTACTGACGGTGATCGGCCCCGTGTAGGGGGTCGATTGGCCATTGGGTGCGGATCCATCCAAGGTGTAATAGATAAATACGTTGGGAGTTGTGTCCGACAGGGTCACTGACTGCGTGGTGTTATAGGTCCCCGGCGGGGGCGCAAACGTGGGCGTGGCTGCCTGTGGTGTATATCGGGCGGTAGCTACGTCGCTCGCACTATATCCGTTGGCGATCGCGATGGCTTCGACGGTTGTTGAGGTACTGATCGTGATCGGCCCCGTGTAGAGGGTTGACGAGGTGGTTGGCGTGCTCCCGTCCAGCGTGTAATAAATGGTCGCGCCGGAAGTCGCGTCCGACAGGGTCACCGATAGAGTCGTATAAAAGCTGGTAGCTGTTGGTGGCGAGAAGGTCGGTGCCGTGGCCGGCGGAAGCCCGATCGTAAACGTGTCACTTGCGACGCTGCTCGTGAGATAGCCGGTGGCTGCGGCGATGGCTTGAATCGTCGTTGTCGCACTGATCGCGATTGGCCCGGCGTACACGGCTGAGGACGTGGTCGGCGTGCTCCCATCCAGCGTGTAATAAATGGTCGCGCCTGCGGTCGCATCCGACAGGGTCACCGACTGCGTGGTGGTATAGAAGCCGGGCACTGGCGAGACGCTTGGCGTGGCGGCCGCAATTTGGACGCCAGACAGGATCAATCCGCCCAGATCGCTGCCGGATTCAGCCCCGCTGGAACTGGTTCCGCCTAGAGCCAGGTGTGGCAAAGAGTAGCTGCCTCGCTCAAGACTGCTGCACCCTACAGGTGCCTGTTGTGGCCCATCGTTGGCAGTAACCGCTATCGCGGGATTATACGGAGCAACGTAGTGTTGGCGATATACGGCGAGTCCTGGTTCATCGTTGGTGCCATCCTGGGTCGACGCGCACTGCGGATCAAACGGAACGATGTCCGGCAAAGTTGTGTCGGCAAGAGCTTCCGCTTCCCGCATCCACACCAGCGAATTGGTGTAATTGACGCTGGCGCTACTGGCGTCAGTAACGAGCCGATAGATATTCCAAAGCGGATACGTGCCATTGCGGAGATTCGGAAAGGAATCATAGATACCATTCGCGCTTGGCGCTGCACAAGTTACAGCCGTCGTGCTGCCGGCCGTCGAGCAGGTTGGCAGCTTACCGGAATAGGTGGAGTAGAGCGGGTCGACATCGTGCTGGGTGCCGTCGCTATCGACCCAGCGAATAGAGAGATAGCCGTACAGCGGCAGGTTGGGGGCAGCGGTATTGACACTGTTCGCAATCCCAGCCACCAGTTCATAGCTGAAAAGGACGTAGCCGATCTCATCTTCGACAGGAAGGGTGGCATTATTGCCGATACCGCTCCTATCAGTATTCGTCAGACCAACTATAGTGTCGCTCATACCGATCACACGGCCCCGATTTGCCGTGGCGGCGGTTTGTTGTCCCGCCTTGGTTCCCGAGATGATATTGAAACAATCTTTATTCAACGGATTGTTTCTGCTAGCGCCGTAGATGCGGGCGGCTACGTAGTTTTCCTGGGTGAGCCCCACAGGGTTATAGGTGCCATTAGTCTGGATTCCCACGGGAAAAATCGTCATCACGCCATCAGGAAAGTTTGCGGTGTCGAACATGCCGTATTCCGCCATATTCCAGGCGCCTGAAAGCGGGTCGGCTAGGAGAGGGTTCACCGGAGTGGTCGCTTCACTGGGTGCCGGAGGCCCGCTGGGGAAAACACCCGTATCGCATTCATTGCCGCTAAATAGCCATGCCGCAGGATATCTTTGGGGTGCAGGAAGACTATAGCCGCTAGGCAGGCAAGTTGCACAGCCGCTTGAGCTGACGGTCTGTGTGACCGTGTTGTCGTATAAAGTCAAGTTGGTGATGCCGTAGTTGGAACCGCTGGGAACATACCCTAGACTGGCAGGGTCGCCACGGTTAACCAGAATGATCAATGGAGAGGCCCCGTAGGGAATGGCCGTCCATGGGCTCACCGGCTGGCTGGTGATTGGATCCAGTCCGCTGAGGTTGAACAGCACAGCCTGTTCAAGTTCAAGAGAGTAGTCGCTCTGGATCGGGTACCCTGAATAGGGGTCCACAACCAGGCCAGCTGGCGGGTCACCAGGATTGGCATACCCCAGACCGTAGAATTGCGGCGTGCCGGTGACCGGAAAAGGAGTCGTAGTGGAGGCGAGCTCCCGCTCGGAGGCAAACAGAGCGTCTTCCGGCCGGAACATCGTAACTGCCGCAGTCATGGTCTGGCTTGGTTGGTTGATGGCGCTCATGATGTTCGTCGGCAGCGCCGTATCAGCCGAGCCATCGTCCCACACGCTGACCAGGTTCGCAGGAGCCGGAGCGGCGTAAAGGCTTACTTGTGCTCTTGGCACCGCCAGAAAACCGCGCACAGCGACCGTCGAATCGGCGCTGAGATACGCCCACACTTGGCCGGCGTCATTCCAAACCACCCATAACATACCACCCTGATTGATGATGTTTACATCCTCAACCTCTCGTTGATCATAGAGATATGCGCAGTAATTTGTAGGAGGAGTAAATGTAGTCGATGGGGGAAGAACCGGGCTACTTGCGCAGGATGTTGATCTCTCTATGGTGTAGTGGTACGCCGTACCACTGGAAGAGTTCTGCTTGGCAAGCTTATATGCCGCTTCGGCAAACAGCCCCGCCTGTGAGGACTCCCCGACGGCAAGCACCTCGATGGTTTGAGCATTGCCGGGCGTCACCAATACTAGCGCCGTAATAAGAAGCAGGGAGGCAGCGACGCAAACTTGAGTCTTCCACCGGGTTATGCCTATCTTGCAAGCAGCCTGTGCGAACATAGATTTCCTATCGATTATGACGAGCCGAGAATTCGTGATGCAAAAAGAAAAGCGCGTAATGATGCAGTGGCCGTTACTCTAGAAAGCAAGCTTTAATGCTAGCTGCAGCGTCCTGGGGCGATGCGCATCGACCGGATGCAAAAAGGCGCTGTTTGCGCAGCTTGAGGCTCCCGCGGAATATCCCGTAGAAGCATCGCCGTAGCAGGTAATGGTGTTGTTCGCCTGGTTCCCGAGCGTAGGATCGTAAATTCGAAATTGGGTTATGTTGAAGATGTTGAACGCCTCGGCACGAAACTCCAGATTGCTATCATGGGGCAAAGTGAAGTACTTGTGCAGCGCCATGTCGAAGTTCAAGTAATTTGGATTGCGCAGAGAATTCCGGCCTGAATCGCCGAAGGTCAGACCTCGAGGCGCGCAGAATGCGCTCGAATTCAACAGCAGCGGACCGAAGCTGGAAGAACTGTTTGTCGGTTTGGCCCCATTGGGACTACCGCAAAAGTCGGCATAGGAGCCCACCCCCACGTCATTTGCCACTCCGGCGTTGTCCACAGGACTCACCCCAGTGGAAGTCGCGCCGTTGAGAACTGAAAAAGGTATGCCGGTTTCGAATTCTGTAAGCCCGGACCATTGCCATCCTTGAACCAGCGTCTTAACGAGCCCAACATTAGTTGGCAGCTTCGGCAGATTGTAAACATAACTGATGTGCAGCATGTGACGCTGGTCGAAGTTGGAGCTGGCACGGTTCGAGGCCGGATCGTACGAGTTTACAAAGGTCGCGTCGGAACGGTCCGAAGAGTCGTCGATTGAGTGCCCATAGGTGTAGGCGACGTACAGACTCAGCGGGCCTTGCGTCCGCCGTAAACTGACCTGCAAGGCATGATAGGAGGAACCGGCGCTGTTCCGGATCGCATAAATATCGCCAAACCCTTGGTAAGGCCGCAAGAAATTAGTATTGACTCCGCCACAGGCCGCCGCGAGATTGGGTAGAATCGGCGAGTTGTTTCCAAGCACGGTTCCATTCAGAAGCGTACCGCCGCTCCAACCGGCATTCAGGTACTGCGCCACGCAATCCCCCGGGAAATTGCCGTAAGGATTATACGAAGACGTATCTAAAGGTTCATGCAGGCCAAAGGGATTATCGGCAGCACTAACGGGATGGAGTTGGTTGATTTGCAGCTCTTGGGTGAGATCGCTGCCCGTGCTTCCCACATAGGCGACAGTGGCCATCATATGTGCAGGCAACTGCCGCTCGACGCTCAGACTCCACTGCTGCACAAACGGCCAAACAACCTTGGTGGGGATGGATGTGACGCTGATGGGGTAGGCAAAATTGGAATAGGGAGTGGTCGCCGAGGCAGGAAAATCGAGCGCAGTTACGCTGAGTACGCTTGGCGCACTAGCTTCGAGCGAGCCGGTGTTGGCCTCGTCCGCCATACCATGGTCGAAAAAGATGCCATAGCCTGCGCGAATGGCGGTCTTACCGTCCCCTTCGGGGTCCCAGGCGAGACCAAGGCGCGGCGCCGGATTGACTAGGTGACCTTTCGCGCAGCCGGAAGGCCAGCCATTCTGGCCGCACTGTACAATGCCGTCAAGAAGGCCGGAATTGAAACTGCCGTTGGAGTTGTAAAGTGCGGCGGGATTCCCATTGTTATCCGTCAGATAACCGTGAATGGAACTTACGGAAAATGCCGCAGCCGAGTTGTAATCGTAGGAAACCCAGTTATAGGCATTGTTGTCGAGCTCATGGTACGTACCAAACAGACTCACGCGCAGGCCGAGGTTCAGCGTCAGACGCGAGGTTGCCCGCCAGTCATCCTGAACATAGGGTTCCACAATTTGGTAGCGTTGGCGGTATCGTCCCTGGCTGCTATCTTGCTGAAAACTGGAATCGCGAAGAAACATAAAGTTGGCGAAGGAATTGTTCGTACTGTTGAGCCCGCTTGACGCAAAACTCAGAACACCTTGCGTATCGCCGCTCGCTGCTCCAATGGGCGTATTCATCTGGTTTCGCTGGAAGATGAACCACTGGGCTCCAATTTGAAGCTTGTGCCTGCCGGCCATCCTCGTGACATGGTCGGTAAAGCTAAACATGTGGTCGTTGTGCGTCCAGGGCAGGTAACTGGGATCGACAGCAAAGCCCGTTCCCCCGTATGCCGAATTGCTGCTCCCAACCACGATACCTGGCAACTTGGTGCTGTTGTTGGCGAAAATCGATTGCAATGGGCACTGTAGCGTCGGGTCGAGAGAGTTCGGATCGACGGCGCAGGGAGCGTTGATCGTATCCCTCGAAAGGTCCACGCCTGACCCAGCCACATCCGTCATCGTCATGTGCAGGCCGGTATAGCTCGCAACAAATTCATTCACTACATTCGCGCTGAAGCTTTTGGTCAAGTGCGCCACCAGGCTTTGGCCGGGAGCATAGAAGCGGCTATTGATGGTGGGCAGAATATTCTGCGTGAAGCCGTTCCCCGCCGACACGTAACCATAAGTGGGAGTCGGGCTGGTTGCCGCCCAATCATCATGAACATAACGAACACTGGCCGATAGGCTCGAACTGAATTGGTGATCGACGCGGAACAGTTCTTCACGCCAGTAAGTGGGCAGAGCAATTTCGGCGTCGTAGCAGGGCCAGGTTGACGGATTGGTTGGGTCCACCGGAGATGCCGTCGGCGCGTTGGCCATGTTGAAGGTGCAGCCGCTGGCGGAAGTTGCGGCAGGGATCAGCCCACTATTCAAGATCGCGACCGAATTGCGATTGAGGCTGTAATGCTGTGGAGTGGGGTAATCGATCTGATTGTATGGAAAGGTCAGATTTGTCTGGCCTGCGCCGAGGATTCCCGTTGCGATCGGACAATTGGGATAGTCTGCCGTGGTAAAGGAGCCGCCCGAGGGGCACACGTCGTTGAAATTGCCGTTGCGCTCCGCCAGTGACGGCACGGCGTCACGGAAGGGATAGGGGTCGATCTCCAGTCGCGCCTCTTCGGAGAAGAAGAAGTGTGTCCGGTTGCGCCCGTCGTACAGGTGGGGAACCACCACCGGACCGCCAATGGTGCCGCCGAAATCGTTTCTACGGTAGAGCGGTGCGCTATTACCGATGTCAAAATACCCTTTGGAGTTGAAGGCTTCGTTGCGCAGGAATTCATACAGGTTGCCGTGCAGTTTGTCTGTACCGGATTTTGTGCTGACCATGATCGTGGCGCTTCCAGTGCTCGAATGCATGGCGCCATAATTGGACGTAAGCACGGTCACATCCTGAATGGCGTCGATACTGGGAGTGACCGTCAGAAAGATATGGTTCTTGTTCATGCCTCCGTTCAGCGTCTCCGAATCATCCAGCAGAAAGCTGTTCTTTTCGGTTCGTCCACCGTTGATGCTGTAGGAGACGCTGCCCAGCGGACCGACCCGGCCCTCGTCCGCGTAGGTCTGGTCGCTCACTCCGGGGATGAGTCTGAGTAACTGCGTATAGTCGCGGCCGTTCAGCCCAAGTTGACTGACTTCCAACCCCGTAATGATGCCCCCGATCTCCGCCGACTGCGTCTCCACCACCGTGGCCGCCGCCGCCGCTGTGCCCTCCACGCTTACCGAAGCTTGTTGCGCCGCCACCTTCAAGCGCATATTGCAAACCAGCGCCTGTCCCGCAGCCAGCCGTATGTCGTCTCTCCGTGCGGAACTAAATCCCGGCGCCCGGGCTTCAATCTGGTAACGTCCTGCAGGAAGGTCGGGAACCATGTAATTCCCAAATTTATCGGCCTTGGTTTGCGTCAAGGCCTTGGTGCCCAGATTGACTACTTGAACTTCGGCGCCGCTCAGAACGGCGTTCTGCGGGTCCATTACCTGCCCGGAAATCCGTGCACTCTGCGCCACGGCCGGAAGCACGGCGATCAAGGATAGAACGAGGAGACACGGGTATCGCAGGAATGGTCTATGCATGTTATCTCACTACTTATTGCTATGAAATTTTCTTCCCATCGGCGGTCACGGCGAAGGGCATCAGTGACCGCCGAATGAATCGAAGTACAACTCCAATGTGGCCGCCGGTGCCTGCGCCGTACTTTCTATATTTCTTTGCCGAGACAAAGCTTCGCCATTGCGAGTGAGCATCTCGCAGCTACGAAAAGGGAGTTATGTAATCTGGACATGGAAACTTAACGCTGTCAACGAGAATCTCTGGCGGCGGATAAAACGGAGGGCGGCCACAGCGAACCTGATGCACCAAGCTCTAAGGTGAGTCCTGACCCTCCGACCTTGGCAAAACGGGAAAGTCTCTTCCAGTAGGGTTGCAATATTTTGCAACATTTGCCTCGCGCGCGCCGCCAACCATCTGAAACGAAAAAAAGACAGTGTGGTTCCAAAATTGCACTGACTCGAAGAGGGAAATACCTATCTACGTTTCCTTGTGGAAGATGCTCACTCGTGGCTTGTGCGCCGTGAAGCAGTGGTTGGTTACAGGACACGGCCGGAATAACGTCTCCATTCGCCGAACCCGGTTGAGTGGGGGATGGCAGCCTACAGCTGTTTGCTGTGGAATTTCATGATGATAAAGAACGAAGGAGAACAAATGAGAATAAAATCGCTCAAGTGGGCCGCCGCACTCGCTGCTGGCTTATATTGTTGGCGGCCAGCACCCGTCATGGCACTGGTTGCATCCCGGATTCGGGACGGTCTACGACACCGGGGTCCACGGTAACCCGCCCTACACCGACAACTCCAGTTCCGGTCCCGGGATATCAGTCGGGCTGCCGAAAGGGTACGCCGGGGATAACAGGCTTGATCGAATTCAACATACGGGTATTCAGTCCGCAATTCCGATGGGCGCCACGATTACCAGCGTCACCCTGTATCTTATGGCGCGCAGGCTCAGCCAGGGGGACGCAGGCAATAAGGGCGGAACCGGAACAGTCAATCTCTTTACCGTTGAAAACGGCGCAAACGACACTTGGACGCCGGCACCAATGGCACCGGGAATTGCACCGTCGGCGCCGCCACTAAGCGTTACAGTTCCACCGGTTCGGCCTTCACCGGTGCCGGGCAGGGCTGGGCCGCCCAAAATGGCAACGCGACCTGGCTCGACTCCAAGTACAACACAAGCGCCGGAAGTGCCACTGCCTGGGCCAACGCCCCCAGCGCAAACGTCAACACCGCCACCTACACAGCTACCAATTACATCGCTCAGACGTCGGTAACCGGTCTCGATTTCTGCATCAACTCCCCGACGAGTTGCGCCATGAACTTTAGCTCCGCCGGGATGATCTCCGACGTCCAGGCTGGTTGTCTGGCACCGCCAACAATGGCTGGGATCCCGTCAATAACGGCACTTCCGTCTCCACTGGACCGTTCCTCGCTTTCGACCGGCGGCAGGGCAGCCGGCGTGAACGACTACTGCAGCGGCAACGTCCCCGTCACCTCTACATTCTCACCCTATAACGGGGAGAGCGTCGCGAGCCTTCCAGCGGACGCACAGTACGCGCCGGAGCTGACCATCGACTACACGCCGGAATCTTCTCCCGTACCTGAGCCTGCCTCTTTGACCTTGGCTGGGCTCGGACTGCTTTCGTTCGCCGCAAAGTTCAGAAATCGCTTTGCGCGGAAGTCTGAAGTCTAAACACTTGACGAATGCGCCTTGCCCGGCAAGGCGCATTCGTTTCGTAAAACATCCGAACCCGCGTACCGATCCCAAATCTCGATCCGGACGCGCCCCCACCACCAAAGCAAGCGGTCGCCTCGACACCTCGACTGTCTTTTGCCCCCATGTCGGCGATCGCCAGTACTGCGCCATACTTTTATCCGGGCTCAAGAAGCACCAGGAAGTCGGCCTTAGCTTGCCGACCGGATCGCTGTGTAGAGTTCCACTCCAACGGCGGCTCGATGCAAGTTTCTGATACCAGCGGCAAAATTCCCCAGACGAACTAAAACAAAAGACGAGGGTGCATAACGTGCAACCTTGCATCCAGCTCCGACTCCGAAGTGAAGAAACAAACTTCTGAGGGGCAGAGGAACAGGGTGGGATTTATAAACCCCAGGTTTGCTGAAGTCCGTCATGAGCGCATCAAACTCACTGCGGAATTTGGACAGGGCAGAGCATCTCAGTTTAGCTTCGCCGCCGCTTGGCCTGCGGATTGCTGGTTAACCGCGCTGGATGGTGGGCGAGGCGGCTGCCGCCCTACTCTATCCCAGCAGCCGCACGGGTCGCGTGCAGAGAAAGGGCGGAGTGCGTAGATGTCGACACAAACGGCAATCAGCAGTGTGGGGCGGAATCGTCTCGAAGGCAAGGTCGCCATCATCACCGGCGGTGATCAGGGCATTGGTCGTGCTATAGCGTTGCGGTTAGCCTCGGAGGGCGCAGACATCGCCCTCTGCTACCGTGCCAATCGCAGCGGCGCCGAAGAGGTAGCTGCGAGCATCACGCGGGCTGCTGCCGGAACAGGGGTGGAACGCAGGGTGCTGGCCTTGCAAGCTGATGTCAGCGACACCGCCGAGATACAGAGCTTCATCGCGGCTGTTTTTGAGCGCTTCGGGACAGCCGACATCCTGGTCAACAACGCCGGTCTGGAGCGCCGCGCCGACTTCTGGGACGTCACTGAGCAGGATTACGACCTGGTGCTCAACGTCAACCTCAAGGGCGTCTTCTTCACGACCCAGAAGGTGGTGCGGCACTGGCTCGCGGCCAAACAGCACGGCAAGATCATTAACATCAGCTCAGTGCACGAAGAACTGCCGTTCCCTCATTTTGCGTCGTACTGCGCGAGCAAAGGGGGATTGAAAATGCTGACGCGCGACCTCGCTGTCGAACTGGCGGCGTACGGGATCACGATCAACAACATCGCCCCGGGCGCCATTGAAACACCCATCAACAAGGCACTCCTGAATGATCCGGCGAAGCTCAATCCGCTGCTGGAAAACATTCCCCTGAAGCGGCTCGGCACGGCGGACGACGTGGCCGGGGTGGCTGCTTTTCTTGCCTCGGCAGACGCGGATTACATCACCGGCACGACGGTGTTGGTGGATGGCGGACTGCTCTGGTCATACGAAGAGCAGTAGTGCGGGTTTGCGCCCGGAAACCGAGGTCCGTATGACAGAAATCATTCGACTGCTCATCGCCGACGTAGACGGTACGCTGGTTACCAACGACAAGGTCCTGACCGCGCGTGCCATCGCGGCCGTTAAACGCCTTAAGAATGCGGGCATTGCCTTCGCCCTTACCAGCGGGCGGCCGCCGCTCGGCATGAAGATGTTGATCGATCCCCTCGGGCTGACGGAACCGATTGCGGCGTTCAACGGCGGCGTCTTTGTCCACCCTGACCTGTCGGTTATGACGCAGAGCTTTGTACCGGCCGAAACCGCAGCCAAGGTCATCCAGGCGATCGAGCACCATGGGCTCGATTGCTGGGTGTACACGGATCATGACTGGCTGTTGCGCGACGCCAACGCTCCGCATGTCGCGCGAGAGCAGTGGACGGTGAAGTTCGCTCCAACGATTGTTCCAGATTTCAACTCGTACTTGTCACGCGTGGCGAAGATCGTCGGCGTCAGCGACGATTATGAAGCGGTCGCCCGCTGCGAAGCCGACGTGCAGCGCGAGTGTGGCGCTCACGTGTCGGCGGCCCGCTCGCAGCCCTATTACCTGGACGTGACGCATCCTGACGCCAACAAGGGACACGTGGTCGAGGTGCTCTCACAGGCGCTATCCATCCCGCCGGAGCAGATCTCTACGATCGGAGACATGCCGAACGATGTCCTGATGTTCAAGCAGAGCGGCCTGAGTATCGCCATGGGCAACGCCAGCTCCGAAGTACAACGCCAGGCCCGTTGCGTGACCGCTTCGAACGAAGAAGAAGGGTTCGCCAAGGCGGTGGAAACTTTCATCCTGGACGAACATGGAGAAGCCGCGGAGAAGGCTTCGTGACCGCAATGATCATCGTCGTGATGGGTGTCTCCGGAGCGGGTAAAAGCACCATCGGCCAACTGCTCGCCGCGGAATTGCGTTGCGAATTTCTCGACGGCGATAGCCTGCATTCCCCGGCAAACATCCAGAAGATGACGACGGGTATTCCGCTGACCGACGCGGATCGCGCGCCCTGGCTGGCGGCCATTCATGCCCGCGTCGTCGAGTCATTCGCTCGCGGGCAAAACCTCGTCGTTGCCTGTTCCGCTCTCAAACAGCGCTATCGGGAGACACTCGCTGATGGAGTCTCAATGACCTGGGTCTATCTGAAGGGCAGCGAGGAAGTGATCCGCGCGCGCTTACGGGAGCGGCGGCATCACTTCTTCAAGGCACAGATGCTGGCCAGCCAGTTCGCGGATCTGGAAGAGCCCGCGGATGCCATTGTCATCAACATCGAGACCGCACCTGCGGCCGCAGTGCAGCAGATCGTGAGTGCGTTAATCCCTGCGCGAGCCCAAGGAGGCTAGAAGGTTTTATGGCCATCGAAGTAACTGTCGGACCTCCGCAGATCACGATCAATCGCGGCAACACCTTCGTTGTGTCAGAACCAGACGGCTCGGTCTCCGCTTACACCGACCAAGGGTTTTACAGTCGAGATACGCGCTATGTAAGCAAGTACGAGCTCTATGCGGACGGCAAGCCCTGGGTATTGCAGAACTCCGGTGCAGTTGCTTATTACGCCTCTCGCGCCTATCTCGTGAATTCGCGCATCCTGACCGAGTACGGCGAGATTGAGCCCTCAACCTTGAGCCTGGTATTCACTCGTGCGGTGAACGAAGGTGTCGTCGAGGAAAGCGAGATCAATAACTATGGGACGAAGCGAGTTCGCTTCAACTTCGAATTTGCACTGCGCACCGACTTCGCTGACATCTTCGAAGTGAAGTCGAAGCAAATTATTCGCAAGGGCCACGTAACGACTGCCTGGTTCGCGGACAATCGGCAGCTCATAAGCAGGTACGAGCACGACGGCTTTATCCGCGTGCTGATCTCGCACTTCGCGGAGAGCAATCGCGCGCCCGTCTTCAATAACGGACGGATTAGCTTCGCGATCGACCTTGAACCTGGGGCGACGTGGCGCAGCATTTGCAAGCATACGTTCATCGAAGCCGATGCAACATCCGGAGGGCGATACCACGCGTTGAGCTGTGTGAACGACTGCCAGAGAGCGGTAGAGGAGGAACTGAAGGATTGGAAGAACTCGACGACGTCGCTCACCAGCGCGAACGAAGATGTTTATCGTGCATTCAAGCAATCCGTAGAAGACATGGCCGCGCTGCGCCTCCCGGAAAGTGGCGAGTCGCCAAATGAATTTCTTCCCGCCGCTGGAGTTCCCTGGTTCGTTGCGGTCTTTGGACGGGACAGTCTGATCGTCAGCCTGCAGAACATGATTGTGAACCCCAACTTTGCCCGTGGCGCCTTGCAAGTGCTCGGAGAACTGCAAGCAACAGAAATCGATGATTACCGCGACGCTCAGCCGGGAAAGATTCTGCACGAAATCCGCGTTGGCGAACTCGCCGCTCGAAAAAAAATTCCGCATACGCCGTACTATGGGACGGCTGATGCGACGGCCCTGTATCTGATTACGCTGCACGAGTCCTGGAAATGGCTGGGCGACGACGCACCCTTCAAGCAGCATGAGCAGACCGCGCGCCGCTGCCTGGAGTGGATCGACCGCTATGGCGACATGGATGGTGACGGCCTGCAGGAATTTCAGACACGCTCACCGCAGGGCTACGAGAACATGGGTTGGAAGGATGCGAGCGATTCCAACGTCGCACCTGATGGCAGTCTTTTCAAAGGCCCCAAGGCGCTGTGCGAGTTGCAAGGTTACACCTATGACGCCTGGCTGCGCATGGCCGAGGCATTCTCTTATTTCGGGGACGAGGCGCTGGCGCAAAGTTTGCGGCAGAAGGCCGGCGCGCTGCGCGAGAAATTTGAAGAGCTCTTCTGGTGTGAGGACACCGGCTTCTACGCTTACGCGCTCGACGGCGACAAGCGGCCGGTGAAGACCATCGTCTCCAATCCCGGCCATCTGCTCTGGAGCGGCATTGCCAGCCCGGACCGCGCGGCCAGCGTAGTTCGGCGCCTGATGCAACCGGACATGTGGAGCGGTTGGGGCATCCGCACCCTGTCGGCGGACAACCCTGCATTCAATCCCTTCTCGTATCAAAACGGCTCGGTATGGCCGCACGATAACGGGATCATCGCCATGGGTTTCCGCCGCTACGGTTTTGCCGACGAAGCCGCGATGATCGCGCGCGACATCAGCGAGGCGGCGAGCTACTTCGTCTTTCACCGGTTGCCCGAACTTTATGGGGGCATCCGCCGCGAGCCCGGCAGCTTCCCCGTGCAGTATCTTGGCGCCAACGTGCCGCAGGCCTGGGCCGCAGGGAGCGTCTTTCATTTTCTGCGCGCGATTCTTGGCCTTGAGGCCAATGCGCAAACCCGCACTCTTTCTGTCGATCCGGTGCTTCCACGATGGTTGCCTGAAGTTACTCTGCATAATCTGCGGGTCGCAACCAGCACGGCTACGATACGGTTCTGGAGCGAGGACAGCCACAGCCGCTTCGAAGTTCTCTCGTGCGAAGGCGAATTACACGTGCAGCATGGAGCACTGCCTGAGAATTCCACGCACCTGATGACACCGGTCGCCGGGCATGGAACCTAGGCCGTGCAATGCTGCGCTGCCCCGTTGTGCTCGCGATGGGGAGATTGCATCGCACCCGTGATCGTGTAATCCCGCACAAAACGGCTAGGCGGCGGCCTCTCCACCGGCCGGACTGGCGGTTCTCGCTTCCAGTGCCGCTACCTTGCCCAAGCGTCGCAGATGACGCTCCGCTTGGCTGAACTTGGCCGCCAGGAAGGCCTCAACAAGGTCCCAAGCCAGCATCGGGCCCGTGATTCGGCCGCCCAGACAGATGATGTTCATGTGGTCATCCTCCACCCCTTGCCGGGCAGAGAAGTGGTCCGTGATCAGGCATGCGCGAACTCCAGGAATCTTGTTGGCGCACACGGTCGCGCCCACGCCGCTGCCGCAAACCGCCACGCCGCGTTCCACCTTGCCCGCCGCAACAGCCCTGGCCAGCGGGGTAACAAAGTCCGGATAGTCGTCACCGGAGTTCAGTTTGAAGGCGCCGAATTCGACCACCTCATGACCTGCCGCAGCGAGTCGCCCGCGCAGATCCTCCTTTAATCCAAATCCGCCGTGGTCGGTGGCAATTCCAACGCGCATACAACCTCCTTCCATTGGCTCGCAAGCGTATTTGCTACGTGTCATTCGCTATCGGGTTTGCACTCCACTCAAGCCGCTTCCGATCTCGAATCGTTATCCAGTCGCCCGGCTGCGCTTCGATCCGCCAACACCAATGCGTGATCCGCGCGAACCCTTCCTGCCGGGATCTGAGCATCGCCCGCGCGCAAGCGGGCAAGCATCCCCGCCTTCTCGCTTCCGGTCACCAGCCACAGCACTTGGCGGGAGCGATTGAGAATTGGATAAGTCAGCGTCATGCGCTGCCTTCCCTGGTAAATTCCAGTGAGTGCCACATCTGCATCTTTGATATCGAGGACCGGGTCCCCGGGTACGAGCGAAGCCGTATGGCCATCGGGTCCGAGTCCCAGGTGAATGAGGTCAAGCACCGGCGGCGAACCGGCAATGGCCCGTAGAGTCTGCGCATATTCCTCGCATGCCGCCTGCAGGCTGGACGATTCCACCGGCATCGCGTGGATACGCTCAGGGCGCAAAGGCGCGTGCTCCAGCAGGCTCTCCCGCAGGTGCGTGAGATTCCTGTCCGGGTCTCCCGCAGGTGCGACTCTCTCATCCACCTGCACCACCTGCACCGCGTCCCACGGCACATCTTCCCCGGCGAGAGCGCGCAGCATCTGCCATGGCGTGTGCCCGCCGCTGACGGCCATCACAAAAGCGCCACGCGCGGCGACCGCAGCTCTCGCCTCGGCCGCGACGAGCGCAGCCGCTTTCTGGGCCACCGCGTCAGCATTGTCGTAGACTTCAATTTTCATCGAGACTTCCCTCGGCATTGAAAGATGATCGCCTTGTTTCCTACGCCGCCTCGCTTACTAGCGTCGGCGCTTCATGGATGATTGGGTTGCTCCAGCCTCCCGTCGGGGTCACTTGTTCCACCTCACGTGGTCCCCAGGTATTCGTCTGATACTGGTAAATCGGCGTGCTCATTTTGAGCACCGGATCGACGATGCGCCATGCTTCCTCCACGTAGTCCTCGCGCGCGAACAGCGTGGCATCTCCTTCCATGGCCGCGCCCAGCACGCGCTCGTAAGCGTCCATGTCGGCGGCACGCGGAGACTGGCTGGTTACCATTTCGATCGCCTGGCCCGCCATGCCTTCGCCCGGGCCCAAGACCATCATTCCCATGGCGATGGCGACATCAGGACTGAGGCGGAGCCGCAAATGGTTTTCCGTCAAGGCACTTTCGGGAACCAACGCAGGAGGCTTACGGAACTTGCCGATAATTTCCGTGCAGGTCACGGGTAAGCATTTTCCAGCACGAATATAGAAAGGAACTCCTTTCCAGCGCCAGGAATTGATCTCCAGCCTGAGCGCAGCAAACGTTTCCGTATTCGAGTTCTTGGCTACGCCAGGTTCATCGCGGTAACCGAGGAACTGACCGCGTACGAGATTCTTCTCCTGGATTGGTGGAATCGCCTTCAGCACTTTTACTTTTTCGTCGCGCACGGACTCACTGTCCAGTCTTGCTGGCGGTTCCATCGTCAAGTTGGAAAGAACTTGAAAGAGGTGGTTCTGGACTACATCGCGTATGGTTCCAGTCTGATCGTAGAAGCCCCCTCGACCCTCAACGCCGAAGTCTTCTGCCATGGTGATCTGCACGCTCTCGATGTAGGTGCGGTTCCAAAAGGCTTCCACAAAAGTATTCGCGAAGCGGAACGCCAGCATGTTGTTGACTGGCCGCTTGCCGAGATAGTGGTCAATGCGGAAGATGTCCGCTTCGTCGAAGACCCCAAGCAGGACTTTGTTAAGTTCTCGCGCCGAGGCGAGATCGTGCCCGAATGGCTTCTCGACGATCACCCGCGCACCCCGGGCACAATTCGATTTCGCTAACTGTTCCACGACGGTTTCAAACAGAACCGGCGGAATCGCCAGGTAGTGCGCGGGATAGTGTGCGTCCCTGAGCTCTTTGCGAAGGGCTTCGAATGTGGCAGGGTCCTGATAGTCGCCGTCAACATAGCGCAGCAAGCCGCTTAGCTTTTCAAACGCAACGGTGTCGACCCCACCATGTTTCTCCAGGCTCTCCCGGGCACGCGCCCGCAGCCGATCGAGGTTCCATCCGGCCTTGGCTACTCCGATGACCGGCACATTCAAATGTCCGCGTTTCACCATTGCCTGCAGTGCCGGGAAGATCTTCTTGTAAGCGAGATCGCCCGTAGCACCGAAGAAAACGAGCGCGTCCGAGTGGGCGTTGCTCATAGATATCCTTTCTCAAGCAGCCTCTGATACTGCTGGTTTTTCCAGGTGCCCGCCGAACTCGTAACGCATGGCAGACAGCAGCTTGTTCTCGAACTCCGCTTCCCCGCGTGAGCTGAAGCGTTCGTACAGAGATGCGGTCAACACCGGGATGGGCACCGCTTCATCGATGGCTGCTTTGATCGTCCAGCGTCCTTCGCCGGAGTCCGACACCCGCCCGGCGAACTTCGAAAGCGTCGGGTCTTCGAGCAGGGCGGTGGCGGTAAGGTCCAGCAGCCAGGAGGCGATCACACTGCCGCGCCGCCACACTTCCGCAATGTTCCGCAGATCCAGCTCGTACTGGTAGTGTTCAGGATCGCGCAAGGGCGTAGTCTCAGCGTCCGTCTTCGTCTCCTGCTTTCCGACGTTCGCGGCGCGCAGCACCGCCAGCCCTTCGGCGTATGCCGCCATGATCCCGTACTCAATTCCGTTGTGGACCATCTTGACGAAATGTCCGGCGCCGTTTGGACCGCAGTGCAAGTAGCCTTGTTCGGCGGTGCCATCATGCTTTTCGCGGCCGGGCGTGCGCGGAATGTCACCCATGCCGGGAGCAAGCGCGGAGAAGATCGGATCGAGGTGTTGCACCACGTCCTTCTCGCCGCCAATCATCATGCAGTAACCACGCTCCAGGCCCCAAACACCACCGCTGGTGCCTACATCCACATAGTGGAGGCGCTTCGCGGCGAGCTCCTGGGCGCGGCGAATATCGTCGACATAGTAGGAGTTCCCGCCGTCGATGAGAGTGTCGCCTGCCTCGAGGTGGGGCACCATGCCGGCGATGGTTTGGTCGACGGCCGCCGCCGGAACCATCAGCCACACTGCCCGCGGCTTCTGGAGCTTCTTCACCAGCTCCGCCAGCGAGGCCGATCCGATCGCGTTCTCCTTGACCAATTCGCTCACCGCTTTCGGCGACCGGTCGAATACAACGCAGTCGTGCCCATGCTTGATCAGGCGGCGCGTCATGTTGGCGCCCATTCTTCCGAGTCCTACGATTCCAAGCTGCATAAACGCTCCTTCCGCACTAACTGGCCGCCTTCAGCGTGCTGCTCGGGTCGAGCAACGCACTCTTCGAAGTTATTACGGCCATCAAGTCGTTCCATGACTTAACAAAAGATTCGGCTCCTTCGCTTTGAAGTTGCACAGCCAAGGCATCGACATCGACCCCGGCTTTCGCGAACTGCTCCAGAACCTCCTCGCAATCTCCGCCATCGACCGGCAGCAACGAGCCCAATTCAGTGTGAGTGGCCAAGGCCTTCAATGTGGCCTCCGGCATAGTGTTCACCGTGAACGGCGCTGCCAGGGCCTTGATGTAGAGAATGTCGGATGCTTTGGGATCTTTGGTTCCAGTGCTGGCCCACAACAGACGTTGCGGACGGCCGCCGAGATTGTAAACCCGCTGCCAGCGCGCCGAGCTAAGCAGAGTGCTGGCCGCTTTGTAAGTGCGTTTCGCGATGGCGATGCCAAGTTGGTTGCGCAGTTTCTCCGGTACCTTGCTGGCCACTGCGGCATCCCAGCGGCTGACGAACACGGATGCCACGGAGCCGACCGAGGGATTGAGGCCGGCCTCGATGCGCCGCTCGATTCCGCGCAGGAATGCCTCGGCTGCCGCCACGTAATGCTCGCGGGAGAACAGCAGCGTGACGTTGATGGGAATGCCGGCAAAGATTGCCTCCTCAATTGCCGGGAGTCCCTGCTTGGTGCCCGGAATCTTGATTAACAGATTGGGACGTTGCGCTCGCGCAAACAATTCTTTGGCGGCGGCCAGAGTGCTTGCCGTGTCGTAGGCAAGCAGGGGAGACACTTCCAGCGAGACCCATCCATCCACTCCGTTCGTCTTTTCGTGAACCGGCCGGAATAGATCCGCGGCACGGGTGAGGTCCTCCAGGGCCAGCTCGAAAAACCGGGCCTCAGCCGTTACGCCCCGTCGCGTCTTCTTCGTGATTGCCGAGTCATACGTAGCACTATTCTTGATCGCATGGTCGAAGATGGTCGGGTTCGAGGTGAGTCCGGTGATGGAAAACTCGTCGATGTATTGTTTGAGCGTACCGCTGTCCAGCAGGTCGCGGGTAATATTGTCGAGCCAGAGACTCTGACCCTCGTTGTGAAGCAGTTGTGTCGCTTTCATGGTGTCACCTCGTGGATGGCAAACTGCCTGGGCTCGCAGGCGTTGGTGTGGTCAATCAGGAGCACCTTCGCAGGCGCTATCCTGAGCGCCTAGGGCCACCGCTCAAACCGCCGAATCCCGCACCTGCAATGACGACTCTTGTTGAGTTCATATCTTGGATTCATATCCCGGTTGCCTGGTCGCCTCAATACAGGACGAAAGCCACCCTGGAGTCGGTGGATGCGTTCGAGTTCAGTGTAGTGTTAGCGGTGATTGCTTGTAGCAGGATGCCAGGGGGCAGGTGAAGGAGGGTGAACCGCTCGCCGCCGAGGGTTTACGCCGGCTCTTGACTTTCTGGCCACACCAGCGCGAAGATCAGCGCCACCACAATCCCGATGGATACTTCGGCGAAGCGATGGAAGGCGACCTGCCATGGTGGACCGTGTCTTGGTATCAGCAGTACAATCGTCAGCGTAACGCCTCCAAAACGGTATGCCGAACGATCCAGGTGGGTCACGGCGCAAAGCAATCCTAAAACGAATATGCTCGCGGCAAATACAAGCGGCGTTTGCCCGTCCCATGTCGCCACGACCGCGCCCAGCGCCGCTCCGGCCGCCGTTCCCATGAAACGCCGCCAGGAAACATCGAGTGCCGCGCCTACGGAAGATTGGGTGATCACGATGGTTGTAATGGGCGCCCAGTATACTTCTGGCAGCTTGCATAATCGCGCTACCAGAAGCGAGGCCAGGACCGCGACGGCTGTTCGCATGGAATGCACGCACACCGTCCGCGCCTTCCCATGTGCGAATAGCTGCCTGGGCACATCTGGAGTTTTCGCTGCGGTCAATTCAGTTTTCCTTCCCCTAAGTCTGTCAGATGCTTACGTTTTTCTTTTGAGTTCGTCTCTCTGGCCTGCTGAGTGCCTTTCCGCAAGCCGTTCAACGTAGCCTCTTCTGGGCAGCAGGCTGGCGAGGAATCAGGTGTGTATCACAAGAGATTGATCTGCCATTCACATTAAAACAATGTCTCTGGTGCAAACTACTCCGGAAGTAGATGAGTGAAGGAGCGATCTGATTATGCGCCCGGGCGACACCTCCACTCTCACCGCCTTGTTTTTCTTAGTCGCCGTCGGGTGGCTACGCCGGATATCCCCAAAGCAACAGCGCCAGATCACCGGTCTTGCTCTGCTGGGCACGGCTTTGATTGCGACTACTCTGTTTCTGTCGAAATCTTTCCCGGCGTCCGCGAGAGCGGTTGGAGATTGGCTGCCATGCGTCCTTCTGTTGATCGTCTATTGGCAGGCAGGTAGATTTCTTGGTACGCCGAATCAAAAACTGCAGTCCTGGCTAGTGGAATTCGACCGGAGACGATTCGGCAGGTTCTTGGAATCTTGGGCTCACAAATGGAACGCCACCTGGCTTGGGAGCTATTTCGAACTTGCATACCTTCTCTGCTATGCCCTGATCCCCATGGGTGTTGGTGTTTTGTACTGGGCAAAGCAGCGGAGCGCCATCGACTTGTATTGGGCTACCGTGTTACCGGCAAGCTACCTCTGCTATCTGATTGTGCCATTCGCACAAACTCTGCCGCCGAGGCTGCTGCGCGGTTCCGCGAGCGCACCGCATACGAAGCAAAAAATCCGTTCTCTCAACCTGTTTATTCTGCGACACGCCAGCATCCATCTCAATACATTTCCCAGCGCTCACGTCGCCTCCACGGTCGCGGCATCGCTGGTTCTCATGCAGTTTGTGCCAGCCGTGGGCGTTATCTTCCTGTTGGTAGCGCTGAGCATCGCTGCTGGTGCTGTTGTCGGGCGGTATCACTTTGCCTTAGACGTAATCTTCGGTGCGTTGCTCGCTGCCTGCATCGCTGCTTGTCTTGTGTGACCATTCGCTGCCGCACTGCTTGCCATGCTCAATCGAGCTTCTGTGCCCTTGGCAGAAGAAGCCTGGGTGTGCTGGAAACTAGTCTTCGGGGAAATCGGGCCGGCTTTGCAGCTTCCCCTCTCTGCGGCAACTCGCGGTGATAGGTCTCATACACAGAACGGAACACTGCGTCCCATGAGGCGCGTTCGGCGCGGCGGCGGGCGGCAAAAGCCATGTCGCGCTGGAGCGAGTCGCTGGAAATCAGGCGCAGTACATTGGCCGTAAACTCCTCATCAGTGGAACAGACGAAGCCGTTGCGTTCGTGCTCGACGATGAACTTGGGACCGCCTTTATCGGTGACCACGGCGGGGACGCCGGAGGCCAGTGCTTCCAGAACAACGTTGCCGAAGGTGTCAGTCTCCGAGTAAGAAGGCAAACAGATCCATGTTGGCGTAAGCACGGCCGAGCGCCGGCACCGCGCAGCACGCCGGTCATCTCCGCATCCGGTATGTGCTGGCGCAACCACGGCTCCTCAACACCGTGTCCGACGAATACGAACTTCACGTGGTTGTAGCCGGCGGCCTTGACGGCGCGCGAGAGCTCGGCGAAGCTGCGGACTTTCTTCTCCGTGGAGAGACGTCCAACGTAGCCGATGACGAACTGGCCGTCTGTCGCCGCGGTCGCGGTGACGCGGGATTGAACATGCGCAAGGTCGACGCCGCGCTCCATCAGCGAACAGGGCTTGTGGGTTGCGCCGTGCAGCTTGTCGATGAGTTCCTGATTGGGCGCGAAGTGGAAGCGCGCCACTTGGTAAATAGAAGGCGGAGAGGCGGAAGCTGACATCTTCGATGGTCTGCAGCAGCCTGGCGCGACGCGAGCCGGAGATCCAGCGCGGCAGGATTCGATCCGAGCGGCGCGCCGCATACTCATGCACGTTGGTATGCCAGGAGGCCGCGACCGGGATGCCGAGATCGTGGGCGGCGGCGGCGCCCAGCATTCCAATGTCGGCGGGGCCGGTGATGTGGACTACATCGGGATTGAAATTCGCGCAGGGCGTCGACCACGCGCCGGTAATAGCGAAAGAGCGCCAGATCGAAGCGAAGGTCCTTCTCCAGCGCAAACGATATGGCTCCGCGCTTAAGATCGAGGCGGGTTACGCTGCCTTCCTGCGTAATTCCGGTTTTGTCGCTGGCGCTCACCAGCAGCATGGGAGACCCAGTGCGGCGGGCGTAGGCAACGAAGTTGCGGCAGGTGTTGGCCACGCCGTTGACTTCGTTCAGCGAATCGGGAAAGAGAGCAACGCGTATCGGTCGTGCGAGCATCAGGCACCTTCTTCCTGTCCCGAGATGTCGGGCATCTGCCGATTGGCCGTCCGCCGCAGATGCGAAGTGTGCTCAATAGGTGGGTGGTTTCCGCCAGGCGGGCAAAATTGAGAATTGCCTGAAGAAAAGCCGGGGATGCGCTTCCAGAGCGAGCTGATCGGTTGCATCGATCCGTCGCGGCCCGGATGATAGGTGCGCTGGTCCCAGCGCCGCGCGCCGTCGGAATGATCCGGATATTCGCGGACGGCATCGAGAAACGTCTGGTAACAGCGAGCGGCAAACGAGTGATCGTATTGCGGCATGAATAGCAGTTGGCTCCTGCGCTCGACGCGCAACTCGTGGACCCACTCGGCAAAGCTGGTGGCGTTGGTAAGGTTCAGGTTCGCATTCGGTTCGCAGCCATGGCGGTCGCCGCCGGAGATGAGAATCTGCTGCCAGCGCGCGGCGAGTTGCGCAACGCGGCGATTTTCTTCCCAGCGACGCAGGCCGTTCAACTCGAAGGCGTGCAAGCGGCCGTTGTTGAGGGCGAGGAAGTCTTCGACGTTCTGCGCAAATTCGGCTGCGGATTGCCGTAGAGATTCCACAGCGGATGATTGAAGACGATGAGTACTTCGGGAATCGCGTGCAGCGTGCGCAGCAGGTCGCAGACGCGCTCGGTGCTGGGCTGCGCGGTGCAGGCCTTCAGTTCGTCGGTCAACTCCCGGGCACGCGCGCGCGGGAAGGTTATGCACGCCGAGATGAAACTTGGAGGTCTGGAAAGGTACGGTCCATTCCAATGAGACCGGCGTCTCATGCATGGCGGGAACCACACGCAGCAGCAGCGGCGCCCCGATGCAATCATGATCGGAGAGCGAGACCAGCGCTCGCATTCCAAGCGTTTGCTCAATCTGATTCTTCTCTACTTCATAGGCAGAGCGCGGGCACAGTGGTGGAGTCCAATAGCCTTGTGCGAGATCGATATGTAATACCGCGCTTGCCTGCCGCGCCCTCCTGCGATGCGAATGAAAGCGCGCAGCAGAGGATGAGATTCGAAGATGCGACCGACGAATTCAAGACTTTCTTTGGAGCGGCTTGTATGGCTATGGATGGAAACGCCAGTCTTGAACTGACGAATGAGCGGCTGATCCCTGTCAAACCACGCTACCTTAGCTTGCAAGAGTCTCCTCCTGCAGCGGTTTGCGGCGTTCCGGTTCATCATGAACTTGGAAAGTTTTGTTCTGTCTGCAGTATGGAAGCAGACTCGGTGACGGTTTGATTACGGCAAGAAAAATGAAAGATGAAATTCAGCTACACAGCGTCGGAGGGCGCGTGCGGAGATTATTTACCAAAGTTTGACAGAATCCAGAGACTTGGCTTTCACAGCAATTCTCATCTCGCAACGTATTCTGCACGCATGGATCAAGTTCAGGGGTGGATGGCGTCCCGGCGCTGCCCAATCCGTGTTTCCGTCGGGCAGGCACTGCTGGCTCTGCTTCGGACCCTTGGCGGTATGTTGTGCTGCGCTGGAATGGCAAGGCGGCGCTGCTGAGCGCGCTGTTTCGCGGCGGCGTCTTTCTGGCCGCCTCGATCAAATCGCATCATGCGGGGCGCTCGAGCGGAGTGTTGGCGGAGGCGTTGTTCGGCGCAGTGTGCGCTGGTTTCTTCGGAACGCTGACGCAGGCGCTGCGCTTTGCCGACCCGCAGTGGCTTGCCGAGTTACTGCTGGCCGGTGTCTTCCGCTGCTGTTTCAGGTGGGCGATTTTTGCTTTCATGCTGCGCTGGGGACGCAGGTGTTCCGCATCGGAATGATCGCCTCGGCAGTCTTCACCGTGTTCTCCTCGGCCTTCAATCTGTACATCATGCGCCGCGGCACCCTGCTCGTCGGCGAAGAAGGCAACCGTTCACGCAGGATCTGAGCGCGCTGCCGCGCTTGGCTCTTCTGTTCACGGTCTCCGGAGCGGTGGCTATCGCAGGTCTATTCAAACGCGGATTCTGCGCCTCGGTTCGCCTGCTGTCCCGCGCAGTAGCGACAGGAGTTTGTAGTGAAACGTCAGCTTCGGACCGGCTTTGTAACCCGTATTGTCGTAGCGGCACTGTTGCTCGTTGCGGCTCCGGTGGCATTCGCGGCAGGCCCTGCAGCGGATGCGACCGCCAGTGCGCTGACCGCCGGGATGAGCGCGGACGAGATCGTCGCCCGGCTGGAGCGAAATAACGCGCAGCGCGCTGCCGCGCTTCGTGCCTATGAAGGCAAGCGCTCCTATCGGCTGACCTATCACGGCTTTCCTTCGGACAGGGAGGCGGAAATTGAGGTCGCCGCGCACTACCATGCGCCGGCGAGCAAGAGCTTCGATGTGGTCTCCGAGAGCGGCTCGAAGATGCTTCAGTCCAAAGTGCTGTTGCGATTGCTGGAGAGTGAGCGTGAGTCGGCTCGCGCCGAAAATCAGCGCCAGACTGCACTGACGACGGACAACTACACGTTCACGCTGCTGGGTTCGCGGCCCAGTCCCTACGGCGGCTGTTATCGCCTGGGTGTAGAGCCGCGTCACGACAACAAGTTTCTCTATCGCGGAGAGATCTGCGTGAATGCTGCGGATTTCGCGGTGGAATCGATCGACGCCGAGCCGGCCCGGAATCCTTCGTTCTGGATCAAACAAACCCGCATCGAGCATCGCTACCAGAAGATCGGACCGTTCTGGCTCCCGGCTTCCAATCGGTCTGTTACTAACGTCCGACTGGGCGGTACGGCCACCCTCAGCATTGTGTATTCGGGATACGAATTGCACTGACGCTATTCCATCCACGAACAGGCCTGTGAGTCGCGGCTGGCATTCTGAAGGAGCGCTCCGCGTTACTTCCGTAATGGCGGTTAGCGGTCTCCAACAGGAATAGTGCCTTCTTTTCACACCCCCGTAATCTTGATCCCTTAGCATGAACATCAAGCGCAGCGCTCCGCGTGTCCTATCAAACCCTCATCGCCACTGAGCGAAGCCCAGTTTCGTGCATCTTCTGCCAATGGATGTAACAGGCATAGCGAGTAACAAATTGCAGCATTCAATAAACCATCAAGGAGCGGTCCCCAGTGCGGTTAACGATCGCTAAGAAACTCTCTACCGGATTCACGGTCATCCTCGGTCTCTTAGCTGTCGGTTCCTGCTTTACATTCTGGCAAATGGCGCAGATCATTCACGCGCAAAAGGCCACCGAGTGCCGCACTCAAGAGATGAAGGCCTCCTACGAGATTCTCACCTCTGTCAGCCAGCTCAACGGCGCTTTGCGTGGATACATCATCGCCCGCCTCACCAATGATCCTGATGAGACCACCCGCCTGCACACCATGATCGATCATCTCTGGACGGACATTGATACCGCCGTCGGAACCCTTCAGGGGCTCGATCCAGCTCTTCGTTCTCCCGAGGAGCAGCAGCGTCTCCCGCAACTTCTCTCCGATCTTATTGAGACGCGGCGCGAGCAGTACAAGTATCTAACCCTGGAAGAGGGTGGCGACGAAGGCGCCCACCAGGCCTCGCTCTCCATCAACTTGAACTCCGTCCTCTGGGCGGAAAAAGTCCGGACTGGAGCTCGCGCCCTCGTCGATGTTGTCACCGTCGCCTCCAATCGCGAGAGCCGCCGCGCTGCATGGCTGGCAACCTTTGCTCTCGTCATGGCCGTCCTGATCGCAATCCTTGTCGGGGCAATCGCCACCGCGGCCGCCGTGCTTGCCAGTCGCCGTCTTGCCACCGCCGTTCCTGTCCTGATCTCTCACGCACGCCAGATTTCCTCTGGCGACCTCGCGATCGGCGATCTCACCACTGACTCCCGCGACGAGATCGGCGAACTCGACCGCAGCTTCGCCGAGATGGTCGGCTATCTTCGCGAGATGGCCGGACACTCCGAGGCCATCGCCTCCGGAGACCTCGCCATTCAGATTCACCCTCGCTCCGGTGAGGACACCCTCGGCAACGCCTTCGTTCGGATGCGAGATGGCCTCGAAACCCTGGTCCGCAAGAGCCGCGAACGCGCCGTCGAAGTCGCCGCCGGCTCCGGCCAATTTGCCGATGCCTCCGAGCGCCTCGCCCACGTGGGCGAGCAGTCAGCCGATCGCGTCAATCAGGTCACCGCTACCATGCACGAGATGAGCGTCAATCTTCAGAACATGGTGGAAAGCGCACGCGTCCAGTCACGACGAGTCGGAGAAAGCGCCAGTTCTGTTGAGGAGATGGCCGCCTCCATCGACTGCATTGCCGAAACTGCCAGCCGCTTGCTTCAACTGTGCGACCGCGCCCGCCAGGAAACAGCCAGCGGTATGGACGCCATGCAGCGTACCGAGATCGGCCTGCATCGCATCGAATCGGTGAATCAGGTCACCACGGAAAACAGCAAGCTGCTGCAACAAAAGACCGCGACCATCAGCCGCATCTCCTCATTCATCGAGGAGCTGGCCGAGCAGACCAACCTTCTCGCGCTCAACGCTGCCATTGAGGCGGCACGCGCCGGAGAACACGGCCTCGGCTTCGGTGTCCTGGCCGATGAACTCACCAAGCTGGCAACCCGCTCGGCCGAGTCCGCCCATGAGATCGCCGATCTCGTCGTTAGCGTCCAGAAGGAGGTCGCCAAGTCCGACGGACAACTGCTTGAATCCGCCCGCGCCGTGGAGGAAGGGCTTCAACTCGCCGACGAACTCCGCCAATCTTTCTCCAATATCTCCGCTGCCGTCAGCGACGTTCACCAGCACGCCCGCGAGATTGGCGATGCGACCAAGCAACAGGTTTCCGGCGCCAATCTCATTGCCCGGGCCACCAACCATCTCAACCAGCTCACCCAGGAGATGGCGTCTTCCATCGAACAGCAGGCCGTCGCCACCAAGGTAGTTGTCGGTACCATGGATAGCCTCTTGGACGGCAGTCGCGAAATCAGCTCCAGCTCCGCCGAACTCGCCGTTTCCGCCGAACAAATGTCGAAAATGTCCCAGTACTTGTTGCAAATTATGGGGCGCTTCCGCATCCGTGCGGTTCAGGAGATGCCCGGTGACCAGCCACGAGAACGCATTCTGGCCGCAAAACTCCATCGCCCCGGCCGAGCACTCGTGGAAAGTCGCTAATATTTCAGTCCGGTTAAAATTTCCCCGGCGCACACCCATAAGGATATAGAGCGCGCTAAAATCGTCATCTTCCTAAGTACAGCAGGAATTCTGGCACGGTCTGTGCCTCGTCGGAGGAATAACAGGAATTGGCTAAAGACATGGTCCCTACGAGCATCTTTCTCACCAAGGGCGTAGGAAAGCATAAAGAACGTTTAACATCGTTTGAACTCGCGCTGCGCGACGCAGGGATTGCCGCGCACAATCTGGTGCGTGTCTCCTCCATCTTCCCGCCCAACTGCAAGCTGCTTACCCGTGCCCAAGGACAGAATTCTCTAAGTCCAGGGGAGGTCGTATTCGCGGTCGTGGCGGAGAATTCCACCCGCGAACCGCACCGTCTTGTCGCCTCCAGCATCGGACTGGCAATTCCTGCCGACAGAAAGACCTATGGCTATTTGAGCGAACACCACAGCTTCGGCGAGAGCGACCACATTGCCGGCGACTACGCGGAGGAACTGGCCGCCGAGATGCTCGCCACCACGCTGAACGTAGACTTCGATCCCGATGAGAGCTGGGACGAGAAAAAAGAAGTCTATCGTTTGTCGAACAAGATCGTGCGGACAACCAACATCACGCAGAGCGCGATTGGGGACAAGAGCGGACTCTGGACCACAACCATTGCCGCTGCAATTCTGATCTTCGACTAGCTGCCTGACAACGCAATTGCCCCAGGAACTTGAGTGCCGTGCGGGCATTCCACTCCCGCCCCAAAACTAGCTTTGAACGCAGTGTGAATGGGTTGTCTATTTGTGGCGGGATATTTGGCCGCGTTGGTTCTCGTCCGCGCCTCCATGTGGCGGGTTCCGGGAAATCGATTATGATAGAGGGTCGTTTACTCAGAATGCCGCCTGCCTCTATCGAGTGTTTGCGGATTCATCCTGGTGTTCCGTCCGTATGCGAACCAAGAGGCAAATGGCTCCCAGTACCCAGAGCGGAGAGGTAAGCTCCTCGACTGCCGCCGCTTCGTCAGAGCCCGCAGATCTGAATGACCCCTGTCTGTTCATCAATCGGGAGCTGAGCCTCCTTGCCTTCCAAAGTCGAGTTTTGGAGGAAGCGCAGGACGCCTCGAACCCGCTGCTGGAGCGGGTCTTCTTTCTTTCCATAGTCAGCTCCAATCTGGATGAGTTCTTTATGGTCCGGGTCGCCGGACTGATGCGGCAGGTGGAATCGGGGGTTTCCGAGGTAGGGCCTGACGGCATGAGCGCGGCAGAGCAACTCGACGCCATTCGCCGGGAAGTTGTCGCGCTGCTCTCCAGCGCCAACCATTGCTTCCGGAAACAGCTTCTTCCGGCGCTCGAAGAGAACGGAATTCACCTGCTTCAGTACGCCCAACTGACTCCGCGGCAGCAGGCGAAAGCCAACCACTATTTCGACGAAAGCGTCTTCCCTGTATTGACCCCGCTGGCTTTCGATCCTGGGCGTCCTTTTCCGCACATTTCGAACTTGAGCTTGAATCTGGCAGTTCTCATCCGCGACGCCGAAGGCGCGGAGCACTTTGCCCGGATTAAGGTCCCAGACACTCTCCCTCAGCTCGTGCCCATCAGGCGTTCCCGCCGCAGCACGGATCGTAAGGCGGTTCTCGATCAGTCCTTCATCTGGCTGGAAGACCTTATCGCCGCGAATCTGAACCAGCTCTTTCCGAGGATGGAAGTTCTGGAGTCGCATCCTTTTCACGTTACCCGCGACGCCGATCTTGAGATCCAGGAGTTGGAAGCCGGAGATCTTCTGGAGACTACAGAAGAGGGCGTTCGGCAACGCCGGTTTGGGGACGTGGTGCGTCTGAAGGTGAATACCAACATGCCTTCGAGCATGCTGAAAATTCTGGCGACCAACTTGGAGATCGATCGAAAGAGTATTTACAAGCAAAGCGATCCGCTGTCTTTGGGCCGATTAAAGCACCTGTACGCCCTCAATCGGCCGGACCTGAAGTGGCAAACGTTTGTACCCGCATCGCCGTCCGCACTGGAGCCAGAGAGCGAAGAGGATGATATCTTTGCCGCAATTCGCCGTCGCGACATCCTGGTCCATCACCCGTTCGACTCATTCCAACCGGTTATCGATCTGCTTCAAAAGTCCGCGACTGACCCCAATGTGTTGGCGGTCAAGATGACTCTCTACCGCGTGGGCCGGAACTCGCCGGTCGTGCGGGCGTTGCTTGACGCGGCGGAGGAAAACAAGCAGTTGGCCGTGGTGTTGGAACTCAAAGCGCGTTTTGATGAAGAGAGCAATATCGAATGGGCACGAGCTTTGGAGGATCAGGGCGTGCACGTCGTCTATGGTCTTCTTGGTCTGAAGGTCCACTCCAAAGTAGCCTTGATTGTGCGCAAAGAGGGCGACGTCATACGTCGTTATGTTCACCTCGGCACGGGAAACTACAACCCGGTTACGGCTCATCTGTACACCGACGTTGGGTTGTTCACCGCCGATGAGGAAATCGGCGCCGACGTTTCCGACCTCTTTAACTACCTGACGGGCTATTCCGCCAAAGCCGACTACCGCAAACTGCTGGTGGCTCCCATCAATATGCGGGCGCGCTTTGAGGCACTGATTCGCCGCGAGATCGAGCACCAGCGCAAGACCGGAAGCGGAAGAATGATCCTGAAGATGAACGCGTTGGTTGACAAGCGGATGATTCAGCTTCTCTACGAGGCATCGCAAGCTGGCGTAAAAGTTGACTTATTGGTGCGCGGCATTTGCTGCCTGCGCCCGGGAATCCCCGGCATCAGCGAAAACATCAGGGTCGTCAGCATCATCGGACGATTCCTCGAGCATAGCCGGATCTATTATTTCCATAACGGCGCCGAGGAAGAGGTCTTCGTCGGCAGTGCTGACCTGATGCCGCGTAATCTCAATCGGCGTTTGGAGGTTTTGTTTCCCATTGAAGATCGCCGTCTCGTTCATCAACTGCGTGATAGCCTATTGCGAATATATTTGTTTGACAACGTGAAAGCGCGAGAAATGCAGTCCGACGGCTCCTATGTCCGGCGGCAGCCCGGAGTTGAGGAAGAGCCCATCAGTGCGCAGTCCGTCTTGCTCAAGCGCCGGGAGTCCGGCAACGGCAACGCGAAGCACCAACCGCAGCACCCTTGGCCGCAGCAAGATTAAATCCTGCGTGCGGTGCCTCGCAGATCAGTCATCATCACGAACCTTGGACGCCGGAAAGACCGTGTGCTTCGGCTTCGGCATAGGCTGCTTGCCCATCGTTGCGCGCCACAGAATCGCGTTTAATGTGGGCGGATCGGCCTGGTCTTCCTTGCTGAAGTCCAGCATTGCACTCTGCTTGGCGCTCTTCGTGTCCGCAGGATTGGTTTCGAATAGACTGCCGTCGTTCTCGTGCCGGCGGTCGGCCTCAAAAGCAGGCTGATCGCCCGCGCCTGCGAACGGGCCCGCAATGGGTGCGGCCTGGGCATCGTTGTGGTTCATCGGTGGCAGGCCCAGCAGATCCTCGATCGTGCGGATCATGTTGACCGTGGTGTAGAAGCCGTGTTCCACCAGTGGCTTGGCCGCACGCGGCGCGTACTTGCTGATGAGCAAGGCAATCGAGCGGTGAGCATCCACGTGGTCGGGGCCGTCCTGCGCGTCATCTTCCAGCACGAGGATCGCGGTGTCATCCCAGTACGGAGAGTGCGAGACCGCTTCCACCACGCGCCCGAGCGCCAGATCATTGTCCTTGAGCGAAGCCTGCGGAGTGGGCATACCCGCCCGCGCCCCGTAGGTGTGATCGTCCGGCAGACGCATCACCACCAGGTTCGGCAATTCCTGCGCTTCGTCGCCGCGGCGGCGCGCGCTCACAAAGCCACGAAACTCGCGCAGGAATTCGTCGGCGCGGAACTGGTCGGGGTAATCCAGGCGGAAGTCCGCAAAGTTGGGATCGAAGTGCCCGACCAGCTCCGGCTTGGTCGCCACGTTGCGCGCGATCAGCGGAATCGCCCATGGCCACGGGCTCGCCTTGCCAAGGCCGCACCCATCCCGTCGGGCAGCGTCTCACCGGGTGCAATCGACTTTTTCCGGCACAGCTCCGTCGTGGCTCCGGTAGAGGCCGGGGAGTTCACCCATCCGGGTTCGGTGCACCATTCGGTGTTTATATACTCACCGTAATGCCGGTAGCGCAGATGGCCACGTGCGGCGTTCGCCCATAGATATCCGGTCGCAGGTTCATCGACGTCGGCGATACCCTGCAGAAGTGGACACTCGCTATTTACCAGCCCCTCAAAATCATACGTACGCTGGTTGTTGCGATAATTGATCGGCCAGATTTTTTCCGTGTAGTCGCTGGTGATGGCCGCCGTCGACCAGACATGGCCGTTGCCGCTGATTTCGCCAGAATCATAGAAGTTATCCAGCACGCCAAACTGCCGCGCGAGTTTGTGATGATTCGGAGTAATCTCTTCCCCGAACATCGCCAGCGAACGGTCTCCATCACCCACGCCGAGATCGCCGAACAACTGATCGTAGGTGCGGTTTTCCTTGATGATGTAGATCACGTGATGGATCGGGTTGCCCTCGTGGCTGTTGCGGAAGTCGATCCGGGGCTGGCTTTCCTCCACCAGATTGTTGCGCATGACCTGGGCGGAATAAGCTGCAAGATTACTGGCGATTTCTTTTTCTGTCAGGGCGGCGACCGAGCCGTAGGTCAGCTCCCCAATGTATTTCCAGCTCTTCTTCGACCGCGTGTTCTTCGACTCTGCGTCCGGTGTGCTCGCATTGGGTCCGGTTCCCGTGCCCTTGCCGCTGCCGATGATGAGTTCGTTCCCGGCGAAGGCGAGCGCGGTGGGATAGTACTCGGTGGGAATAAATCCCGTGGGCGTTGCCAGTTCGGAGTGCTTCCCCAGCGGAAGCACGGCAACGGAGTTGGTCCCGGCCTCGGCGACGTAGAGTTGGCCGTCAGGACTCAGGGCAAGCGCATTCGGGTATGCGCCGCCGGCACGCTGCTTCGGCAGGCGCACGTTGATGCGTGAGACAACCTTGGAGGTAGCTGTGTCGAGCACGGCCACCTCGTCCAGATTGGCGAGCGTGATGTAGAGGGTGTGCCGGTTGGGCACAAAAATCATCGCCGTGGCGTGCCCGGAGGAAGTCGGTGAGCCCTTGGGCGTGTCGAGTTCAATGCGATGAACTGCGCCGGTGGCAAGATTCAACTCGGCGATTGCGGAAGTGTTCCACAGGCTCACCCAGGCTGTCTGCTTGCCGTCGCTGGCAACCGTATAGGGCATGGTGGCCGGAATCCACTCGCTGCGAGAATCGCTGACGTCAAACGTCTTGAGGATTGCCCCGGATATCGCGTCGAGCAGCCATACCTGGTCACTGAGATTTCCGGCCACCAGCAAGCGCTCGGGTGCGTCTGCAGAGGCTGGCAGGACGGCCAGCCCGGCTGGATAAGGGATCATCAGGCCCTTCGCAAGCGGCGACTTGGAGGGAAATTTCTTGCCCTCGGAAATCTGCTGCGGAGGAATCTTAAGAAAGCGGCTCGGCGAAAGCCTGCCGTCGCGGAAGGAGTAGACCGCGATTCCGCTGCCGGTGTCGCCCGCGAGTTTTCCTTCGCAATCAGAGAGCGAGGCGACAGACGCATAGAGTTCGTCGCCGCTGGGGCTGAAGGCCAGTCCAAAGAAATACGTCTGCTTGAAACGCGGACGCAGACGCTCGTCGGCAAAATCGGTGAGCTGATTGTTCGTGCGGTCCAGCAGCGTAATGGATTGCCCAAGGTGTGATTCCGCGGTACCGTAGCCGGCGTTCAGCAGCGCCACATAACGTTGGTCGGGCGAAACCGCCGCCATCGTCGGAAGGCTATTGGTGCGGCGGGGAGAGCCGGGCGCGGGGGTGAACAAAACCTTGCTGCTGGGCAGCTGAATCTTCTGGACAGTGGCATCTGGACGCTCCTGCGCTACCCCTGCCACGCAGGCGGACAGCAACAGAGCGGCGATCGCTTGCTTTACCATTCTTCTTCCTTGAGAAAGCAGATGGCACAACCTTACACCTATCCGGGAGCAACCAGACGCAAACCTCAATACAAAAGGGCGGGCTATTGATTAGAATTGCAATGCCGCGAGACAATCGGACTTTTTCAGCGCAGGACTTTTTCAGCAGTACGATGAGGGATGCGCTTTCCAAGGGTGGTGCGATGCTTATGCAGGGATTTTTTGCGAACCGGAAGAGAAGTTTGCACTTTATGCTGACGAACTGCGCCGGTGGCGCGTTGATTTTTGGCGCCTGCATGCTGCAAGCTCAGGATAGGCCAACCGGAGCCCCCATGTCCTTCGAACACGCCAATCCTTTCTATGCCGTCAGCACGCTGCCATTGCACGCTCCGGCCTTCGACAAAATCAAGAACGCCGATTTCCAGCCTGCGATCGAGGCTGGTATGGCTCAGCAGATTCAGGAGATGGAACAAATCGCCAACGACCCTGCGGCCCCAACCTTCGACAACACGCTGATCAAAATGGAGCGCTCAGGCCAGTTGCTTACGCGGGCCATGAACGCCTTCACTCTCATCACCGGCGCCAACACCGATCCCGAGCTACAGAAATTGCAAGAGCTGGAAGCCCCCAGGTTAGCGGCCCATCAGGATGCAATCTTTTTGAACGCCAAACTCTTCGCCCGCGTCAAGAAGATTTACGAGAAACGAGCATCGCTGGGCCTTGACGCCGAGTCGCTGCGGCTGGTCGAGTTTTACCACCAGCAGTTTGTCAAAGCTGGCGCGAACCTCTCCGACTCGGACAAAGCCAAACTGAAGAAGATCAACGAGGAAGACTCGGCGTTGCAGGCAGCGTTTATGAACAAGTTGCTGGCCGCAGCTAAATCAGGAGCATACTCCACCACCGATCCCGCTGCGCTGGCCGGGCTAAGCGATGGGGAGAAAGCGGCTGCGGCCCAAGCGGCCAGCGCGCGTCAAACAGCAAGGATGGTTGCTCGCGCTGCAAAACACCACGCAGCAGCCGCCACTCACCTCGCTGAGCAACCGGGTTACGCGCCAAGCGCTCTTCGAGACGTCCTGGAACCGCGCCGAGCATGGCGACGACCATGACACTCGTGCGATCATCGCGCGACTGGCGCAGCTTCGTGCGCAGAAGGGTGCGCTGCTGGGTTATGCGAACTATGCCGCCTGGATGCTGTCCGACCAGATGGCCAAGACCCCGGAGGCCGCGATTCAATTCGTCGAAGCATTAGCTCCCGCCGCCACGGCCAATGCCGCCCGAGAGGCTAAGGATATCCAGGCTCTAATCGACTCGCAAAAGGGCGGATTCGCCGTCCAGCCTTGGGATTGGGATTTTTACTCAGAACAAGTGCGCAAGGCCAAGTACGACTTGGATGAGTCGCAGGTCAAGCCCTACTTCGAGCTGAGCAACGTGCTCCACAACGGTGTCTTCTACGCCGCCCACGAGCTCTATGGCATCACCTTCAAGGAGCGTAAGGATATCCCCGTCTATCATCCCGACGTACGCGTCTTTGAGGTCTTTGATGCCGACGGCTCGCCACTGGCGCTTTGGTACTTCGACTACTACAAGCGCGACAACAAGAACGGAGGGGCGTGGGAAGACGCCCTCATCAATCAGTCCAAGTTGCTGGGCACGCTGCCGGTGGTCTATAACGTCTGCAACTTCGCCAAGCCCGCTCCAGGCCAGCCCGCGCTGATCGGCTACGACGACGTAACCACCATGTTCCATGAGTTCGGCCACGGCTTGCACAGCATCTTCTCCAACGTCCGCTATCCGAGCCTTGCCGGTACCCAGGTGCCGCGCGACTTCGTCGAGTTCCCCTCGCAGTTCAACGAACACTGGGCCAGCTATCCGGCGGTTTTCGCCCACTACGCCAAGCACTACCAGACCGGCGAGGCCATGCCTGCAGAGTTGGCGGCCAAACTCAAGAGCACCGAGAAATTCAACCAAGGCTATAAGCTGACCGAACTGCTGGCCGCGGCCGATCTCGACTTACAATGGCACACCCTTCCCGCCACCACTCCGCTCCAGGACCCGGATGCCTTCGAAACCGATGCACTTCAAAAGACGCACCTGGCGATCAGCTATGTGCCACCACGCTATCGTTCCAGCTACTTTCTTCACATCTGGGCCAACGGCTATGCGGCTGGCTACTACGCTTATCTGTGGAGCGAGATGCTGGACGACGATGCCTACCAGTGGTTCGAGGAACACGGCGGATTGACCCGCGCCAACGGCGACCGGTTCCGTAAGATGGTGCTCTCGCGCGGCTACACCGAGGACTTGCAAAAGCTCTACGCCGCATGGGCCGGTCGCGAGCCTGGCATCGAGCCAATGCTGAAGAACCGCGGCCTGAAGGAATAAACGCGATCCGCATTAGCCCTGGTTCAGGAGAACCAGGGCTAATGCCTATACCCCTGCATTTCTGTCGTTATTTCGCTCAGCCAAGCCTCTGCGCATCACGATACCGCCTTGAGTCTCCGGTAGCGGCGAATCAAACTGTTGGTGGAACTGTCATGGTTTAGCGCGGCTTCTGTCTTGTTTTCGAGTTCAGGAATAATCCGCTGCGCCAGCGCCTTGCCCAGTTCCACGCCCCACTGGTCGAACGAGTTGATCTGCCAAATGGTGCCCTGGGTGAACACGCTGTGCTCGTAGAGGGCGACCAGTTTGCCCAGCGCCTCCGGTGTTAGCCGGTCGGCAGAATGGTATTCGACGGGCGGTTGCCCTCGAAGACGCGGTGCGGCACCAGCCAATCCGGCGTGCCCTCGGCCTTGACTTGCTCAGGCGTCTTCCCGAAAGCCAGCGCCTCCGTCTGCGCGAAGACGTTTGCCATAAGCATGTCATGATGGCGGCCGAGTTGATTGAGAGGCTCAATAAACGCAATAAAGTCACAAGGGATCAGCCTGGTGCCCTGGTGGATCAACTGGTAGAAAGAATGTTGCCCGTTGGTGCCTGGCTCACCCCAGTAAATCGGGCTGGTCGCGTAGGTGACTGCGTCGCCATCGAGCGTGACGTGTTTGCCGTTACTCTCCATCGTCAACTGTTGCAGATAGGCTGGAAAGCGCTTCAGGTACTGCTCATAGGGCAGCACCGCCACCGTCTGGGCGCCGAAAAAGTCGTTGTACCACACCGCCAGCAGGCCCAGCAGTACTGGCAGGTTGCGCTCGAATGGAGCGGTGCGGAAGTGCTCGTCCATCTGGTGAAAGCCGCTTAACATGGCTCGGAAATTATCCGGGCCGATGGCCAGCATCGTCGAAAGACCAATCGCCGAGTCCATGGAGTAACGCCCGCCAACCCAGTCCCAGAACTCGAACATATTCGCCGTATCGATCCCAAACTTCGTTACTTCCGCGGCGTTCGTCGATACCGCTACAAAGTGCTTGGCCACGGACTTTTCGTCGCCTCCAAGACCCTTCAGTACCCACTCGCGAGCCGTGTGGGCGTTCGTCATGGTTTCCAGCGTGGTGAAGGTTTTCGAAGAAACAATGAAGAGAGTCTCCGCCGGGTCAAGATCGCGGACCGCCTCAGCGAAGTCAGTGCCATCGATATTGGAAACGAAGCGGAACGTCATCTGGCGTTCGCTGTAATGTTTCAGCGCCTCGTAGGCCATCACCGGCCCAAGGTCGGAGCCGCCGATCCCGATGTTAATCACATTGCGAATGCGCTTGCCGGTGTGTCCTTTCCACTCCCCGCTCCGCACGCGGTTGGAAAAGTCAGCCATCTTGTCCAGCACGGCGTGCACCTGCGGCACAACGTTCTCGCCATCCACCACGATGGATGTACCTTTCGGTGCTCGCAGGGCCACGTGCAGCACCGCTCGCTTCTCCGTGATATTAATCTTCTCCCCGCGAAACATCGCATCGATGCGCGATCGCAGGCCCGACTCTTCGGCTAGCTCAAGGAGAAGTTTGACGGTTTCGTCGGAGATGCGATTCTTCGAGTAGTCCAGGAAGAGCCCCACCGCCTCGGCCGTCATCCGCTCACCGCGCCCGGGGTCACCGGCGAAGAGATCTCGCAGATGTAACGACTGGGCCTTTTTGTAATGGGCCTCCAGAGCCTTCCATGCCGCGCGCTTGGTCAGCGCTTCCGCGCCCTTCGTGTCGATCTCAATATGTGTCGCCATATTAGTGCTCCTTTCATCTCCCGTCTTCCTGGAACGGGCTCCTGTTTGGCCGCTTGCAACGCGGGTCTCTTGGAATGGATCACCGTCGTGAGGTTCCAGAACTTAACACCCGCGCGGTCGCCACCGTTGCAGGAAACTCACACATTACTAAATCATGAGTTCCGAGCTGTTGATTGTGAGTGTCTTTCCCGATACCGATGGGATGCCGTGGCACCCTTGGAAGTTGACAACCGCTTTAGCGCGTATCACCTATACTGCGTTCCATCTGGCAGAGCCGTACAAGTTCAGTGTCATGGCCGTGAGCGCCTGCGCCGAGCAGATCGATTTTCCCTCCCCGGAGGCAACTTTCAGTTCCACCCATCAATCTATGCGTCGTACTTACCCAGACGGGCTCAATCTGTACTTGAGGATTGCAAATGTCCACAACGGCGAAATTTCGCATCGATGTTGCCATACATGATCTGCTGATGAACTCCAACCCACGCCCTCCGGAGCCCCCTCCATCGAAGGGCCTGACGCTGCCCGAGCCGGTATTTCCGCTCTTTCCGGAGAAGCTGAACGATCCAGGCCCCGAAGCTCCGCTCCAGCAGCGGCATTGGGGAGCAAAGGAAGTGTACCGCAAAGTGCGTGGCTGGGGATTCCCGTATCTTCGCTCGCGCGTCTTGCCGGGCGAGTTCCACCCCATCATTGCCTATCTGTTTGTCGAGTACAAATGCAACCTCGATTGCTGGTACTGCTGGGCCTTCAACAACAAAGTCAAGGGCATGACGGAAGACATCGCGCTCCGCACGATCGATTGGCTTCATGACCAGGGCTGTCGCGTGCTGGCGCTCATGGGTGGGGAACCGCTGCTGCGTCCGCAATTCGCGCACAAGGTTGTGTACTACGCGGCGAAGAAAGGTTTCTGGATTTACATCGGCACCAACGGACGCCTGCTGCGTCCCGAAGTAGCCGACCGGCTCGGCGACGCCGGGGTCGCGGTCTTCAATTTCGCGCTGGATTCATGGGATCAGAAGCCCAGCCTTCCCAAGGCGCTGGTTCCGGCGCGAGACGAATCTGGAACACGTCCTGCGCAAGCAATACGTCTACGGCTACATGGTGTTTTTCAACATCAACATCTGCCGCAACAATCTGGAAGACGTGCGCCTGCTGACCGATTTCGCGCATGACCGTCGCGTCGCCACCGATTACCACATCAATGAAACGCCGATGCTCGAACAGGACGAGCACTTCAAACACCTCTACGACAACCCGACCTATATCCGTCCCGAGGATTGGCGTGAGGTGGACCGCCTGCTCGACTGGCTGATCGAGAAAAACAGGGCCGGCTACCAGATGGTGAATTCCGTGCAGCGGCTGCAGGAAACCAAGGCTTTCGTGCGCATGTCCTCCGGGCTGGACCTGAGCAAGTACGGCTGGTACGGCGACGGAAGCAGCGGCAACGGCGAAATCACCAAGCTGCTTGAAACCATGCCCGGCATCGTCCGCGAGCCGAATGGCGAACTGCATTTCGCGGAGTGGAACTGTCGCGCCGGACAGAACAACGTCATCATTCGCACGGATGGAACGGTCGCGCCCTGCTTTCCGATGTACGCATCCAGCTTCGATTGGGGCAATATCGACCAGCCCAAGTTCGACCAGAAGCAACTGGGCGAGATGAAGACCACCTGCCAACGGCACTGCTTTTCAACCCTCAACCACAACCTTGCTTACTGCTACAACGACGCGCGAGCGATGAAGTGGATTTGGGACCAAGTAGTCAAAAACAAGCTGCGTGGCGGGGCCAAGAGCTTTGGCGATTAAGAAGAGTCTTAACTCAGCAGGTCACATGCAGGATCGCGTTGGTGGCGTCTGATTCTTCTTCCAGCAACTCAATCGCCTGTGCCGTGGGCACAATCAGCAACTCGATTTTCCGGCGCTTGGCTTCGCGTTTCACCTCGTCCATCACCGGCAACGCTCCCGTGCCGGTGCCGATAACGAGCCGCCGGCAATTCCAGGGGATCTCTTCTTCCACCGAAACCGGCGTATGTCCAAACGCATCGCGGTATTTTTTGGATTCCTTCTTCTTCCGTTTGCTGATCTTTCCGCCGTCGATCACGATGTCATGCTCGTACGTAGTCTCGTCGACCCGAATCGACCCGAACGAAAATGACTGAAACCGCATCGCAACGCCCCCGTCCGGCTACGATTCTACCTTGGTGCTAGGGTTGTTTCCTGGCCTTGGGCGTGAGCTTGCGTATGAGGAACTCCTGTGCCAGATCGGCTCCCATGCGCTCAGCCGTGCCGATAAGAAAATTCTCGAACACCGTCTCTGCATTGCGATGCGATGCCGGATAGTAAGCGGTCGCGATGCCGGCCGTTGCCAGATCGCCACCCATGCTCGAGTAGTTCGGTTGCGAGCGCCCGTTGTCTCCCTTGCAGACGAATGGGCTGGACAGCGCGTGCAGAGCGCGAGACTTCGTTGTGCCCGTGCCCTGGTAGAAGTAGCGCGGATCCTGATGCAGCACTGTCGGCAGGATAGCGCCGCCGATCATAATGTCGATAAAGCCGTCCGCATAAATGGCGCCATAGCGCTCCGCGTACCCCTTTGCGCCCTGAACGTAGTCGGGGTGGTCTGCTGCCTGGAAGATGCCCGCCAGTACGGCTACCCCGCCGAACGTAACCACGTCGACCGAGGTTTTGAAGGCGAGATTGAACTTCAGCTTCGGCGTCAGCGGTTCGGGATGTTGGTCATAGACAACGTAGAAATTGGGGAGGAAGCCGAGTACGCGCTGCTGCTCCGCGGTCTTGACCTGCTGGGCGGCAATCTGCGCGGGTGAAACCACGATCGTAGTCTTCGCCTCTGCGATCTTGAGCCTGCAACCCGTCACGATGACAGCCTTTCCCGGAGCCAGCACCACGGCTGGCGAGGTCCACTCCGCAAATCCCTTGGCGCTGGCGGTGACCCGATAGATTCCCGGTTCAAGCAGGGTGAATTCAAAAAATCCTTTGTCGTTCGTCACCATTGTGCGGCGATCCCTTGGCCCTGTCAGAACCACGGTGGCGCCGGGAACGATGGCGCCTCTTATATCGGTTACCGTGCCGACAATGTCTCCCGCTTGCGCATGGGGAGCATCCGGCAACGGCCGGGGCGGGAAGGGTGATGACGCCGGCATCTGGCAGAATGAAGCAATCGCAAGCACGGGGCCGAGGAGAATCGTAGCGACCATTCGACAAGCCAAAAAGACACCTCTCTGAATATCGCGTGCCACCTGCAGAAATCGGGCAAGTGCTACAAAGACTGAAGCGCACTCTCGTTGCAGCGTACTTTTTTCAAGTCGCAAGTTCCGCGATGCCAACATTTGGTTGAAGGATTTGGATGCTTTGTCGACGCCGAAGAGAGGCCGGAAATGCGGCGGAGTTGCCCGGGCAATATGCGATTGTGTTTTGATCCAGAAAGCAGCAGGGCATCGACCGCGAAATCCCGTGCTCCACGATCCGGCCATGCCCTGAACTCAACAATGTTTGCTCGCAATCCTGCTCAGGCTGCCTTGGTTACTTCTGGCGCTTCGCTCGTGTATTCCGGTTTGTAAACGTGCTGGCGAATAAACGCCACCATGTCACTCGGACGACTTACCCTGGCCAGGCCGGAGTCGAAGACCAGCTTTGCCACGCGCGCCGCGGTCTGGATCTCGGCCTCAAGAATATTCGACTGCAGCGGGTACAACAGACCTTGCTTGAGCAACTCGGACGGCACCTGATCCGCCACCGCCTGCCCGGCTTCGATAAACATCTCGTCGGTGACCCGCTTTGCCTGCGTGGCGAAGATCGCCATACCGATCGCCGGGAAGATATAGAAGTTGTTCGCCTGTCCTGGCAGAAATGTCTGGCCGTTGTAGTGCACTGGCGCGAACTGCACCCCGGCGGCGTAGATCGCCTTGCCCTTCGACCAGGTGTAGGCTTGCTCGGGCGTGCACTCGGCTTTCTCGGTCGGGTTCGATAGCGCAAAGATCACCGGGCGCTCGTTGATCCGTGACATGCGTCTCAATGACCTTCTGGTTGAACGCGCCGCCAACCGTGCTGACGCCGATGATCGTGGTCGGCTTGATGCTCTCGATAGCCGCGACGAAATCCCGCGTCGGCGCGTGCTTGTGCGCATACGGCTTCTGGAAATCGACCAGGTCCTTGCGGGTCGATTCCAGCAGCCCGTTGATGTCGAACATATAGACCCGTGACTGCGCTTCCTTGAGCGTCATGCCTTGCGCAACGAGCGCGGAACAGAGCAGGTTGGCAAGGCCGATACCGGCCGAGCCCGCGCCGAGGAACAAGTACTTTTCGTCCTTCAGTTTTGTGCCCTTGAGCTTGGCCGCGTTGATCATCCCCGCCAGCGTGATCCCCGCGGTTCCTTGCACATCGTCGTTGTAAACGCAGTACTGGTCGCGATAACGCTCGAGCAGGTGCACGGCGTCGGTGCCCGTCCAATCCTCAAAGTGGATGCAGCATTTCGGAAACACCTCCTGCACCGCTTCGACGAATTCGTCGACAAACGAGATAAAGCTCCTCGGTCGACGGGCGCGTTCGTGCGCATAGCCAAGATACAAAGGATCGTGCAGGTACTGCTCGTTGTTGGTGCCCGCGTCGAGGTACATGGGCAGCAGGTATTGCGGCGGCACTCCGGCGCAGGCGGTGTAGAGTTGCAACTTGCCGATAGGAATGCCTGCGCCGTTTGCCCCGAGGTCGCCAAGGCCAAGGATTCGGCCGCCATCCGTGACACAGATAAACCGAACGTCCTTCTGCGGCCAGTTCTGCAGAATCTCTTTCACCTTGCCGCGGCGCGTGATCGAGAGATACATGCCGCGCGCCTGCCGGTAAATGTGGCCGAACTTCAGGCACGCCTCGCCGATGGTCGGGTCGTACACGATCGGCAGAAAGCGCGCCGGGTCCGACATGACCGTTCGGTAGAAGAGGGTTTCGTTATGGTCGAGCAGATTGACGAGATAGATATAGCGTTCGAGGTCCGTCGTCTTCTCGCCCAGTTGCATCATCACGCGCCGCAACTGCAACTCCTCGGTTTCGGTAACGTCGGGCACGAGGCCAACCAGGCCGAGCGCTTGCTTTTCAGCCTCGGTGAAGGCGGTAGATTTGTTGAGCGATGGATCGTGAAGTAATTCGATTCCGTGTTTGCTGGTACCAGCCATGTTGACTACCTTCCTTTCCTTTCTGTTTTGTGAGTCAGGAACTGTGATTTCCCTGCCTGTCAGCCGCAACATAGGGATGGGTCATCTTCCGCGGATCGACAACGCGATCGAACTCCTCTTCGGTGACGAAGCCAAGCTTCAGCGCGGCCGCCTTCAGCGTAAGGTCGTTGTCCATCGCGTAGTGCGCAATCTGTGACGCTTTGTCATAGCCGATGACCGGCGCGAGCGCGGTCACCAGCATCAGCGAGCGGTCCACGTACTCCTTGATCTTCTTCAGATTCGGCTTCGTCCCCTCGATCAGGAACTTGCGGAAATTCGTGCACCCGTCGGTCATGATGGTGATGGAGTGGGTGATGTTGAAGATGATCAATGGCTTGTAAACATTCATCTCCAGGTAGCCGCCGGCGCCGCCGAAGCCCACGGCCACATCGTTGGCCATCACCTGCACGGCGATCATCGTCAGCGCCTCGGCCTGGGTCGGGTTCACCTTGCCCGGCATAATCGATGAGCCCGGCTCGTTCTCCGGAATCTCCAACTCGGCGAAGCCCGCTCGCGGGCCGCACGACATGAGCCGGATGTCGTTGGCGATCTTGTACAGCGACACCGCCAGCGTACGCAGCGTGCCGGAGAGCTGCACCAGCGCATCGTGCGCGCCCTGCACCGTGAATTTGTTGGGCGCGCTGACGAACGGCAGCCCCGTAAGCTTGGCGATTTCGGACGCAACCGCTTCGGCAAAGCCGGGCGCTGCGTTAATGCCGGTGCCCACGGCGGTGCCGCCGAGCGCAAGGCGGTAAACCCCCTTCAGCGCATCTTCCATCCGTTCGCGATCGTCGCCGAGCATGCCCGCATAGCCCGACCATTCCTGCCCGAGAGTCAGTGGCGTGGCGTCCTGCATGTGGGTGCGGCCAATCTTGACGATGTCCTTCCACTGCTCGGCCTTCGCGGCAATCGCATCCTGCAGCGCCCTCACCGCCGGGATCAGCCGCTGCTTCACATTCACCGCCGCCGCAATGTTCATGGCGGAAGGAAAGGAGTCGTTGGACGACTGCGACATGTTGACGTGGTCGTTCGGGTGAACCGGCGTCTTGCTTCCCAGCGGAGTGCCGGCAAGCTGAGAGCAGCGGTTGGAGATCACCTCATTCACATTCATGTTGAATTGCGTCCCGCTGCCCGTCATCCATACGTGCAGCGGGAACATGTCATGATGCTGGCCGTTCAGAATCTCATCGCAGACGTGAACAATCAGTTTGTGGCGCTGGCCGTCGAGCCGCTGGCCGGCATGGTTGGCATTGGCGGCAGCTTTCTTCAGAATGGCGTAGGCGGCAATCATCTCGCGCGGCATCAGATCCCGGCCGATGCTGAAGTGCTCCAGCGAGCGCTGGGTCTGTGCTCCCCAGAGCTTGTCGGCAGCCACCTCTACTTCACCCAGGCTGTCGGTTTCCTTGCGAATATCCGGCATCTTCTTTCTCCCTTGTTCGTCCACTCAGTCAATGCTGCTGGCGAATGATCCAACGATAGAATCAACCCACGCAGCGAATCGCACGGGATGGGAATGCTCGTCCATCTTGCGCTTGAGTTCCTGTGCGGTGTTTGTCTGAACGTTCCAGTTGAGAGGGCGGCGATCCGATCCGGTAGATGACGGCTTCGCCGATGGAGTTTGCCACCGAAACCAAGTCGTGCCAGAGTCGTGATGCGCAGCCGGTGCTCTCAACTACCTGAGACCGCGCGACGATCCTCTGGCCATCAATACCGCGATTTCTTCCAGTGCCCAATCTGTTCGCAAATCTTCGGGCCGAAACGGTGCCTCCCACGCGCTTACCCCAGCATCCAAGGTGCGCAGGGCAAACCCCGGTTTCCGGAATGAATAAGTAGAGTAGCCGCCCTCGCAGCAAGCATTGGAGGTGAAGAAGGCTCCTTGAGGCTTACTTACCAACTTGGCCGTGCTCTCCTGTTGGCCGCAGCGTTTTGCGGAGCAGCGCTGTCCCTTGCGCAAACCGAAGCGCAAACCGAGGCTCCTGGTCCGAGCACGCCGGGCGCGGCGATTCCCGGGACGGGTGGAGTAAGCCCGTACGGGGGTAGCGTGCCGTCCAAGCCTGTCCCCGGTGTGCTGCCGCTTTCGTTGCAGGAGGCCGTCGACCGCGGACTAAAACAGAATCTCGGATTACTCCTCTCCTACGCCGACATAGGCGCCGCCCGCGGACAGCGCTGGGAGGCCTTGAGTGCTCTCGTGGCGCACGTGACCGCGTCGCCTTACATCAACGTCTCCGAGATCAATCTGGCTGAGCTGGGCATTTCCAGTGTTCCTGGGCTTCACGTCCCATCCTCGGTTGGTCCTTTCTCTTATTTCGACGCGCGC
The DNA here is from genome assembly GCA_963779365.1 of uncultured Acidobacteriota bacterium. Taxonomy (GTDB): domain Bacteria; phylum Acidobacteriota; class Terriglobia; order Terriglobales; family Acidobacteriaceae; genus TOLSYN. Next base: position 258,930 of record CAVZYB010000008.1, on the reverse strand, counting down.
GCCAGCGTGACGCAAACCCTCTTCGACTGGAAGGCAATCAACGCGACGCGAGCGGCCGGCCAGAGCTTGAAGTCCGCCGAATATACCTACAAAGACGCGCGCGATCTCGTCGTGCTCGCCGTCGGCTACACCTATCTCGAGGCCATCGCCGACGAGGCCCGCATCGATACTGCCGACGCCCAGGTCAAGTCGGCGCAAGCGCTCTACGATCAAGCCGCCGACCAGGTGACTGCCGGCACCGCCGCCGCCATCGACGGCCTGCGCGCCAAGGTGGAACTCCAGACCCGTGAGCAACAGTTGATTCAAGCAAAAAATAACTTCGCCATCCAGAAACTGACCGTCGCCCGCGTGATCGGCCTTGCTCCCGGACAGGAGTTTGAATTCACTGACAAGTCGCCCTACCAGCCGTTTGAGAACATCACCCTGGAGGATGCGCTGCAGCGCGCCTACGCTTCGCGCTCCGACTACCAGGCGGCCATCACCGACGTGCGCGCCGCGGAGTTCTCCAGAAAGGCCGCCTTCGCCGACTATTTGCCGTCGCTTTCCTTTAACGCCGACTATGGCGCGGCGTCGTCGCATCCTTCCACGGAAACCCAGGTCTTCGACGTGCGTGGCACGTTGTCCATTCCGATCTTTCTGGGCGGGGCGGTCCATGGTGAACTGTTGCAGGCCGATGCCAGGCTCAAGCAAAGCCAGCAGCGCCTGGACAATCTGCGCGCCCAGATCGACGCCGACGTTCGCACCGCGCTCTTCAATCTGCAGTCCTCGGCCAATCTGGTCAGTGTAGCTCGCAGCAACATTGATCTCGCCGAGGAGACGCTGGCGCAGTCGCGCGACCGTTTCCGCGCCGGTGTCACCGATACGGTCGAAGTCGTGCAATCGCAGGAAACCGTAGCCAGCGCCCATGAGCAGTACATCTCCAGTTTATATAGTTACAATTTCGCAAAAATCTCACTGGTTCGCGCTCTGGGTCTTGCCGAGGGCGGCGTCAAGAAATATTTCAAAGGAAAATGACCATGGCGGAAGAGAACCCATCCCGCTCGGTGTCTACGGCAGGCAATGAATCCGCAGCCCATCCAGCGTCCTCGACGGACGCACCGCGATCAACCCCGCGCCGCAAGCGCTCGCAAAAAAGTCGTGATTCTCATCATCCTCCTGGTGCTCGTCGTCGGCGGAGTTCTCCTGTGGCGCTATCTCAGCACCTATGAATCCACCGACGACGCCCAGGCCGATGTTCACCTCTATCCCGTCAGCGCGCGTATCTCCGGCTATGTGGTCAAGGTCAACGTCGGCGATAACCAGTGGGTGCAGCAAGGCACCGTGCTGGTGGAGATCGACCCGACCGACTATCAGGTTGCGGTGGCGCAGGCCGAAGCCAATCTGGCCAACGCCGAAGCCACGGCCCAATCGCTGAATATCACCGTCCCCATCACCTCGGTGAGCACGTCGAGCACTCTGAGCTTCACCGGGTCGGACATCGTAAACACCAAGGCGGGGATCATTGCCGCCGAGAAGCAACTCACCGCCGCCCATGCCCAGTTGGTTCAGGCCGAGGCCAACGATGTGCGCGCGCAAGATGATCTGAAGCGCTACAAACTGCTGGTGGACAAACAGGAGGTCTCCAACCAGATTTACGATCAGGCATTGGCCACCGCCAGATCCAGTACCGCGACCGTAGCCGCCGCCCGGGCCAGTGAAGCCGCCGCCGAGCAATTCGTGCAGCAGGCCCAGAGCCGCTTGGCGCAGGCGCAGGCGAATTACCGCTCCGCCGGCACCGGGCCGCAGCAGGTCTCGTCCACTCGGGCTCGGGTGCGTGCGGCCATCGCCGACGTGGAGCAGAAGCGCGCGCTCCTCGACCAAGCCAAGTTGAACCTGCAGTACACCAAAATTGTCGCGCCGGTCACCGGGGAGGTGAATAAAACCGTAGTCGTCGGGTGGAACGTGCAAGCCGGACAGCAACTCCTCACCGTCGTGCCGCTCGATGAAGTGTGGGTTACCGCCAACTTCAAAGAGACTCAGCTCAGGCACATGCGGGTTGGACAGAAAGCCAACATCCATGTGGATTCCAGTGGCCGCACTCTGAAAGGCCGGGTCGATAGCATTGCCGGCGCGACCGGCCCTCTCTTCAGCTTGCTTCCGCCGGAGAACGCCACCGGCAACTACGTGAAAATTGTGCAGAGGATTCCGGTCAAGATCGTTCTTGAACCGGGCGAGAACCGTGACCGTCAGCTTCGGCCGGGCATGAACGTTGTGCCCGACGGTGTATCTCGAATGAGTTCCGCCGCTCTCACCATCGACCAGGACGTTTGGCAGCCCAAGTACAATCCCTGGCTGATTGCCGTGGTTGTGTCCATGGCGGCGTTCATGGAGATTCTCGACACCAGCATTGCCAACGTTGCCTTGCCCTACATAGCTGGCAATCTGGGCGCCAGCAATGACGACAGCACCTGGGTCCTGACCTCTTACCTGGTCTCCAATGCCATTGTGCTTCCCATCAGCGGGTGGTTCGCCGTCAGGTTTGGGCGAAAAAGGTTTTTCATGGTGTGCCTCACCATCTTCACCGTGAGTTCTCTGCTGTGCGGAATGGCGCCGAGCCTCGGGCTCCTTCTGCTGTTCCGCGTCATGCAGGGCGCCGGCGGAGGAGGGCTCCAGCCGATGTGTCAAGCTATTTTGGCAGATACCTTTCCGCCACAAAAACGGGCCTTGGCCTTCGCCGTGTTTGGCATCGCGGCGATCATGGCGCCGACCATCGGACCGACCCTGGGCGGGTGGATCACCTTCAACTACTCCTGGCGCTGGATCTTCTTCATCAATCTGCCGGTCGGCGTGCTAACGGTGGCATTTGTGTTTCGCCTCGTTGAAGATCCACCCTATTTAAGCCGTCTCAAAGCAGCGGGAGTCAAACTCGACTACATCGGGGTTGCATTGCTGGCGCTGGGCGTCGGGGCCTTGCAGGTTCTGCTGGACAAGGGGCAGGAGGACGACTGGTTCGGTTCGCATTTCATCCTGACTCTGACGATAATTTCGAGCACCTGCCTGATCTCGCTGGTCATTTGGGAGTGGTTCAGCAAGAATCCAGTCATCGACGTCCGCCTCTTCAAGAACTTCAACTACCTGAGTTCGAATTTGATGATGTTCAGCTTCGGCATCCTGCTGTTCGGCAGCCTTGTGACGATGCCCCTGTTTCTCCAGACCGTGTTGGGATATACCGCCGAGTTAGCGGGATTCGTCCTTTCGGGAGGTGGGTTTGTCGTTCTGCTCGCCATGCCCATCGTCGGCCAACTCACAACCAGGATTCAGGTGCGCTACATCATTGCCTTTGGCTGGTTCTGCCTGGCGATCGCGATGTACTACTCTACCTGGCGCATCGACTTGCTGATCAGCTTCAGTTCGGCCTCGTGGTTGCGCGTCGCGCAATCTGTGGGGCTGGGCTTTCTTTTCGTGCCGATCACGCTGGCGGCATACATTGGTATGCCGACGGAGAAGAGCAATAGCGTTGCGGGCATGATCAATTTCATGCGCAATATCGGCAGCAGCGTCGGAACGTCGATCGTAACCACGGTGGTTGCGCGCCGTTCACAATTTCATCAAACGATACTGGTCGGCTACACAACGCCGCAAACCCAAAATTTTCAGAACCTGATCAACGGCCTTGCCCAGCGCCTGGTCCACTCGGGAATGAGCCTCCCGGACGCTCAGCATCGAGCTTACGCCCGTATCTATCAAACTGTGCAGGCACAGGCAGCGACCCTGGCATACATCGATATGTTTTGGATTCTCGCCGTTGGCGCGGCAATCATGTTCGTGCTGTCTTTTTTTCTCAAGAAGAATGACCCGCGCGCGGGCGGCGCGGCGGCTGTGGGTTAAGGGGAGCGCATCACCGGAGACTTAAATGATCAGAATCGTGACCATTGAGCGGGAGTACGGATGTGGCGGCGGCGAAATCGCTCAGCAGGTGGCCGCGCAGTTGGGCTGGAAGCTTTGGGATCAGGTGCTGACCGAGGAGATCGCAAGGTTGGCCAACTGTCCCAAGGCCGTCGTCGCGGACCGGGAGGAACGAAGCGATCCACTCTACTACAGACTCTTCAAATCCTTCTTGCGCGGAAGTTATGAAGGCAGCCTCAATGCCCACAAGCTTAACCTGGTCGACAGCGAAACCATTTCGCAGATTACCCGGCGCGTGGTGGAGCACGTGGCCAAATCCGGAAACTCGGTCATCGTCGGCAGGGGGTCGCAGCATTTCCTCCGCGACCGGCAAGACACGTTGCGCGTCTTTCTCTATGCTCCGAGAGAAGATAAAGTGCGGCGTCTCATGGCCCGCGGCAAAACCGAGAAAGAAGCTCAACAACTCGTGGATACCGTCGATCGCGAGCGCGTCGATTTCATCCAGCGGTATTTCCATGTCGAATGGCCTGACCGCGGCATCTACCACGCCATGATCAATACCGCGATCGGCGATGAGGCAGTCGTGCAGATGATTCTGGATTTGACCAAGAAGCTCGAGGCAAAAGTCACCGCCTGAGTCTCTCAACATCCAGCTTCGTCTTCCGCGACCGCGACGCAATTTTTCGGTATCTAATTGTGGGCAGCCGGGGATTTTCGATCTCGGCGAAAACAGATGCCCAAACCAATTCTGCTCAGTGTGGACGATGACTCCGATGTTCTGCGGGCGATTGAGCGCGATCTCCGCTCGCAATACGGCGCTGAATATCGTGTGATCGGCAGTGATTCTCCGGAAGGTGCGCTCGACATCCTGAAGCAATTGAAGCTGCGCAACGATGCCGTGGCATTGCTCCTGGCCGACCAGCGCATGCCGCGCATGGACGGAGTCAAATTCCTGCAGGAAGCCATGGCGATCTTCCCCAGTGCCAAGCGCGCGTTGCTTACCGCCTATGCCGATACCAATGCCGCCATCAGCGCCATCAACCAGGCCGGCATCAACTACTTCTTCATGAAGCCGTGGGATCCGCCCGCCGAGCACCTGTATCCGCAACTCGACGATCTGCTCGATGACTGGAAGGCTTCCTTCCGCCCGGCCTTTCAAGGCATCCGGGTGTTAGGCACGCGCTGGTCGCGCCGCTCCTATGAGTTGCGGGACTTCCTCGCGCGCAACCACGTCCCGTATCAGTGGATCGATGTCGAGCAGTCGGCTAACGATCCCGAGACCAAGCGCCTCTTGGAAGCTCTCGGTCCAGAGGCGGCCAACCTTCCCGTCGTGCTCTTCCCGGACGGCACCAAGCTGCTGGAAAGCGTCCCGGCGGAGGTGGCGCAAAAGGTAGGATTGCGGACCCGTGCGCAAACCGATTTCTACGATTTCGCCATCGTCGGAGGAGGGCCGGCCGGTCTGGCTGCCGCCGTTTACGGAGCTTCCGAAGGATTGCACACCGTCATGATTGAGCGCGAAGCGCCCGGCGGCCAGGCGGGCATGAGCTCCCGAATCGAGAACTATCTTGGATTTCCCATCGGCCTCAGCGGCGGCGATCTGGCCCGGCGTGCGGTGGTGCAAGCCCAACGTTTTGGAGTGGAAATCCTCTCTCCCCAGGAAGTCGTGGGCGTCCGCACCGAAGGCCCATATCGCATCATCAAGCTGGCGGATGGCAATGAAATCTCATGCCACGCCCTGATGATCGCCACCGGCGTGCAATGGCGGCGTCTGGAAGCTCCGGGAATCGACCGGCTGCAAGGCGCGGGCGTCTATTACGGGGGCGGCGCGACCGAGGCGCTTTCCTGCAAGGGTGAGATCGTCTACATCGTGGGCGGCGCCAACTCGGCGGGTCAGGCGGCCTTGAACTTCGCGAAATATGCCGAGCGCGTAACCATTCTGGTGCGCGGCGATTCGCTCTCCCGCACCATGTCGCAATATCTGATCGACCAGGTTCTCGAGACGCCCAACATTCAGCTATGGAAACAGGCCAGCGTGGCTGAGGCCCATGGTGAAACCCACCTCGAAGAGATTTCGGTTCTTTGTTCTGATACCAACAAAGTGGAGCGCGTCCCGGCCAGTGCCATGTTCATCTTTATCGGCGCATTGCCGCAGACGGATTGGCTCGCCAACATCGTCGAACGCGACGAGCGCGGTTTCCTGTTGACCGGCCCTGATCTTTGGCGTGACGGCCAACCCCCTAAGGGATGGACGCTCGAGCGCGATCCGTTTCTACTCGAGACCAATGTTCCCGGTATCTTTGCCGTGGGCGATGTCCGCCACGGTTCCATCAAACGGGTGGCTTCCGGAGTCGGCGAAGGGTCGGTGGCAGTGCAGTTCATCCATCAGTATTTGAGTAAAGTATGATAGTCGAAAATTCAGAATTACTTCGCATCCCGGCATTCGCCGATCTCCCCGATGATCAAATTACCTGGTTCCTCAGCCAGTCGCAGGAGATCCATGTCAAAGCAGGCGAGACCTATGCTCTGCAAGGCGCCCCGGCGGATTCCATGTTCGTAATCCTCGAGGGGCAGTTCCAATGGCGAGGCGAACTGGGCGGCGAGACCGCGGTCTTTTCCAGCAGTGTGGGAGACATCACGGGAGTGCTGCCGTTCTCCCGAATGACCCACTTCTCAGTAACTGGACGGGCGCTATCTGACGGTCGCGTCCTGAAGTTTCCGGCTGCGCTGTTTCCCGAACTTTTGCAAAAAATGCCAGTGTTGGTGAAGCGCCTGGTGGGCGTAATGTCCGACCGAATCCGCGAAGCCACGCGCATGGAACAACAGCGCGACCGCCTCGCATCGCTAGGCAAACTCTCCGCCGGACTTGCGCATGAACTCAATAACCCGGCTTCCGCCGCCCAACGTGCCACCAGCCAACTGGGCGTCATTCTAAAGAAAATCAAGAACGCAAGCCTCGAACTGGGAAGGCGCGACCTCACTGCCGCGCAGAAAGCGGAAATCGAAAAACTGGAGGCCTCGTTCACCCAGCCCGACGTTACTCCGCCCGACGCTCTTACCATCAGCGACCTGGAAGACAAGATAGATTCTCTCTTGCGCAGTCATGGACAAAACGACTTGTGGCAACTGGCAGCCGGTCTTGCCCGCCGGAGCATCAAGCCTGAGTTGCTCGAATCGCTGTTCGAAATTCTCGACGAGGACACCGCGCGCGCGGCTTTGATCAGGATCGCCGCTTCCGTCGAAATCGCCAGCCTGTTGCATGAGATCGAGAGCAGTACCTCGCGGATCTCGGACTTAGTCGGCGCGATCAAGGAATACACCTACATGGATCAGGCTGCGATCCATAACGTCGATGTCGTCAAGAGCCTGGAAACCACCCTTACCATCCTGCACCACAAACTCAAAAATGGAGTGGCCGTCGAGCGCGATTACCAGCCGATTCCTCTCCTGGTGAATTCCTTCGGAAGCGAGCTCAATCAGGTCTGGACCAATATCATCGACAATGCCATCGACGCCATGGGCGGAAAAGGCGAGCTTCGAGTTCGAACCTATCGCGAGGATACTTTCGTTGTCGTTGAGATTGCCGACAGTGGTCCCGGAATCCCGCCTGACATCAAACCGCACATCTTTGATCCCTTCTTCACCACCAAGGCAGTAGGGCAGGGAACCGGACTAGGATTGGACACGGTCCAGCGAATCGTAAGGAAACACCAGGGAAACATTCAGGTCAACTCCAAGCCCGGTGACACTTGCTTTCAAGTGTGGCTCCCCGCCGCCGAAGCTTCGGCCTAACATCCGTAAGTGGCTCGGGAGCATCTACAAACTGTTGTGCTCTTCTCCCGGCGCCTGCGGCCGGAGCGGCATCGGTTGCCGCGTACCCGGCTGCAAAGCTGCGCACACCGAAGGAGGACCCATGGCTTCCCCGATAATTCCCCCCGAGCCCAACGCTGCTCAGGTTCCCATGACCGAGGAGTTTGACAGTCTCAAGCACACCATGCCGAATGCCGCTGCCCGTGGCCATTGCCATGCTGCTTGTCGCCGTCGTCCTCGGAGTCCTTGCCTATGTACTGCGCGCCAGGCCCGTGGCCACCGGCTCCATCGACGAGGCATTTGCCGTCACCATCCCCACCCAGAATAGTTCGCTTGCCGTTATCAACTTAAACTTCCAGAACGTATCGGAAAAGCCTCTGCGTCTGATCAACGTCAACGTCGCCGTCCATGCCAAGGGCTCTGACTTCAGCGACGATTTCGGATCGGTGGCGGACTTTCCCCGCTATTTCCAGGCCTTTCCTGCGCTCCAGCAACATGCCCGGCCGGGGCTGGTGCGCGACACCAAACTTGCACCCATGGAGAAGCTCGCAGGCTCCGCCATTGTCTCACTCCCGCTCACCCAGCAGGAGTTCGATGCGCGTGACTCGCTGACCGCTACCCTGACCTTTGCCGATCACCCGCCCGTGAAGATTACCAGCGGAAAGAAGTAATTACTTCGGCGGCTTCAGCAGCCGCACTCTTTCCCCTCGCTGCCGCCTCTGAACTCGGCAAACGCCATGTCACTGGAACTCCTCTGCGCTGGCGCACTACGAAGATCCAGCAGCGCAAGCCTGGTGGCAGCCACCATCCGCTTCCGCTCCTCCGCCGGGAGATTTCACCCACTCCGGACTTGTGCTCGGCTCTAATCCGAAATCCGGCGCGAGCGCCTCACTGTAGTGGTGCAGCAACTTCGCCAATCTTTCCGGTGAAACTGTTTCGACCGACATACGACTTGCACTCTCCTTCACTGAGCAGCTCTTAGCGTCCAAACGTCGCACTCGAAGCAACCTGACTCGGCCGCACCACCAGCCGCGACCTCGAACAAACCAGGGTGATCGCCTGAGCCGGTTTGCGGCTGCGAGTTCCAGCTCCGCGGTGCATCCGCCCCGCGATCCGCTCGACTCTCGCTGGTGGCCGTTCGCGTGCCCTCTGCAACTCGGAGTGCAAAGCGAAAAGAAACACCACCGCAAAAACGCCGATCGTGAATATCGTGACCACTGACATTGGACCCCACCCGCCAGGCTCTTCGTCCGCCTTCAGTTACATTGGATAACATCGCGCCTAAATCAAAAATGAAGAGTGTCTTAATTCGAGCTAAATGGCACCGCGCCCCGGCATCGCGAATGGCACATCCTAAAAGGCACATCCCCCAAAGGCATATTATGGATAGGCAATGCGAGGCTTTTTAGAACTCTGTGGAAGGTGGCCAACCCTGGCTGTGGAAGCGTCTTCGACCGGCTCCAATCATCCTGGTTCGTCTTTCCTCGGCTATGGTGCCTGCGCCTTGGCCGGATGCCTGTGGGGCACCGGCTTCTTCTTCGGAAAGATCGCGCTAGCCGAGATGGGCGTCGGGCACATGGTCTTCTACCGCTTCCTGTTTGCCTGCGTGGTATTGGCTCCGCTGGTGTGGCGGCATCCGGCACGGCTCACCCCGGCAGAGTGGCGGGTGTTGCTGCTGGCCTCGTTCCTGGGTGTGCCGGTGCAGTTCCTGGTGCAGTTTTACGGCTTGTCGCTCACCACGGTCTCCCATGCCGCGCTGATGGTGGGCACCATGCCGGTGCTGTTGGCGATGGCCGCCTCGCTCTTTGCCCATGAGCGTCTGGATGCCATGGGCTGGCTGGCGCTGGTCATCTCCACCGTAGGCGTGGCCATGATCGTGCTCGGCGGCACGCCCGCCATCTCCGATGGCCGCGGCCCCAGTGTCGTGGGCGATCTCCTCGTGGTGCTCTCGCTGGTGATCGCCTTGGGATGGATTTTGCTCAACAAGCAATTGATGCAGCGCCACCCTCCGGTGGTGGTGACCTCCTATGGGTTGCTGAGTGGAGCGGCCATGCTCGCCGTAGTGGTTCTGGTCACCCGTGGCGCGCCTCCCGTGCATGGGGTTAGCGGGCGGGCGTGGCTGGCGCTGGGGGCCAGCGGCATCTTGTGCACCGCGACCACCACGCTGCTGTGGAACTGGGGCATCCATCGCGTGCCGGCATCGCGCGCCGGAGTGTTCCTGAACCTTGAGCCCGCGCTGGGCTCGATCCTGGGAGTCCGGTTGCTTGGCGACCGGCTAGGCCCCTTCGCCTGGCTGGGCGGAGGACTGATCGTAGCCGCCGCCATCGCCCTCACCACGCGCGGAAGCCAGGAAGTCGCCGCCATGATGGATTAGCTCCGATAGCCTCTCTTGTAGGTCGGCCTCTACCCGCACCGCTCAACTCGTCCACGCAGCTCCAAGCTCTTCCACCAGCGATCGATTTTGCGACCATTGCCTAATCAGTAATAATCCAACCCTCAGCCATTGCCCATAACGTGAATCCTCCCGCACCAGAATATGTGCAAACGCTAGGTCCCGGCTTTCCATCCATCGCCGCGAACCCTACTATTGGAGCAGGAGAACGACCCGTATGAAGATCACTGGCAACACCATTTTCATCACGCGGCGGCGGTTCCGGCATCGGGCGCGGACTGGCGGAGAAGTTTCACGCCCTGGGCAATCAGGTCATCATCGCGGGACGGCGCCAGCAGGTGCTGGACCAGACCACGCGCGCCAATCCCGGGATGAAGTCCATCGCGCTGGATATTGACGATCCGGCGAGCATTCGCGCCGTGGCCGCGCAGCTTGGCGAAGGAGTATCCGGCGCTGAACGTTCTGATCAACAACGCGGGCATCATGCGGGCGGAGAATCTGCACGCGCAGCAAGACGATCTGGCCGACGCCGAAGCCATCGTCACACCAATCTGCTGGGTCCGATCCGCCTGACCGCGGCGCTTGCTGCCTCTGCTGCACCAGCAGCCTTACTCGGCGATCATGAACGTCTCCTCGGGACTGGCGTTTGTTCCGCTGGCCCTGACTCCGACCTACTGCGCGACCAAGGCCGCGATCCACTCCTACACTCAGTCGCTGCGCTATCAACTGAAGGGACCGCGACCGAGGTTCTGGAACTGATTCCGCCTTATGTGCAGACCGACCTGATGAATGGGGCCTCGGATCCGCGGGCGATGCCGCTGGACCAGTTCATCGCCGAGGTGATGGAGATTCGTGAAGACGCCAGCCCGCGGTGACAGGAGATCTGCGTGGAGAATGTGAAAGCGTCTGCGCTTTGCCGCCGAGAGCGGACATTACGACGCGGTGTTCCACGGACTGAACGAAGCGATGACCAAGCCCGTGACGACGGAGTAGAAGCTGCCGAAGCAATAGCGAATCGAGCAACGCCTCCGCGCTGGCAGCACGGCTACTTCGCCAGTTCGTTGGCGAGCAGGCTGGCCTTGACCGCAAGGTTGTAGGCGCGTTCGATGTCTCCGGCCTGCAACGCCTGGTTGGACTGGGCGATGTAGTTGCGCGCCTGGCGCAGCATGCCCTGCTCGCTCTCGCTGAGAGTTGCGATTGAGGTGGCAGAGCTTGCCGTCGGAGTTGCGCAGCAACTGCTCGGTGTTCTGCTTTTGCGATTGCACGGCGGCGCGGGGAACGTCGGCGGTGATCTGCACGGAGTGGTCGGGCGCGGCGGGCTTGGCGGGCTCGGGCTTTGGCGCCTCGGCGGGCGGGCTTGGGTTGAGCAGGCGGTTGCAGCGGCTTGCGTGCGATCGGCTTGCGCGGCTTCGGCTTGGGCTTCTGCGCTTCTGCTGCGGCGTCTGCGGCGGGAGCGGTCTCGGGAGCGGCGTTCGGTGTTCTCGTCCGGCGCGGGTCTGCGGCGCGGAGCGGGCTGCGGCTCGGTTTCGATGGAGGGAACGAGCACGGGAGGCGTGGTCTCGGCGGGCTTCTGTTGCGCATCCGGCGGCGAGCAGCGCACAGGCAGAGGGCGACCCCGGTGAAGGTGCGGGGCGGGATGAGAGCCTGGAATCGGAAAGCGAACATATTTCTTTCTATGAGCATCTTATATTCTTGCGACGGATGATTGCTGGAGGGAATTCGATCGGATGGGCGGATCGGTTTGCAGCCGCGTCGGCGAAGCTTCGCTGCGTCAGGTCTGCCGCAGTTCGCTGAGGTGCCGTGGTGAATCCTTTGCGCAGCGGGAAGCATGAAGCGGAAAGTTGTGCCTTGGCCGGGCATTCCGTGTCGAGGTCGAGCGCACCGTTGTGCAATTGCATGGCGCGGATAGGTCAGGGCGAGTCCGATCCCGCTGCCGGATTTCTTGGTTGTGAAGTACAGATTGAATATCTTGTCGCGAATCTCAGGAGAAACCCCAGCGCCGGTGTCATGCACCTCAAGCACGGCGGCCTGCGCGGTGGCAAACGCGCGCAGGGTGAGGGTGCCTCCGCTCGGGCATGGCCTGCACGCCGTTGATCACCACGTTGAGCACGGCCTGCTTCATCAGGTCGGCGTCCACCCGGATGGGGAGCGGCTCCGGACCGAGATCCTGAACGATTTCCACATTATGGGAGCGGGCTTCGGGCGCGGCCAGGGCGACGACCTCGGCGGCCAGGGAGCGCAGATCCAGCGCGCGCAAGCTTGAGTTCGACGGGACGGGAGAAATCCACCAGGGTTTTTACCACGCGGTCGAGGCGATGAATTTCCGAACTGATGATATCCATGTGGCGGCGCGTTTCGGGGTCCAGTTGCAGGATACGTTCGCGCAGAATCTCCAGATGAATGACGATGGCGTTGATGGGATTTTTGACCTCGTGGGCGACGCCGGAGGTGAGGCGTCCAATGGCGGCGAGGCGGCGCGAGAGCTCGATCTCGTTTTCAATGCGGCGGACCGACTCGGCATCGCGGACGGTGAGCAGGGCGCCGATGGGAACGCCGCGCTCGGAGATGAAATCGAGCGAGAGCTGAACCCGGCGTCCCTGTTCCATCTCAATCTCGCGCGAGGGAACTTCCTGACGCAGGGCAAAGGCGTCGAGCACGATGCGCCCGAGGCGATTGGAGTCGTCGAAGACTTCCTCGACCATTCGGCCCAGCATCTCGCCGCGCGGACGGCCGATGAAGCGCTCGGCGGAGGCGCTGACCAGCACGATGCGGCCATCGCGAGTGAAGAGGATGAGCCCATCCTGCAGGGTGGACATGAGCTGGTCGAGGTTTTCCTTCAGGGCGGAGAAGACCTCGCGAACATCGTGCATCTGGCGGCCGAGGCGGTCGATGCGGTGTGCTGACCGCGCCGAATTCGTCGGTTCTCTCGGTCTCGGGTTCGGGCTTTCCGCGTCTCCGCGGTCATGGCGTCCAGACGGCGGGCAATGGCCTCCAGCGGACGCAGCGCAAGGTTGGAGAGGAAGGCCGCGATGGCCAGCGAGAACAGCACCGCGACGCCGGAGAGCAACAGCGCGCGGTTGAGCTGCGGCACCAGCTCCTGCTTGAGAAACAGGGTAGAGAGTCCGACGCGAATCTCGCCGAAGGGCGCGCCCTGGCGCTGCACCGGCAACGTGACCTCGTAGACGCGGGCCGGGCCGTAGACGGCGCGAATCTGCTCCAGAAAGCCGCCGTCGCGCAGCGCGGAGAGCGCGCGGACGGTGGGGCACGGGCTTGTCGACCGCGCTGACATCGGTATCGACCAGGGCGACGCCGTTGCGGTCGGCAAGCGCCGTGTCATAGACCTCGGCGTTGTAGCCGATGACCGACTGCAGCAGAGTGGCTGACGGCATCATCGTGCTGGAGAATTGCGGCGATGGCGTCGCGAGCCTGGGTGGAATCCTGCGCTTCGAGGCTGACCGCCGGGCAGTTCGGTTTCCAGCGCCTGGCGCGCGACGTGCAATACCTGGTGAGCGATGAAATCGGCGTTGTCGTAGCTCTGGTTGATGCGCTGGCGGAGGATCTGGGAGACGTAGAGACAGGAGAGCGTGGCAACCAGGGCGAAGACCAATCCGCTGATTGCGAGCACCAACTTGGTTTTTAGTCTAAGCCGTGGCATTGAAATGGGAGGCGGAGAGGACTGGCTTCCGGATCAGTTTCCGACCTCGCGCCCCGCGACCGCGCCGGAAGGGACCTGCTGCGCCTGCGCTCCGTACTCCTTAAGCTTATTGTGCAACGTCTTGAGGCTGATGCCGAGGATTTCGGCGGCGCGGGTTTTGTTATTGTGAGTCGATTCCAGGGTTTTGACAATCAATTGGCGCTCGGCCTCGTCCACGGTGGTGCCTACGCCGACGTGGATGCCATCGGCGTCGCTGACGGGCAGCGTGCATCGAGTTGTTTCCGAAGGCAGGAGGCAGATGGCGCGGCTCAATCACGCTGGAGTCGCAGACGATCACGGCGCGCTCCAGGGTATTGCGCAACTCGCGCACGTTGCCGGGCCAGGAGAAGTCTTCAAACAAGCTGCATCACCGCGTCGCTGGCGGTGCGCACGTTGCGCTGATGCTTGGCGTTCATATCCTGGATGAGAGTTTGGGTGAGGTTGGGAATGTCTTCCTTGTGGTCGCGCAGCGGCGGCATGTGGATGTTGAAGACATTGAGCCGGTAGTAGAGATCGGTGCGTAACTGGCCGCGGGCGACGGCCTCCTCGGGAACCTTGTTGGTGGCGGCGAGGACGCGGACATCGACGGTGGTTTCCGACTTGCTGCCGAGGCGGCGCAGCTTGCGGTCCTCCAGCACGCGGAGCAGCTTGGCCTGGGTGCCGACCGGCATCTCGCCGATTTCATCGAGCAGCAGGGTGCCGCTCTCGGCCAGCTCGAAGCAGCCGGTGCGGCGTTCCAGGGCGCCGGTGAAAGCTCCCTTCTCATGGCCGAAGATCTCGCTTTCGATCAGAGTTTCGGGAATTGCGGCACAGTTGATGGCGACGAACGGTTTGTTCTTGCGGGGCGAAAGCTCATGAATGGTGCGCGCGACCAGCTCCTTGCCGGTGCCGCTCTCGCCGGTGATGAGCACGGAAGCGGTGCTGGGCGCCACCAGTTCGATGAGGTGGAAGATCTCCTGCATCTTGCGGGAGGAGCCGACCAGCGAGCCGAGCTTTCCGCTGTCGCGCAGCAGCCGGCGGGTGGCCTCGAGTTCGCGATCGGTGCCGCGCTGGCGGGCGGCGTTTTGCAGAATATTGCGCAACCGGGTCGGGTTGACCGGTTTTTCGATGAAGTCGTAGGCGCCCAGCTTCATGGCGGCCACGGCGGCATCGATGGAGCCCTGGGCGGTGAGCAGAATGAATGAGAGCTCGCGCGGCAATCTGGGAGACGCGTTCCAGCAATTCCATGCCGTCCATGCGCGGCATCTTAAGGTCGCTGACCACAATGCCCGGGCTCCAGGAGTGTATCTTCTCCAGACCCTCGACGCCATCCCGAGCGGTTTCGGTGCGGTATCCCCAGGCGGAGATCAGTTCGGCCAGCCCGGAGCGTTCGTGCTCTTCGTCTTCAACGATCAGTACTTTTTCCCACTCCATCCGGAATAAGCCCCTTCGCAAGTTCAAATGCCGTGCATGACCGCAGGCCACGCGGGTCTATTTAGCTAGAGCGATCTCTGATGATTAGATGCAGAAACTTGGCTCAGTGTAATTTTTGCGCGGCATTTATTCGCGCATGAAATAACCCTTCGGCAGCGGGAGGGTAACCGAATAGTAACAGCCTCAATGGAAAATCGCAGAAGGCATCCTAAGGTAATTGCGCTAGAATCAGCAACGTAGGACAGAGTAGGGGATTTACCCTTCCAGAGTGGCATCACAATGCTTAGGAGTTCAGGCTCGAAGGCTTGATGCCAACTGAGTAGTTTTGGCTGCTCATCGAAGGTTCGGGAGGATCCAATGTCTTTGCGTCGATTGTTTTCGGTAATGTTGGTTTCGGCGTGGTTCTTTGCACCGCATCGCTCTTGTTCGCGCAGGAGGCTGCGCCCAAGGTCGAAGTGTTCGGCGGATATTCCTGGTATCATCCCGGCGGCACGGTCGTCGGCGGCACGGTGCCGGATTTCAACAAGGGTTGGGGCGGCGCAGTTCACCTACAATCTGAATCATTGGGCGGGACTCGCGGTGGATGGCAATGGCCACTACAACGACTTTCGGAAAAGCCCATTCGCTCATGTTCGGTCCGCAGTTCAGACTGCGCACGGAGCATTTCACTCCCTTCGCGGAGGCCTTGCTGGGCGTGCAGTTTTTCAGTCCGAATCACTTTCCGAACCAGGACGCGGCGGCCTATGCGTTCGGCGGCGGAGTTGATTACCCGGTCACGCCGCGCTTCTCGATCCGTCGCCTTCCAGGCGGACTACGTAGAAGCTATTACGACAAGCTTTCCCCGCCGGGCGAGAACAACACGTTCAATGGCGTTCGCCTGCAGGCCGGAGTGGTGTTCAACTTCGGCGTGCCGGCGGCGGAAGGTCCGGTTTCGCCGGCTTGCAGCGCGGCGCCGCAGGCGGTCGATGCCGGCGCTCCGGTCAAAGTTTCCGTGACTCCGACGGGCTTTCTGCCGAAGCGCACGTTGAGCTACTCCTACGCCAGCAACGGCGGCAAAATTGCCGGCAACGCGCCGAGCGCTTCGGTGGATACCACCGGGCTGGCTCCTGGCAGCTACACGGTCAACGCCAAAGTGGTGGACAACGGCAAGGGCAAGCATCAGCAGACGGCAAGCTGCATGGCTAGTTTGCAGATCAACCAGGCCGCATCCGCCGGCTCTGTCGGTCTCGGCCAGCCCCACCGTCTCTGAAGCCGGGCGACACCTCGACCATCACCGCCACCGGCAGCAGCCCGGATAACCGTCCGCTGAGCTATAGCTGCACTTCGACCGCCGGACGGCTGACCGGCAACGGCCCGACCTACACGCTGGAGACCGCAGGGGTTCCGGAGGGCACGATTACCGTGAACTGCACGGTGAGCGACGACCGCAACCTGACCGCCACGGCCAGCACCGCGGTGAAGGTCAGCGCGACCGTCCGCCACCGCCGCCGCCAGCCGCCAAAGACTTCGGCTCCATCGAGTTCAAGCGCGACGCTGAAGCGCCCGACCCGGGTGGATAACGAAGCCAAAGGTGAACTCGACCGCTACGCCGATGCTCTGGCCGCTGCGCCGGACGCCAAGGGCGTGGTGGTGGGCTACGCCACCGCCAAGGAAGATACCCCGAAGAAGGGCAGCAAGAAGCGCCCGGACTTCGCCGCCCGTCGCGCGGTCAATACCAAGGACTACGTGACCAAGGAAAAGGGTATCGATCCAGCACGCATTGAGCCCCGCACCGGCACCGGTGACGACCAGAAGACTGAACTCTGGATCGTTCCCGCCGGCGCAACCTTCCCGCCGAAGGCACCACGGTGGTGGACGAAGCCAAAGTGAAGGCGGTTCCGCGCGCCGCCCTGCATCGCTAAGGCAGCTCACCACAAGAGAGCGCACAAGAAAGCAAACCAGTAGCAGTCACTTAACTCGTAGCCACTGATCACCGGGTGCCTGCCGCCAAGCGCAGCGCCCGGTTGGCTCTCCCGGCTGGATGTGCTGGCTTGATGACATCCGCCGGGAATTTTTTGTGCCTGTCAGCCCCGGATTGCCGGCTCTGGTTTCGGATAAAATCCGGTAACAGGAAGCAACTATGAGCCCAATTGAATCACAATCATGCAGGCGGATTCGCCCCGAGGGATGTGCGACGAGGATTCCGATATTGAAACGTTGGTTTGCGCTGGTCTGTGCTCTGCTGCTTCTGGCTCCGGTTTCCGCGCTGGCGCAATGGCGGTCGCTGGGTCCCTACGGCGGCAACGCTCGTGCCCTGGCCTTTAATCCGCCCTATCCGGACCACGTTCTGCTCGGCTCCGGCGCCGGAACTCTGTTTGAATCCCTGGATGGTGGACGCCGCTGGAGCTACTTTCGCGCACCTGGGCTCCGGCGATGATCTGATGCTGGAAAATATTGTCCTCGATCCGGCGCATTCTTCGACCATCTATGTGGCGGGCTGGAGTCTCTCGGGCTCGGGAGGGGGGTTTTTCGTGAGCCGCGACGGCGGACGCAGTTGGAGCGAGCCGGCGGCGCTGCGCGGCAAAAGTATTCAGGCGCTGGCGCTGGCGAATTCCGATCCGCGCATTCTGATCGCCGGGGCGCTCGACGGACTCTACCGCAGCACCGATAGCGGAGAGAATTGGGAGCGCATCACCCCGGCAGGCCACCCCGACCTGAAGAACTTCGAGTCGGTGGCCATGGATCCGCGCGACCCGAAGATTATCTACGCCGGAACCTGGCACCTGCCCTGGAAGACCACCGACGGCGGAGCGACCTGGAGCAGCATCAAGCAGGGGGTGATCGACGACTCCGATGTCTTCTCCATCATTCTCGACCACTCCAACCCGGAGACGGTTTTTGCCAGCGCCTGCTCGGGTATCTATAAGAGTGAAGACGGCGGCTCGCTCTTCCGTAAGGTTCGAGGGGATTCCCGGCACCGCCCGCCGCACCCGGGTTCTGCGGCAGGATCCCGACGGATTCGCAGACGGTGTATGCCGGAACCACCGAAGGACTGTTCAAGACCAGCGATGGCGGCAAGACTTTTCAGCGCATCACGCCACCGGATTTCATTCTCAATGACATGCTGCTGGACCCGCGGGATCCGAAGCGGGTATTGATCGCGACCGACCGCGGTGGCGTCTTTGCCTCCGATGACGCGGGCGCAACTTTCCATCCCGCCAACGACGGCTTTTCCCAGCGCCAGATCACCAGCGTGGTGGCGGACCCGAGCGATCCCTCCGATCTCTACGCGGGGGTGCTGAACGACAAGGAGTTCGGCGGCGTCTTCCATGCCCACGACGGCGTCTGGACGCAGATGAGCGAAGGCCTGGGTGGTCTGGACGTCTTCGATCTCGCCCTGTCGCGGCGACGGGCAACTGGTGGCTGCCACCAATCGCGGACTCTTTCTGTTTGACGCCGGAGGCCCGGAGATGGCAGCCCAGCAGAATCTCGATGACCGCGAAAGCAGCGCCGCCGCCTGCACCGACGCGCGGCAAAGGCAAGAAAACAGGCGATACCGAAGCCGCCCCGGGCGCTCATTACGCAGTCCATCTTTACCGGCCACGTGCGGCCCTGGCCCTGGCAAACCGCCGCTGGTATGCGGCCACCGATGCGGGAATCCTGCACAGCGACAACGAAGGCGCGAGCTGGAGCGGCGGGGCCATCGAGGAGGAGAAATCCTTCTTCTCCGTTTCCGCCCACGACCAGATGGTGGTGGCGGCTTCCGTGAGCGGGGTATGGGTAAGTGCCAACTATGCCCAGCACTGGTTGCGCCAGCCTCTTCCACCAGAGGTGACCCGCGTCTATTCCGTTACCATCACCCAGGATGATGCGGTCTGGCTCTCAACCCGGGAGGGAGCATTTCGCTGGATTCGCACAATCGTTGGACGAAGGAGAGTGGGAGCACGAAGGGAACGGCCTGCCCGCCCGCGAGGTGACCTCGATCCGCGAACAAGGCGATCTCCTGCTGGCGGCTGCGGCGGCGCATACGGTGTATGTGAGCCGGGACCGGGGGCAGAGCTGGAAGGCCGTCGCAGCCCGCCTCGGCCTTCGAGGTCACCGGAGCCGTGATGCAGGGCGATGCACTGTATATGATCAGCCGGCATCATGGTGTGCTGGCGCGGGAGTCTGACGCCCTGGCGGTTACGGGGCTCGCAGTAGGCGACTCCGCGCCTTTCCAGTTCACGCCCTGAAAACTACCCACGGAAGTCGGTGGCAGTTGATTTTGCCCTGCGCTTCGATCCCGGTTCGCTTTCCCTTTCAGGGAAAACGTCCCGATACGGTAACTCATTAAAAACAAATCGCTTGATTCGTGCTTCGATCGGCTTCTGTTCCGTTTTAAAAATGCGATAGAGTGTGCGGGCAGTCGGCGGCTACCCGCAGGCAACTGGGAAACCCTTGTCCTGCAATCATTTGCGATTTCTAACCCGATTTGGTACGCGCATTGCATTTAGAAATGGCATGAACTCCGAAATGAACACGAGCGAAGCGAACGGTTCTCCGGTAATTGCCAACCATGGGTTGGTCATTCTGGACAGCGCTGGCGTGCGCGACATGCGGCATCGCCTGCATGAGCTGGCGAATGTCTTCACCGGGGTCATGTTGTCGAGCGGTTTGCTTGGCCAGTATCTGGAAGGCGGCTCACTGCAGCATTATGCCACCGACATTACGGAAGGCGGCGAGCGGGGCTCCGCCCTGGTGCGGGAGCTACGCAGCCAGTTGCTGGCCGCCTGCGGTGAGGCGGAAGCGGCTTCGCCGGGTCCTGCAGAGGGCTCGATCAAGGGACAGTAAGTGATTGACCAGTAAGTGGATTTACTTAGAAGGCAGGGATGGGAGGCAATGGTGATGACGGAGATAGGCACAAGCGCTGAACCGCTGCGGGTACCCAGTCACAATTCGGGCGTGTCCCACGGCACACGAATGGGTGATGCGAGCACTTCTAGTACTGAAGTGGCAATCAGTACAATTCTGGGTGCGCTAGCCATGGAACCTGATCGCGACAAAGCGGAGGCAAATTTGCTGAACCTGCTCATTGTAGACGATGAGAGGTCGATCCGCGAAGGCTGTCGCGATATTGCCCAGAGCATCGGATATTCCACCTACATTGCAGATAACGCGGAACATGCATTTCGCGTGCTGGACACCACCAGCATCGACGTGGTGCTGCTGGATATGCGGCTGCCGGGGCTGGGCGGACTGGAAGTTCTGAAAGAGGTCAAGCGCCGCCGTCCCGAAACGGTCGTCATCGTCATGACCGGCTACGCCAGCGTGCAGTCGGCGGTGCAGGCGATGAAGCAGGGTGCCTACGACTATGTGACCAAGCCGTTTAACCTGGACGAGCTGCGTCTCATTCTGGATCGGGTGCTCGGGCATCTCCAACTCTCCAGCGAAAACCGCATCCTTCGCCAGCAGGTCAAGAGCAGGGAAGGTTTTGGCGCCATCGTGGGACGTTCGCCGGAGATGGAGAAGCTCTATCGCATCATCTCCAAGGCGGCGCACAGCTCGCACCCGGTCCTGATCCTGGGCGAGAGCGGCACCGGCAAGGAGCTGGTGGCGCGCTCCATCCACTACTCCGGGCCCTATCGCGACAAGCCGTTTGTGGCCATCGATTGCGGCTCCCTGGTGCCCACGCTGATCGAAAGCGAGCTGTTCGGCTATGTCAAAGGGGCTTTCACCGGCGCCAACAAGAACAAGGATGGGCTGTTGCAGGCGGCCGATGGCGGAACCATTTTCCTCGATGAAATCGGCGAGCTGCCGATCGATCTGCAGTCCAAGCTGCTGCGCGCCCTGCAGGAAAAGGAAGTGCGTCCGGTGGGCGGCACCAAGGCCGTGCCCGTTGATGTGCGGGTGCTGGCGGCCACCAATCGCGACCTGGAGCAGGCCGTTGCCCAGGGCACATTCCGCAAGGATCTCTACTTCCGGCTCAATGTACTGAGTCTGCGCATTCCCCCGCTGCGCCAGCGGAAACAGGATATTCCCTTGCTGGTGGGACACTTCCTGGAGCGGCTGGCGCGCACCTCAGGAGTGCAGCGCAATATCAGCGACGACGCCTTGAAGCTCATGCTCAGCTACGATTGGCCGGGCAACATCCGGGAGCTGGAAAACTGCATTGAGCGCGCCTGCGCGCTGACCAGCGGTCCTACGGTTCACATCGCCGATCTTCCCACCACGATTCAGAACTGGCGGGAGCAGAGCGAGCCGGCGGCCGAACGCGCTGTTCCGCGGCGCGGCATCATGCCGATTGCCGAGATGGAAAAGCAAGCCATCCTGGGGGCCATCGAGTTGCTGCACGGCGACAAACTCGAAGCGGCGCGCCTGCTTGGCATCGGCAAGACCACCCTGTATCGCAAACTCAAAGAGTACGGCGCGCTGCAGTAGGAACGCGGCCAACCTGGATCGAGACGAGGACAGCAATCCTGCGTCTGGACCCATGCACGCGGATGAACCCAGTGAGGAGATCATGATTCTACTTGTGACATCGAGCAATCGCCGCCTGGAGTGCGGCACCGCCCTGGAGCACGCCATCGGCGAGTCGGTTGAGGTCTGCGAAACGGTTCGCAAAGCAGCTTCGTTACTGCGCAACAATGAATATTCGTCGGTGATCCTGGACGATCCCATGGTGGAGGCCGAGGGCGAGGCTCAGGAGTCTCTGTTGAATAATATCGGCCTGGCCGTTCCGGTCTACGTCAACCTTGCGGTCAGCAACGCCGAGCGGGTCGCCCGGGAGCTCCGGCTGGCGCACCGCCGCCATCGCGAATCGCGGATGATCGCGGTGCGCGCCGCCGAGTCGCAGCTGCGCAGCGAAATTCGCGATGCCGTGACCGGCATTCTGCTCTCCACCCAGCTGGCCATGCGGTCGCCGGATATGCCGACCGACGCCCTGGAAAAGCTGACCTCGGTATGCCAGCTTGCCAGCAATATCCGCTCCCGGCTGGAAAGTGTGAACTAGCGGCCTTCGCCGGAGTTATTACTTGGGTTGGCGTGCGCCGCCGATTCGTCAGCGTCATCGCTGGCCGGGGCGCGCGCAAACTCAAGTGGATTTCAAGGTGATGCAAGCCGCCTTGTCTCCGCGCGTTTTATTCTGCAACGGCCAACTTCACGCGAGCTGCTCCCTTCTTAGCCTTAGGCCTCGTTGCCGGCCAGGGAGGAACCAAGCGTGCTTTGGACGATCTTTGCGATTTTGCTCGTGCTCTGGTTGCTGGGATGGGGTTTCCATATCGCGGGCTCACTGATCCACCTGCTGCTGGTGATCGCCCTGGTGATTGTGGTGATGAACCTGCTCAGACGGCGCCCCGTGTAGCGGTGGTTTGCCGGTGCAACTCGATGAATTCGGTATGCCTTCCAGCGCAGAGGCATCCCGAGTAGAAGGCCGTGCCTCTAAGCTTCACAGGCAGGGAATGCACAATGAACTCCGCTGCCGACGGAGCCGATGTCCCCATTGCAGAGTCTTCCATCCACCTACCCGGCTCCTCTCCTGACCGTCTGGCGCAGCAGATATCAGAGCTGGGAGACTGGTTCCACAACATCGATCTGCACGGCATCCAGACCGCGCCCAACCATTTCCTCGGCGATTTTCCCAATGTTAAGTGGCGGCACATCTCCCCGGTGCTTCCGCTGGACCTGAGCGGAGCCACGGTTTTGGATATCGGCTGCAATGGCGGCTTCTACTCCCTGCAGATGAAGATGCGCGGAGCCAAGCGGGTGCTCGGGATCGATATCTGCGACCGTTATTTAGACCAGGCGCGCCTCGCCTCGCGGACGCTGGGCCTGGAGATCGAACTGGAAAAGCGCAGTGTCTACGAGGTGGAGGAGATCGCCGGACAGTTCGACTTCGTCATCTTCATGGGCGTGCTCTATCACCTGCGCTATCCGCTCTATGCGCTGGACAAGGTAGTGACCAAGGTCGGAGGCAAGACTGATCTTCCAGACCATGATTCGCGGCTCCGATGAGGTGAAGCCCTGGGAGAGCGACTACGACTTCTGGCGCAAGGATATGTTTGCCGACCCCTGCTGGCCGCAGATGTACTTTATCGAGCAGAGCTATTCGAACGACCAGACGAACTGGTGGATTCCCAACCGGGCTGCCGCCGAGGCCATGTTGCGCTCCTCCGGCCTGGAGATTGAGTCGCACCCGGAGAGTGAAACCTGGATCTGCACGCCGAATGAGAGGTCACGCGAGGGGAGTTTTGTACATCACATGGAGTTGGACGGAACGCTCTAGCCTGGAGCCTTGCGCGCCGAGGACGCGACGCATTGCGAGGGGTAAGGCCTGATGGTGGAAGCCATAATGTTGTGGAACGAGCCCAACAACCTCTCACATTGGGATTTCAATCTCGATCCGGAGTGGAAGCAGTTTGCCGCCCTGGTCCATGCCGGGGCGAAGGCGATTCGGGAGGTGAATCCGGACATCAAGATCGTGCTGGGCGGCATCTCGCCGATCGATCCCCGATTCATCGAACTGCTGGCCGGCTATGGCGTGCTGGACTCGGTGGACATTGTCGCGGTGCACGGTTTTCCGC
This sequence comes from uncultured Acidobacteriota bacterium, assembly GCA_963779365.1. Lineage (GTDB taxonomy): Bacteria > Acidobacteriota > Terriglobia > Terriglobales > Acidobacteriaceae > TOLSYN. Next base: position 235,202 of record CAVZYB010000008.1, on the reverse strand, counting down.
TGGACTGGAATCACTGGAACATCTCCGAATGGCCGAAGAAGCTGGACGAGATCCGCGCCGTGGTCGGCGGCAAGGCGATCTGGGTGAGCGAGGCCGGTGCCTCGTCGTTCGGAGCCGAGGAAGTGCAGCTATTCGGATTGCGCAGAACGGCCGAGCTGTTGCTGCCGCTGGTGGAGCGCGTGCACTGGTACAGTCTCTTCGACTTGCCCGCCACCTGGACGGCCACCACGCGCCATAAGGAAGCAGAGGGCAGCGCCTACTACCGTCATTACTACATGGGACTGTTCCGCGAGGATGGTTCGCCGAAGCTGGCGGCGGCGAATTTCCCGGCGGGGCATGGGCGTCTGCCAGTGGTTCCACTTCGAGGATCACCGGCTCGAACTCGGCGTGCGGCGGTTGCGCGAGTTGGGCGTGCGCGCGGTGCGTACCGGCATCAGTTGGGCCGACTGGTTCCGTCCCGCCTCGGAGGCGTGGTTCGATCGCCAGATGGCGGCGCTCGATGAATTCGATACCACCATTACGCTGTGCTTCACGCCGGAGCATCTGGGGATCGCGCCGCACTACACCAGTCCGGCCAAGGATCCGGCGGACTTCGCGGAATTTGCGCGCTGGTCGGTGCTGCGCTATGCGCCTCGCGGGCGCACCTCCGGCGTGAGCGCTCCCGGAGAGCGCGCCATTGTGGTGGGAGCGGAGGAAGCATGAGCAAGAAGATTCTGGTGACCGGAGGCGCCGGATTCGTGGGCTCGCACACGGTGGACGCGCTGTTGCGCGAGGGCCATCAGGTGCGGGTCTTTGACGACCTCGAGGATCAGGTTCATCGCGGCAGCGTCCCGGCCTATCTTTCGCCGCGAGGCCGAGTTCGTGCGCGGCGACGTGCGCGATCCTGAAGCGCTGCGCAAGGCGGTCGCCGATGTGGATGTGGTCTATCACTTTGCCGCCGCCGTCGGTGTCGGCCAGTCGATGTATGAGATCGCGCGCTACATGGAGATCAACACCCAGGGGACGGCCAACCTTCTGCAGGCGCTGCTGGAACGGCGACGGCCGGCTGGAAAAGCTGATTGTGGCTTCGTCGATGTCGATTTACGGAGAGGGTTCAGTACCGCTGCGAACAGCACGGCATGGTGGCGCCGCCACCGCGTCCGGCGGCGCAGTTGCGGGCACAAGCAGTGGCAGGTGGCGTGTCCGCAATGCGGGCAGCGCGCTGGAGCCGGCGGCGACGGCCGAGGGCAAGCCGCTGCAGTGCAGTTCCATTTATGCGCTCAGCAAGAAAGACCAGGAGGAGATGGGCCTGCTGTTTGGCCGCACCTATGGCGTGCCGGTGGTGGCGCTGCGCTACTTCAATATTTATGGCACCCGGCAGGCGCTCTCGAATCCTTACACGGGAGTGGCGGCGATCTTCGCCTCGCGCTTGCTGAATCGCCGCGCGCCGTTGATCTTTGAGGATGGCGAGCAGTTGCGCGATTTTGTGAGCGTGCACGATGTGGTGCAGGCGAACCTGCTGGCGATGCAACGCAGCGAGGCCGATGGACTTGCCCTGAACATTGGCTCCGGTCGAGCCGGTTACGATTCGTCAGGTGGCCGAAATTCTGGCTGCCACGCTGGGAGTGCAGACGCCGGCGGTGATTACCGGCAAGTATCGCGCCGGAGACATTCGGCATTGCTTTGGAGACATCTCGCTGGCGCAGCGGCTTGCTGGGCTACCGTCCGCGCCAGCAGTTCGAAGGCGCGGTGGGAGAGCTGGTGGAGTGGCTGCGCTCGCAGAGTGCGGTGGATCTGGTCGAGGAGGCATCGAGCCGTTTGGTGGCCTTTGGCCTGACGGCCTGAAAAAGCTTTCCGTCCCCGGATGGCGCACCTGCCGAAAGGGGACGGAGGCGCAGCGCACAGTGCTCAACCAAGCCATGTGCCCGCGCCGAGTTCGCAGCCCCCGCGATGGAAGAAAGTCCGTCGCGGGGGTTGCTCATTGGAGAGAATGCACGTTCTGGTCACAGCGGATACCGTCGGCGGCGTGTGGACGTACACGCGAGAGCTGGTCTCAGGGCTGGCGAAGCGCGGCATTCAGGTCACGCTGGTCAGCTTCGGTGGGATTCCCTCACGCGTCCAGACGCGTGGCTGGAGGAGCTTCCCGACGTGACGTATTTTCCTACCGGCTTCCGCCTGGAGTGGATGCAGGATGCGGCCAGCGATCTCGCCGATTCGACCGAATATCTGCGCGGCATCATTCGCGAATGCAAGCCCGACCTGCTGCACTTGAGCCAGTACTGCTACGGCTCGCATGGAGGTTGCGCTGCCGAAGGTGGTGGTGGCGCACAGCGATGTGATGAGTTGGAGTCTGGCGGTCCGGGGAGTGCAGCCCGACGATCCCTGGGCGCGAGTGGTACCGGGAAATGGTGGAGCAAGGACTGGCCGGAGCCAGCCTGCTGGTCGCGCCGTCGCGGTGGATGCTCGACTGCATCGAGAGCTGTTACGGCGGGCAGCCGCACTCGCGCGTCATTTACAACGGACGATCGCCCGCTCTCTTCAACCCATTTGTGAGCAAGCACAATTACGCGGCCAGTGTCGGGCGCTTGTGGGATGAAGGCAAGCAATCGCATCTGCTGATGCAACTCAGCACCGCCGCCAATCCCTATCTTTCTTGCCGGTGCCGCGGCGCTCGCTGGCGAAGTCAGCCGAGCGAGAGATATCGCGAGAGCAGGCCAGAGAGCAGCCGGGAGGTGCAGTGCAAGGGAGAGCTTTCCGAGGGTGAAATGCGAGAGCTGTTGAGCCGGGCCGCCATCTACATTGCGACCTCGAAGTACGAGCCATTCGGCCTTGCGCCGCTGGAGGCCGCGCTCTCACGCTGCGCGATCGTGGCCAACGATATTCCGAACCTGCGGGAGATCTGGGGCGACGCGGCCTGCTATTTTCGCAGCTCTGACGCCAGAGTCACTCCGGCGAGGCGCTGGCGCTGCTGCAAGGCAATCGGGAGCTTGCGCCTGAGCTACGCCAATCGTGCCTATGACCGTGCCCGCCAGCACTACACGGCGGATCGCATGGTGGAGGAATACGTGCAGGCTTACAGGGCGCTTCTGGAGCGCCGGGTCGGGGCCGCATGAATCAGCCATTGAGCATCCGTTTCTTTGCCCACTCCTGGATCAGCGACTGGAACCACGGCAACGCGCATTTTCTGCGCGGCCTGGTGCGCGAACTGGTGCGCATGGGGCATCAGGTTCGCTGCTACGAGGAGATGGATGCCTGGTCCTTGCGCAACCTGATTCAAGAGGGAGCAGCCGCAGGCCGCTGCCATTGACGATTTCCATCGCACTTATCCCGAGCTCGACGTTCGCTTCTACCAGCGCGACGAAAGCTTTCCGGCTTTTCTCAATCACGAGCTTGCCGGCGCCGATCTGGTCATCATTCACGAATGGAACGAACCGGAGGTGGTGAATGAGATCTTGTCGCGCAAGAAGCGGTTTGGCTTCCGCGCGCTGTTCCATGACACGCATCATCGTGCCTACACCAATGCCAAGTCAGATCCTGCGCTTTCAGCTTCACCACTTCGATGGAGTGCTCGCCTTCGGCGAGGTGATTCGGAAGATTTACCTGGACGGCTTTGGAGTGGCGCGGGCATGGACCTTTCACGAGGCCGCCGACATCAGCGTCTTTCATCCCATGGAGTGTGCCAAGCAGAACGATCTGGTGTGGATTGGAAACTGGGGCGACGAAGAGCGCACGCAGGAGCTGATGGAATTTCTGGTCGCGCCCGCGATCGATCTGATTGCCGAGCGGCCGGCGGGTACTGGTGCACGGCGTTCGCTATCCCGAGGAGGCGAGGAAGGTGTTGCAGCGCTCAGGAATCGATTACGCGGGCTATCTTCCCAACCTGAGCGCGCCGGAGGTCTATGCGCGCAGCCGCCTGGCGCTGCATGTGCCGCGCCGCCAGTATGCCAACGGACTGAGCGGGGTGCCGACGATCCGCGTCTTTGAAGTGCTGGCCTGCGGCATTCCGCTGGTGTGCGCGCCCTGGGCGGATACGCGAAGACCTCTTCCGCGCCGGACGAGGATTATGTGCTGGCGCGCAACGGCGAGGAGATGAGCGCGCTGCTGCGCGAACTGCTGGAGAGCGAAGACACGCGCCGGCAAATTGCATCGAGTGGACTGGAAACGATTCGGCAGCATCATACCTGCAGGCATCGCGCCGAGCAGTTGATGGAGATTTGCGGAGAGATCACGCGATGAGAATGTTCGTATTTGGATCGAGCATTACCTCAAGCTATTGGAACGGGGCTGCGACTTACTATCGGGGCATTTATAAGAGCCTGGCGGCGTTGGGTCACGAGATCACCTTTGCCGAGCCGGACATCTTCAACCGCCAGCAGAATCGCGATCTCAGCGAAGTGGAGTACGCCAAGGTCATCGTTTACCAGACGCCGCGCGACATCGACGAGTTGATCGAGCTGGCGTCCACGGCCGATCTGGTCATCAAACACAGCGGCGTGGGCAGCGATGACGAACTGCTGGAGCGGCGCGTTCTGGATTGCCGCTCGCCGCACGCGCAGGTTGCGTTCTGGGATGTGGATGCGCCGGCGACGCTGCAAAGGGTGGAGGGCGATCCGTGCGATCCGTTCCGCCGCTGCATTCCGCAATACGATTTTGTTTTTACCTACGGCGGCGGGCCGGAGGTGGTGCGGCGCTATCTGCGAACTGGGAGCGCGCAACTGCCATCCGATTTACAACGCCCTCGATCCGGAGACGCATCATCCCGAAGTTGCCGATCCGGCGATGGCCTGCGACCTGGTGTTTGTAGGCAATCGCCTGCCCGATCGCGAGCGCCGAGTGGAGCAGTTCTTTCCTGCGCGCCGCCGAGCTGGCGCCGGAGATGAGCTTCATTCTCGGCGGCGAAGGCTGGGGCGGCAAGACGCTGCCGGTCAACGTGCGCTGGATTGGACACGTCGGCACCGGCTCGCACAACCGCATCAACGCGTCGGCCAGGATGGCGCTGAACATCAATCGCGACTCGATGGCCGATGTCGGTTTCTCGCCGCCGACGCGCGTCTTTGAAGCGGCCGGGGCGGGAGCCTGCCTGATCACCGACAAGTGGCGCGGCATCGAGAAGTTTTTTGAGCCGGGGCGGGAGATTCTGGTGGCCGAGAGCGCGGAGGAGATCGTCGGGTATCTGCGCGGCAAGTCTGCGGCGGAGGCGCGCGCGATTGGCGAGGCGATGCGGGTGCGCGCACTGGCCGAGCATACCTATGCGCAGCGCGCCGCCCAGGTGGAGAAGATTCTGCTGGCCGCACGCGCCGGCCGTCATCCGAGCGCTCTGGACCCGGCTATGCTGCAGACGCACCGAGAGGCGTGGCGCTGAGTTGGGAAAGGCAACGGAAAACGCAGTGAAGATCGTTATCTTCGGCCTGTCCATCACGTCTTCCTGGGGTAACGGCCACGCGACTACATTTCGCGCGCTGGCCCGGGCGCTGCATGCCCGCGGCCACCGCATTGTGTTCTTCGAGAAGGACGTGGAGTGGTACGCCTCCAATCGCGACCTGCCCGAGCCTGGGTTCTGCGAGCTGAAGCTCTACACCCGCTGGACAGATGTGCTGCCGGTGGTGCGGCGCGAACTGGCCTCGGCCGACGTGGCCATGGTGGGCTCGTATTTTCCGGACGGCATTGCGGCCATGGACGCGATGCTCGATTCGAAGGCATCGGTGCGCACGTTCTACGACATCGACACGCCGATCACCGTGGCCGCGCTGCGCGAGCGCGGAGCGACCGATTACCTGCGCGCCGATCAACTGCCGGCGCTGGATGTGTACTTCAGCTTCACCGGCGGGCCGATGCTCGCCGAGTTGGAGAGCCGCTTTGGAGTTCGGCGTGCCGCGCCGCTGTATTGCAGCTTCGATCCCGAGCGCTATCGGAGCTTATCCGCGCTCGCCGCGCTTTGCGTGCGCGATGAGTTACATGGGGACGTATGCGCCCGACCGGCAGCCGAAGCTGGAAGAGTTTCTCTTCGGCGCCGCCGCGGCGCTGCCGGAGGAGCGGTTCATCGTGGCCGGGCCGCAATATCCGCGCAGCGTGCACTGGCCGCGCAATGTGCGGCATATTGTTCATCTGAATCCGCGCTGGCATCCGCACCTGTATTCGTCTTCGCGATTGACCCTCAACGTGACCCGCCGCGATATGGTGATGGCGGGCTACTCGCCTTCGGTGCGGCTGTTTGAGGCTGCCGCCTGCGGAGCCGCCATCGTCAGCGACAACTGGCCGGGACTGGACCTGTTCTTTGAGCCCGGACGCGAGATCCTTCTGCCGGCCAGCGCAGGCGATATCGTGCGCTATCTTGCGCGAATTGGATGAGTCGCGAATTGCGCGCCATCGGCTTGGCGGCGCAGCGGCGAGTGCTGGCGGCGCACACCAGCCAGCAGCGCGCCCAAGAGTTCGAACGCGAAGTGGAAGCCGCGCGCCGAGGCGGCCGTGTGCCGCTGGTCAAATCAGAGGCAGTTCGCTGAAGACGCTGCCTTCACCATTCCAAAGCTGCCGCGATAACCTGCGAGTCTCGACCCGGCATCTCACTGCTATAGCGCCGCGATCTGGCCGTCCCCTGCTTCACTTCAACCCTGTTCGTGGGAGTACCGATGCGCATCGCTTTAATCGCTTCTCCGTTTATCAGTGTGCCGCCGAAAAAATATGGGGGCACTGAACTGTTCGTCGCTCAACTTGCCGAGGGACTGACGCGGCTTGGGATCGATGTTGTGGTGTATGCCAACGGGGAGAGTACGGTGCAGGCGGAGCTTCGCTGGCTTTATGCCAAAGACGATTGGCCGATTGAGGGCGAGTTGTATTCCAATCTGAAGGACTCTGAATCACACCTCGTGGGCGGTGAGCGACTGCTGGCGGGATGCCGATGTCATTCACTTGAACAATGCACCGGGCCTTGTGTTTTCGCGGCATGAGCGGCCCACGCTGGGTCTACACGATCCATCATCCGCACATGCCAGCGCTGTCCGCGTTCTACGCCGGCTTTCCGGACGTGGAGTTTGTCTCCATCAGCAACTTCCAGAAAAAGCAAGAAGCCCTCAAGCGAATTCGTACGATTCATCACGGCATCGACCTCGGCCTATACGCCTGCAAACGAGGAAGTCCGAGTATCTGAGCTTTCTGGGAAGAATCGCTCCGGTGAAGGGAATTCATAATGCGATCGAGATTGCCAAGCGATGCGGGATTCCGCTGAAGATCGCAGGCGAGGTTCAGCCGATGTTTCGCGAATACTTCGAGACCTGCGTCAAGCCGCATGTGGACGGCAAGTTCATCGAATACGTTGGCGAGGCCGATCTTGCGCTCAAGAATGAGCTGCTGGGCAACTCCATGGCGATGCTGTTTCCCATCGAATGGGACGAGCCGTTCGGTTTGGTGATGGTGGAGGCGATGGCCACCGGCACGCCGGTGATTGCGTTTCCCGGTGGTTCGGTCGCGGAGATTGTGCGCGACGGGATCAGCGGCTTTGTCTGCTCCGGTGTGGAGGATGCGGTTGCACGCGTGCGCGAAGTGCAGGCCATCAAACCCGCCGCGGTTCGCGCCTACGCCCAGCAATACTTTTCGGTGGAGCGCATGGTGCAGGATTATCTCGCTCTCTATCGTGAGTTGTTCGACGAAGTAGCGATGGTTGAGGACAGCTGACTTTGGGAGACAGGCTGCGGCATGAGTGCGTCGGGAATTCTTTATCTTGAGCAACTCGTAGCCATCGAGTCTCCATACATCGAGCCCCGCCTGGCACACCAGGCGCAGGAGCCTCGCAAGGTCAATAACCTTACGCTGATCGACGGCAAGACTTTTCTTGCCACCAATGTTGCCGGAGATATTGTTCCGCCGGGTGCGCCGGATGTGGGATTCTTTCATCAGGACACGCGGTTCCTCTCGCATCTGGAATTCAAGTTGGACGGCCAGCGCTCGGTAGTGCTGTCCAGCAGTACGGAAAAAACGTTTGTCTCCCAGATCGAGCTGACGACGGGAAACATTACGCTGCGCGATTCCTTTGATCTTCCCGAGAACACCATTCATATTCGGCGCGAGCAGTTGCTGGCCTCTGACATTCTCTTTGACCGCTACACCTTTGAAAATTTCAATCGCTGCCCGGTGGAGTTTACGGTTGAGATCTCCTTCAGCGCGGACTTCGTGGATGTCTTCCAGGTGCGCGGAGTCGCTCGCGCCGAACATGGGCAATACTACCGGCCGGTGATCGAGCGCGACGGCTTGATCTTCAGCTATCGCGGTCTCGATAACATTTTGCGCCAGACCGTGGTTCGCATGAATCCCGCTCCGGCCGAAATCAGGGAGGGTAGTGCGCATTGGGCACTTCGCCTGGAGTCATTAGGGAAGACCGCGCTGGAGATTACCGTAACGCCCTGCGTGGAGGGCCAGAAAAGCCGCGCCAAGCTCTACCGATACGACGCCCAACTCGCAGGCGCGGCGCGCCGCGTTTCATGAGTTCGATGCCGCATCCACCAGCTTTTCCAGCTCTAATTCCGTCTTCGACAACCTGCTCCGCAATGCCCTGGGAGACTTTCACGCGTTGCGCATTCCGGTTGGCAATGAGCATGTCATCGCTGCCGGAATTCCCTGGTTCGCCACGTTGTTTGGGCGCGATTCCATCATCGCCGCCTACCAGACTCTCTCCCTCAACCCTGAACTGGCAAAAGACACGTTGCGGGTTCTCGCCCGCTACCAGGCCAGTGAGGTGGATGACTGGCGTGATGCGCAGCCGGGAAAAATTCTGCACGAGTCGCGAGAAGGGGAGATGACGCAATGCGGCGAGGTCCCCTTCGGCCCCTACTATGGCTCGGTAGACGCCACCCCGCTCTGGCTTGTGCTGTTGAGCGAGACCTTCAATTGGACCTCCGACGAAGCCCTGGTGCGTGAGATGCTTCCCCACGCCTATCGCGCGCTGGACTGGATCGACCAGTACGGCGATCTCGACGGCGATGGCTTCGTGGAGTACCTGCGCCGGTCACCGCGCGGTCTCATCAATCAGGGTTGGAAGGATTCGTGGGACGCCAACATTCATCGCGATGGCCGCGTTGCCACGCCGCCGATCGCGCTATGCGAGGTGCAGGGCTATGTCTATGACGCGAAGTACCGGATGGCCTCGCTGCTGCGAATGTTCGGAGATGCCGAGCGCGCCGACAAATCCGCCGCGAAGCCACGGAGCTGGCGCGTCGCTTCGATAAAACCTTCTGGAATGCGGAACGCGGATTCTACGCCATGGCTTTGGACGCGGAGAAGAAGCCTCTGGAAGTCATCTCCTCCAATCCCGGCCATCTTCTCTGGAGCCGCATCATCAATCGCGAGCGCGCCCGCACCGTCACCCAACGCATGATGCAGGACGATATGTTCAGCGGTTGGGGATGGCGCACCATGTCCCAGCAGGAGCAGGTTTTTAATCCGCTCAGCTATCATCGTGGCTCGGTGTGGCCGCATGACAATTCGCTGATCGCGCATGGCATGTCCTCAACGAATTTCGCGAGCCCGCGCTGCAAGTGCTGAGCGCGCTCTTCCAGGCTGCGCTGGAGTTTCGCGACTATCGTCTCCCCGAACTCTTCTGCGGCGTGCAGCGCCGTCCCTATGATGAACCGGTGCACTATCCTGTCTCCTGCTCTCCGCAAGCCTGGGCCTCGGGCGCAATCTTCCTCATGCTCTCGTCGGTTCTGGGCATTCGTCCGTCGGCGCACCGCAAGGAACTCAACATCATCAATCCGCAACTGCCGGAGTGGCTGGGCTATCTGCACATCCGCAATCTGAAGATCGGAAATTCGCGCGTGGGGCTCGACTTTACCCGCCGCGACCATCGCACCTTTTGCAACGTCGTCGATATCTCCGGAGACAAACTTCTGGTCAATGTCGCATTCCGGCACTGAGGTATGTGCGAAAATTGTGTCCGATTCTGTTTGGAGGAAAGATGCCAAAAGTAAAGATCACAGTTCGGCCCAATGGACCGTATCGCGTGAAGTTCCAGAAGGTCTCATCGAACTGGTGGATGCAGCCGGAACACCCTACGACCTCAGTGGCAGGCTATCTTTTTCGCTATGCCGCTGCGGAGCCAGTGTGAATAAGCCCTTCTGCGACGGTGCTCATTCGAAAATCGGTTTCCAGGCGGCGGAAGCCGCGGTGCGCGCGGAAGAGAAGAAATAGCTCAAAATTCCAGTCTTCCCGATCGATCGATAGAAGGTCAGTTGGTTCTACCATCGTGGAGCTCAGGAACAAATCGTCGTAAAAAGCCGCTTGGCTAATGAACTTTTAAGGATGCTTCCCGATAGTCAGCGTTTGGACAATCTTGTCACACATGCAATGCTCTGCGCGTGAAAGCAATTGTCTTTACGAAGGTCGGTCTCATGGTCACTACGTCCGTTGCACAGGACGCAGCGCGCTCCATCGATCGCCAACACACTGCCCGCGTTTCAGCGTCGAACGGCAGCGCACAAGCGCAAGACTCCACAACTCCTCCAGAGCCCCAACCGCCAGTATTCAATGCTCAACCGGATTCCGCCGGTACGCTGGTAACGAGGCCATCGATGATTCCCGACATTGCTATGGCTGCCTTGAGAGATACCATATCCGGAGGTGATCCCCAGCTGCCTCAGGGCGATGTGCGCTCCACCACCGCAGGCAGAGGCTTACGTGGTTTCCAGCTTCCGAGGTTCACCCGAGTGGACCAAACTGAATATCGACCTCAATGATTCGCTCAATGTGCCAAACATCGCACGTCCATCGAATCCCGCTGGCTGTCTGCTTGGAGCTAACAGTGGTCTCGCTCTGGCTCTCTCCGCCCCGCGCTAACAACCGCGACGTACAGACTGCTTCTTGAAGCATATGCGGGTAGTATGGAGGTGCTCAGTTCGCGAATGAATCGCTACAGGGAGAATCCGTCCGTTCATCGTTCGCTGTCGGCGAGTACGGCGATGCTCTCCGAATTCATGGCGAAGTCAATCTTACCAGGTTCGCCGCGAATGAAAGCCAATCCCCCTGCTCAGAGATTGGTACCCCAGCCGCGTTACGGCATCACACATCTGCGCTCAGCTGGTTGCAGATATCGCCCAGTATCCAACAATCTCGCGGCGCGTGTGAACTCAGTGCACGGTTTGGTTTTGCGGCTCATGTAATCCATCAGTAAGTACTGCCCCAGAGTGTAAGGCGTGGTGAAGTACGCCTTGCCGCGGCACATCTCCGTCACCTTCTGCACAAACTGCACCAGTCCGCGGATCGGAGGCGAGCATGAACGTGTTGATCATCACCGCGGCGCGCTTGCACTTTGCCACTTCTTCCAGCGTCTGGCTTACCACCATGGGATCGAGTCCGAAGGCGTTCTTGTAGATTCTGCCATCGGGCAGGGTGATGGCCGAGGGCTTGCCGTCGGTGATCATGATGATCTGCTTCATGTCTTTGCGCTGGCGCTGCAGAATTCGTTGCGCCAGGCGCAAGCCTTCGCGGGTGTTGGTGTAATACGGACCGACGCGAACTCTCGCCAGTTGCGACACCGGCAACTCTTCGGCCGAATCGTGAAACAGCACCAGCGACAGCGTGTCGCCGGGATACTGCGCGCGAATCAGTTGCGACAGCGCCATGGCAACTTTCTTCGCCGGCGTGAAGCGATCCTCGCCGTACAGAATCATCGAGTGCGAGCAGTCCAGCATCAGCACCGTGGCGCAGGATGACTGATACTCGCACTGGTGCACGTGGAGGTCGCTGTATTCGATGGCGAGCGGCAACATCACCTTCGCGCTGGATCGCCGAAGAGAGGGTCGCATTGATGTCGAGATTCATGGTGTCGCCAAACTCGTAGAGCTTGCTCGATCCGCTGGTCTCAATTCCGGTTGCGGTGTCGCGGGTGTCGTGGCGTCCAAAGCTGGAGCGGCCCAGCGAGCCGAGCAGGTCGCGCAGGGTGCGATAGCCGAGGAAGTCCAGTCCTTTGTCGGTGACTTGGAACTTTGCCGGCCGCTGGCTGCGATTGGTCCTGGCCTACGCTTCCGCCGGTGCTCGACATCGCGTTGGATCGTGCGGCGGAGAGATGGTCACAAAGCCCTCCTGCTGCATCCGCTCCAGCACTTCGTCGATCAGTTCATCCATCTGCCCTTGGTCCTGCATTTGCTGCATCTGCTCGCGCATCTCTTCGTCGAAGAGATCGGAGTTCAGCAGCGCCTCGCGGATCGCCTCACGCAGCGCGTCCAGTTCATCGTCGCCATTGCCCGGGCGGTAGTATCGCCCAGCTCGTCTTCGAAGCCGCTCTCCAGCAGAAAATCAGAGAGCGCGTCCATCAGGTCTTCCAGGCTCACTTCCTCCGCCAGATTCGGAATGTACTTGCTGTATTTGACGCGCTTCATTGCGATACTCCGGTTATTGGGCGCTTAATTGGCGAGCTGCTTAATTGAAGGGCCGGCGATTCTTTCTGCGCTGCTCCCATTCCGCCTCATACTCCTCGCGGGTTTCATCGCGCTCGGCTGCGCCGTGGGCTTTTCGCCGGAGGTGAAGACGCGCTCCTCGGTCCGGCCAATGCGCTTGTGCGCGTGCAGTCCCTCGAGGATGAATTCCGCCGCCGAGACGATCGACTCCGGCGGCTCGCCCTCGCCGGCGCCCACCTTTTCCGTCTTCTCCAGCAGGCCCTGAATTTTCTCCATGCTCTTGAGTCCGTCCCGCGTGGTGGTGTTGTCGGTCAGTGTGACCTGGCCGCCCAGTTCAAACCACTGCACCACCTGCTTGAGATCGTTGGACCCAAAATAGCGGTCGAAGGTCTTGGCCACCGCAGCCTGGATGACCTCGCGCGCAACGGTATCGGCGCCCTTCATCTCGCCTTCGTACTCCAACTCCAGCTTGCCGGTGATGGACGGCATGGCAGCATAGATATCCGAGATGCGCGGCACCGCGATCGCGGAGCCTTCGAGCACGGCGCGGCGCTCGGCGTTGGAGATTACGTTCTCCAGCACGCTGATCGGGCAGCCGCTGGCTGACGCCGCTGCGCTTGTCCACGCGCTTGTCGGCGCGGGCGATGAAGGCGATCTGCTCGGCGGTCTCGCGAATGTAGGCAGGCACAATCAGTTTGAGCCCCGCGCTCGCACCAGGCTTCCTGCGCGGTGATGGCCATGCGCCTCTTCGATGGTGGCCGGATAATGGGTGCGGATTTCGCTGCCGATGCGATCCTTGAGCGGAGTCACGATCTTGCCGCGTGCGGTGTAGTCCTCGGGATTGGCGCTGAAGACCAGTGCCATGTCCAGCGGCAGGCGCACCGGAAAGCCTTTAATCTGCACGTCGCCTTCCTGCATGATGTTGAAGAGTCCGACCTGGATTTTGCCGGCCAGGTCGGGCAGTTCGTTGACGGCAAAGATGCCGCGGTTGGCGCGGGGCAAAAGGCCGTAGTGAATGACCAACTCGCTTCCGAGTTCGTGGCCGCCACGCGCGGCCTTGATGGGATCGATGTCTCCGATCAGATCGGCGATGGTCACATCCGGGGTGGCGAGCTTCTCCACGTAGCGCTCGTCGCGCTTCATCCAGGCAATCGGAGTGCGGTCGCCCTCGCGGGCCAGCAGGTCCTTGCAGCGGCGGCAGAGCGGCGCGTAGGGATTGTCGCGAATCTCGCAGCCGGCGATGTAGGGCGACTGCTCGTCGAGCAGCCCGGTGAGGGCGCGCAGGATGCGGCTCTTGGCCTGTCCGCGCAAGCCCAGCAGAATGAAGTTGTGGCGCGAGAGTACGGCGTTCACCAGTTGCGGAATCACCGTGTCGTCATAGCCGACAATGCCAGGAAATATCGGCCCGGCTGGTTTTCAGCCGCTGCGAGCAGGTTCTCGCGCAACTCGTCTTTCACGCCGCGCCGCAACATTCGTTGCTCGGTGAATTGGCTGGTACGAAGCTCGCCCAGGGTATGAGGAATGGTCATTACGCCTCCAGATGCCTCTGCCAGCGCCGCTCTGGATTGCGCGCGAATGCCAGCGTCGCTGTCAAGGGATGCCCATTGGACGCAAATTCCGGCGCAAACGTTGCGCAGTTATTTCCCGAGTGCCAGTGGCCGGAGCGGTCTCTGTCGCCGCGTCCCGAGCGACGGTAAATGCCTGCTTGACTTTTACTGCCGTGCGCCACTAAAAGTGCGGCATGAGCATTGCAGGAAAAGTCGTCGTCGTCACCGGCGCGTCGATGGGGATCGGCGAGGCCATCGTTCATCGCTTTCTTCGCGAAGGCGCATCGGTGGTGCTGGCCTCGCGCGATCTTGGCCGCGTGGAGGCTGCGCGGCAACGCACCGGAGCGCCGGAGCGCACCCTTGCCGTAGCCTGCGATGTGACCGTGCGGGCGCAGATCGAAGCCCTGCTGGCGGCGTCGATCGAGCGCTTCGGACGCGTCGATGTCTGGGTAAACAATGCGGGATTTGGCCTGGTGGATTCAGTCGAACGCATGGACATGGGCGCCTGCCGCAGCATGTTCGACACCAATCTTTTTGGCGCCATCGAGTGCATGCAGGTGGTGTCGCCGGTCTTTAAGCAGCAGCGCTCGGGCGCCATCATCAACATTTCCAGCATGGCTGGAATCATCAGCGTGCCCTACATGGGTGCCTACGGAGCCACCAAGCACGCGCTCAATTGCATCTCGCGCGCCGCGCGCCTGGAACTGGCTCCCTACGGAGTTCATGTCAACACCGTCTGTCCCGGATATGTGCAGACCGATTTCAACATCCGTGCGGTGCGGGGAACCGAGAGCCTGCGCGTGGCCGGCAGCCGCAAGCGTGGAGTGACCGCCGAGCGGGTCGCCAACGCCGTCTGGCATTGCTATCGCGGCAACCGCCGCCAGGTCGTGGTGCCGTGGAGCGGCAATCTCGTGATCGGCCTGTATCGCCTGCTCCCCGGGGTATTTAACTGGGGAATGCTGAGGATGCTGCGCCGGATGGACCGGGTAGAGAAATCCTAGGACTCCAACTCTTCCAGCAGCGTCTGCATTTCGCTTTCCGCGTGGCGATTCCCAACCCGATGCGCGCAGGCGATTCCATCGCGCAACCACTGCATGGCCTCGTCGATTGCGCTCGGCGCTCTGTAGCGCCTGCGCTCCCATGAAGAAGGCGTTGGCATAGTTGATCCACTTCCAGCAGCGTGCGAAACTCCTGATCGCCGAGTCGGTTTCCCCGGCGGACGTATACTCCATGCCCAGCGCATAGCGGGCAAAAGTGTTCTTCGGATCCTGCGCCAGAATCGATTTCAGCTGTTCCAATCGCTCAACGGACATAAGCAAAACATACCACAGGCTTCGGAGGATCGGTAGAATAGCTTTGCGCTCGCGAGCGGATAGATTACCTTGCGAGGGGCGGTGGCCTGCCCCTATTTCATTCCGGCCGAACCCCACGAGCGCGAGCTCTGGCCGCATCGCTACCGGCTCCGCTGGGCGATGGCTTTGCCGGTTGCTGCGGGGCGCGCCGCGCCGGACACCCGCTGCGAGACGAAACCCTGCGCCTGCACTGCAACCTGGGCTATGCAAATCTCGGCTCTGCTAATCTTGGCCATGCGAGTCCTGGCTCGGCGAAATTGGCCACGCCGCCTGCGCGCATCTGCCCGCCAAGCGCGAGTTCGATGCCGTCCGCTTCACCGCGCAGAGCCAGAGTCCGATGATCCTGCGCCTTCAATTTGCCTGTGAACGCGACCACCAGCCCGCCTTCTGCGGAGAGCTGCGCTATGATCGATCTGCGAAAGATCTGGCTGGATCCGCCCGATCCCCGCCTGCTGCCGCTTGCCGAGGCTGCCGTACGGGCTTGGCTCCAGAGGCATGAGAGCGATGTGCTGGCGCACTGCATAAATAGCAACGGACCGAACTCTGCCGATGTCATAAAATTCAGCGGACTACCGGACGAAATCATCAACCGCCGGACGCCGCATCTGGCACGCGGCACCGGCCACGAGGAACATGGAACTATCTGAAAACTTGACCCCGCGCCCTGTCGCCGACTCGATTTCCGAGATGGTGGAACTGGTTCTGCCCAATGATGCCAACCCGCTCGGCGCTCTGCTGGGCGGACGGCTGATGCACTGGATCGACCTTGCCGGCGCGCTCGCCGCGCATCGCCATTCGCGCAGCTATGTCGTGACCGCCTCAACCGATCACCTGGATTTCCTGATTCCGGTGCGCATCGGCGATCTGGTGATTTTCAAGTCTTCAGTGAACCGGGTCTATCGCACCTCGATGGAGGTTGGAGTCAAGGTCTTGGTGGAGAGCTACTTCACCGGCGAGCGCCGCCATGTCAGCTCGGCCTATCTAACCTTTGTCGCCGTCGACCGGCATGGCCGCAAACTTCCGGTTGCGCCCGTGATCCCGGAGACGGCGGAGGAGATCCGCCGCTTTGAAGATGCCGGCCGCCGCCGCGAAATTCGCCGGATGGAAGCCGAACGCAAAGCCAGCCTCTCCAGCCCCGGCCTCTCCAGCCAAAGCTGAACTGGATCTGCTCAACAGAATTTTGCATGGGTGGCTCTGCTCCAGAGCCTGGGCTAAATGCAGTTCAGGACGCCGGGGCCGGGCGTCCCGAGGTTTGCTGCTCAGGCGGCGAATCGTCTTCTTTCCGCTTTCCCTTGTTCGGTTCCTGTTGCTGCTGATCCAGCACGTCGCGCCCAGCGTCCTTCACCTTACCCCAGGCGTTTTGAATTTTGCCCTTCGCCTGTTCCGCCGCGCCTTCCGCCTGAGTCTTTTCATCGCCGGTCCATTCGCCGACCTGGCGCTTGATCCGTCCCTTTATGTCCTCCGCTTTTCCTTTTACACGATCCTTATCCATCAGTATTCTCCTAGTGGGTTTCTGGTTTGGCACACTACTCGTTCTCAAATGGTCGTCCTTCGTCCAGAGATCAACTGGAAGACAAGCACCACTAACGCCAGCACCAGCAGAATGTGGATGAAACCTCCTAGTGTGTAGCTGCTCACCATTCCCAGCAGCCACAGCACCAGCAGTACGACAAATATTGTCCAAAGCATAATCAGGGTCCTCGGCCCAATTTCGATGCCAGCGTCAATCCCCGGCACATCAAGATTGGGTGCGGCTGCCAAGATCAGAGGTTGGCAAAATTCGGTAGCTGCTTGTTCATCGGACAATGCCTCTGTCCGCTGCTCTGCAGCCGCTTTGGAGAGCCCGCCGGGGGCGCTTTTTGCCCTGTTTGCGAAACCTTCTTGCCTCCCTGCTTCGCCAAGGACTACAATCCGCCCGCTTGATGCTTATGCGGCTGGCCCGCTTCTGATGGCTCCAGCTTCCGCTATGCGAGCGACTTTCGGCTCCAAAGTACGAACCAATGTGGCAGGGTGGAATACCCCGTACCGCATTTTGGTTTTCGTAAACCGAATCTTTTCGTATTATAGAGTCATCAAAGTTGAGTATAGTTGACTCAAGGAGTCTTATGGCGAACGAAACACGCAATCTTGATAGCATCCCCGCCGCAACCGAGCCCCGCGCCGTGCGCGACCTCCCCGTCCTGCCCGTTCGAGACACGGTCCTGTTCCCCCATGCCGTTCTCCCGCTCACCGTGGGACGCGAAAGTTCGGTGCAACTGATCAACTCGCTGGGAGAGGACAAGACGATCGTAGTGATCGCCCAACGTGAGGCGCGGGTCGATATGCCGCAGCCCGTCGATCTCTACCCGATCGGAACTCTGGCCATGGTCCACAAAGTGGTCAAGATGCCGAACCAGAGCCTGTTTGTCTTTGCCGAGGGACTGGAGCGCGTCAGCGTCGTGGAATACACGCAGCTCGCTCCTTATATGAAGGCGACGGTCGATACCGTGCCCGAGGTGGTTCCCGAGCTCAACGCCGAGATCGAGGCGCTTGCAGCGCAACATCCTCACCCTGTTCCAGCAGATCGTAGCCGGTTCGCCCACGCTTTCCGATGAGCTTTCCACGGTGGCGATGAACATCGAAGAGCCCGGCCGCCTGGTGGATTTTGTCGCCAGCTCGTTGCCCTCGCTCTCCACCCGCGACAAGCAGGATGTGCTCGAGACCTACGACGTCCGCTCGCGTCTGGACAAGATCAACCAGCACCTCGCCAAGGAGCTGGAAGTCCAGCAACTGCGCAACAAGATTCAAAGCGAAGTGCAGGACCGCGTACAGCAAACGCAGCGCGAGTACTACCTGCGCGAGCAGCTCAAGGCGATCCAGAAGGAACTTGGCGAGCAGGACGACACCACCCGCGACGTCGAGGAGTTCAAGGAAAAGATCGAGCAGAGCGGCATGCCGGAAGAGGTGAAGAAGGAGGCGATGAAGGAATTGAATCGCCTCTCGCGCATGTCTCCCATGGCCGCCGACTACTCGGTGACCCGCAACTACCTGGAGTGGCTGGTGGTGCTGCCGTGGGTCAAATCCAGCGGCGTGGAGGTGGACATCGCCAAAGCCAAGGAGGTCCTCGACGAGGATCACTACGATCTGCAGAAGGTCAAGGACCGCATCCTCGACTATCTCTCGGTGCGCCGCCTGAATCCGAAGATGAAGGGTCCGATCCTCTGCTTCTTCGGACCTCCGGGCGTCGGCAAAACCTCGCTGGGCAAGTCGATTGCCCGGGCTTTAGGACGCAAGTTCGTTCGCATGTCGCTGGGCGGCATCCATGACGAGGCGGAGATTCGCGGTCATCGCCGCACCTACATCGGAGCCATGCCCGGACAGATCATCCAGGGCATCCGCCGCGCCGAGGCCAACGACCCGGTCTACATGCTCGACGAAATCGACAAAGTGGGACGCGACTATCGCGGCGATCCTACGGCGGCCTTGCTGGAGGCGCTCGATCCGGAGCAGAACTACAGCTTCCGCGACAACTATCTCGACGTGACCTTCGATCTGTCCAAGGTGCTTTTCATCACCACGGCGAATCAGTTGGATACGATTCCCGATCCGCTGCGCGACCGCATGGAGATCATCGACCTGCACGGCTACACCGAGGAGGATAAGCAGCACATCACCTATCAATACCTCATCCGCCGGCAGACCGAGGAGAACGGTCTGACTCCGGAGCAGATCGAGTTTACGCCGGATGCCGTCAGCTTCCTCATCCGTCACTACACCCGCGAGGCTGGAGTGCGAAGTCTGGAGCGCCAGATCGGTACCATCTGCCGCAAACAGGCGCGCCGCATCGTCGAGGGCAAGACCGAGAAACTGGTGGTCACCCGCGAGGTGATTCAGGAGATGCTTGGCGGCATCAAGGTTCGCGTCGATACCGAAATCGCGGCCCGTACCAAGCATCCCGGAGTGGTCGTGGGCCTGGCCTGGACTCCGACCGGCGGCGACATCCTGTTCATCGAAGCCATGAAGATGAAGGGCAAGGGCGAGTTCCGCATCACCGGTCAGATTCAGGATGTGATGCGCGAGTCGATGCAGGCCGCCTTCAGTTGGGTGCGTGCCCACGCCGAGCAGTTGAACATCAACGATGACGTGTTCACCAAGTGCGATCTTGCATATCCACGTGCCCGCCGGAGCCATTCCCAAGGATGGTCCCTCGGCCGGTGTCACCATCGTCACCGCGCTGGTCTCCCTGCTCACCGATAAGCAGGTGCGGCCGAAGATGGCGATGACCGGTGAGATCACCCTCAGCGGAAACGTGCTTCCCATCGGCGGGGTGAAGGAGAAGTTCCTGGCCGCCAAGCGCGCCGGAGTCACCGACATCATCTTCCCGGCGGAAAACCAGCAGAATGTGGAAGAGGACATCCTGCCGGAACAGATGGAGGGCGTCACCGTCCACTACGTCGCCAGCATCGAGGAGGTGCTCGAGATCGCCTTGCCGCATAGTCCTGCGGAAATCCGTGAGGACGCCGAAGCCCGCGAGCAGGTGCTCTCCGAGTCGCCGAAATAAGCCTTGCTTTCCCATTCAGGCCAGTCCTTCGGGGCTGGCCTTTTTAATTTGGCAAATGTGGGATGGACAGGATGGTGGCCCATTCAAGCCCGCCGTTGGCTTGAGTGGGGCAGTTGACTCTCGGACAACGGCTGTTGCTAGAGAAGCGACCTCCATCACAGAAGCTGCTATCTTATTCTCATGCGCCTACGAGTCCTGTGCTTTGGTCGCCTGCGCGATCTTCTCGCCCCGGAAATTGTCGTCGAACTTTCCGCTTCTGCCACCGTTGCCGACCTCTGGCGCACTCTCTGCGAACAGCATTCCGCGCTCGTTCCCTACGACGGAGCCATCGCCATCGCCGTCAATCAGTGCTTCGCAACCTCTTCCACGCCACTGACGGAGGGCGATGAAGTTGCCCTCCTGCCTCCGGTCAGCGGAGGCCTTCCCGACCCGGTTATCTGCCGATCGCCTCTGCGCACGCCGCTCTCCAGCGTGAGCCGATCGACCCTGCCTCGCTCCTCGCCAACATCAAGGATGCCGAAGACGGAGCCGTGTGCCTGTTCGATGGCATCGTGCGCAACCACTCCCGCAACCGCCGCACGCTTTATCTCGAATACGACTGCCTATCCCGCCATGGCGCTGGCCGGAATGGAAAAGTTGGCGGTCGAAGCGCTTGGCCAACTTTTCCCGTTCGCGATCGTCGCATCGTGCACCGCGTCGGACACCTCGAGATCGGTGAGACCAGCATCATCATTGCGGTTGCCAGCGCCCATCGCGGCGCCGCCTTCGACGCCTGCCGCTGGATCATCGACACCCTCAAGAGAACCGTGCCGGTCTGGAAGAAGGAGTTCTTTGAGGACGGAGCCACCTGGGCCGACGGTGAACCTTTCCCGCCCGATCTCTCTGTCCCCTGTGAGAGCCTCTCCGCGCTGGGCATTTTATCGGCCTTGCAAGCCACCGCTGAAACTTCCGAATCCCGGCCATCCATCTTTGCCTATAATGGCGTTCGCATGATCTCTCGCCTCCGCTCGTGCTCTTGACGGTGCTATGCTGTTGATCGCTGGCCTCCCCGCCTTCGCGCAGGATGTGCCGGCTCAACCCCGACTGGCCCTCCGGCTCGCGCGCAGCCTCCCCGGCCGCCGGTCCGCCGCCGGACGGCCGCAGACGAACCCTCCCCCACCATCTCGGTGAACGTCAAACTGGTCAATGTCTTCGCCAGTGTTGCCAACGCCGATGGCGCGCCCTACGCCGGCCTGCAGCGAGAGGATTTCCGCATTTATGAGGATGGCGTCGAGCAGAAGCTTGGCGGTCTTCGAGCGTGAGTCCGGTTTACCGCTCTCCATCGCCATGGCCCTGGACACCAGCATGAGCACCCGCAAGGATCTTCCGCTGGAAATCGCCTCTGCCCGCAAGTTTGCCCACGACCCTGCTCCGTCCGGTGGATTCATCTCCCTCTACCAGTTTTCCACCTATGTCTCGCAGGCCCTGCCGTTCACCAATGACGAGCGCCGTCTGGACTTCGCCCTCAACCACCTGCGCACCGGAGCAGCCACGGCTCTCTACGACGCCATCTTATCTCAGCGCCCAATCGCTCGAACGCCGCCAAGGCCGCAAGGTCATCGTGCTCATCACCGACGGCGGAGACACCGCCAGCAAGACCGATTATCCAGAGGCTCTGCGCGCGGCCCAGATCGCCGAGGCGATCATCTATTCCATCATCATGGTCCCCATAGAAGCCGACGCCGGACGCGACACCGGCGGCGAGCACGCCCTCATCCAGCTCTCACGCGATACCGGCGGCAAATACTACTACGCGACCTCGCTGGCCCAGCTCGATGCTGCTTTTCATCAGATCAGCGACGAACTGCGCACCCAGTATCTGCTGGCCTACTACCCGATCGCCGGGTAGGCAGCGAGTTCCGCCGCATCCGACATCGAGCTCACCGACGAAGCCAAGAAAACGGCCCAGCAAGAGCTCTTTGTGCGTCACCGCGCCGGGTACTACAACAGCAAGATCGACTAGGGCCTTCTCTCGCACATCTCATCTTATTATTCCAATTTTCATATTAAGGCTTGCGAGATATACCTGAATTCGTATTGCCCAATGTGGATATTTGCCACTGACCTAGGAATTCAGCCCAATTCGTAGGGTTATTTGTTTGGCACTCTACGTGCACTATTTATCCGAACTATCTAAAAGGCAAGTTTTGTCTGCCAGAAGTCTAGATCAGTTCTGCGGCCGGTTGCTGCAAAGCAACCGCAGGAGGATTCAAGTATGACAAAAACGTTCACTGGGTGTTCGCTTCTGCGTGCTAATAGCCATCGTAGCGATCCTTGCTATCGGGGCTTGGGCTCAGTCCAGCGTTTCCGGTGATATCACTGGCACGGTTATCGACCCTAGCGGTGCGGTCGTGCCTGGTGCGAAAATCACCATCAAGAGCAGCGATACCGGGCAGGCCCAGAGCGGCACCACCAGCAACGCTGGTGCGTACCACTTCGCTCTGCTCCAACCGGGTCACTACACCATTTCAGTCACTCACCCCGGCTTCGGCGCCGTGAATCAGAAAGTCGAAGTGTTCCTGGGTCAGGTTACCCGTTCAGACATTAAGCTCTCCATCGGCTCGCAGGAGCAAGTGGTTGAGGTGTCTGCGGAAACCCAACAGCTTCAGGTCGAAAACGGCGACGTTCAGACCAGTCTTAACGCCGCGCAGATCTCCACGGCTCCCGCAGCGGGCGGTGACATCACGGCCTTGGCTGAACTCACACCCGGCATCCAGACCAGCACGGGCGGCGGCGGATACGGAAACTTCACCTCCAACGGCCTGCCGGCGAATGCCAATCTGTTCACCGTCAACGGCAACGATGACATGGACCCGTTCCTGAACCTGAACAATTCAGGCTCCAGCAACCTTACCCTCGGCATCAACGAATTGTCCGAAGCCACCGTCACCACGAACGGTTACTCCGGTGAGTTTGGCCGCCAGGCTGGCGCCCAGCTCAACTACACCACCAAGTCCGGAACCAACAAGTTCCACGGCAACGCCATCTACAACTGGTCCGGCGCCGCAGTCAACGCGCGCGACTGGTTCAACAGCGGCCCCGCACCTAACAGCCATGACAACCAGTTTGCGGCATCCGTCGGCGGTCCCATCTGGAAGGACAAAGCCTTCTTCTTCGTTGATTTTGAAGGCCTGAAGTACAAACTTCCCCAGAGCAGCACCAACTACATCCCCAGCCCGGCTTACCAGGCTTCTACGTTGGCAGGTCTGGCCGGAACACCGGCAGCAGTCGCCTTCTATCAGAACATGTTTAATCTGTGGAACGCCGCTCCGGGAGCCCAGAACGCGGTGCCTTACTCCGGCGACGCTACTGGCGATACCTACACCTTCCACAATGCGGTCACAAGCCCCGGTTCGCACGAGTACCTGTTGCTCGGCCGCGCGGACTTCCAGCTCACCAACAAGGACAAGGTCTTCTTCCGCGTTAAGGGAGACCACGGCTTCCAGCCGACCTGGACCGATCCGATCAGCCCCATCTTCAACTCGGGCAGCAACCAGCCCTCGTATGAAGGTCAGGCGAACTGGACCCACACCGTCAGCAACAATGCAGTCAACCAGTTGATCCTGGCAGGTTCGTGGTACACCGCCTACTTTACGTCAGACGATCCGACAACGGCGTATGCGGCATTCCCCGGCTCTACCTGCTCCATGCTGTTCGGCGGGCCTTTCACCGCACTCGGCGGCGAAAACTGCATCTTCCCCCAGGGACGCAATGTCAGCCAGGAGCAGTTTGTGGATGACTTCTCGTGGACCAAGGGAAAGCACAACCTCAAGTTCGGCATCAACTTCCGTCGGAATAACATCACCGACTTCGATTTCCGCGAGCTGGCTAGCTTCCCTGCGACGCTCCTGGAAACGACCTCCGCATTTGCCGCCGGCAACTGGGATCTTTACATCCAGAACTTCCCGAGCCGCAGCTCTGAGCCGTTCGTACTCTCGACTCTCGGCTTCTACGGTCAGGATCAGTGGAAGGTATCGTCTCGCTTGACCTTGACCCTGTCTCTGCGCGGCGAGCACAATGCCAATCCGTATTGCGCGACCAATTGCTTTGCGCTGGCACCCACGTCGTTCAGCGACCTCGATCATGACGCCTCGATTCCTTATAACCAGGCGATCATCACTGGGAACAGCAATGCTTTCCACAGCATGCAGGCCGTGGCATGGCAGCCGAGACTCGGTTTTGCCTATACGCCTCGCCCCGATGGAAAGACCGTTGTTCGCGGCGGAATCGGCTTCTTTGCTGATCTCACTCAGGGCAACTTTGCTGAGTACTTCGCAGAGAACTCTCCCAACTACAATGGCTTTGTCCTTCAGGGATACCCGGCTACTCCGAGTGTCGCCGGCAGCTCATCGATCACGGCAGCTGCGGCCAACACCGCTGTTACCAGCACCTACAACACCGGTGGTGGTGTTGCCCAACTCGGCGCCGCCGAAGTGGCAGCAGGACTCCCCGGACTCGTAACGCCGAGCCTCAACGTAACTCCGAAGAACATCACCGTTCCGAAGTACCTCAAGTACAACCTGGAAATTCAGCAGGGTATCGGCTCCAAGACCACCTTGTCAGTCAATTACGTTGGCAACCACGGTCGCGATATCATCGTGAACAATCCGGGCTTGAATGGCTCCTCGTCGACGATTGCCGGATTCCCGGTTGCTTCGATTGATTCACGTTTCGGAACCGTCAACCAGTACTCCAACTCAGGTAATTCCGATTACAACGGACTTATCTTCAGCGTGCAGCATCGCTACAACAGCCTTCAGGTGATGGCGAGCTACACGTGGAGCCACTCGGAGGACGATGTTTCCAACGGCGGTCTGGAAGGCTACAACGGCTTCTCGATCCTCAATCAGATTGATCCTAGCTGCCTGCGCTGCCAGAACTGGGGCAACTCGGATTATGATATTCGCCACTACATCCAGGGCAGCTATGCCTGGACGCCGAAGCCCAGCTTCCACAATGGCGTTCTCAACAGCGCCCTCAAGGGTTGGAACGTCGGTGAGTCGTTCTTCTTCCGCACGGGTCTGCCGTTCTCCATCACGGATGGCGCAACTGCAGCCAGTGCTCTCTCAAATGCCGGAAGCAGCCCGCTCCTGATGGCGGATTTGGTCAACGGCCCCATCCACTGCGGAGCTCCGAGCAGCTCCACCAATAACACTTGCTTCAACCCTGCTACACAGGTAACTTCGGCTACCAGTGTTGTCAGCAACCAGCTTCGCAACCAGAACCGTGGTCCGAACTACTTCGACTCGGACATCAGCGTTAGCAAGCTGTTCAAGCTGTATGAAAACCTCAACATGGGCATCGGTATCAATGCCTTCAACGTGCTCAACCACCCGAACTTCTCCAACCCGGTGCAGAACCTTGCCAACGGTGGAGTAGGTTCAATCGTCGAGACGGTTTCACCGCCAACCAGCCCCTTCGGTGCATTCGCCGGAGCGGCGGCCTCTGGCCGTGTGGTTCAGCTCAACGCTCGCATCCAGTTCTAGACATGACTGGGGCGTGACTAGTATCAACTTGAACCGGGGAGCCACAAAGCTCCCCGGTTTTTTGTGCTCTTGCCCCGCAGCTCAGGATCCATCCACTCTCTCCGCATTTCCATTTCTTGAAGCGAGAACTTCTGTTCTTCCCCGATTTCATAGCCAGAACTGATCTCTTCGTCCCTCGCCAAGCGGTTTGCCCTGTCGTCGGAGCGCAAAAGTGTGGCGATTTGCGTGCATAGTGGGCTGGGCGTTCGACGACCGTTAAGACGACCGTCGACAGGAGATTGAAATGTTACCGAATAGGGCCCGAGGTGCTTCCAAATATCTGCTGTGCTGGTTGCTTACCGCAGTGTTCATGCTCTCTGCTGCAGTCCATCTAGCCGCGCAATCAACCACCACTGGCGATGTTACGGGAGTGGTATCCGATCCGAGTGGCGCCCTTGTGCCCGGGGCAACCGTGACCCTGAAGAGCATCGAGACCGGCCGCACCAGCACTACAAAATCGAACGGCACCGGTGTCTACCGGTTTTCCTTGCTGGCGCCAGGACCCTACAGCGTTACCGTTTCCAGCCCCAGCTTCAGTCCCGCAACCGCCAAGATTGTTGTCGCGGTCGGACAGTCGGTCGCGTCCAACATAAAACTCCAGCTTGCCAGCGAGCAGCAGGTGGTCGAGGTCACGGCGGAAGGTTCGAACATCCAGTCCGATAACGGCAATATCTCCACCACCATGTCGCAGGCGCTGATCGAGAACCAGCCAAATCCTGGCAACGATCTCACCTACCTCGCCCAAACTGCCCCCGGCGCGGTGATGAACACCCAGGGTGGCTACGGCAACTTTTCCACCTTCGGCTTACCCGGCACCTCCAATCTGTTCACCTCGAACGGAATGGATGACAACGATCCCTTCGCCAACCTGAACAACTCCGGCGCCACCAACCAGATGCTTGGTACCAACGACGCGCGGGAAGTCACCGTGGTCAACAATGGCTACTCGGTGGAGTATGGCGGCATGGCTGGCGCGAACGTTAATATCGTCAGCAAGTCCGGCAGTAACCAGTATCACGGCAACGCCCAGTACTTCTACAACTGGGACGGCCTCAACTCCAATAGCTGGTTCAATGACCACACCGCCACGCCCAAGCCGCACGCCGTTGCCAATCAGTGGGCGGCCTCGTTCGGCGGACCGATCAAGAAGAACAAGAACTTCTTCTTCGTCAATACCGAAGGGCTCTACCTTGCCATTCCCACCAGCAATAACGTCCCAATCCCAAGCCCGGACTTTCAGGCAACGACGTTGGCCTCAATCCCGGCAGCTGAGGTCCCGACTTACACTCAAATTTTCAACCTCTACAATAACGCGCCGGGAGCCGCCCGAGCCGTTCCGATCGCTCCAGGGGTGGATCAGTTCCGCAGTACCGCTGGAAACCATACCCATGAGTGGATCATCTCCGGCCGCTACGACCAGAACCTCACCGCCAACGATCGCGCCTTTATTCACTTCCGCACCGACCAGGGTCTCCAGGCGACGTACACCGATCCGTTGAGTTCGAACTTTAACATTCTGAGCAAGCAGCCGCAGTGGGAAGGCCAGTTGAACCTGAACCATACCTTCGGGAGCAACGCGGTCAACCAATTCATTCTCGCAGCATCGTATTACCGGGCGGACTTCACCGTGCCGAGCCAAGCTGCGGCGATGGCCACCTTTCCGTTCAATCTGAACTTCGTAGGCCTCACCTTCTGGGGCATCGGCGGGAACTTCCCCGTTGAATTCGACTCCAACCAGAATGGACGGCATTCAACCCAGTATCAAATTAACGACGACTACTCCCGTCACTGGAGGAGCCACGACCTGAAGTTCGGCGTCAATTTTGTCCGGGACGATCTCACTGACTTCAGGCTCCTTTCAAACAATCTTTTCGGATTGGAACCCGGCGAGGCGATTTCCGACTTCCAGTCAGGCCTTCTCACTCTCGGCTATACCCAGCAGTTCCCCTCCGGCGGAAGAATCAGTGTTCCGCTTGCGATGTACAACTTGGGTCTGTACGCCCAGGATGAATTGCGCCCTCTGAAGAATCTGAAAATTACCCTCGGCGTGCGGGCCGATCACTACTCGAACCCCGTATGTCAGATCAATTGCTTCTCCCGCTTTCCCAGCAACTTCGACTCGATCTCGCACAATCCGGCCCAGGCATACAACCAGGCCATCCTGTTCAACCAGCACCAGGCGCTCAACAGCTATGACAACATCAACTGGAGTCCACGTTTTGGCTTTGCATGGACCCCCTATGGCTCGGGATCGAGCATGGTGGTACGCGGCGGAATTGGTCTCTTTTTCGACCGGCTTCCTGGTCTTGCTCCGGACGCTTTGCTGGAAAACGCACCGTTCAACAATGGATTTGTGGTTGGCTCCACGCCGGCCGTTCCGGTACTGCTGAGCGCCGGTCCGGCCACTGCCGCTGCGGCAAACACAGCATTCCTCACTGGGTTCGCCAGCGGCGGGACGGCTGCAAGCATTGGCGCCGCCAATCCATTTTTCGCACCTCCGTCGTTCTACAATCCTGGCGGCTCGCTGCACGCGCCGCAGTATCAGGAGTGGAACCTGCAAATCGAGCAAGGAATCGGCCCCAGCACAACGTTTTCCGTCAATTATGTTGGCAACCATGGGCTGCACGAGATTTGGGGTAATTTCGGCCCGAACGGTTTCGATCCCGGCGGCTTTGGCGGCCTTCCTTTAACCGCGCCGGACCCACGCTTCAGCACCGTGGAGGAGCTTCAGACCAGCGCGGTTTCCAACTATAACGGAGTCACCGTCAGCCTGAGCCGCCGTCTGCGGAGCTTCCAGTTCCAGTTCAACTACACCTGGAGCCACGCCCTGGATGAGATCTCCAATGGCGGTCTCAGCGAGTTCTTCAATTTTGGTGACAACATCAGCATTCTGACCGCGGAGGACCCATCTAACCTGAGGCTGTACAACTACGGCAATGCCGACTACGACACCCGGCACTATGCCAGCCTCAGCTACGTCTGGAACACCCCGAAGATGAAGCATAGCTGGATGGACGCAATCGCGGGATGGACGATTGCAGGAAATGCCTTTGCCCGCACCGGCTATCCGTTCACCGTCGTCGATGGCTCGATAGCCTCCACCTTGTCAGGACAAAACTTCTACACTGCTTATGGCTCCGCAGTGTTTGCGAATCAGTTGATTCCTGGCTCGTTTAGCTGCGGTCGTGCTGCTGCCTTCGGTCCATGTACCATCATGACCACCGCGTACGGGCCCGCCGGTTCAAGCTACGGGCCGGGCACTACGAACACCTGGGGCAACCAGCGCCGCAACCAGATTTACGGCCCCAGCTATATCAACACGAACTTGACGCTCATGAAAAACTTCCGCTTCCCGCACTGGGAAGCCGGAAAACTGGCGGTGGGGGCTCAGTTCTTCAACATCCTGAACCACCCCAACTTCGACCAGCCGGTCGGCGATGTATCGAACCCCAATTTTGCCACCATTCAGCATACGCTCAACACGCCGACCAGCATGTACGGAGCCTTCCTCGGAGCTGACGCCTCGGCGCGCCAGATCCAATTGCGTGCAACCCTCAACTTCTAACTGTGTCTAGCTCCTTCTCGCGGGCGGCTCGAAAGGGCCGTCCGCTTTTTTCCCTCGCTATCCTGCTAATTCGTCCATCTTCCCGCTCATCTTCAGGATAGAATCAGCTCATGCCGTTCCGTCCAATCAACAAGAGCAAGACGCCTCCGCCGGAGGAAACCTTCGAAGAAGCTGCGTACCTCAAAGCGCTTGGCGAAAAGCAGAAGCTCGTCAGCATCAAGCTGCAGGGTGGCGAAGTGGTTCGCGGCTGGATCGAGTACTACGACCGCAACATGCTGCGCCTCACCCGTGAGGGCGCGCCCAATCTTTTCATCTTCAAGTCGGAGATCATGTACATCGCCGAAGGTGAAATCAAAGCTCCGCGCGTTCGCCGCACCAAGGCCGCGCGTCGTCAGCGGCCGCGCCTGACGCCCCGCTCAAGCCGGAAGCCGCCGGGTAGATGACCACCTGCCGCCTCCGCGTTTCCTCCCGCAAGCCAGTGCCATCGCCGTCGAAGCCGGCAAACTGCTCATGCCGTTCTTCGAGCGCCGCATCGGCTTTGAGTACAAGGGAGATGCCGATCTGGTGACCGAGGCCGACCGCGCCAGCGAGCAACTGATCGTCTCCCGCCTGCGCGCCGCCTGGCCCGACCATGACATTGTCGGCGAAGAGGGCACGCGTGATACCCACGGCGGCGGCTTCCGCTGGTATGTGGACCCGCTCGACGGCACCACCAACTTTGCCCACGGCTATCCGGTCTTCTGTGTCTCCATGGGCCTGGAGTACGAAGGCCAGCTGCTCGCAGGCATTCTCTACGACCCCACCCGCGACGAACTCTTCGCCGCCGGGAAGGGAAGTGGCGCAACCCTCAACGGCAAGCCGATCCACGTCTCCAAAACCACCACCCTGGCCGAATCCATCCTCGGCACCGGTTTCCCCAGCTTCAAGCGCCACCAGAATCCGAATATTCACTATCTACCACCAGCTCACTCTGCGCTCGCACGGCATCCGTCGCGCTGGTTCCGCCGCGCTGGACCTTGCCAACGTCGCCGCGGGCCGCTATGACGGCTACTGGGAGTTCAACCTGAATCCCTGGGATACCGCCGCCGGAGTTCTCCTGGTGCAGGAAGCCGGAGGCACCGTCACCCGCTTCGACGGCTCGCCGTTTCACCTCGACAGCCGCGAAACCCTGGCCTCCAACACCCTCATTCACCACGGAACTGCTGGAAAACTTTCGCGAAATCTTTGCCGGCCGCGGTCTCGCAGAACTCCCTCCGGTCACCGGCGGCAACCCCCGGTAGCAGGTTGGAATCGCAACCTGTGGAGCACATACCATTCTCACCGCAGTTTTGTTACAATCGATGGGTTTGCAGGGAACTGCGCACCTCCAGAAGAGGATCTTCAGAAAATTATGGCTTATGTGATTGCAGAACCGTGCATCGGAATCAAGGATCATTCCTGTGTGGATGCTTGTCCGGTGGATTGTATTCACCCCAAGAAGGACGAAGCCGCAATTTGAGCCAGAGGAAATGATATACATCGATCCGGTCGAGTGCATCGACTGTGGCGCCTGCGTTCCGGTTTGTCCCGTCTCGGCCATCTTTGCCGTCGAAGACCTGCCGGAAAAGTGGAAAGCATACACCGAGCGCAACGCCAAGTACTTCGGCCGCTGATTCAGCCGCTCCCAGGGTTGGAATTCGAGTCGGACGCAGAGGCGTGCCCACGTGGTGCGCCTTCGCATTTCCACCCGGCAATTCCTCCTTCCGGCCACTCGGCTGCCAACCAGAGTTCCTCACCCCGCATCTGTCCCTGCAACGCCGAGGAGTTCGTGTGTCCTCTCCATAGCTGAAGAATCCGCCATGGCGCATCAGCCCAACGCTCCCAGTCCGCCTCTCCAGCCGCTTCCACCCCAGGAGCCGCACCGCCGCATGGCTGCGTTCGTGCGCGGAGTGGTGGCGGGCGCAGCCGATCTCGATCCCGCCGCCGTGCTCACCGCCACCGTCGCCGGGGCCACCTTCGGATACAGCGTCGGCTGGGTCGTGCTGCTCTCCATCCCCGTGCTCTGGAGCGTCCTTTCCGTCTCCGCGCGCATTGGCCGCGACTCCCGCAAAGGGCTGGTCGAGCTGGTTCGCGAGCAGTACGGACGCAACATGGCCCTCACCCTTGCCCTGGGAATCTTCGTCGTCAACTTTGCCATGATCATCGGAGACCTGGTCGCCGTCAGCGATGCGCTCTCCATCGTTACCAACCAGTGGCGCGCCTTCTTCCTGGTGCCCCTGGCGTTCGTCGTCTGGTACATGCTCATCGTCGGCAATGCGCGCAAGAGCATGGAACGGCTTGGCCTGCTCTCCCTCTTCCTCATCGCCTATGTGGTCGCCGCCTGCTTCACCGTACATTCTCCGGTTGCCCTGGCCCGGGCAATTCTTCTCCCGCAAATCGAAGCCACCTCGGCTTACTCGATGGCTGTCATTGCCGTCTTCGGCTCGCTGCTCACCCCGGATGTCATCGTCTGGCAGACCAGTTCCAAGCGCGAAATTCCCCTTAGCGCCGATCCCGCGCACGACAACCGAGTCGCACGCCGGAACCTTCGTTGCCACCCTCGTCTCGCTCTCGGCCATTGTGGTTGCGGCCAGCTTCCATGTCTCCGATCCTCGGGGCCATCACCACCCGCTCCGCCTCGCAGTCGCTGGCGTTTCTCGGCTCTGCCGGACCTCTCCTGTTCGCGCTTGGAATCCTCGGCTCCGGCATGGTCGCCCTGCCGCTGCTTGCCGCCTCGCTCTCCTTCAGCATCTCGGAAGCCGTCGGCTGGGCTTCGGGCCTCAACAAAGAGCCCTGGGAGGCGCGTTACTTCTACATCGTCATCTCCACCATCATGCTTGTCTCCGTCATCATCTCCCTCTTCGGAGTCAACACCGTCCGCCTCCTCTACTGGTCGCAGGCCGGTGCCGGAGCCTTGGTGGTTCCCATCCTCGCCTTCCTTCTGCTGCTGGGCCGCAATCGCCGGGTCGTCCAATCCTCTAACCGCCCGCTCGACGAGCTCTTCCTCTCCTTCGCCATGCTCGCCATGTTCATTGCCAACGCTTTCTTTGTCTGGACCGAATGGATTGTTCCCCATCTGGGGTAACGATCCACGCTATCCGCACTTTGCTGGTTGATCGCCTGCTTCCTGCGTGGTAGCTTCACATGTTTGAATGATTCTGCAAACCTGCAAAAATTTGAAGGAGATAGCACTATGCCTCTGGTTTCGATGCGGCAATTGCTGGATGAAGCCGCCAAGGGCGGTTACGGCGTTGGCGCCTTCAACGTAAACAACATGGAACAGATCCAGGCCATCATGGAGGCCGCGCGCGAAACCCAGTCGCCGGTCATCATCCAGGCTTCGCGTGGCGCCCGCGCCTACTCGCAGGACAAGTTTCTCTACCACCTGATGCTGGCCGCCGCCGAACTCTATCCGGAGATTCCGCTGGTGATGCACCTGGACCACGGCAACAGCTTTGAAACCTGCAAGTCCGCCATCGACCTCGGCTTCACCTCGGTCATGATGGATGGCTCGCTGCTGGAAGACGGCAAGACTCCCGCCACCTTCGAGCAGAATGTCGAAGTGACCCGCGCGCGTGGTCGAACTTGCCCACGATAAGGGCGTGACCGTCGAAGGCGAAATCGGCGTGCTCGGCGGCATTGAAGACGGACACGGCGCCGGCGGCAGCGGCCTCGACCACGTCACCGATCCCGACCAGGCCGTGGAGTTCGTCAAGCAGACCGGCGTGGACGCCCTGGCCATCGCCATCGGCACCAGCCACGGCGCCTACAAGTTCAGCAGCAAGCCGGACGGCTCGGTGCTCAAGATGGATGTCCTGCTCGCCATCCACAAGCGCCTGCCCAACGTCCACCTGGTCATGCACGGCTCCTCCAGCGTGCCCAAGGAGCTGCAGGACGTCATCAACCAGTACGGCGGCAAGCTGAAGCCGACCTGGGGTGTTCCGGTCGAGGAGATTCAGCTCGGCATCCGCAACGGCGTCCGCAAGATCAACGTCGATACCGACAACCGCCTCGCCATCACCGGAGCCATCCGCAAGGTCTTCGCCGAGACGCCCGGAGAAGTTCGATCCGCGCGACTACATGAAGCCCGCGCGCGATGCCATGAAGAAGGTGGTCGCCCAGCGCATGACCCAATTCGGCCAGGCCGGCCACGCCAGCGACTACGCTCCCATCCCCATCGAAGAGATGAAAAAGCGCTACGCCGAGGCCGCCGCAACTGCCCGGTGACCCGCACCAGCCGTAATCCAGAGGAGGGCCTCGGCTCTCCTCTTTTGATTTTTCATTCTCTTCTGGCGTAGGCTTCTTGTAGCTGGTGGGTTCAGTACGCCCTCTTTGCTGGGGAGAAAAACTTTGATTGCACGCGAACTGATTCCTGGTGTATCCGCCGTGGGAGCCATCGACTGGGACCGCCGCTACTTTGATGAGCTGGTCCCTCTGCCTCACGGAACCACCTACAACTCCTATCTGGTCCGGGGAAGCGAAAAGACTGCGCTGATCGACACGATGTATCCCGCGCGCACCGCCGAGTACATCGCCAACCTCAAGCGCCTCGACATCCCGCATATCGATTACGTCATTGCCAACCATGGCGAGCAGGATCACTCCGGCTCGATTCCCGCCGTTCTGGAGCTCTACCCGAACGCCCGCGTGGTTACCAATAAATTTTGCCGGAAGTTGATTACCGATGCGATGGATGTCGCCGCCGACCGCTTTCTCATCATCGAGAATGAAGACACCGTCTCCCTCGGCGACCGCACCCTGCGTTTTCTCATTACCCCGTGGGTGCATTGGCCGGATACGATGCTGACTCACCTGGTCGAAGACAACATCCTGTTTACCTGCGACCTCTTCGGCGCGCACAACGCCACCAGCGACTTATACGCCAGCGACGCCGGGCGCACCCTCGACACGGCGCGCCGCTACTATGCCGAAATCATGATGCCGTTCCGCCGTCACATCGAAAAGTATCTCCCGATGGTGGAGAAGATCAACCCGCGCATGATCGCCGCCAGCCATGGCCCGGTGTACAACAACCCGGCGCTGATTCTCGATGCCTATCGCCTCTGGATCTCGGATGTACCGCTGCGCGAAGTGGTGATTCCGCATGTCTCCATGTACAGCAACACGTCGAACATGGTGCTGCACCTGGTTGACCGCTTGATCGAGCATGGCCTCAAGGTCACCCCGTTCAATCTCGTCGATGGTGATCTGGGCGAGTTGGCCTCCGCCCTGGTTACGGCTTCCACCTTGGTCGTGGCCGCATCCACCGTGCTGGGCGGCCCGCACCCGTCCTGCGTCGGAGCGCTGAACCTGGTCAATATCCTCAAGCCCAAGACCAAGTTCCTGTCGACCATCGGCTCCTTTGGATGGGGCAGTGACATCGCCAAAAAAATACAAGCTCTGGTGCCGAATCTGGAGGCCAAAGTTCTCGCTCCCGTACTCGTCAAAGGTCGCGCGATTGAAGAAGATTTGAAGGAACTCGACCGTCTCGCCAACGAGATCTACGAGTGCAACGAGGAGTTGACCGCACAGTCCGTCGCGGCGGTGTAGTGCGGTTTCGTGAAGGCAAGGGTGGCCCATTCAAGCCCATCTTTTGGGCTTGAGTGGGGCTGTTGACTCCGCTCTTTCCTTTGCCTTTGCCCACAGCAAAAATGGCGCGGGCTCAAGTCCGCGCCATCTTTTCAATACTCTCACTTACACGCCGTAAATGGGATACCACGGCGACGCTGCCTTCAGGCCGGCGTTCACGTTTTCGATATTCTTTACCCCTTCCACTTCCAGCCATTCGCGGAAGGCCTTCAACCCCTTCTCGGCGAAGATCGGTACGCCATCGGCCCAGGTGGCGCGGCCGCAGAGCACTCCGTTGTACTTCACTCCGCTCTCGCCCACTAACTCCAGGGTCTCGGAGAACTCCGCGTTACTCACTCCCGCCGAGAGATAAATGAAAGGCTTGCTGGTGGCTTCGGAGGACTTGCGGAAGTAATCCATGGCCTCAGCCTTGCTGTATGCCTTCTCGCCCTTGAAGCTCTTCGTGCCTTCCACGAACTTCATATTGACCGGGACCTCCAGCTTCAGCACGTCCACGTTGTACTGCGGCTTACTGAACTCGCGCATGTAGGCCTGCACAATCTCCGGCTTCTTCTTGGCATAGGCCAGGCTCTTCTCGTCCATCCCCTCTTCGTAGCCGATGAGTTCAAGGAAGAACGGAATGTCATTGGCTACGCATTCGGCGCCAATCCGTTCGGTCCATGCCTGCTTGTGATCGTTGATGTGCTTCTCGTCGCCGGGTGCGTAGTAAAGAAGAATTTTAATGCAGTCCGCGCCTGCTTCCTTCAGCCGGTGCACGCTCCACAGATCCAGCAGATCGGGAAGCCGTCCCGCAACCTGCTTGTCGTACCCGGTCTTTTCGTAGGCCAGCAGCAACCCGGCCTTGGGATTGCGCGCCTTGGCCGCCGGCAGTCCCCATTCGGGGTCCAGCAATATCGCGCTTGCGTGGCGGGTCAGCACCTCGCTGACCGCAATCTTGAAGTCGATCAAGTCCTGTTCGGATGCCTTCGGCCCGAGCGCCTTCTTCAAAGACCCGCGCTGATCCATGGCCGCGGCGGCAATGACGCCCCGCTCGTTGGAAACCGCTTTCAATCCAGCTAATTTTCCGGGAGTAAGTTTCACGTTCATCCTCCTCCAACTCTCAGATGCTCGCCATCGCGGCGGCGTGTGCGTTTTTAAGAGACCGCCATGCACCGCGTCGTGTGTACTTTTAAAAGCTCGCCCTCTACGGCAACGTATGTGTTCTTGAGAGCGCCATCTGCGGCGGCGTGTGTGTTCTTGAGAGGTCGTCGTCATCTGCGGCGGCGTGTGTGTTTTAAGATTGTCATCCTGAGCAACGCGAAGGCCCCCTACCCTGCCCAGCCTCTCCGCGCGGCCGCAAGTTTCTGCCGACAATGGCCACTCCCCCTGCTCTAGCCAATGCCGTGTTCGCCCGACGCTTCGACGTGGTCGAGCCAGGTAAGGCCACGCCTGAACCCCAACAACTCTACCGCAATCCGCGCGGTTGTGCACACCAATGCCTGCCCCGGGTGCGGGTCAGCTTGCGGATCGCCCGAAATCCGCAGACAGAGCCAAGCGCTCCGTCCGCCGCCAGCACCTCGCATTGCCGCCTCAGCTTCCTCACTTCTTGCCGGCGTCCTTGACTGCGGTGCCCGGTCTGATTTGCGGCAACGATCTACTGAAACAACGATGTACTTATATGCTAATGGCTCAAGGTGAAACTATGGCGTCCAAGGTAATGGTTGTCCGGGCGATTGACGAACTAGACATTTCCGCACACCAAATGTTGATTGACATGATAATCGTTTGCCCGTTTTAATGCCCCGCGTCGAGATCGGCGCGCTTCACATCTTCGACCGCGAAGCCGAGAAAAACCGGAGCCTGCTTGCGAAGCTTTTCCACCGAGACGGTAACGAAAAATTTGTAGCCCGGCTCACCCGCCGTAAGGTTCTGGCCGTCGAGAGGGGGCAAGATCGCGCGCCGTGGCGTAGGCCGAAATCGACGATCCCGATGGGCCGCGGAACCGCGCTTCAGGTAATTTGCGCATGGCTTTGCGCTGGTTTAGCAGCTACTCTTGATTTTTGAAGATTGCTGATCCGGTTGAGAAGACAACAGATGAATTCCGACCCAACTAACCAAATCGCTCCCCAACCCGATATCGACTCGACAATTGGCGCGGCCGACGCGGGTACGGCGGAGATGCAGATGCCCACTGGAATCCGCCGCCCGGCTTCCGTTCGGTTCCGGCTTACATCTCTTGTTATTGCTTGTGTGCTGCCGGTATGGATTGCTGCTGGATTCCTGGTCTACCGCAACTATCAGGATAGGCGGGCACTTACGGAACAGCGAATGCTGGAAACAGCGCGGGCGCTCTCGTTGGTAGTCGACCGGGAGCTGGCTAGCATGGAATCTGGCTTGAGCGTTCTTGCAACCTCGCCTTCCGCCGTCGATGGCGACCTGCCCGCCTTCTACCGCCAGACCCAGGTAATTCTGGGCGCTCACCCCGATGCCGATATCATTCTTTCAGACGCTACTGGCCAGGAACTCGTCAATTCCTATCGCCCATTGGGAACGCCTTTGCCAAAGCGCAGCATTCCGGATGCAGTTCGCGAAGTGTATGCGACAGGTAGGCCGGTCATCACCAATGTCTTCAAGGGCGCTCTGACTGGGAGCCTGCGTGTCAGTGTGGAAGTACCAGTGTTCCGCGATGGCCGGGTCGTTTACGACTTGGCCATGACTGTCCCAGTTGATCGTTTCGGTAAGGTCCTGTCTGCGGAGCATCTGCCGCCGGATTGGGTTGGAAGAATCTACGACGGCAATCAAATCATGGTCGCCAGAACTCGTTTAGCGGAGAAGTTTATTGGCCGGCAAGCTGGCCCCGTAATGGGGCCACTGATTAGAGGCAGTGCGGAGGGCATCGCAGAGGCTGTCAGCTTCGAGGGAGTCCCGATGGTTAACAGCTTCAGCCGGTCGCCGACATCGGGTTGGACCGTGCTGATCGGGGTGCCCAAAGCAGTCATGATGGCCGAAATTTGGCGCTGGCTCTTTTGGGTCGTGGCTGGCACCGGTCTGCTGTCGATCAGCGGTGTTGGACTGGCTCTGCTGATGGGACGACGCATCGCTTCGTCCATCCATGCGCTCATCAGCCCAGCCCTTGCACTGGGACGCGGAGAGCCGATAACGATCACGGGGCTCGACCTCGCGGAGACCCATGAAGTCGGCGAATCGCTGCTCAAGGCATCGCAGCGAATTCAGCAGCGCGCGGCCGAGCGCGAGCGCGCCGAAGCGGTTCGCCGCGAAGCCGAAGATCTGAAGCGGTTTAACGCGGAACTGGGGCGAAGCGAAGCTGAGGCACGCGCCCGAGCAACGGAATTGGCAGCCATCATGGAGGCCGTGCCGGCACTCACACTCATCGCCCATGATCCTAAATGTGAGCGGATAACGAGCAGCCGCGCCGGGTATGACATCCTTCGGTTGCCGCGCGGCACCAACATTTCACAACCCGCACTGAACACCGGGCGCCCATCGTTTTTGCCTGATGAGGAATGGCCGGGAACTTTCTCGCAGTGAACTGCCTCTGCACGTAGCGGCGACAACCAGATGCGAGGTTCGAGAGTACGAATATACAATCGCGTTCGCCGACGGGAGTTCGCGGGATATGTTCGGAAACGCCGTGCCACTCTTTGACGAGAATGGCGGAGTTCAGGGTGCGGTCGGTGCATTCATAGATATTACCGAGCGCAAGCGGGCGGAAGCGGCATTGGAGGAGCGGGAACAGCACCTCCGAACAATCCTGCAGACGACACAGGACGCATTCTACCTTGTAGACACGCAGGGAAAACTCCTGGATGTTAACGATGCATATTGCATGATGTCCGGCTACACCAGAGAGGAACTTCAGCAAATGCGGGTGTCGGACCTGGAGTATGTCGAAGATGCGCAGGAGGTCGCCGGCCACATTCGGCGAATCATGAGCCGGGGACGAGACCGCTTTGAAACTCAGCACCGTCGCAAAGATGGCCAGATTCTCGACATTGAGTCGAGCGTAACGTTTCAAGACATTTTGGGTGGGCGGTTTGTGTGTTTTCTGCGGGATATCACCGAGCACAAGCGAGCGGAGCAGTCGCTCCGCGAGAGCGAGGAGCGTTTTCGCCAAGTCGTCGAGGGAGCACCTGTGGGCATGTTCATTGCGACAGATGGTCTCTTTCGGTATCTCAATCAGGCGGCGCTCGCCATGTTTGGAGCGCAGAACCCAGAGCAGATCGCGGGTCAAAGCGTTTTTGCCAGGGTTCATCCGGACTTCCACGCTGCCGTGAGCGAGCGCGCTCGTCAGTTAGTTGAAGAACGGAAGGCGGTACCATTCCTCGAAGAGCGGTACCTCCGTCTGGATGGCACTGCATTCGATGTGGAGGTGACGGCCATACCCTTCGTCTTCGCAAAACGTAATGGTGCGATTATGTTTATCCACGACATTACGCAGCGCAAGTTGGAAGATGACAAGAGGGTCGCGCTTGAGCAACAGCTTCGCCAAGCACAGAAAATGGAGGCCGTCGGTCGGCTTGCTGGCGGCATCGCTCATGATTTCAACAACGTGCTCATGGTCATACAAAGCTATGCGGAGATGTTGCAGGATGGTCTTCCTGCCTTCGACTCTCTCCGCAGAAACACGCAGCAGATTATTCAGGCTGCCGATCGCGCCGCAAGCCTCACGCGGCAGATGTTAGCTTTCAGCCGCAAACAAATCCTGCTGCCGGTCGTGCTTGATTTGAATGCGGTGATCAACGACACCGCGAAGATGTTGAAGCGAATCATCGGGGAAGACATTGAAATCCAGATAAACTCGGCGGAGTCCATCTGGGCGATCGAGGCTGACTCGGACCAGATCGTTCAGGTGCTGATGAATCTTTCGGTGAATGCTCGAGATGCGATGGCGCATGGCGGCACGCTCATGATCAACACCGGAAATATCACAGTAGAAGAAGGGAGTGTAGGCAGACATGCGTTCATATCACCTGGGGATTACGTGAGGCTTTCCGTCGCCGATACCGGAATCGGCATGAGTAGGGAGCTACAAGGACAAATCTTCGAGCCCTTCTTTACAACAAAGGAGGTTGGCAAGGGGACAGGGTTGGGACTTGCCACGGTTTATGGCATTGTCAAGCAAAGTGGCGGCTACGTCTGGGTCGACAGCGAACTTGGGCAGGGCTCCTGTTTCACGATTTATCTGCCGAGGGTAAAAGGCGCGGTCGCTCCCATAACTCCGGTGGAGCCCGAGTCGCGACCAAGAGGAACAGAAACCATACTGGTTACCGAAGATGAAGACACCCTTCGGGATGCAATTTGTGACTATCTCAAGACCTTACAATACACGGTTCTGGCAGCCAGTTCGGGCCAACAGGCGCTCTCGGTAGTAGCGGAGCACGAGGGCAGAATCGATTTGCTGTTAACAGATCTCGTGATGCCGAAGATGAGTGGGGGAGAACTATCGCAACTGCTGGAAACTCTACGCCCAGAGTTGAAGACGATCTTCATGTCGGGCTACGCCGATGATGCGGTGTTGCGCCACGGAATTAGAGATCGGGGTGCGGCGTTCTTGCAGAAGCCATTTAGCCTGGGGGCACTCGCACGCAAAGTACGCGAAACGCTTGGTTCGACTGAGACATTGCAGTGACTGAATCGAGGAGAGGCTATCAGGCCCGCGCCGGGTGTAATTCAGCAGAAGGTGATTTGAGGGCAGGGAAGAAGCTAGGGCTTGATAACCTTGGTTGGCAAACTATGCGGCACACGTACCGACTGGCGCGACTATCGGAGTGCAGCAAAAGCTAATGCGTCACACCGATTTAGCGACTACATCCCGGTACGGAAATTCCTTCATGGAAACGAAGCGCGAAGCCAACAGTAAAGTTGTTAAAATGGTGTTGCGAAATGTTAATGTGTTTTTCCGTGGTTCTCAACAAGTCAGAGAGTCACTTGCGCAGAGCAGCTAACATCGTTACTATCAGCAGCATGTGCGACATGGCCCCGTAGCTCAGATGGATAGAGCAGCGGTTTCCTAAACCGGAGGTCGGCAGTTCGAATCTGCCCGGGGCTACCATTTCATCGCATTTAAGCGCACTAGGTAACGGTAGAAGATACTGTGCGATTTCTGAAAATCGTTGACAATTAGTGGACAGTTAACAATTCTGGCATCGCATCTTCCAGTTTTGCCATAGCTTGCGCTGACTGTGCATTGCGGATTTTGAATCACCTTTCTCCAGTACTCCCAGCGCCTACAGATTGCTGCTCAACCCGCGCCGAGCGGCGTGCCAGCCGTGCCCCAGGGAAGCATCGCGTTCGTATTCTGGCCGCTTCCTCTGCTTAGTAAAGGGTGCGGGTAAGTCACGGACGGAACGCGACACTTCATGAAGGGCTAAGACTTTTCACTCCTTGGCGCTATTGTGCCGGCCCGCGGGCCACCATGCCTGTTGATCGAAATCGGGATAGCGGAAGTCCCGAATCCGCGCTTGCGTAGCGGGAGCGATCAGGTACTTTTCCATGGCAATAGCACCCTCAGCATTGACGCCAGGTACTTTCTTCGGATTCACGACGATCGCGACCATGATCCGCTGGAACACAGGATCCCCCCATACCATGGGTTCGAGATTGAGGTGGGTTCGCCGCTTGAGTCTTAAGAAGGGGGGAAGGCCCCACAGAGTATAGGCGCCTTTCTCAGCGGCAGCCTGAGCGGATTCCGCGCCCTCCACTTTCGGATCCACATACCAACTTCCTTTCGCCGGGTTGCCGGCGAGCGTCCACAATATATCCTCTATGTACTTCGCACCTGGGCCGTCGTTGACCACGAACGGCGCCTTGGCTTGCGCGATCCGCTTAAATGCTTCCCCCGAATCGGTCAGCCCGCGAACGTGTGCGGGATCGCTCGGCGGCCCGAGCAGCAACATTTGATTTGCAAAAACAGGATGCGGCCACAAGCCCAAACCCTCAGTGACGAAAGGCGCGACTCCTGGGTGTCCGTAATGCGAAATGACCAGATCGGCCTTTCCCTCCCGCGCCACCGAATACGGATCCGTCCCGGTATAAACTATCTCGGCGTGAAAGCCTGTCTGCTTTTGGAAGTCTGCGAGTAGCGGACGGACCACATCGTCGGGGACGACCACCATCGCCAAACGAACGTCCGGTGGCTTTTCTGCGGCATACGCTAGGTTGAGACCCAAAACCGCAAAGGTACAGGCGGTCAAGAGTCTTACCCAGACAGCTGATCTAAAGCGTGATCTCATCTGGAATTTCCTTCTTCAGGACCGGTTCACCTGAGTTGCTGCTCGTAGGCATTGTACGGCAAAGGTTGCATCTGCAGGAGGATAGCCATGCGAAATGTTCAGCTACTCCGGGAAAGGTTGTGCTCGGCAGGTGGATTCTGCCGTGATAATCTCACAGCCTTTGGTGGCTTTTTAGCAAAGACCTGTGCGCAATGGGCCAGGCATCGGGTGGATGGGCAGTGTTCTGCGGATTGTGCCTGGTGGGTTATAATTGCAGGGTGCCTAAGTATTCCATAGTCGTTCCTTTTCACAATGAGCAGGAGAGTGTTACCGAGCTCTACGACCGTCTGAAGGCGGTGATGGAGCAGGTGGGCGACGCGTTTGAGCTGATTTTCGTGGACGATGGCTCTCGCGATTCCACGTTCTCTCTGCTGGCGCAGATTGCCGCCGTGGATAGCCGGGTGGTGGTGGTCAAGTTGCGCCGCAACTTCGGACAGACCTCGGCTCTGGCAGCCGGTTTCGATCACGCTCAGGGTGAATTTATTATCGCCATGGATGGCGACCTGCAGCACGATCCCGCCGAGATTCCGAAGTTCGTGGCCAAACTCAAGGAAGGTTACGACATCGTCAGCGGGTGGCGTGAAAAGCGCATCGACAATCTCTGGCTACGGCGCATTCCTTCGCGCTGCGCCAATTGGGCAATGTCCAAGCTCAGCGGGGTGGAACTGCACGATTTTGGTACCACGTATAAGGCCTACACGCGCGAGTTGATTGAAGACATTCCGCTCTACGGCGAGGGATTGCACCGCTTTATTCCGGCGCTGGCTTCATGGTACGGAGCCAAGATTTGCGAAGTACCCATCGTCAACATCGATCGCGAGGGCGGCACGTCGCACTATGGAATTTCGCGCACGGTTCGCGTGTTTTTCGATCTGATCACCATTCGATTCC
Source organism: uncultured Acidobacteriota bacterium (assembly GCA_963779365.1). Lineage (GTDB taxonomy): Bacteria > Acidobacteriota > Terriglobia > Terriglobales > Acidobacteriaceae > TOLSYN. The sequence continues at coordinate 192,506 of CAVZYB010000008.1, read as the reverse complement.
TGCTCAAGTACATGATGCGTCCGCTGCATTTCTTCGGCGGCATCGGCATGGGCGGCATTGGAGTGGGTTCGTTGGTCGCACTCTGGATGGTCTTCGAGAAGGTCGTTCGCCACCTCAATGTGATGGACGTTCACGGCCCCTTGCTGGTATTTGGAGCAGTTATGATCGTTTCCGGCGTCCAGATGCTGGCGCTGGGCTTGCTCGGTGAGTTGCAGGTGCGCCACTTCCACGAGCCCCGCTCCGGCCAGCCCTATCGCGTAGCCAAGGTCATACGCAGCCAGACGGGGGAAGAGAGTGAAATTCACGGATAATTACTGGAGTCCGAAAGCCGGCCTGCCCTCGTGGCAGGCTTTTTTTGTCGGCTGGGGTGGTGCGGTGGCACGGGGCGGGGTAAAATACCGGGTTTGGCTGGAGACCGCAGGGCTTTTCGGCAACTCTCAAGCGGCTTTTTTGCTAGGAGAGGAGGTTCTCGGTGAGCAAAGCAATCCGTAGTGAATTGCGGTTAGCCCGACGTATGTCGCGCCTCGGCACGGAGACTGCGTTCGAGGTTCTGGCCAAGGCGCGCGCCTTGGAAGCCAAGGGCAGGGATATCGTGCACCTCGAGATCGGCGAACCTGATTTCGACACCCCGGCGAACATTGTGGATGCGGCAGTGGACGCTTTGCACAAGGGTTTTACCCATTACGGCCCTAGTGCGGGTCTTCCTGAGCTGCGGCAGGCAATTGCCGACGAGGTCGGCGCAACCCGCCACACCAGGGTGTCTCCGGACGAGGTTGTGGTGGTTCCGGGAGGTAAGCCAATCATCTTTTATACCTTGCTGGCGTTGGTCGAAGAAGGCGACGAGGTCATCTATCCGAATCCGGGATTTCCAATTTATGAGTCGATGATTGAGTTTCTCGGCGCGCAAGGCGGTGCCCATCCGGCTTCGGGAGGAGATGGAGTTCCGGCTTGATACCAAGGAACTGAAACGCCTGATCAACGAGCGCACCAAACTTATCATTCTCAACTCGCCGCAGAATCCTACCGGCGGGGTGCTGACGCAAAGCGATATCGCGGAGATCGCGGCCATTGTTGCCGGACACGATGTTATGGTGCTGAGCGATGAGATTTATTCGCGCCTGATCTTCGATGGAGATCATCATTCGCTGTTCAGCTATGACGATCTGCGCGATCGGGTGATTCTGCTGGACGGTTTCAGCAAGACCTACGCGATGACCGGATGGCGCCTGGGATACGGCGTGATGCGCGCCGACTTGGCGCAACAGTTTGCCAGGCTGGTGACGAACTCAAACTCCTGCACCGCCAGCTTCACCCAGAAGGCTGGGATCGAAGCGATTCGCGGGCCACAGGCCTCCGTGGACGCAATGACCGCTGAATTCAGGAAGCGGCGTGATTATTTTGCCGAGCGCATCAATGGGATCAAGGGCTTTCGCTGCGGCTTGCCGAAGGGCGCGTTTTATATGTTCCCGAACATCACCGCTACCGGATGGAAGTCTAAGCCGCTAGCGGACGCACTGCTGGAAGAGGCTGGCGTCGCCGTTCTCTCAGGCACCGCATTTGGAGCGTACGGCGAAGGTTATTTGCGCTTTTCGATAGCCAATTCGCTGGAGAATATTGGCAAAGCACTGGACCGGGTAGAAGACTGGGTTGCAAAGAACAGCGCAAAGAACAGCGCGAAGAACGTCGCGTAAAAAGATGGAATGCAGCTGTGTTCATGATGGGATTTCGTGTACGGGGCCGGATAAGAAGAAGGGAAGGGCAACGTGGAAGACAGGAAGTTCCGGGTGTTCGCAACCTGTGACATTGGTCCCAGCATTGAGCTGCTGCGCAAGCGCGGATACGACGTTGAGGTATATCCCGGTCCCGAGGCGCCGCCGCGCGAACTTTTGCTGGAGAAAGTTCGCAGCGGCATCGACGGCCTGATCAGTACTCTGCGCGACAAGATCGATGCCGAGGTTTTCGAGGCGGGCAAGGGAACGCTGAAGGGCATTGCGCAATTCGCCGTGGGATTTGACAACATCAGCCGCGCCGACGCCGACCGCTATAAGATTCCATTCAGCAATACCGCCGATGTTCTTACCGACGCCACTGCGGAGTTTGCCTTCGCAATTCTGATGGATGTTTCGCGCAAGTTGTGGTCCAGCGAACGATTGGTGCGTGAGAATCGTTGGGAGTTCTGGCATCCTTTTCTGCCTTTTCTCGGCGAAGAGGTTACCGGCAAAACGATCGCCGTCATTGGAACCGGACGCATCGGCCAGGCCCTGATCTCCAAGTGCTCCGGCTTTGAGATGAACGTACTTTGCTATGACGCCGAGTACCGTAATGAAAAGTTTGCTGCCTGCGGTGCAGAAGGTGATGGACCTGAGGCACGAGCTCGGCATTTCGCGGCGTAAAAACTGGATACGCTACGCCGAATTCGACGAGTGCCTGCACGAAGCGGACTACGTCAGTCTGCACGTGCCGCTGCTGCGCGAGGGTGAGGCGAGGGTTCCAACCTGGCATCTCATCAACGAGCGTACTCTGCAGAAGATGAAGAAGAGCGCCTATCTGGTGAACACTTCGCGCGGTCCGGTGGTCGATGAGAACGCCTTGGCGAAGGCACTGCGCGAAGGTTGGATTGCGGGCGCGGCCATTGATGTCTTCGAGCGCGAGCCGCTACCGGAAGACTCACCGTTGCGCGATCCGTCCATCGAGGATCGCTGCCGTTTATTCCACCACTTTGCCAGCGGCACTACCGCGACTCGACTCTCCGCAGATCCCAATGTGGGCATGGCCGGCCGTTGTGTGCAGGGGTTGATCGACATGCTGGAGGGAAAAGACTACGGCAAGATGCCGTACGTGGTGAACAAGGAAGCGTTCCAGAAGTGAGGGTTGCCGCTGAGATGGCAGAGTCGAAAATGCTATGCGCCGAGTAGCGCAAAAGCGACGGTGGTTTTGCCTCCGGCCGTAGCCTGTTCCAGCTCACGATTGAGGACCGACTCGATCTCTTCCCCGTCCAGCGGAACCTCGGCTGCGGCAATCTCTTCCGGGGTGGCCTTGGTAAAGCAAAGCTCGCATACGCCCAGTCCGCCCTCGGTACGAACCGGAGGCCCGTAGACGCGGCACGTCATGGGGCGATGCGCGTATAGATCGCAGGTCAGGGTCTCGGGATCGAGGGCAGGGCAGGGCTCGTCATTCGCAAACTCCTCAAATATCTCCTCCGCCTCGGGGGACTCATCCAGGATTCCGGTCTCCGGGTCGCCGGGGAAGAAGTCCACGGTGCGCTCCAGCGATTCCGCCGCGCGCTGCAGTATGCGCTGTGCGCGCTCCAGGTCATGGTCCGCCAGATCGTTGATCCCCTGCTGCAGACGCACGGCATCCAACCGGTCGATGGCGAAAGCTCCGATGCAACATTGGGCGCAGCCCGAGCGGCACGCAATGTGTTCGCCTCCGCGCTGATTAGCCCGTTCCAGCCAGTTATCGAGAATATGGAGCAATTCGCCATCGCGTCGGCTAAGCTCCGCCTCGGTAATGCGCTTGGCTGACTTTCCGGATTGTGAACAACGTGATTTCATCGCCGGCTACTGCAGCAACGCTGCGCTCTCCACCAACGAGCGTAGCAGTTTGAGCCCATCCATCATGCCGAGCACATCTTCGCTGGCGCGCTCCGGATGCGGCATCATTCCCAGGACGTTGCGCCCCTCGTTGCAGATGCCGGCAATGTTATCCAGAGAGCCGTTGGGATTGGCCTCATCCGTAATCTCGCCTTGCGGGGTGGCATAACGAAAGATCACCTGCTCGCGCTGCTGCAATTGTTGCAGCGTGGGCTCATCGCAGAAGTAGTTGCCGTCGCCATGCCCGATGGGGATCTCCAACACCTCTCCCTGCTTTAATCCCTGGGTGAACGGAGTCTTGGTATTCTCAACCCGCAGGTGAACCGGCTTGCAGATGTACTTCAGATTTTTGTTGCGGAGCAGAACGCCGGGCAGCAGATGCGCCTCACACAGAATCTGAAAGCCGTTGCAGATGCCCATGACCAGGCCGCCGGAGTCGGCAAAGCGCTTCACCGATTGCATGATGGGAGAAAATCGAGCGATCGCTCCGGTGCGCAGGTAGTCGCCGTAAGCAAAGCCGCCGGGTACGATGATGACGTCGGAGTTCTCCAGATCGTGCGAGTCATGCCAGAGCAGCGTCGCGGGCTGTCCGCAGACTTCCTTGAATGCCCAATAGGCATCGTGGTCGCAATTGCTGCCGGGGAATATGATGACGCCAAACTTCATTTCACGCTCTCTAATCCGCAGGGTTAAACACAGTGTAGCATTGCTTTGAGAGGGATAGAGCGAAGTAATATGCAGTTTCAGTATCACGCGAACCTTACCTTAGGAGCGTTGCGCCGGTGGCTGATCGCCCAGTGCTATGACTCACTGATGGTCAGTGCTCTCTGGCTGGCGGCACTGATCTGGCTTAAGGTGCCATGGGCTCCGTTCTGGGCTCTGCTGGCGGGAGCTTTGCAATTTATTCCACACTTTGGCCCCTTACTCACGCTCCTGGGACCTGCGATGGCCATGCTTTTTAGCGGCGCGCCACTGGAGCGCTGGCTCTGGTTCCTGGGAGCCTATGCGGCGATTGCCACGGTGGATGGCCTCCTGCTTCAGCCCTTTCTGATGCACCGTCAGAATCGCGTGCCGTTCTGGGCATCGCTGCTGACTCCGCTCGTGCTCGGCATCGTCTTCCCGTTCTGGGGAGTGCTGTTGGCTCCGCCCCTGCTGGCCGTCATCTACGCCTACCGTGGTGCTCCCAAGCCGCAGACGCCGCTCCGGGAACAGCAATTTTCCAAGGCAGTGCGAGGGGGTTATCATTCCACCCGAGGATCATCCTAGCGGAGGCGTATGAAGGCTCTCCTGGATTGTTTGTGACGTTCGTCCTAGACGCTTCTCGCGCGGATGCTTAATTTCCAGGTATGGATATTCGCGAAGACAAGGATCGAGAGACGCAAGAAGATGTATCGGCGGCGCAGCCTACGCCGGGTAAGCGAGACGGGTTGCCCTGCGGCAATCAGCTCTGCCTTCGCTGCCATGAGGAGTGCGAAGTTGTCATGGCAGCTATCTCGGTCTCGAAGCGAAAGAGTTTTCCGAAGGGAATTTGTGATGAACGGCTGACTCGAGCGGTCTCGCTAATCTTTCCGCAAGGAAAAGGCCCTGGCGGCAAAGCCAGGGCCTTTCTACGTCTGCAACAAACAATCTAGAACTGGTTCCACAGGTACTGGTTGTAAACCGCGTGGTGGAACTGAATTTCGGCGGTCTTTACCACGGTTCCCAACAGCCGTGGGCAGCGGTCGGCGGAGTTCTGCTTCAGCTCCGCGTAGCGCTCCTTCACGTCTGCGCCAAGCAACTTGCTGATCCACTCAGAGTCGCGGAAGAGATCCAGCGCCGAGTAGATGTTATCGGGCAGATAGCGGTGAGCCTGACGGAGATTTTCAATCTTCGCAATCTCGCCGTCGATGCCGGTCTTGAAGACCGAGAGCATGACCAGGTACGGATTCGCATCCGGCGCTACGGCGCGAACTTCGACGCGGGCGCTGCGTTCGTTACCGATCGGAACCCGGACCATTGCGCCGCGATTGATGGCCGAAGCATTGAGCTGGTTCGGCGCTTCGAAGTGCGGATCGAGTCTGCGATAGGCATTGACGCTGGAGTTGAGCAGCAGGCAGATGTCATTGCCAGCGGACAGGACGCGGTCCACAAAGTCCCATGCGAAGGGGCTGATCTTCTCCAGGCCTTTCGGATCCCAGAACAGATTCTTACCGCCCTTGCTCACCGAAACGTTGGTGTGCATGCCGCTGCCGTTTACGCCGACTACCGGCTTGGGCAGGAAGCTTGCGGTGTATCCCATGTTGTTGGCAACCTGGCGGCAGATCAGCTTATAGAGCTGGATCTGGTCAGAGGCGGCCACTACGTCGCCGTAGTTGTAGTTGATTTCAAACTGCGAAGGCGCAACCTCGGGGTGATCCTTCTCGTTCTGGAAGCCCATGGCGCGCTGGACTTCGGCGGCCGTGTCGATGAAGGTGCGCAGCGGATCGCCCGGCAGGGAGTGATAGTAGCCGCCACCGTCCACGTATTCGAACTTCTGGGTCTCGCGGATAGCGCTGCTCGGCTTCCTTACCGTTGAACAGGAAACCTTCAATCTCGTTGGCGGCGTTCAGGGTGTAGCCGTTGGTCTTGAACTGTTCGTCGGCATAGCTCTTCAGCACGCCACGAATGTCGCCGGTGTACGGCTTGCCATGCTTGTCGATGACTTCGCCGAAGACCATCACCTTGCCGGAGCCGAATACGTCGGACGGCACCCAGTAGAACGACGACCAGTCAAGACCGAGCCGCAGATCGCTCTCATGCTGTGCCGTGAATCCGCGAATCGACGAGCCGTCGAAGGTGAGGTTGTCATAGCTGCTCACCAGAAACTTCTTGTCGTAGTCAAGCATGTGCAGGCGGCCTTCCAGGTCGCTGAACAGCACGGTTACGGCCTTGATGCACTTTTCGTCGGCAAGGTACTTCAGGCGTTCTTCCTGAATCTTGTGAGCGGCAACGCGGTTCTTCCGCTGTTCCTTAGCCTTCAAATTGAGTTCTTCGAGTTCATCGTAGGTAAGCGTCAAAAAGTTGCGTAGTTCGTTCGGCATGAATCTCCTCGAAAGGGGGTGGGGCGAGGCTGTGAATTGCGATCACATATAGGGTAATGGCAGACGGCTCTCTGGAACAAATCAAAACAAATTTCGAGGCATTAAAAGTTTTAATAGGAGGCATAAGCGAAAGCAGAGGAGATGCCGGCGGAGGAGCTCCGGGGAACGAAAAGGCAGTATATCTACCATTCCCGCGTGATTCGCGTATCGAAGCCGAAACCACCGTTCTGATCCCGCGTTCCACTTAGGGAAACCCGTGGCGTGGCCTGGTACTCAAGCTGGACCACGTCCTGCTGCGTACCGGTCACGTCGGTGGAGAAGGTGACGAAAATCTTGCTGGTCACCCTTTTTTGCACCGTGATAATAGCCCCGGCGTTCTGCTGGCTGGTGCCGAGCGTCGGATCCACGGATAATTGGGAAAGGCCGACGAAGTTCTGAACGCGGCTGGTCACCTGGCCGCTCACGGCAGAGGCGATGCTTTGCTCGGCCGTCTGGTTGGCGGTGGTGGCCGTGGCGTTTGCGGCTTCCTGCGTCTTGCCGAAGGCGATCAGGTTGATGATGTCGGCAGGAGGCAGTGCCGGGGTGGATGAGTAGGAGGTGCGCAAGCGGTCCAACTGCCCCTCAAATCGCAGCCCGATGTTGTATTGCAGAATCGTCGTTGTGATGGAAGCGTTGATGTTCGGCTCGGTTCGCGTGGGATTCACAAAGTCGATCACTCCGTTCTGCAATACATAACGGTTTCCCTGGAAGATCAGATCGCCTCCGGTCAGATTGATCCGCCCCAGCACAACGGGCTGCGCCGCCGTTCCGGTCAAGCGCAGATTGGCGCTGCCGTTCACGCTTATCGTCCGGCTCGCCGCATTCACATTTTGGGTTGAACGCACGGCGACGTTCAATTGCAGATTGCTCAAAAACCCACGCGATGGCGGCTCCTCCGCGCCCCCACTCTCAAACGAGGTAATGCTCGACAGATCGAACTCCGGCGTAAATGACAATTGATCCACATTCACCTGCCCGCGCAACGTGGCTTGCTCGGGCGTGCCGGTCAGCGTGAGATTGGCGCTCAAACCCTGGCGTACTCCGTCGGGATAGAGCATACGAATGCCTTGTCCGCTCAACGCGAGGTCAAACTGCAGCGACGGATGATAGACCACGCCGCCGCGTGCCGTGATTTTGCCGCCGCCCACGGTTCCTTCAAAATTGGTGATGTTCAGGCGATCTCCGGTCAGTGCGAGCGTGCCGTTTCCATTCGAGAGTCCAACCGGCAGATCGATCATGGAGAAGCTTGCATTGACGATCCGCACCTCACCGCGCACGTTCGGGTCGCTCCGCACTCCGTACGTATTGATGTTGAACTGCAGTTGCCCGGCGCTCGTTACGTCCGGATCGAACAGTTGCGCCAGCCGTAGATCCACCGACCCCAGCAGCAACAGTGACACCGGCTTGCTGCGATCCAGCAGCGGTATCGACCCCTGGAACTGCAGATCGGTTCCTGTACCCTTCAGCCCGGAGCGCGCCAGTTCCAGCACTCCATTTGCATAATCCGCGTGGATCGGTCCTGCCGCCGCAAGATCAATCGACTGGTCGTAATGCATGTCCAGCGCAGGAATGACCACGTGCGCCTCGATGCGTTCCCGGTGCTTCAGCGGCCCCTTCAGGGTGGCGTGCAATTCGGTCTGTCCGGAGAGGTGGGACGCCATGTCTGGCGCGTAGGTGACCAGCAACGGCTGCAGCGGAATCGATTGTGTGTCCAGCACCGCATCTGCCAGGTAATCGCCGGTGAGCTGCACCGTGGCCCGCCCGTGAATATTTGCATTCACCGCGCGGGTGTCGAGCGAAATGTTGGCCACATGCTGTGCGACGTTGGCCTGTAGCGCAATATGATCGATGGTCTGCCCCTTGGCTGTGCAATTGCGGAATGTCGATGCTGGCCGTGAGTTGCGGATCGTCCAGCGTGCCGCGCCCGTTGGCAACCAGATTCATCACCCCTGCCATGGAGAGATTGCGCGACTTCAAGGCCTGCAATTGGTCGAGTTTGAAGTTGTGCGTCTCCAGTCGCGCCTCATACCCTCGTTGCCTGGGATAGTAGGTGACAGAGCCGGTCGTGACGCCTGCGGGCATCGTGATGTTGAGGTTGGCGTGAGCTGCGTTCCCATCGCCATTGAACTGCACGTGGGCGGATTGAATCGGTTCACCGTCCACCGAGGCGCGCACCAGTTCGACCTCTCCCTGGCCCATTGGGTTCATCTCTGTCCCGTGCGCCTGCAGTTCGGCGTTGACCGTCCCACTGACCCTGGTGGGCGCACCTGCCAGTCGCGCCAGTTGTGCGGCATCCAGCCGCCGCGCGTTTAGCGTCAGTTGAAACCCGCTGGCGGTCGTGAAACTCCAGTGCTTCAATTCGGCGCGGCCGCTGAGGGCAATGTTCCCCTGCGCCTCGCCTTTTGGAGATGCAGGTTCAAGCTGTCCGCCCTGTATCTCCACGCCGCTGGGGCTCACATCCAGATGCGCCCGCAGCAGCCTCCAATCCGTACCGCGCAGACGCAGGTTAGTACTGCTCAGCTCGCCGGTCAGTCGCGGTTCGGAAGTCGGCCCGGAGAGCGTTCCGGTGAACGTGGCGCTTCCATAGAGACCGAGCGGGCGCGCCGGCGGGAGGAAGATCCGAGCGATGGTTTCCATCTCGTGCAGGTCTCCAGCGTTGAGCGCGAGATTGATCTGCGAGCGCTGGCCCATGCTTCCATCGAGCGTAAGTATGCTTTGCGAAGTCCGGAGATAGCTCTGTGTCAGCGTAAGCGTCTGATCGCTGTTTTGGAAGCTGCCGTGAAGCTCACCCGTAACCGGAAAGCTTTCAGACGACTGCTTGGAGCCGACCGCTGCATCGACCGACGCATCGGCCTTTACCTGCAGGTTGCGCAGCGAGCGTTTCCACGATGCGCTGCCCGTGGCCTGCAAGGTTCCTCCGATTGTGAGGTCGTCTTCCGCACTCGTGCCGGCCAAATCCTTCAGCGCCCCCAGAGAAATTCCATCCAGCTTCACCTGCGCCGCGCCCACCTGCTCGCCCGCCAGATCCCGCACCGTCGCCCGCGCGTCCACCTTTCCGGACAGCAGGGAAGCGCTCAGTGAGCGCACCTCTGCGTCTCCGTTCACCAACGCGTATGACGCCCGAACCGCACCTAACTCGGCGCGTACCTGTCACGCCTGTTCGGACGCTTGGCACGAGAAACTCCAAGCGGTCGCTGCGCAGCGTGCCATTCACGGTGATCCCGTTCAGCGCAGGCTGGTTGGGCTTGGCGGCGTACTCGGCGTGTCCGTCCAACTCAGCCATGCCCAGTGGCAGTTGCGGGATGTTCAGCAACCGTCGCAACTCGCTCGCGTCCACCGATGCGTGATACACGGTCGCCACGCGCGGATTGTCGAAATCGTCAAATGTCCCGGTAAATGCTACCGCCGATGCTCCACTGTGCAGCTCTGCCTTTCGTATATTTATATGCAGCGAAGTCATCTCAAAGTCAGCGCTCAACGAGTGCGCAATTGGCTCATACCCATTTCCCTTGAAGCGACCATCCGAATACGCAACTTGTCCCGCGTAAAGCTTCCGCGAGGGATCGTATGCCGCGTTCAGCGCCAACTCGCGCAGATCTGCGTCAAGTGCGATCCTCCGGTCGTTGTAATCGAACTCGCCTTCATCCAGCACCACGCGGCGGATGGCAAGGTCGAAGAACGACTGCACTCCGGAGTTCCGGCTGCCGCCCTGCTGAAGTGTTGGAAGGTTGTTGTTGCCGTTGGCATCTACGCGAATCTGCAGTACCCCATGATGCACTGCAAGTTCGCTGAAATACCATCTCCTCCCCAGCAACGAAATTACGCGAACGCCAATTCTCGCCTGCTCCACCTGTACGAGCGGCGTATCGGCGTACGGGGCCGCACCGTGTATTACGAAGCCATACTAGATCGACCGTCGGACTGATTCCGCTGAAGTGCAACGCGTAATTCTGCAATTCCACCGGCACGCCCAACGATTCGCTTGCACTCTGCCGCGCCTTGATGAGTACGTAATCATGGAAGCGCTGGCTGTGCAGCAGCGCGGCAACACCGACCACGACGATGGCAGCTAACCCCAGCATGAGAACCAGCAACCACAGCGCGATGCGCAGCCAGCGTGAGGATCGCGGCTCCCGGTTCGGCGGGGCGGCCCGGACTCGGGCGGAAGATTCGAAAGTACGCTCAAAATGCCTGTCCAAGGGTCACGAAGAACTGTGTAGAGCTGATGCCGCGCGGTGAGTTCAAGTTGTGACCGATGTCGAAGCGGATCGGCCCTACCGGCGTCGCATAACGTAGACCACCGCCAACTGTATTGGTGTACTCACCGTGGAATCCGATTGCGCTGAAGACGTTTCCGCCATCGTAAAACGCAGCGACGCCCACGCCCTTGTAGATGGGAAGCGGAATGCGGAATTCCGAGTTCACGATGAACAATTGATTTCCGCCATCCGGAACCGTGATGGGCGCACAGGTGCTTGGAACCGCGGGATTGCCGCACGCGGTGATGGTGCGCTGCGGTCCCGCTCCATCCAGCGGAAAGCCTCGCAGCGTGCTGCCGCCACCGGAGAAGAACTCCTGCGACAGTGGGACGTCACTTCCGGCAAAGGCCGATTCAAAGCCAACGCGCACGCTGTTGGCCCAGATGATGTCGGATGACTTCAAATTCCTGTATGTGGCAAACTGTGCCAGCAACTTTGCAAAGCTCACGCTGGAGCCCAGCGCCGCCGGATTAAAATCAGCTTCCACGCTCTGGAAGATGCCGCGTTTTGCGTCCAGAGGGTTGTCGCGGGTATCGCGCGAGTAGGTTGCCGAAAGCGTGGACAATCGCACGTTCAACTCGTTGGGCGGCACCAGATCAGGAATGAGCAGGTTCGTAATCATCGTCTCGCTGAGGCTGTAGCGCAAATACAGATGCTGCGTCTTCTTGTGGTTCAGGGGCTTTTGCAATTGGAAGCCGGTCTGGGCGATTGTGTCTGAGTAGACGGGATTCTCACTGTTATGCTCGTAGCTCGCACTCAGATTGCTGGCGAAGCTCGTACCGCGAAAGCTGGGGTTCTGGAAATCCGCGGTAACTCTTTGTAACAACCGTCCTGCGAAAACTCCCACGGATCAGATTCTCGGCGAGCCCAAGGATGTTTCTTCGCGTGTACTCCACCGTTCCACGCGGCCCCCAGAATGTTTTCTCGCTGGTTACGAAGTTGGAACTCACTCCTACCGGAGGTAGTCCTGGAAGGGCCACGGTTCCGCTCGGCAGACTTCCTCCACGCTCGATTACCTCGAAGCCGAAGCCATAGGTCAGCGTATTGCGCGGTGCCTCGTGAACCTTTACCAGCACGTCCTCCTTGGTCTGTGTCGTGATCTGCCGGCGCGGCGCGACCTCCGCCCAGTCGAATATTCCCGGCGCGTACAGTCGTGACTCCGCGCCAAGCATGCCACCGGTAGTAAGCGGCGCGCCGAGGGTGAATTTTGCCGCCCGGTCGATAAAACGCTGCCTGGTGTGGACGCGCCCCAGCGTGATCACGCTAGAGGTTATCACCCGTGGTCCTTCGCGTATCACGTAGGTCACAATCAGACTGTGTGAGTCGCCCTTGATGCTGGTAACGGTTTCGCGGAATGAAGAGGTCAGGTAGCCGCTCTCCAGGTACTTTACCGTGATGTTCTTGCGATCGTCGTCCGCCTTGAACTGCGAGTACGGCTGGCCGGCTTGCAATTTCAGGCCCTTGGGCACAAGTTGTGCAAGGGACATCGTGTCATTGCCTACGACCTTCAACTCGCGCACCGTGTCGCGCGGGCCTTCGTTCACCAGGAAGGTCACGTCAATGTTTCCGCCCCGGCCCTCGACCTTCGGCGTCACCTTCACGTCGCTAAATCCCTCCGACCGATAAGTGGACTCAAGATTCTTTACGCTCGTGCGCAGCAGCCTTTCGCTGAACGCCCCGCGTGAGAACAGGCTTGCCTTATGCACGCTGACATGGCTGAGCAACTGAGGGTCACCAAGTTCTTTGTTGCCGTCGATGGATACGCTCGCAACTTTGTGTTTAGGCCCTTTCACGATCTGGTACAACACCGTTTCGTCCGTACCCTGCTTGGTTACGCTGCTCTCCACCGCCGCGTCGAAGTAGCCCTTCGATTGGAAGTACGAGACCAGGTTATTGCGTCCTTCCTGCACCAGTTCGTTGTCCACTCCCACCTGCTGGTAGAGCGGAATCAACTTGCGCTGCGTCGATTTCCAGACATGTGCGCCCTCCACCTTCACCCGCACCAGAGGACCTTCCTCGATGTGGAAGCTGATATCGGCTCGATTGGTCGCCTGGTCGTATTCCGCGCCGATCATCTGCACCTGCGCGCCCAGGCGATCCTGTTTCACGAGCGCATTCTGCATGTACGTGGTGGCGTTTTGAACGGTCTTGAGCGAGTACGGTCTTCCCTCTCGTATGGCGGAGCTGCGCAGGCGTGCCAGCTTGCTCTTGAGCTTCGCCTGCAAGCGAGCCGTCTCTTCTTCGGAGGCCCCGCTCAGCGTCACTTTTCCGAAATTTGCCCTGGGGCCGGCATCGACCTGAAAGCGTACGTTCACGATCCCATGTGGCGCATCCGGCTCGATGCCGGGCGTAACCTTTGCCAGAAAATATCCGTTCTGCTGAAAGAACTTCGTCAGCGCATCCGAGGCTTGGGTCACATCCCTCTGGTTGTATGGGCCGTCCGGCGGATAGTTCGCAACCTGCAGCAATCTGGAATAGGCAAATCCTTTCGAGCCGGGGAATTCGTAGATTCCGAAATAGAGCGCGGGCTGCAGAATTAGCATCACCCGCACGCCCTCAATGTCGGGAATTACACTGAGCTGTACGTCCTGAAACTTTCCTGTTGCTTTGAGCGCGGCGACCGTGCGCTGTACCTTGTCGCTGTCGAATGGCTCGCCGGCATGTTGCACAAGCAGAGGCAGCAAATCGCGATCATCCAGTTCGGGACGTCCCGCCAGTTCCACCGAAGAAACCTGCTGCCCAACGTAGGCTGCGGGTATTTGCGCCGTCTCTGGAGGCGTGCCGGCAGGCGACGGCACGGCGCTGGTCGTACCTTTCTGCGCAGGCGGTTGCAGCGCTGCTTGGGATTGCGCCGCCCGTACCGAAACAGCGCCCATACATAAGGCAACGCCGAGCGCACCGCACAGCAGCGCGCAGTGCCGGGCGGCATGCAGCAGTCCTTGCAGAGTCACATCGTTTAAGATGAGAGCAGCGGGGCGTTCGTTTCCTGAGTAGCAATAGTTTCTTCTCATGGGTTGCGGAACAGGCTGCAGTAGCCAAATATCATACCGGAATGAAACAAAACGCAACATTGAACGGCTCCGGGGTAGGGTACAAAAGAGTAGCTGTCGTTTTGGGTCCACTCAATTCAGGTTGGAGACCTCGCATGAAGAAGAGTGTTGTTCGTGGTCTTGCATTGGCATTCTTGCTGGCCATCGCATCCACCGTGCTCTCTGCCCAGGCCACTGCACCGGCGAATCCGGCTGCTGCCGGAGTGGTGAAGCAGGTTGGTTCGATCCGTAAAATTACGGGTGCCGATCTATCGCTGGCGACCGACCAGGGCACCGAACTGGCGGTCAAAGTTCAACCCGGCGCGCGAATTCTACGCCTGGCGCCAGGGCAGACCGACCTGAAGGTCGCGGCCTCCAATTCAACTCAGCGATCTCCAGCCAGGAGACCGCATTCTGGTGCGCGGTAAGCTCGATGCCGATGGCGCGACCGTCGATGCCTCTGCCGTGATCGTCATGAAGCAGCAAGATATTGCCCAGCGGAAGCAGCAGGAACTGATCGACTGGCAACGCCGCGGTATCGGCGGCCTGGTCAAGCAGGTGGACACCCAAGGGGGCAACATTACACTCTCGGTCAGCAACAAGACTGTGATGGTCAGCACCACGCCGAAGACCACCTTTAAGCGGTACGCGACCGATTCGGTCAAGTGGGAGGACGCCACCGCGGCGCGGCTCGACGACATTCATCCTGGCGATCAGCTTCGTGCCAAGGGCAATAAGAACGAGGACGGCACGCAGTTCATCGCCGAAGAGATCGTGGCTGGCACCTTTCGCAATATCTCAGGACTCGTCACCTCCGTCGACTCCGCGCAGGGGAGTCTGACGGTTCAGGATCTTGCGACGAAAAAGCCGGTGACGGTCAAGATCACAGCCGACTCGCAAATGAAGGTTCTCCCCGCCCAGGTGGCGAAAGGATTAGCCATGCGGATGAGAGGCGCCACTCCAGCCGCAGCGTCTGCGCCGCGGGATGCCGGCGCGGATGCCGCCCGCCCGCACGGTGGTGATCTAAACCAGTTGCTGGCTCGGTTGCCGGCCGCCTCGCTCGGCGATCTGCAAAAAGGTGAGGCCGTCATGATCGTCAGCACCGAAGGCTCTCCCGCCCGACCTCCTATCGCCATCACCTTGCTGGGCGGCGTCGAACCGATTCTGACCGCCGCGCCCTCCGCGGAATCGTTCCTGACGCCGTGGTCGCTTGCCAGCGCCCCCGCCGGGGATCAGTAGCGACGATCAGTAGCGAACCAAAACCCGAACGAAGGCTCATCCTGGAGTAACTGAAAGTGTGTATTGATAAGCGTTTTGCAGCTCTACTCTGCCTGCTCGTCATCTTTGTGAGCTCGATGTCGGCACAGGCTGCGAAAAATTCAGGCAGTTTGCGCGGGCAAGTTACGGATCCCTCGGGCGCCGTCGTGATTGGCGCCGCAATCTCGGTGACCACACCCGACGGACAGATCCAGAAGACGGTTAGCGATAAGCTTGGCAACTACGTAATTCACGGCCTGCCTGCGGGCACGGTTACAGTCAATGCAACCGCCGCGGCCTTCAACCCGTACCAGATGCCGGATGTCATCATCGCCGCCGGGGATGCGCAGCAACTCGACATTGCGCTCGGCATCGCGGTCAAACAGGAGCAGGTCACCGTTCAGAGCGACGCCACCGCCGTCGATGTCAATCCGGCGAACAATGCCAGCGCCACGGTTCTCAAAGGCGAGGATCTCGAAGCGCTCTCCGACGATCCTGACGAACTGGAGCAGGATCTGCTGGCGCTTGCCGGGCCTTCCGTGGGGCCGAACGGAGGACAAATTTATATCGATGGCTTCTCCGATGGAACCCTGCCGCCAAAGTCCGCCATCCGTGAAATCCGCATCAATCAAAATCCATTTTCCGCCGAGTACGATCGCCCGGGTTTTGGCCGTGTAGAGGTCTTCACCAAGCCCGGCTCGGATAAATGGCACGGACAAGCTTCCTTTAACGAGAACAACTCCGTCTTCAACTCCCGAAATCCCTATGTGCTGACCGCTGTTCCGCCCTATCACTCCGAGCGTTACAGTGGCAACGTGAGCGGAGCGCTGAGCAATAAACTCTCGGTCTTCTTCAACGCCGAGCGCCGTGACATCAATGAGACTTCGGCCATCGATCAAACTGCGGCCATTGACGCGGGAAGTCTGAACGCTTCAGACATTCCGATCCAAGCCGTGCTTGCCCCGTACACCCGCACGAACGTCAGTTCTCGTATGGATTACCAGCTTGCGCCCGGCAATACTCTAACAGCGCGTTATCAACTCCTGCGCAATGACGAAGCCAACCAGGGCATCGGCGGCCTGGTGGTTGCCTCACGCGCCTACAGCGAATCCGAAACCCAGCACACGGTGCAACTCAGCGACACCCAGGTCCTCAACTCTCGCTTGATCAACGAAACTCACTTTCAGTTCATCCACGACGACAGCAATCAGAACCCAAATCAGCCGAACACCGTCGCCATCAACGTGCTCGGTGCATTCTCCGGCGGCGGCAGTACGGATGGCCAAAACTCAGATAGTATCAGCCGCTATGAACTGCAGAACTACACCTCGTGGCTGGTTGGCAAACACTTCATCAAGTTCGGCGGACGCCTCCGCGAGTCGCAGGATGACAATGTTACCGGCACCGCGTTCAACGGCATCCTTACCTACAGCACTCTCGCAGACTACACAAATGGCACACCCACTCAACTTATCCAGAGCGCTGGAATCAGGCGTGCCCAGCTATCGTTTGCGGACGCGGGACTCTACGCCGAGGACGACTGGAAGCTGCGTCCGAACCTGACCCTGAGCTACGGGTTGCGCTTTGAAACCCAGACCAGCATCAGCAATAAGGCTGACCTCGCGCCTCGACTCGGCCTCTCCTGGGGCTTGGGCAGCGCCAAGAGTGCGCCCAAGACCGTGTTGCGGTTGGGCTACGGAGTATTCTACGACCGCTTTACTCAGGACCTGGTGCTCCAGGCACAGCGCCTCAACGGTATCGCCGAGACGCAAACCATATACACCGGAGTGGTCAATCCCTGTCCGCCGGATTCTTCCGGCAACGTTGCGCCCGCCAACTGTACGTTTTCTAATGCCTCCACCACCATCTACCAGATCAATCCCAACCTGCATGCGCCCTACACCATGCAGGCAGCCATCAGCCTCGAACGGCAGCTTGGCTCGGTGGGAACCATCTCCTTCACCTACCTTAATTCGCGCGGTCTCCATCAACTCATCCTGGAAAACGTCAATGCCCCGCGGGAAGATGGCACCCGTCCTTTCGCTGACAGCGACAACATTTACCAGTACAACTCCGAAGCTATCTTCAAGCAGAATCAGCTCATCACCAACGTGCAGATACGGCTCTCGCAGAAGCTCTCGTTGATGGGTTTCTACGCCTTCGGCTATGCGGACAGCGACACCAGCGGTCCATCCAGCAACCCTTCGAATTCGTATGATCTCACCCAGGACTACGGCCGCGCCTCGTTCGATGTGCGCAACCGTCTTTTCCTCAGCGGGAACCGCGTCGCTCGCCCATAACATCCGCATCAGCCCCTTCGTGATCGCCAACTCCGGCGCGCCCTTCAACATCACCACCGGAACCGATCTGAATGGCGACTCGTTCTTCAATGACCGTCCTGGTTTTGCTACCTCGGCCACCCAGAATCAATATTTAGTTTCCAACCAGTACGGCAGCTTCGACACAAGTCCAGGCGCCTCTATCGCGCATCCCATTCCTGTTAACTACGGCAAAGGCCCAGCCAACGTAACGGTCAATATGCGCGTCTCCAAGACTTTCGGCTTTGGTTCGGAGACGAAAAAACCGAGCGCATCCCCGGCGGATCAGGGCTCGGGGCCGAGCCACGGCGGAGGAGGACACGGCGGGCCTCCGGGAGGCGGCTTTGGAGGTCCGCGCGGTATGGGCGGAATCTTCGGTCCGTCCTCTACTTCGCGCCGCTACAACTTGACCCTCACGGCGACCGCGCGCAACCTATTCAACACTTGGAATCCAGGCTTGCCCATCGGCGATCTTTCTTCGCCGATGTTCGGCAAATCGAACAGCCTTGCCGGCGGGCCATTCTCATCCGGATCGGCCAACCGGCGCCTCGATTTCCAGGCAGCCTTCTCGTTCTGAACTCAACCGTCAATTCCACGGGCGGCTCTGGTCGCCCTGGTTTTGCATCTAGAGTTCCAGGCGCGCTCGTATGACGGGCAAGTGGTTCTCGTGACCGGCGCCAGCGGTGCTGACTCGCGAACGCTGTCTGCTTCAAACGCGCTAAAATCATCAGAATGAGAGCGGTGGGGAGCCTCGTGGTGCCCCGGGAAGAAACAGCTCTGGACAGGGCAGCGCTCGGGCAATGACTCCGGGGCACAAAGGTAAACTTTTGTGAACCATCCTGGTCCAACTCGTAACAGTTCTTCACAGCGATCGTCCCTTGCCTCACGCAGAATAGATGGCATGAGCCGTGTACTCATTGTTGACGACGACCAAGGGCTCGTCTCCCTGTTGCAGCGATTTCTCCAGAACGAGGGCTTCCACGTTCACGCCGTCTTCGATCATCGCTCCGGCCTCGAAACCGCGCTCACTGGCGAATACGACGTGGTAATTCTGGACGTCATGCTGCCGGGAGGCTCTGGATTTGAACTGCTCAAATCTTTGCGCGCCCACTCCCGCGTTCCCGTCATTCTGCTCACTGCCCGGGGAGAATCCGTGGACCGAATTCTTGGTCTCGAAATCGGCGCCGACGACTACGTTCCCAAGCCCTTCGATCCCCGCGAACTGGTGGCCCGCATCCGTGCCGTGCTCCGCCGTTCGCAGGAGATGCACAATGACAGCCCCGGCGACGAATCCTTGTCGGTCGGCGACATTTCGCTCTCCCTGCTCTCCCGCACCGCCCATTGCAATGGCGTTCCCGTTGAATTAACCGGCGCGGAGTTCAACATGCTTGAGCTGCTGCTCCGCCGCGCCGGAATGGTGGTGACGCGCGAGGAACTGGCCCAGGCTGCTCTAGGCCGTCCGCTCAGTGCCTTCGATCGCAGCGTCG
The DNA here is from genome assembly GCA_963779365.1 of uncultured Acidobacteriota bacterium. Classification (GTDB taxonomy): domain Bacteria; phylum Acidobacteriota; class Terriglobia; order Terriglobales; family Acidobacteriaceae; genus TOLSYN. The sequence continues at coordinate 173,465 of CAVZYB010000008.1, read as the reverse complement.
ATGTCCATGTAAGCCGTCTGCGCAAGAAACTTGGCTGCGTTCCCGAAGGGGAAGAGCGTATTCGTCCGGTGCGCGGTATCGGATACTTCTACGCCTTGGCCGCGAAGGTGACATTGTGAAGAGCCGTCTGTTCTGGAAGATATTCCTGCCCTTTTGGATTCTTCAAACCTGCATCATGCTGGCACTCGCCTATCGCGTTCATGCCAGCTTCGGCCCTGACCGTCCCTGGTGGGTGCAGCCCGAGCGTCGCGCCACCCCCGTGCTGGCGCGCTACGCAACCTGGCGCTATTCCACTCGCGGCCAGGAAGGCCTCCGCGAACTCCTCCATGACATCACCCTCGACAAGCGCTCCGCCTACTGGCTCTTCGACGATCAGATGAACGAGTTGAGCGGCTTCTGGATGCCCGCCGATGCGCGCGATGCCATTCAGCGCGCTCTCCAGAATGAAGGCATTGCCAAGGGGCGCAACGGCACATTTATCGTCGAGAGGGCGACGGATTCCAAGGGCCGTGCTTTTGTCTTTGCCGGGGAGTTCTTCTCTCCGCCCGTGCTGCGCTCACTGCCCGGCAGCCTCCTGTTCGCAATTCTTTTTGGCTCGCTGCTTACCTCTCTGCTCTGCGCTGCGCTCGCTCAATACCTCGCTCGCCCCATCGTCCGTCTGCGTGATGCTGCCCACGCCATTGCGCAAGGCGATCTGGAGGCGCGCGCCGGTCTTGCCGGCAGCACCCGCCGTGACGAGATCGCCGACCTGGTCAGGGATTTTGACATCATGGCGGGCGAGATTCGCGACTTGGTCGAAAGCAATAAGCGCATGTTGATGGGTGCCTCACACGATCTCCGATCCCCCATCTCACGCATTCGTGTTGCTCTCTCCCTGGCCTCCACCGCCACTGAACCGGAGCGCAAGGAAATGCTCGACCGCATCGAAGTCGAACTCCTTCGTCTCAACGGAATGATCGAGCAAATTCTTACCGTCGCCCGCTTGGAGAGCGGACAGCTCAAGCCCGCGACCGAACCCCTGTCGCTCAATCAGGTCATCGGAGAAGCCATCGAGGACGCCCGCTTTGAGGCCAGCCAATCGAATGTGGAGATTGTCTATGACGAAAGCTGGCCGGAGCTGACCATGGTGGGGGAGCCCAACATGTTGCGCAGTGCCTTTGAGAATATTCTGCGCAACGCCATCTTCTACGCGGGCGAAGAGGGGCGCGTGGAACTCTCCGTCGCCGTGGATAAGCGGCTGGCAAGGATCTCCGTTCGTGACAATGGCCCTGGGGTTCCCGAGGCGGCTCTGCCCAAGCTTTTTACTCCCTTCTATCGCGTCGACGACGCCCGCGGCACAACTACCGGAGGCAGCGGCCTCGGACTCTCCATCGTCAGTGGCGCCGTGAAGTTTCACAACGGTTCGGTCTTTGCCCGCAACCTCCAAAATCACGGTCTTGAGATCATCATCGAATTACCTATAGCGCTCACTCCAGTTCCCGTCGCTGCCAGGCGTTTAACTTCGAAAACGTGGATGTAAGAAAGGTGGACCGCACGCGCTCTTGTGATCAAGCTCACCGCAGAGTAGCCGGTGCCAAGGTACCATGGCCGCACGTGTGGACATGACTGTTTGGCACAGCGGAAGCGGCCGTATTCGCATCCGTGTAGATCGCTGTGATTGACATGGGAGCATCGTGGAAAAGACAGAGACAGGCTCGAAGCAGTTCCGGAGGAATTACCAGAGCGAGACGCTTACCCGCCAGCTCAGCCATGTACTCATGTCGCCTCCTTTGTACTTTTCGATTTCTGAGTTCAGAAACCCATTTGCCCGCCACAATCCTATCGTTGATTTTTCATTGGCTCTCCGGCAATGGGAGAACCTTGGCCTAGCCTTCCAGCGGGTTGGACTCGAAGTCTTTCTTCTTGATCCTCACGCCGGGTTGGAGGACATGTGCTTCACCGCCAGCCACGCCTTTGTCGGAATCGATCGCGAGGATCGCTCCTTTGTCATTCCGTCGCGTATGTTGCATCGCAGCCGGCGCGATGAAGTCGAGCACTTTACTGGCTGGTATTCCCAGCAAGGCTACCGGATCATGGAGCTTGGACTCGCAGGCGAGGAGTTTCTGGAAGGCACCGGCGACCTGCTCTGGAACCCCGATTGGGAGTCGGTCTGGGCCGGATTCGGCCACCGCTCCACCCGCGCGGCGGTCGATCAGTTTGCCGCGCTCATGGAATCGATGCACTTCGAGGTGCGTAAGCTGGAACTGGTTGATCCCTACTTCTTCCACCTCAATCTCTGCCTGGCTCCGCTTGCACCAGAGTCGTTGCTGATTTACCCGGGTGCGTTCGCGCCGGAGACCCTGGCTCAAATTCGAAGCTGTGCTCAGACTTTCGAGGTTACCCGCGAAGAAGCGCTGCAATTTGTCTGCAACGGCGTCTCGGTAAACGGCTACTACATCACTCCGCGGATGACCCGCCGCTTGGAGCAGGTTTTAGGCAGGGAAGGCATCGAGCCAATCGTCGTGGATCTTTCCGAGTTCGAGAAGGCCGGTGGCTCCGTCGCTTCGCTCAAAATGCTTCTGCCATAAAGTTTTTTTAACTGCACTACTGCCTGACCGGGCGGCCCTCCAAGGCCGCCCGACTTTTCTGCCGAACGCTCCTCGGCGCTCTTATCCCGCAGCCTTTGCCACCCTCGCGTTCGTCGTCAGCCGGACTTCCTCGCTGAATTCCCATAACTTCTGCCGTAGCCGGTTCACCCCTGCATCGGTGGGAGCCGCCATCATCTTCTTTTTCAGTCCCGGCCAGCGCGTCTTCGCCTTCATGATTCTCTGCGCTGCCGCCTCGACCTTGGCCCGGAAGCGGCTGCTCCGCTCCGCCTCTTTCAGAATCGCCTCATAGGCGCGATGCACCAGCTCTTCGTTATGGCAGACCAGGTACATATCCGCGCCCGCCTGCACGGTTCCAACCGCAGCCTCTTCGATGCTGGCGACCTTCAGCACGCCACCCATCTCCAGGTCGTCGGAAACCACCAGTCCCGTGTATCCAATCTTCTTCCGCAGCACATCGCCAATCCATTTCTTTGAGATCGAGGCCGGCACCGCCTCGCCCGTCACCTCCGGATACGCGCAGTGCGCCACCATCACGAATGGCAGTTGTTTCGCCAGCATCCGGTAGGGAACCAGGTCACCGTCCCACAGCGCCTTCCAGCTCTTGTGCACCACCGGCAGCGCCTCATGCGAATCCAAGGTGCCCTCGCCAAGACCCGGAAAGTGTTTGCCGCATCCGGCAATCTCCACGTCCTTCAATCCGCGCAGAAATTCCTTCGCGTACGCCACCGTGGCCTTGGCGTCCGGCGATACCGTGCGCGATCCCAACACCTCCAGCGACACCTCGAAGCGCAGGTCCAGCACCGGGGCAAAATCCACGTTGAAGCCCAAGGCTCGCACTTCGCTGCCGATCAACCGCCCATGTTCGCGGCAGAACGCCTTGTGCCCGGCCTGCGACCACCTCCTGTACGCTGGGCGCCGGACCAATCACATTCTTCAACCGGTCCACCGTGCCGCCCTCCAGATCCACGCAGCGGAACAGCGGTATCTCCGCCTCCTTCTGTGCCGCCTTCAACAGAGCGTGCGTCTGCCTGGGCGACTCGATATTGCGGGCGAACAGGATGATGCCGCCGGGCTTCAGGGTCTTGAGCGCGGAGCGAAGGCCGCTCGACATTTCGCCTCCGTCAAAGCCGAAGGTGAGCAATTGACCGGTCAGCGTGCGTAGGTCCAGCGATGTGCGTGCCATATTGAAAGGATTGTAGCCTGATTTTCTATCCCGTTGTGATCGAACGCAGCTTTCAGTTTGTTCCCGCCGAGTTCTCGCGTTATGCTGGGGTGCGATGACGGCGCTTGCACTCTCGGATCTGTTGGGCCTCACGGTGTATGACTTCGACTCCGCGCGCCTGGGACGCGTGCGCGAAGTCGCGCTCGTTCCCCAGGACGACCCGACCCGGATCGCCGCCCTCATCGTGCGCACTCCGCAAGGCGACCGCATCGTCGGCACTGATCTTCTCCGCACGGTCAATGGTGGCGTGCACACCACCGCCCGCTCCGAAAATCTTCCCAAGTATTCCAGCGGCGAAGGCATGTTGCTGCTGGAGCGCGATCTGCTCGATCAGCAGATTATCGACGTTCATGGCCGCAAGGTGGTTCGCGTCAATGACATTGAGTTGTCGCTCGAACGCGAGTCCGTGGTGGGGCTGCACCTTCGCATCGCCTACGTCGATGCCGGTGCCCGTGGTGCGGTTCGCCGCCTGCTCAAGGGCATGCTCCCGCGCCACGCCCTATCCAACTGGCTAGCGCGTATTCCAGCGCGTAACATTCCCTGGGAGTTCGTCAACCTGATTGAGACCGACCCGGCCCGCCGCGTCCGCCTCAAGATTTCCTCCGAACGCGTTGCCCGCCTGCATCCCGCCGACATCGCCGACATTATCGAAGAGCTCTCGCCCGCCGAGCGCGATGCCGTCTTCCAGGGCCTCGATGAGGAGGTAGCTGCCCAGGCTCTGGAGGAGATCGATCCCAAACTCCAGGTCTCCATCCTCAACGCCATGGAGTCCGATCGCGCCGCCGACATCGTCGAGGAGATGAATCCTGACGCGGCTGCCGACCTTCTCAACGATCTCACCGACGAGCGCTCCGACGCCATCCTCCAGGAGATGGAACCCGAGGAGCGTCAGGATGTCGAAGAGCTTCTGGATTTTGAAGAAGACACCGCCGCCGGCCGCATGACCACCGATTACATGGCGCTCGCCCCCACCGCCCGGGTCCATGATGCCGTGGAGATGCTGAAGAACTTCGATGGCGGCCTGGAGAGCATGAGTACCATATTCCTCATCGGCGAGAATGAAAAGCTCCTCGGAGCCGTCCCCCTCGCCAAACTCGTGGTCTCCAACCCTGACACGCTGCTCTCCGAGTTGACCGTCGATCCACTCATCTCCTGTTCGCCGGAGGCTGACGAGCGCGAAGTCGCTGAAATTTTTGACAAGTACAATCTGCTTACGCTCCCGGTAGTGGATGAGACCGGCGCACTGACCGGCGTAATCACCGCCGATGACGTAATCGCTATCCTGCGCGCGCAACTCTAGCCAGCCTTGCACGCGGCTCGAATCGCGCTCTTGTTTTGTTCATCTTCTTTTGTTGCGCCAAATAACAACATTTCCGCCTTGCCGCCTTGAGCTTCCCCCGCCATGCAATTTATGCTGGCACTTCCGATGTAAATCCCCGTCCAAACCGGTTGCGTTGAATGTCGAAGGTAAAGCTGTGGAGAGTCCGTCTCATGATGTTCCTGGCCGTGGTTGGCCCGGGCTTCATCACCGCCAACGTCGACAACGACGCCGGCGGCATCTGGACCTACTCCCAGGCCGGTGCCCAGTTCGGCTACGGACTGCTCTGGGTCATGATCCCCATGACTCTGGCCCTCATCGTGGTGCAGGAGATGACCGCCCGCATGGGAGCCGTCACCGGCAAGGGCCTCAGCGATCTGATCCGCGAAGAGTTTGGCTTCCGCATCACCTTTCTCCTCATGGTCGGTTTGATTCTGACCAACTTCGGCAACGTGGTCGCTGAATTTGCCGGCATCGCGGGCAGCCTCGCGCTCTTCGGAATCCCTATCTGGGCCAGCGTCCCCTTCTGCGCGGCCCTCGTCTGGATCATCGTCGTCAAGGGCAGCTACCAGTCGATGGAGAAGGTCTTCCTGATGGCGTCATTCATTTATCTCGCCTACATCCTCGCCGGAGTCCTCGCCCATCCAGACTGGAAGGCCGCTGGAATGGCGACCCTTGTGCCGCCGAATATCCATCTCTTCCGCAGCTCCAGCTATCTCTACATGGTCATCGGAGTCATCGGCACGACCATCGCTCCATGGATGCAGTTCTATCTGCAATCCTCGGTGGTCGAGAAGGGAATTACCGAAAAGCAGTATGGCGCCTCGCGCCTTGATGTTATCGTGGGCTGCATTTTTACCGACGTCGTTGCCTGGTTCATCGTGGTTGCCTGTGCCGCCACGCTCTTTGTCCACGGCCACTACGATGTCAAGGACGGCGCGGAAGCGGCGCAATCGCTTCGCCCTCTGGCCGGCAATTACGCCTACATTCTGTTCTCCGTGGGACTTTTCAACGCCTCGCTCTTTGCCGCCTCGATCCTGCCGATCTCCACCGCCTATGCCGTCTGCGAGGGCCTGGGCTTCGAGTCCGGTCTCGATAAGAAGTTCAGCGAAGCTCCCTTCTTTTATTGGCTCTACACCGGCCTTATCGTTGCCGGCGCCGGAGTCATTCTCTGGCCTCACCTGCCTCTGGTAAAGATCACCATCCTCTCGCAGGTGGTCAACGGCGCGGTCCTGCCCTTCGTCCTCATCGCCATGCTCGTGCTCATCAACAAACGCGAACTCATGGGGCGCCACATCAACTCGCATTTCTTCAACATCGTCGCCTGGCTCACCACGATCATCATGATCGTCCTGACCCTGACCATGCTCTTCGGCACCAACGCAAGCTAGACCGGAATCGCGGAAGGTGTATGCGGTAAAGCAGCCGGGCGCCTTACCCGGCGATGATAACGACGGACACACCAATTTCGAATCTGCTCTGGTGCCGACACGAAATCAGGGCGTCCCGCCGATAAATTTTGTCCCAGCCCCTTGCGCGCTTTACACTATTCCCGTGAAGATCGCACTCGCTCAAATCAACCCTACTGTCGGGGACTTTGTTGGCAACGCCGCCAAGCTCCGCCAGTTCGCGCTCGATGCCCGTTTGCGTGGAGCCGACCTGGTCGTCTTTCCCGAACTGTCTGTCTGCGGATATCCCCCGCGCGATCTCGTCGAGGTCCCTTCCTTTGTCACCCGCTCCCGCCATGTGCTGGAGCAACTCGCTGCCGAGTTGCCGGACATCGCCATCATCGCCGGCTTTCCCTCGCTGGCTGCCTCGGACACCGGCAAGAGCGTCATGAACTCCGCCGCCCTGCTGCGCAACGGACGCATCGACTTCGTTCAGTCCAAGCGCCTGCTGCCCACCTACGATGTCTTCGACGAAATGCGCAACTTCGCGCCCGCCGCCTCGCAGCAGCTCTTTTGCATGGGCCACGAGCCTCTCGCCCTCACGATTTGCGAGGATGCCTGGAACGACAAGGCTTTCTGGACCCGCCGCCTCTATGGCTCCGATCCCGTCGAAGACCTGATTCCCGCGGGCGGCCGACTGGTTCTCAACATCTCCGCTTCGCCCTTCAACGTCGGCAAGCGCGAACTTCGTCAGGCCATGCTCGCCAGCATCGCCCGCCGGCACCGCGTTCCCGTCCTCCTCGTCAATCAGGTCGGAGGCAATGACAGCCTGGTCTTCGATGGCTCAAGCCTGGCTCTGAATCCAGCCGGAGAACCCATCGCGCAGGCGCGCTCCTTCGAAGAAGACCTCATCCTGGTCGATACCGACACCATGACCGGAGACATGCACGATCAGATTCAGGGCGATGAGGGAAGCGCCTACGCCGCACTGGTCCTCGGAACCCGCGACTACGTTCGCAAGTGTGGCTTCAAGAAAGTTGTGGTCGGACTCAGCGGCGGCATCGACTCCGCCCTCACCGCCGTCATTGCGGTCGACGCTCTGGGTGTGGAAAACGTCATCGGCGTCTCCATGCCGAGCCAGTATTCCTCCGGGGGCAGCATCACCGACGCGCGCGAACTCGCAACCAATCTTGGCATCTGCTTTGATGTGGTTGCCATTCGCGAAATCTTCGAGTCCTACCGTACCGCGCTCTCCACCATCTTCAAAGGTCTCGCCGAGGATGTCACGGAAGAGAATCTCCAGGCCCGCACCCGCGGCGGACTCCTCATGGCCATCGCCAATAAGTTTTCCGCTCTCGTCCTCACCACCGGCAACAAGAGCGAAATCGGCGTCGGCTACTGCACCCTGTACGGAGACATGGTAGGCGGGCTGGCCGTCATCTCCGACGTGCCCAAAACTCTCGTCTATCGCCTCGCCCGCTACGTCAATTCGCGCGCACGCCCGTCATTCCCGAGGCATCCATCACCAAGCCGCCCTCCGCCGAGTTGCGGCCCGACCAGAAGGATAGCGATTCGCTTCCGCCCTATGACGTTCTCGACCGCATCCTCGAAGAGTATGTCAACAACTTGAAATCCGCCGAGGAGATCGCCGCGCTCACTGGCTTTGACCCAGAGGTGATCCAGCTTCGTCGTCCGCCTTATTGATCGCAGCGAGTACAAGCGCCAGCAGGCCGCTCCCGGCATCAGAATCTCGACCAAGGCTTTCGGTGTCGGCCGGCGCTTTCCCATTGCGGCTCGCCATCAGGTCTAGTAAAACTTTTGTAGTTCATTCAAGGACAGCTTGCGTTCAAGGATGATCTCAATGCGCAACGTTCTGAAGTGCTCCGCCATACTCTTGCTTTCGTTTTCGCTTTTCGCGCAGACGCGCCGCCAAAAAGCCGGCCTCCCTGGCGGCTCCCAAGCCCGCAGCCGACGCCACAAAAGCCGAACCGCCCGCCGGCGCTCCCACCCAGGCAATGGCGGAAGCCTATTTCAAGCGTGTGTTTGGCTATGACTCCGAACCTTCAGGTTCGCATTCTCGACATCAGCCTCTCGCCCATCCCGGAGATGTATGAGATCACCGCTCTCTTCAGTACGCCGGAGGGCCAGCAGGCTCAGCCACTGGTATGTCTCCAAGGATTTGAAGCATGCCATTGCGGGCGATGTTCTTCCCTTCGGAGCCGACCCGTTTGCAACGGAGCGGCGCGAACTTGCCAAATCCGCCTTCGGTCCCACCAAGGGTCCGGCAGACGCCAAGTTGTTGATCGTTGAATTTGCCGATCTTGAGTGCCCCGCCTGCAAGGAGGCGCAGCCATCATGGATAAGCTGCGCAACGATTTCCCTCAGGCTCGCTTCGTCTTCCAGAGCTTCCCGCTAGCGAAACTTCATCCCTGGGCCCTGCGCGCCTCCTCCTATCTGGATTGCATCGCCCGCTCCAATCCGGATCAGGCATTCACCTTCCTGGAAGCCGTCTACAACCACCAGAAGGACATCGAAGACGCCGTGCGCAAGACCGATGCCGGGGGCAAAGCAACCGTCGATGATGCCGCCGTCACCGAGCGTTTGCGCCACTATGCGGAGATGGCTGGAGCCGATCCGGCCAAGACCCAGAGCTGCGCCGAGGCTCCGGCTACCGCCGAACGCATCAACCGCAGCCAGACGCTTGGCCAATCCGTTGCCATCACCGGAACTCCAACCTTGTTCATCAATGGCCGCCGCATCGGCAATCCCGGCATGGCCCAGTATGAGGCGCTAAAAGCCGTGGTAGCCTTCGAAGCCGATGCAGGCCGCAGGCACGAAGTAAGTTTAGACATCGTAGGTTCGTCAGCACAGTTTTAGTTTGGGTAAGCCTTCGCCGGTGCCCTGTCGTTCAACTCGCGTCTGTTTGCCAATTTAGGCTGAAACGTTTGATACTTGTTCTTAAACTTGTTCTTGCTTACTTCGGAACGTTGGTCGGGATGTACAGGTAGGAACCGTTGGTAGTTCTGCCCGGACGTGATATGCGGGGTCATCACCACCAGCAATTCGTCGGTGGTGTGTTCCTTGGTGTCAGCAGAGAACGCCGAGCCCAACCCCGGCACCGCCGACACCACCGGAATATCCGTTGATGGCGCTGATCTCGTCCTTCTCCACCAGTCCCGGCGATCACCACCGCTTCGCCGTCCTTCGTGCTGATCGTGCCTTTCATCTCGCGGTTTGTGAGCAGCGGAAGCCCGTTGGATTGCGTAGCGCCCAGCGCGCGCAGCGTCAGTTCGTAATCCAGGCTGACCAGTTTTCCGTGCACCTGCGGAGTCGCCTTCAGCACCAGCCCCAGATCCTCATAGCTGAACTGCGGCGACGGAACCGCCGTCGTGCCCGCCGCGGTGCTCAGTCCCAAGCGCTGACAGTATGCTGCTGGCGGCGCTGGTAGCCGAAAACTGTGAGCTCACGATCGGATAGCGCTCGCCCACTTTCATCGTCGCCGCTTTCCCGTGTCCCGCGCGCAGAAGAACGTCATCCACCGTGCGCGCCAGCGAGTTGTTCCTTGAGAAATGCAATGTGGTCGACTGGTATCGTCACCCCGGTCAGCGTCAATCCTCCGCCGAAGACCCCAAATGGCTGCGCTCAGCACGCTCGAACTCGTCGAGGACGACGGAGGCCAGCAGCGCGGCGAGAATGGTGGTGGCGTTCACCGTCTGTCCACTCGCCTCCAGCGCCGACACAATCTGCTGATAGCTGCTGCTGCTCACCAGACTGTTGATCTCCGACGTAACGTTAAACACCGTGAACTGATTCGGCACCGAAGCTCCCAGCTCCCTGGTTAAAGTGGTTGAGATCTCGAAGACCTTTATCTCCAGCATCACCGTCGGCTGGTCGTCCTGCAGATACTCCAGGAAATCCGTGACCGCATCCATCGTCTGCTGTGGCGCGCGGATCACAATCGAGCCCTCGCGCGGGATTCGCGGTGACGAATCGCAGGTCAAACAGAACGCGCAACGCGGTCGTCAGGTCGGTCAACTCCTGAGCCGTGCTTCCGCCCAATGCATAGAAGGTGCGCAGGCTCATCCGCGTCAGGTCGCGCCGGTTCTCCTCCGTGTCGTTGGCCAGCAGCACTTCGTGCTCGCTCATCGGAATGATCAGAACCTTGCACACCCGCTGCCAGAATCTGCGATCCCGTCTGCCAGTCCACCTCGTCCAGCTTGATGCGCACATTGCGTGGGTCAGTCCTTGGTCCGTGACCGCCGTGATCCCAAACATTTTTGCAAATTGTTGCAGCGCCTCTGGCGATTTCCCTTGAACTCAAAACTCCGCACTCCCGCCGTCGGGCTGCAACCGGGTCTCGCCCAACTGGGCGCGCAACATCGGCGTACCGGCCAATTCATCCGGCGACGGAAGCGCGTCGCGTAACCGCTGCTGCGCATATTCGTTCGTCGGATCAAGCTCGGCGGCCCGCCGGAACGCTCCCAGCGCGGCTGTTCGCATCGCCGCTCTGCATGGCCTTGTTGCCCTTGCGCAGCTCCCCGCCGGCCACCTTCTCCTCCATCGCCTCGCTCGGCCGTCTCGTACACCGCATCCCGCGGCGAAATCGCCCGCGCCGCTTTCAACTTCTCCAGCGCGGCGTCAAAGCTGCTTCTTCCGGGCCAGCTTCAGCCCCTGCTCGTAGAGCTTCTTTGCCTTTTTCTTGTCTGCTTTGGGAATACCGCAGGGATGGAAATTCTTTCGGTAATCCGAACAGGGTTGCGTAGCCGCGTCTGTCCTCGCCGGGCAGTACTCTGCTGCGCCAAGTAGGAGCCGGGAATCAGCAGCGCAACAGCCAGTACAGCATGCGCAGCGAGCATGATCCAGAATTCTACCGGATTCCGCTCATCGTGCGTAACTCCACAGGGTTTCGCAACCTGGGATGCACATCTCCGGCTCTGCCCTTGCCAGCTCCACCAGCGAAAATATCCCAGTCGCCACCGCAATCACCGGAAATCCGCAAGCCTTGGCCGCCGCCACGTCCGCCGGAGTATCGCCCACAAAGCACACCCTGCGCCTCGCCGCCCAGCCGCCGCCGCGCCTCGTCGGCGCCCCAGCGGAAGATCTCCGTGCGGGTCTCGTTGCGGTCGCTGAATGAGCCAAATGAAAAGTATTCGCCGATGCCGGCGGCCTTCAGCTTGGCCCAGCCAATCCGCTCCACGTTGCCGCTGGTCACGCCCAGCAGCTTTCCCGCCGATTTCAACTCCGCCAGCAGCTTCGGCACCGCTCCGCAAAGCTCCGGACGCAACTCATCCGCCCGTGCCTCGACCTCCGCGCACATCCGCGCCATCGCCGCGTCCAGTGCCGCGCGTCCGTCCGCCTCGCAAATTCCCGCCTGCTCCAGCGCCGCAGCAGAATCATCGGGTCGGTGCTGCCCTGTACCGGAACGCCCTCCAGCGCCACCGTGCGCCCGTACAGCTCGCGCATCGCGATCAGGAATGCCTCGTAGTGCACTCCGTCTTGCGAATTCAGCAGCGTGCCGTCGATGTCGAACAGATAGGCGTCGAAGGCTCGCCAGTCGAATCCATCGCGGCAATCCGCGTTCCCGGTGCCGTCTGCCGCATCACCGTGGCTCTCATCTTCGCGTTGTTCTTCCATTGTGGACTCTGCCAGCTTTTTCCGTCTTCCGCGCGCCCGTCCTCGTCCAGCATGATTCGTTGGATGCTGCGCGCCCTGCCTGTGCTCTCGTCGCAATCCACCAGCACCGCGCAGAAGCGCACGTCGTTCACCGCCGCCTCGAATCGCGCCGGAAGACTGGTCAAAAAGCGTTGCAGGATCTGCTCCTTCTGCACCCCGATCACGCTGTCGTAGGGCCCGGTCATCCCAACGTCGGTCTGGTACGCCGTGCCTCCGCGGCAGCACCCGCGTGTCCGCCGTAGGAATATGCGTATGCGTTCCCACCACGGCCGTCACCCGCCCGTCCAGATACCACCCCAGCGCAACCTTTTCTGAAGTCGCCTCCGCATGGAAGTCCACGAAAATCACCTTGGCGGAGATCGTTTCCAGCAGCCGGTCGGCCACCCGGAACGGGTCGTCAATGTTTGCCATGAACACCCGTCCCTGCAGATTCACCACGGCGTACGGAACTCCCCCGCGCGTCGTGCCTTCATACACTCCCACTCCCGGAGTTCCCGCCGGATAGTTCGCCGGCCGCAGCACCCGCCGCGCCGGACTGTAAGGCTCATTCGCCGCGCTGTTGAAGTAGTCCACCAGCTCGCGCTTGTCCCACACATGGTTTCCCGTGGTGATGACGTCGATCCCGAGATCGAAAAACTCCTCGGCAATCTGCGGCGTCAGCCCGAATCCTCCCGGCTGCGTTCTCCCCATTGGCAATGCAGAGATCGACCGCGTGCTCTTTCACCAGCGCCGCCAGATGCTCGCGCACAATCGTTGCGGCCCGGCCGCCCGAAAATGTCCCCTACAAACAGTATCCGCAATCGCTATCCCCGCATAGAACTCACAACCATCCATGCTAACATCCCGTTTTCTCCGAGGCACTCTCCTGTATTCTGCCGCTTCTGAGCCGGACGCCGTTCCCTCGCCCGCAAAGCTCTTCTTATCGGACCGTCAACGATCCATACAAACAGTGCGCGCCGCCGACCAATAAAAAGGCCGCCCGCGTTCACTGCATGCTGCAGTGATGCGGACGGCCCCTTTTCCGAGATTGCCTCTAACAGCTTTCCGTCCGCTGTCCCAGCGCTTCGATCACATCCACCGCCGCGGCAAATTTTCCCAATGGCGCGCTCACCTGAACTCCTTGCACCATGGCCCGCGCCTCCACCAGCATCTCGCGCGCGATCATCACGCCTTCTGCCCGCGCGTGTTCGCTGTCTGTGCTGGCTGCCGCCATCCGCGTCAGAATCTCATCCGGTACCGACACCCGCAGTTCGTTGCGCATGAACTCAGCGTTGCGCACGCTGGTCAGCGGCCAGATGCCGGCCATCACTGGAATTCGGCAGTGCTCCACGCGACGCAAAAATTCCTCCAGCAGCCGCAGGTCGAAGACCGGCTGGGTCACCGCGAAGTGTGCTCCGGCCTCGCACTTGTACTCAAAGCGGCGCACCTCCTCGTCAATGTCGCTGATCCCCGGATTGGCTCCCACTCCGATCACAAACGAGGTTGCCGAGCCAATTGGGTTGGCGCCGATGTCCACCCCCAGATTCAGGTTGTGAACGATGTTCACCAGACCAATCGCATCCACGTCGAAGACCGCGGTTGCGTCCGGGTAATTTCCCAGCTTCGGCGGATCGCCGGTAATGCAGATCAGGTTGTGCAGTCCCAATGCGCAAGCCCCCAGCAGATCGCTCTGAATGCTCAGCACATTCCGGTCGCGGCAGGTGTAATGCAGAATCGTCTCGATGCCGCATTCCTTCGCGATCAGGTTGCACATTGCCTGGTTGCTCATGCGCGCCGACGCCCTCGGACTGTCGGGAATATTCACCGCGTCGATGCCCACGCTGCGCAGATATTTTGCCGCCGCCAGCTCTTTCGCCGGATCGCTTCCCTTGGGCGGCACAATTTCCACCATGGTCACGAACTCGCCTGCCGCCAGCTTCCGCCCCAGCTTCGACCGCTCTTCCAGCGGCTTCACATCCGGAGCCGTCGCCGGGCTCGCCACCGTCACCTGAAAGGACGACGTGCGCACCTCGTCGGCCCGGAGCGCCGACTTCATCGCATGGATATGCTCCGGAGTGGTTCCGCAGCATCCGCCCACCAGGCTCACTCCTGCCGCCACGAATTTACGCGCGTAGGTGGCCATGTACTCCGGCGAGCAGAGATAGATATTTCTTCCTTCCACATTGCGCGGCATGCCTGCATTGGGTTGCGCCGCCAGGGGCAGGGAAGTCACCTTGCGCAGCCGCTCCATCGAGTCCAGCATCGCTGCCGGTCCAATCGAGCAGTTGCATCCCACCACATCCACGCCAAAGTCCGTCAGCCGGACGCCGAAAGTTTCCACCTCCGCGCCGTCCAGCGAAACGCCTTCCTCGTCCACCGTCACTTCCGCCACAATCGCCAGCCCTGGAGCCGCCTCGCGTGCCGCCAGCACCGCCTGGTGCAGTTCATCGATGTATCCGAAGGTCTCCAGCAGAAGCAGATCTACGCCTGCGTCGGCCAGCACCTCGATCTGTTTCCGGAAAGCCGCTCGCGCTTCTTCCCGCGCGATCTTGCCCAGGGGCTCAATGCGAATCCCCAGTGGCCCCACGCTGCCTGCCACCAGCACATTCGGTCCAGCCGCGGCCCGCGCCAGTTGCACTCCCGCCCGGTTGATATCCGCCACCCGCGCTTCCAAGCCATGGCGCAGCAACCGGTAGTGATTGGCGCCGAAGGTGTTGGTCTCCAGCATCTCGGCTCCAGCCTTCACGTAGTCGGCATGGATTGCGCCGACCATCTCCGGCTGCGAAATATTCAGCTCGTCATAACATCGATTGATGAACACACCCTTGGCATAAAGCAGTGTGCCCATGGCGCCGTCACATAGTACGGGCCCACGGTTCAGGCGTTCGAGAAACGTTGACATCGCTGGTCCTTAATCCTGTTTATCTCAGAGCTGCATTTTAGGAGCTTTTCTGGAACCTTACCATAGCGGCTCTGGAGGCCGCATCTGCAATGTTATAATCAGCTTTTCCAGCATCTTCGAATCCATCTCGTCTGGAGTGCGTTGCTTGAAGCAAGCGACAATGATTTTTGCCCTGTTGGGCGCAATAGTACTAGCCGGTTGCGGCAATGGCGACACCACGAGCCAATCCACCTTCAACAACGGATCTGGTGATCAGCCATTTAAGCCCACCACTCATCTCTCCCACCGCAGTCTGGTCACGAACTACTATGCGGGACAGCTTCAGGTTATGGACGCCACTCAGGACCGGCTCACCACCTTCACCTTTGCCACCGGCGCCCTGCCGACCTATATGCAGTCTTCGCCGGACGGTACCTTGACCCTCGTCAACAATACCGGCGCCAACTCCATCTCCTCGTTCAATAATAATCTGGAGGCCGTCAAGGCGACCATCAACCTCGGGGGATCGACCCAGAGCTTTGTCACCTCCGTCAGCAACAAGGTCGGCTTTGCCGCCGTCCCCAACTATTCCAACGGCCCAATTCTCCCCGGACAATTCCGTCTGCCCTTCGGCGCAATCGCCCGCTTCAACCCCACCGATGGCAGCTTGAACACCGCCGTCCCGCTCCCCAATGTGCAATATATCGCCATGGACACCGCCGAGAAGCACCTGCTTGCCTTTTCCGGTAGCGATGACAGTCGCGCACTGGGTCGATCTGACCACTATCGACGCCGAATACCGAGGTTCCGCCGTATTACACCCTCGCCCTGAGCGGAAACTTCCCTGCCGGAACTCTCTCGCGTCCGGTTGCCGCCTTCTTCTCCGCCGATAACACCAAGGCTTACGTCCTGAGCTGCGGCACCGAGTGCGGAGGCTAGGCAACCCTTCCAGCGGTCACCACAAATTGCGATACCACCGTTCCTCCCCACCAGTTCACCTACCCCACTGGGTTACTGGACTGATATCACCGATACCCCGCGGCTCCGCCACGGTCGTCAATCAGTGGTCCGTCTCTGGCGCGCGCCGCGGTCTCATCGACCTCACCGCCAACAAGCTCTACGTCGCCGGTTCCACAAGCACCATGTTAACCGACTCCGGCGGAAACAACGTGCAGGACGGCTATTTCACCGCTATCGATCTCACCGCTCTGACCGCCCCCCACTCCCATCCTTATCGGCAATGGCGCCAAGACTCTGATTCGTAATATCAATGGCGTCTTTTGGGTTGGCTCCACGAACTGCGGCGTGCAGAGTTGCATCTCCATGGTCAATCCCTCCACCGGTACTGCCACCACGCTTTCCACTGCCAATGGCAATGGCACCGGAATCTCACTCTCGGTTAACAGCGGCGAGGTTTACACCATCGAAGGTGGTGAGTTCTTCATCTACGACCAGCATGGCAACCCGATCTCGTCGCAGTACAACACAGACATAAAGGGGCAAGCCTACGACGTGCTCTACATCGACTAGGGAATGTCTGCACAGGTAGTAATTAGGCGGCGGAGTTGGCTGCAAGGGCTCAGGAGTCGAGCTCGCCGTATTCTGCGAAGCGAAACGTAGAACCTTCCCAGCCGGGAAATTCGAGGCTCGATGAGAAGCCCTCAAGCCCGTTCAATGCACCCACCAAGCTGAAGTTCCGAGTTTCTCCCTCTTGGTGGGTGCGAACTCTTCCGCGCGCTTCTTTGATCAAGTGCACCGATCAAGTGAAATCCGTATATCGCGCAGAAGCGATGGCTACATAATGGAACCCCGTCAGAGGGTTCGTTACTGCCCGCCCTCCGCAGTTTTTGCCAGCCCACGCCCCTGATACGCGGCCAAAAACAGGTCCTTCAATTCGCTAAACAGCGGCATGCGCGGGTTGGAGAGCGACGAAGGATCGCTGAACGCCATTTTGACCAAGTCGGGTAATGCCTGCCCGAACGCTTCTTGCGATATCCCGGTTTCGGCAATCGAGCGCGGCATCTGCAAGCGGTCAAGCAATTGTTCAACCGCCCCGATCAGGCGCAGGACTTTCTCCTCGACGCTATCGCCACCCAGGCCCAACGCGTCTGCCATCATCGCGTACTTCTTATGTGCGGTGTATCCCTGCTGATTGGGCGAAGGCATGAACTTAGTGGGTACCGCTGCGTTATACGCAATGACGTACGGCAACATGAGGGCATTCGCCCGGCCATGAGGGACGCCGAAGCGTGCGCCGAAGGCATGTGCCATGGCGTGACTGATGCCCACCGAGGCGTTGGAAAATGCGATCGCGGCAATGCAGGCGGCATTATGCATCATGTTGCGCGCCTCTTCGTCCTGCGGGTTCTCGTACGCGATCGGGAGGTACTTGTAAGCGAGCTGAATTGCCTGGATCGCATTGGAATCCGTGTAAGGCGAGGCGTAACTGGAGACTCCTGCTTCGAGCGCGTGCGTCAAGCAATCGATGCCGGTGTCCGCCGTAAGCCCTTTCGGCATGGACATAACAAATTGCGGATCCAGAATCGCCACGTCGGGACTCAGGGAATAATCAGCCAGCGTCACTTTGCGTCCCTGGGCTCTGTCGAACAACACTGCAAACGGAGTCACCTCGCTGCCTGTGCCGCTGGTTGTCGGGACGGCTATCAGGCGAACATGGTTTATCTTTTCGGTAGGAAATTGGACCACGCGTTTGCGAAGGTCCAGGAAGGGTGAGCCTAACTCCTGGAAGTCCGCCGACGGCGATTCGTACTTTAGTTTCATCATCTTCGCCGCATCGATGACGGAGCCGCCGCCCAAGGCAACGATCTGATCCGCCTTGTACTGAGTGAGCGCCTCCACCCCCTCCATCACCGTCTTCAGTTCGGGTTCCGTATCGGGGATGACGACAACATGGACGCGAGTCTGCGGGGGAAGGCAGCGCCGGACGGTATCGACATGGCCGAGCTGTTCGAGCGGAGGATTGGTGACGATGATGGTCGAACTCGACGGGAATTGCCCTAGAGTCTGCACCGCGTTCGGGTTGAAATAGATCTGGTTCGGAATGCGAAACCACATTTGGGGTGGCGTCCTCCGCGCAAGGCGTTTGATGTTGAGGTAGTGATAGATATTCACGTTATCCATCGTGCTGTTCCCGCCGCCGGTGCCGCATCCGAAGGAGAACGTCGGCACCATATCGTTGTAAACACCACCGAGCGCGCCAATCGATCCCGGAGCGTTCACGATGATTCGCCCTGCGTTCATCAGTTCGCCGAACCTTTGGATCACTTCGTCGTTGCGGGAGAAAACAACGGCCGTGTGGCCGACTCCACCGGCGTGATTCACCGCCGAGCAGACTTGGAGCGCTTCATCAGTTGACTTGGCGCGATAGACCGCGAGCACAGGGAAGAGCTTCTCGACCGAGAGTGGATATTCGGGACCGACACCCTCTATGGGCGCAATCAGCAGCTTGGTGTTCGGCAACACCGAGATCCCGACCATGCGGGCGATGTCATACGCCTTCTGGCCGACCGCCATGGGCTGCATGGCTCCCGTGGCGGGATCGATGACCGTGCGGGACAGTATCTTCGTCTCTTTTTCGTTACAGATGTGTGCGCCCAGAGCGGCGAACTTCTCCAGCACGCCGTCATAGATTTCGTCGTCGATCACCACCGTCTGTTCAGAGGCGCAGATGGTCCCATTATCGAAGGTCTTCGAGGTAATAATGTCCACCAGGGCCATGTCCAGATCGGCCGATTTTTCCAGATAGACCGGCGTGTTCCCCGACCCCACGCCCAAAGCAGGCTTGCCCGAGCTGTAAGCCGCTTGCACCGCGTTCGGTCCGCCCGTGGCATCGATCAGGGAGACATCCTTGTGATGCATCAAATAGGCGTTGTCATCCAGGTTGTGAGCCTGCAGGCAGGAGAAAACACCTTCCGGCGCGCCATGCTTCACGGCGGCTTCGCACATCACCTTCATGGCTTCATAACAACAGCGTCCTGCCCGCGGATGAGGGCTGAAAATCATCACGTTCCGGGTCTTGATGGCCATGATGCACTTGAACAGGACCGTAGAAGTCGGATTCGTAATCGGCAGCAGCGAGAAGATAACTCCAATCGGTTCGGCGATCTCCACCAGCCGGCGTTCCGGGAACTCTCGAATGATGCCCACCGTGCGTTTGTCTTTTACATAGTTGTAGACAAACTCGGTGGCCACCATGTTCTTGAGAATCTTGTCTTCCAGAACCCCCAGCCTAGTTTCCTCGATCGCCATCTGGGCAAGGCGGGGGGCATTTTCGATGCCCACCAGAACCATTGCCTTGACGATACGGTCGACGTCTTCCTGGGTGAATTGTCTAAAGGCAGCGGCGGCGGTCTTCGCTTGACTGACTAGTCCTTCAAGGTACGCGATGCGCTCTTCGCTGAGCTTTGCGGCATCTTCGGCTACGCTCTTATCCTTCACTCCTGCCCCCATGATTCGAAAGTTTCGATCGAGCTCACCTCGACGTCAGGTTCGAGCCGTCTCCTGAAACCAATTGCGATTAGTATTCATCCTCGAATCGTGGGCGTCACGAGAGCCAGGCAGTCCGCCGCCGGAAAAGCCAAAACGTGGTCGGTTCCGCTCGTGGTTCACTCCCAATAGAGCAAAAAGCACGTCGAGGACAACGGCAGGAGTATGGATGAGGACGAACGAACTCTCCGTGAGCCGCGTCACGAAACGCTGTGAGAAAAAGCCGTCGCCGAAGGGGAAACAGCTCCCGGCCCCACCGGCAGTCTTGCTTAATCTTCAAATGTTATACCGTTCCATTTCGGGATTGAGATCAGCTTGTCCTGAGCTCTTCGGGCATAGCTTTGCTTCACCCGCGGCGTAATTGCGCGTTGACGTAGAGCCGAGTTCTGACTTCGGACTCGACATCCCTGCAATGTATCTGTACCCAACCCTGCGCCAACCAGTCCACGATGGCGGACGCGCCAAATCGGGCGGAGGTCCCGAATTAAATCTGGCGCGCGGAATGCTTCGAAGTTGCTGATACGTATCCATCACAGACAGCGATACAAAGTAGAAGGTCTCGCTGGGAAAGTTTATGTCGCGGAGCAGACCGCGAAGTCCGCGGCGGCATAGCGGTTTGTCAGTTCGTTCCAAATTACAGGAGTTCGAAATTGCCAGACTCGCAGCCGCCGTTTGATTCTCGGGAGCCAAACGACTTCAAAAACTCGCTGCGTTGGACCGTAGTCGTCCCCGTCGTTGCCCTGGCGATTCTCGCCGCATCATTGCTATGGGGAATCCGATATCTAAGGAGCTCCTTGCAATGGGTGGATCACACCGACCGGGTGCTTGGCGAAAGCCAGGAGCTGCTCAACCTGGTCATAGAAATGGAGAGTGGCGTTCGCGGATATTTGGCAACCGGCGACGACGAGTTTCTCCAGCCCTACAACGAAGCGGAAGCAGCCGTCGATGCAAGATTCGATGCCCTCAACCAGCTTGTTGCCGACCGTCCCTCCCAACAGCTCCGGCTCGCGAGCATTCGCGGAATCTTTGATGAGTGGCACACCGCTGCAGCGCGGGCAATTGACCAGCGACGCAGCGGCGTGAATTTCGAATTCGAGGCAAGGCTGCAACAGAAGCATCGGATGGATTCGCTGCGTGAAGCGCATCGGGCTTTCGTGACGACCGAAGAGTGGCTGCGCAGCGAACGTGTGCGCATCTCTCAAAGTGCTGCCCGGCTGCTGCTCATCATCTGCACTCTGCTCAGTCTGGTCATCGGTGGGTTCCTCGCGGTCTTCACCAGCCATCGGATGCGCCTGCTGGAAGCACAGTTCCGGGAAGCGCTGGATATCGCAGGGAAGCGTGCAGAGTCGCTGCGCCGGCAGGCTGAACTGCTCGACGTGGCTCATGACACGATCATGACGTGCAGCCTTGACCGGACGATCCGTTTCTGGAATCACGGTGCTGCGGAGATGTACGGATTCTCCAGAGAGCAGGCTGTCGGCAGAATCGCGCATGAATTACTCCGCACCGTCTTTCCCAAGCCACTGGTCGAGATCGAAGCCGACGTCCTGCGAGTGGGACGCTGGGAAGGGGATCTCATCCACACGACTCAAGACGGCGCACCTGTCACGGTGGCCAGCCGTTGGGTCGTGCAGCGCGATCGCTGCGGCCAAGTCTGCGGCGTGATGGAGATCAACAACGACATTACCGAACGCAAGCGGGCCGAAATTGAACTGGAAGGGACCCGGTTACAGGCCGAACGCATCGCCGCCCAGCTGCGCACAATTTTAGACAATATGGAAGAACGGTTATTTGTCTGCGATCCCGAGGGAAAGGTACTCGAAGCGAATGAAGCAGCCCGTAAAACATTCCCTCCGGACAAAAGAATGGTCGTCCCCTCCGTATTTGACGTGGGTGAACTCGTCGAGGTGTTTGAGCTCGACGGCCGCCCGTTGCCACGATTCGAGTGGCCCATTTCGCGCGTCTTGCGCGGTGAACACGTCCATTCGGCTGAAACCCGGGTACGCTTTCCAGCAACCGGAGAGGAACGCGTACTCAGCAGCAACGGTGCACCTGTCTGGGATAGGAGCGGAAACATCGTAATGGGGGTGCTTACTTCGGAGGACATCACCGAGCGCAAGCAGGCCGATGAAGAGATTCGGAAGCTCAACGCCGAACTGGAGCAGAGGGTGCTGGAGCGAACTGCCGAGCTGACCGCCAGCAACAAGGAATTGGAAGCCTTCAGCTATTCGGTCTCCCACGACCTGCGGGCTCCGCTGCGCCACATCGATGGATTTTCGCGGATGCTCCTGGAGCGGTACAGCGCGCAACTCGACGCTAAGGGACAACATTATCTTGAGGAAGTCCGGGCGGGAGCACAAAAGATGGCTCGCTTGGTGGATGAGCTCTTAGCTCTTTCCCGGGTCGGTCGCCAAGAACTGCGATTGCAAATTATAGGGCTGAACTCCCTGTTCGAGGAGGCTCGCACCGAGCTGATGAAAGACACTGGCGATCGGCACTTTGAGTGGAAGATTGCGGTGCTGCCATTCGTCGCCTGCGATCTTACGCTGATGCGGCAAGCTGTAACCAATCTGCTTTCCAATGCCGTGAAATACACCCGCCCGCGCGAACAGGCGGTGATCGAAGTGGGCCAGATGGAACAAGGGAACGAAACGGTGGTGTTTGTGCGCGACAACGGAGTTGGCTTCGAGATGAAGTATGTCGACAAACTCTTCGGCGTGTTTCAACGCCTGCACCGGACGGAAGATTTCGAAGGTACGGGGGTAGGACTCGCGACGGTTCAGAGGATCATTGGTAAGCACACTGGCAGGATATGGGCCGAGGCCGAGCTGGATAAAGGAGCTACCTTTTTTTTCACGGTGAGGCCGGAGCAAGCCGAAGCACAGAACAGGATGGTCGCAGCCACGGGAGGAAGTCATGCCTGAGATACAGATTTTGCTTGTTGAAGACAGCCCGCAGGATGCGGAGATGACGTTGGATGTGCTGCATAATGGAAATCTTGCTAATCAGATTCAGGTGGCGCGTGACGGCGCGGAAGCATTGGACTATCTGTTCTGCCGCGGCATCTTTGCG
The DNA here is from genome assembly GCA_963779365.1 of uncultured Acidobacteriota bacterium. GTDB lineage: Bacteria > Acidobacteriota > Terriglobia > Terriglobales > Acidobacteriaceae > TOLSYN. The sequence goes on along the minus strand of CAVZYB010000008.1, from coordinate 150,838 downwards.
GGGCGCACAGACGGAGCACCCAAACTGGTTCTGCTTGACTTGAAGCTTCCGAAAGTTAGCGGTTTGGAAGTGCTGCGCGCCATAAAGAATGATCCTCGGACGAGGTCAATTCCAGTCGTGATTCTCACTTCCTCGAAAGAAGAGCAGGATCTGTTGGCAGGCTATCACCTGGGCGTGAATAGTTACATTCAGAAGCCGGTGGATTTTGATCAGTTTCGCGTAAAGATCAAGGAGATTGGCTTTTATTGGCTCCTGGTAAACGATCCGCCGCCGGCCAATGCCGTTTCTGGCGAATCAGGAGATTAAAGATGGTTTCACACCCTAGCGGTCGAATGACTTAATGTGCCCGCGCTGTCAATCCTCTTGCAGAACGCGGACCATCGTGCTGCTGCAGAATTGGCGTTGCGCATTCTGGCTCAATACCTCAAGCGGCACACGTTCTCAAGACGGCAGGCGGAGTTGCTCGACCCGTTCGTCGGCACAACTTGCTATCTGGATGAGGGACCGGAAGCCACTCAACCGTACCTTGTTGGCAAAATCGTCGCCAGCCAGAGGCTTACTGAAGTAGTACCCCTGGACTTCATCGCAATTATGTTCGCGCAGGAACTGTAGCTGCTCTTCGGTCTCCACGCCTTCCGCAATCACTTTCAGATTAAGGGTCTTCGCCATGTTGATGACCGTAGCTGTGATCGCCGCATTATCCGAATCGACAGTCAGGTCTTGTACGAAGGAACGGTCGATTTTCAGCTTGTAGACCGGTAAGTGCTTCAAGTAGATAAGACTCGAATATCCGGTGCCGAAATCGTCGATCGACAGCTTCAGTCCCATCTCCGTCAGCTGCCGCAATACGGAGAGCATCCTGTCCCCAGTGGAGAGCAACAAGCTCTCGGTGAGTTCGAGTTCGAGGTGCTGGGCCGAGAGGCCGGTTTCGTCCAGTACGTTTCGGATGACTTGCAGGAAGCGCTTCTGACGGAACTGGACCGCCGACACGTTCACCGCAACCGGCAGCGGTCCCAAGCCTTCCTCTTGCCATCGCCTGGCCTGGGCGCAGGCAGTCCTGAGTACCCAGTCGCCAATTGGGACGATCATTCCGTTGTTCTCCGCGATTGGTATGAACTCGCTGGGTGGGATCAGACCCAGTTTCGGGTGGCGCCAGCGGAGTAGAGCTTCGGCCCCTACGATCTTTCCCGTCTTGTAGTTCAGTTGCGGCTGATACTCCAGGAAAAATTGTTTTCTCTCCAATGCCGAACGCAAACTATTCTCCAGGGTTAACCGCTCCATTGCCCGCGAACTCATATCTTGCGTGAAGTACTGGAAGTTGTTCCGGCCGTTCTCTTTGGCCCAATACATGGCCGCATCCGCGCTCTTGATCAGGCTTTCACCGTCCGTTCCGTGGTCGGGAAATATGCTAATACCGAGGCTGCAACTAACATTGAGAGAGTGCCCTTCCACCATGAACTCAGTGGCTACCAGTTGCAAGATTCGATCGGCGGCGAGGGCGGCCGCGGCTACGTCTTTCACCCCAGTCAGCACCACCACGAACTCGTCCCCGTGTATCCGGGAAACCGTGTCCTCGACGCGTGCCAATTTCTTAAGGCGCGCGGCAACTTCCTTCAGGAGAAGGTCGCCGACCGAGTGCCCGAGAGAGTCATTGATGTGCTTAAAATGATCTACATCGAGGAACAATACCGCGACTTTCTCTCCGTGCCGGCGAGCGCTGGCTAACGCTTGTGACAATCGATCCTGGAGAACAGACCGATTGACCAGACCTGTGAGCGCGTCGTAATTTGCCAGAAATCGAACCTGTTCTTCGGCTTGTTGACGCCGGGTTCGCTCGGCACTTTCGCTTAGGGCACGCTGCACGGCTTTGGCGAGCCGTTCCATCTTCTGCTTCAGGACATAATCGGTCGCACCTCTTTTAAGACTTTCAACCACCGTATCTTCCCCCAACGTGCCGGTGACAAAAATGAACGGAATGTTGGGATAAAGCTGGTGTGCCATCTCCAACGCCGAGTATCCATCGAAGGACGGCAGAGTGTAGTCGGCCAGAATTAAGTCCCAGAGCTCATTCTCAAGTCTGCTCACGAACTCGAGACCGGTCTGTACCGTGGTAATCGCGCAGCAGATTCCAGAGTCTTCGAGCAACGCCTGTACCAGTTCCTGGTCTTCCCGGCTGTCCTCCAGGTGAAGTACCCGAACCGTCTGGCTCTTGGTCAATGGGTTCATGTTGCTCTCCGTTTTCGCTGAGACCAGACAGCAGGGGAAATGAGGTCGTGAGCGGTGGTGCAGTATCGTCCACTGCCTTCAATTCCATAGCAACGTTCTATTCTTCCCGCCGTTTTCGCCTCGCACAGGGCGGCATCGGCGGTCGCAAGAATCTCTCTCTCCGTACTAAGAGCCGAGACTGGCCCGTACATCTTATATCTCGGAGTGTTGTCGAAATGTATCAGCCATTTCGAAGTATCCAGCGGCCGAGATTTGATTTGGGCAGCCGCCCGATTTGGCCCAAGCTGCCCATCCACGAGAAAAAAGATTGAGTTGCTGGAGTCGTCACATGCACGAAGCGAGGGTAGATTCACGTGTAGTGCCGTTGGTGCCGATAGTGGTTATGTAGTGCTTTGCGGGTTCGAGCCTTACGGCCAGTCGCCGCCGGAGCAGAACAAGTGCGTAGAGGGCAGCCATGCAGCCTCGGCAGCGGGACGAGTCTCAGAATCGCAAGCGGACCATGCGCATACTTCATCTTGAAGATTGTCTGGCCGACCAGGAACTAGTAGCGGCATTGCTGATAGAGGCCGAAATTGCATGTGAAATTGTCACGGTTCAGGCAAGGATGGCGTTCATCAACATGCTTCAGAATGGCCGCTGGGACTTGATCCTCGCCAGTTATGCGCTGCCGGGCTTCGATGGGTTTTCCGCGCTGACGATTGCACGTCTGCTGTGCCCGAACACTCCGTTCATCTTCGTCACCGGCGCAATGAGCGAAGACTTCCCGATCGAGACCCTTCGCAGAGGAGCGACGGACTACGTGCTGAAAGGGAAGATGGGATGCTTCGTGCGAGCTGTGCGGCGTGCCCTGAACGAGAGCGCGGAGAAAGCGCGGCGCAAAATCGCTGAAGAACAGCTTCGGGTTCTCGCACACTACGACGCGCTCACAGGCCTGGCGAATCGGACTCTTCTCAGAGATCGATTGTCGCAGGCGCTGGCGAGTGCTGCCCGGAGCAAAGAAAAAGTAGCGTTGCTGTCTCTTGACCTGGATCACTTCAAAACCATCAATGACTCACTCGGACACTCGGTTGGCGACCTTCTTCTAAAGCAGGTTGCAGCGCGCCTGAAGAGAGCGGCGCGCGCCCAGGACACCGTCTCTCGGATAGGCGGCGACGAGTTCATAATCGTGCTGACCGCAGTGAAAGATGTAGGCGAACTCATTTCGGCGGCCGATCGCTTCGCCAGGGCCGTTACCGCTGAGTTCGTCGTTCAGGGACACTCACTCTTCATAACGTGCAGCATCGGCATCAGCATATCTCCCGACCACGGCACGGATGGCGAAAGCCTAAGCAGGTATGCCGATGCCGCCCTGTTTAGAGCCAAGGACAATGGCCGGAATAACTTTCAGCTCTTCACGCAAAATATGAACGCGCGAACGATGGAGCGCTTGACTCTGGAAAGCAGCTTGCGAGTGGCACTGGACAGGAAACAACTCCTCCTCGAATACCAGCCGCAATTGGACCTTGCGACGGGGAAAATTGTAGGGGCCGAAGCTCTGCTCCGCTGGCGCCACCCGCAATTGGGTCTGGTCTCGCCCGCCGAATTCATCCCGATTGCGGAGAGCAGCGGAATGATCGTCCCAATTGGCGAATGGGTTCTTAGAACTGCTTGTACCCAGGCGCAGCGATGGCAAGAGGAAGGTCTCGCAGTGCCGACGATTTCGGTCAATGTGTCGGCCGTGCAGTTTCGTCAGAAGCAGTTCCTTGCGTTGGTCAAAAACGTGCTGAATGAAACCGGCCTTGCCCCGGAAGCACTCGAACTGGAGTTGACCGAAAGCCTGTTGCTCTCGAGTGCCAGTTTCATGCTTACCGTGCTGCGGCAATTGAAGGACGCGGGACTAAAACTCTCCATCGATGATTTCGGATCCGGCTATTCGTGCCTCAGCTATTTGAGGCACATTCCCGTCCATAAGCTGAAAATCGACCCATCGTTCGTGCAGGCGGTGACTACCAACTCAGATAACGCGGCGATTGTGGACGCGATCATCAAAATGGCCAAGATCCTCAACCTGAAAGTGCTTGCCGAAGGCGTAGAGACCGAACCGCAGATGTCATTCCTGCGCGCCCAACAGTGCGACGAGATTCAGGGATACTACCTCAGTAAGCCTCTGGCAGCCGGCGATTTCGCCGATAAGGTTCGGTCGAGCAGCTCCTCGGAACGGCCTCTGGAAGCCGAAAACTCGCCGTCGCTGAAGAAAGACGCTTCCGCGCATCCGCTTCCCACAGTTTCACAAGACTGGACGCGGACGGCAGGCGCCGCGGGTTAGAAAACGACGACCGGCTTCGCCACTCTCCCGTATAGCCCGCGTTAACCGGAAGAACTGATGCTGGAGGGAGTGCTCTTTCAGCCAAACGCCGGAATTCCAACTTGTGCACAGCTTAAGACCACAGCTGCCTTCGTCCACGCGCTCGAAGTGCAGCCCTGGAACCAATTCGATGGTGGATAAAGGGTGGCTGGCTATCTCATTTGCAATCGTGAATTAATGATTGCGATCTGAAGTTGAACGATAGCTCTGGCCATGCTGTCCTGCTGCCTTCTGTCAAGGTCGAGATACTCAAGTGCGGTGAGGCGAGCGTCGTCGCGTCCCTTTCGGATTTCCACCCGGCGCACGGCCGCAGACACCGAGAAAACGGTTCTGTTCAACGCGACATCGAGCCGGAATTCCTGCCTGATTGCGACAGCTTCGTCCTGCATCCATAACGATGCACCTCCCAGAGACACGTCGTGCAACTCTGCGGTTCTCCAGTCTCGGGTGCCACTGGCGTTAAATGCTAAGTCACAGTAGCGCGCCTCTTGGCGCAACTCAATGCGGTAGAACTCCCTGCGCTGAACACGGCGGGGTTTGACCCCTTCCAGTATTTGCTCAAGCTTGCGCTGCTGTGCTGGCGATTCCAACACAAAGTCCACTCCCATTCCGACCCGCGGTTGCGTGCAAGTCACATTGGTAGCCAGTTCCAGGAAGGTATCTGCGATGGTAAGCCGAAGGTACGCCTGAGCCCCGCTAGGCAGCGGGTTGCTGGTTTCGACGTAGCAGCCAGACCGGCTTAGGTCCCGCACTTTTCCCCATCCCCAGCATCTTCCGCCCTGGATGATCTCAACATTGCCCGGGCAGAAGTAGCGAGGGGTACGACGGCGTTCTACCAAGAACTGAGTATCTGAACTTTGTCTCATGATCAGCTCCACCGAAGCCATGATTTCATCGCCAGATTGCTCGTGTCCTTCGCGGCATGAAATTTGCCACGAGCAGTGGCATTGGTCTCTGAGAAGGAATCCGGGTAAAGCCCGGTTGACCTTTAGGCAGGCTCGTCGAGTCAGCGATAGTATCAATGCTCTTCGGTTAGTTCAGGAGAAACTACTCAGCTCCTCATTGAGCCGACTCTCGGTATATCGACCCGATCTCGTAAAACCTTAAGGAAGAAAAGAAAAATAGGGAATTGGCGGCGAAGGCGAGGACGTCCTGCGTCCCGCCTTAAACCCACTCACGACCAGCAGTTCTGGCACGTTCCCTGTGAACTCAGCAGCTACCTATTTAGAGCTAGAAGCCACAGAGGATGAAGACCCTAATTATCGTGCTTCGCCTACTCCGGGTCCGGTGCCATAGGACTGTTGCCGCTTGGCTCAAGGCCATTCGCGCAAGTCCCCGAGTCGCTGGTGCACACCTCCGTGGCGCTACCATTGGCATCCACCGTTTGTGCAATGCCAACTTGATCCGCGGCCGGTAACGTTCGCAGGCGGACGGTGTCTCCGCTGGTCGCGGCTGACTTAGCCGTAACCCTCGATTGAGCGGCGACAGAGCTGCTCGATCCAAAATATCCGCTGATGTCGAGGATCAGTTGCGTGGGGTTAGACGCGTAGGCATCGACCGATCCGTTCGTGGTGGGGACAATGGCCATATTGGAGGTAGTCGCCCCATCGTCCGCGTTCAACGTTGACACCCCCGGCTTCGTCTCGCCATCCGGCCACAGCGACAGATACCCTAAGCCTGCCGTAGGGACAACCGTTGCATTCAGCACAAAGGCCTCCGCGGCTGACGGTAAAGCACAGGAACTACTCGTCACATTGACTGGCAGCGTTCCATTGATCGCACCGATTACGTTCCGCGTATCCAGCACGCGACACGGAGTGACGGGAAACAGCGCCTGGCCGTCGGCGGCCGAGCCCACCGGCGCGAAGTACCCGTTGATATCGATCAGCACGTCCGTGTTGCTGGAGCCCACCACGGTGATATCTCCATTGGTTCCCGCCGGCACGATCGCGGCGTTTGCTGCCACCGTACCGGGCGAGTTCAGTGTCGAAACCCCCGGCCACGCTTGTCCGGTCGGCCAAGCGCTCAGATAACCGAGTGCCTGGCCGTCTTGCGGAACCGCTGTAAGGTTCAGGGAATACGCTAGCGCAGTTGAAGGGATGTTGCACGTGCTCGACAGGATGGGAAAAGCACGACCTTGCCCGTTCGTATTACCGACCAGCGACGGTCCACCCAAGGGTGCACTCGGATTACGCGTGTCTGCAATGCGGCAGGGCGTCAGTGCATAAAACGCCAGTGCAGAGGTGTTGGTCGCTGGCACGAAGTAGCCATTAATGTCCAGCACGACGTCAGTGGTATTGCTGGCGTATATGCTGATCGCACCGTTGGTACCAGCCGGAACGATAGCAGCATTTGCCTTCACCCGGCCATCGGAGTTCAGCGTTGAGGTGTTAGGCTGTGCCTCTCCTCCGGTGGGCCAAACCGCCAGAAAACCTAATCCTGCTTGCGGGACAACGGTGAGGTTGATGGAATAGGCCGCCGCCGTGGGGGGAACCGCACAGGCACTGTCCGGAATCGCAAAGCTCCGCGAAGCCCCTCCTGCAATCGATGGGCCGCCAAACGGACCTGGCGGATTCCTGGTATCCGCCAGGCGGCAGGGAGTCATGGGAACGAAAAGCAAAGCGCCGGGCAAAATTGGCTCCGCGATGGTGAATGTCGCCGCAGCCGAAGTGCCACCGGACGTTGTCACGGTTACGCTCGCTGCGCCCACGGTCGCAATCAGATTTGCCGGAACTGAGGCGGTAAGCTGGCTCGGGCTCACATACGTTGTCGCCAGCGCCGTGGCGCCCCAGTTGACTGTTGCTCCGGAGACGAAGTTCGCGCCATTCACCGTCAGGGTAAACCCGGCGCCGTCTGCCGTCACACTGCTTGGCGACAGCGAGATTGGCGATCCGGAGGATTGAGCGGGCGCGATGGCCTCGGCCAGGCTATTGCTGCTGGATGCATAAGTGGTGTCTCCGGCATAGCTGGCCAGGATGTAGTGTTCGCCTACTGCCAGTCCGGAGGTGGAGTAGGTTGCCTGTCCGGTGCTGTCGAGCAGAACCGAGGCGACCGGGACCTCGTCGATGCTGAACACTACGTTGCCCGTCGGAGTGCCCGTGCCGGAGGCCGGTGCCACCCAGGCCGTGAAATTTACCGAGTTCCCCACAAACTGGGGATCGGCGCTGGCGGTCAAAGCCGTCGCGGAGGCCGTCAGGACCGGAGCCGTTCCAAAATTGAACTGGGCGACAAATGCAGTGTTGTACGCCGAATTATAGGTGGTGTCGAAGGCATTGGCGGTGACCGGAAAATCGGAGGAGCTCGTGGATCCTGTCAGATATACGGCTCCATTGCTCAGCGTTGCCACCTGGTAGCCGCAATCATCACTGCTTCCGCCCAAATAGGTGGAGTAGACCATGATGCCACTCGCGTTCAACTCTGTCAGAAAGGCGCTGCCACAGCCACCGGCCCCTGGAGTCGAATGATTGGCGGACTGAAAGGCGTTTGGTGAGACCGGAAAATCGCTCGACATGGTCACGCCCGTCAGATACAAGTTGCCCGAGCTGTCGAGGGCCAGACCGAGGGCGTCATCGCCGTCGCTGCCACCCAGAAAGGTTGAATAGACCAGCGCGGTTGCAGTGGGATTGATCTCAGCGGCAAAGGCGGTGTTCGTGCCACTGGCCGCACCGTTGTTCATGGTCTGGAATGCCCCGGCGGTCACAGGAAAGTCGCTGGAATATGTGTAGCCGGTTATAAAGGCGTCACCCAAGCTATCCACCGCCAAGCCCTCACTGAAGTCTCCTTGAGCGCTACTCCCGCCGAGAAAGGTGGAGTAAAGCAGTTCGGTCCCGGTGGGATTCAGTTTGGACAGGGTGAGGTTCGCTCCGGCGGGGGTCGTTGGGGTAGCCGCCGGTGCATGGTTAGTGGGCTGCATGACACCGGCGGTCACAGGAAAGTCTGGCGATCCGGCAAAGCCAGCCACGTAGGCTGCGCCAGTTGTGTCCACGGCAACTTGAATCAGGGCGTAGTTGCCGTCGATGGTTGAACCGTCTTCGCCGCTGCCGCCCAGATAAGTGGAATAAACCAGAGCTGTTCCGGAAGGGTTCAGTTTGGAAACAAATGCATTCCACGCACCAGCCGCCGAGGAATTGTTGAGGGTCTGAAAAGCGCCGGGGGTCGTGGGGTAATCAGTCGAAAACGTATATCCCGTGGTGTAGGCGTTTCCCGCTGAGTCCAAGGCTAGCGAAGTTGGCTCATCCAAGGTGCTGCCGCCCAGGTAGGTGGAGTAGACCAGCCCGGTTCCATTCGCATTCAGCTTGGTGACAAACCCTGTGGCCTCCGCGGTCGAAGCGGCATTGTTGGTGGTCTGATATGCGCCGGAGGTCACCGGAAAATCAGACGAATAGGTCCACCCAGTCACGTAAGCATTGCCAGTCGTATCGACAGCGATGCTATGGCCATATTCACCTTGGCCGTTTTCGGCATTGGAGACACCGGACCCACCGAGATAAGTCGAATAGAGAAGTGCTGTACCCGTGGCATTTAACTTGCACACGAACGCGGTACTTACATCGTTGGTGGAAGTCGCTAAATTTACCGTCTGGAAGGCACCCGGTGTCATCGGAAAGTCGACCGACCAGGTCAGTCCGGTCACATAGGCTTCGCCAGCGGTATCCACTGCGAGGGATACCGCAAAATCCTCGCTGCTACCGCCCAAGTAGGTGGCATACGTTAGCACCGGGTCGATCACCAGCGGCTTTGTCCGGTCATAGCTGCCCAGCGCGAATCCAGCAGTGTTATCGCCGAGCAGTTGAAAATGCCCCTCGACGGACTGGCGGACAGCACCCGCCATCTGGTATACCACTGGCTTGTGAAAGGCCACCTCACCGTTGTCGGCCGCGATGACGAGGCTGCCCGCGCCGTCCAGCTTCAGCGCTTTTGCGCCGTCGAAGTGCAGTCGTATGGGCTTGGGATCGGCTCCCGGCGCCACCACAAAGTCGTACTCCAACTGGCGCTGGTTGCCGTAGTAAATCAAATCCACACCCGGATACACACCCGCATAGCGGACCCGTGCATAGGTCGGCACGCTGGTGTGCCACTTGGCAGGATCGTTGCCCAGAATGTAATTGGCGGTTCCTTGCAATGGTTCGGTGCCGACTGGGTTGAGCTCAGGATTGGCTCCAGCCAACCGCATCCGCACCACATCGGTCACCGCCATAGCTGACTCCGTGCCGGTCCGGCCGTTCGTCGCCTTCTTTCCTGGAATCGACGAACCCAGGAGTTCAGGGGAGTGGCCAAAGCGTGCTTTGCGCCGGGAGCGTGGCGCCGCCCCACGAGTGCCGGTTTTGTGCAGCGTCAGCACGGCTTCCTCGCTGGTCAAATAAAGTCCATAGCCCTGCCCCCGCGCCAAGAAGCGCACGCTCTTGGATGCCTGCCCTTGATTGGCTTCAAAACTCAGGGGCAACCGGCCGTAGTTCCTGGCCAGGCGCGCCGCCGCAGCTTCGTGCGATTGGGTTTCCGGGACGATCGCGGGAGCAACCGTGGGCGGCAGGGCGGCGGCAGCGATCGCCATTCCGAAGACTCCCAGAGCGGAAACGCTCCGGAGAAGGATGTTCCACGAAGGACGAAGCATAGCTATCTCCATCTTAGAAATCGGCTTTGAGCTGCGGCCTGGCGATGCCGCCACTCTTGCCGCGGGCCGAACCGTAGCGTTTTCAAAATCCTTGTCAGTTAGAGACGGCTATTTCCAAAACACCCGACAGGGTAAGAGTAGGAAAAAGATTCGCCGCCAGGAGATGATCGTGACGAGTATCAGTACGGCAAGGAAGGCATTGCTTCACGGCGAACTCTCCAGGTCTTCGCGCAAGTACGCGGATTTGCAGAACACGGCTGCCCGGGATTCTGGATAACGCAACCTAATACAACCGCAAACAAATGAAATATGCGGCCTTGGGGGAGGAGGCCTTGCGACTCTAATGTGACTGGCACGAACCACGCGACCGATTTCGGAGGTTCCTAAGTACGGATTCAACTAACGAGCTGAGCTCTTGGATGATAGTGCTTTGGTCGATATCGGTACAGTGCGCTGTGTCACAGGAGCATGAGACGCAACGTGCAGGGCAAGGTTAAAGAGGAAAATCACCGCCCGAACTAGGCTCTGCCCGGATCAGGCTTGAGACGAGGACTCTCCGATCGGTTCCAAGTCATACTCTTCGACTTCGACCGCAACGCTCTTCATGATCTCCTGTAATGTGAGAATCACTCGCAACCCATTGTTTTTGCGCATCACAATACCTTGAAAGCCCGCTAATGGCCCGGATCGAATCCGTGCCCGTTCGCCGATATTCAAATATGGGTGAGGTTCAGCGCGGCGAAGATCCAGACCCTCGCGTAGCGATACGATCTCAGAATGCCGCAGTGGCAGAGGCTCCCGCCCGCTGCCCACGATCGAAACCACGTTGGGGATCTCCAGCACGCGCACGTGCTCGCACCACGAAAACCGGGCAAACACATAGCTGGGAAACAAGGGCAATTCCAACTCTACCGTGCAGCGGTTTTTCCATCGGCGGGTCGCCCGGTAGGATGGCATATAGCATTCGATCTCGCGCAATGCCATATGCTCGACGGCCCGCTTCTCGTGACTTGGTCGCGTATATATCGCGTACCAATTTAGTTGCGGCGCGTCGGCAAGCGGCCAATGCGTTGAGATCTCGGTGCTGATATATCCAGTAGACAAATCTCCCCCAAAAACTCAAAGATTGCTCCCGCTTCACTCGCGCAGACACAAGCTCCGGGCGACACTTAGCCGTGCCGTTGTTCGCAACTCTCGTTAAACTGATTACAGCTATGGGACGAACAGCGTCCGACTCGCAACGACGCTACCAGGGCGGTGCAGCGCATCAGCGGTGCTGTTCCGTCCCAAAGAAGTGAATGCTTCCTCGTTAAAGGATGAGGGCAATATAAATATCCAGAGTCTCCAAGTCAATCATACAAACACCTGTCTTATTAACATTTCATCTGGCATAAACATTCAAGTCGACGTGGCATTCTGCACGCGCAGAGACGCCTGGGATCAGTTGCAGCGGGTCCAGGGTCAAGCCGCGTGTTTCGTCGGCACCACCTTCATTTGCTGCCAGTCGTAGGGGAACTCCTTGCCGCAATCCAGGCAGACGATATAGGTGGTTGCATGTGGCTTCCCTTCGGATGGATTCGTGCACTGCTTCTTGGCCGTGATCGGGAAGGTGCAGTGATGGTGAGCACAGCCGAACAGCGAAGTGACGAAGCGGAACATTTCAGGCCCCCTGTGGCGGGTTTTCTGTCGAGCGTAGTCTCTCAGTTGGATGCATCGAAACAGCAGACCGGCTTCTTTTATGCTTCGGCTTGGTTTGCTGGTTGCATCGTCGATAGTTCAGGCAGAGGTACTGGCTTCTGCAAAACTTCAAAATTGAAGCCCTTCGTTCGCGCGTCTCCTAGCAGGTCTGCCGTAAAGCGGCGATACCAGAAATGAACAGCGTAGGCTGACCGTGCCGTCTTGGGAGAGGAAATTCGGCCATCGAGAGAGTGCAACTAAGGGAAACGCAGTTTCCTTGGCTGGCCTGAAAAGGCGGTTTTGCAGACCACAAGTTTTGCGTGCTCAATCCTCGCGGAGGCGCATCAAAAACCCTAGATCCGCAAGAACGACAACCCACAAGATGGACAACCCAGAAGCAGAGGTAAATATGGCAGACGATAAAAAGATCAATCACGAGTTTGATTGGAACCGCGATCCGTCGTTCTTTTTGAAACAGCCCAAGGAAGATCAACAGATCACCATGGGGCCAGACCTTAGTTGGCCTCTGATGACGCAGCCTGGTTCTCAGGAATTCCGCCAGCGAGAGAAGGTTGGGAGGATCACAGGCACTTACGAAAAAGCCGCTTGAAGCAAGGCCGAGCGCCTGTGGCCGGAGCGGCGTCTGTCGTCGCGTGCCCGGTTACGGTTTCTCCGGCTGATTTTCAGATCGCAACCTGGAGTGACCCAGCCCCGCGCGCTTCCCGGTGCGGGGCTTGATTTTCGTGGTCTCCACAAACTGCAGCGTTGATGTACTCAGACAGTGTAGCGCTGCTCTCACGCGCTCTTCTTCGAGGTGACGGGATAGAACGTTGTGAATCCCTGTTCCACCTTCAGACTGCCGCACTTCGGGCAGGTTACGGGCTCCCGCTCGTGCGCAGCCAATGTCAGAGTCTTCTCGAACAAGATGCGGCAATCCTTGCACTGGTACTCGTAAGTGGGCATATTGTCTCGCCTCCGGATGTATTGCGGATGCATTTTAGCGCGATTCAAGCACCGGGTGTACGACCAAGCGAAATTCATTTTCGGCCAAAGAAAAACCCCGGTGATCACCAGGGGGGAATCGGAAGCTTAGCGGTCATTTGGAACCGATGGCATTCGTTCCAGAACTATTTATTGCGTTCCAGAACTATTTATTGAAGAATGCGATGTTCTTATCGGCGAAGTCCTTCTTATCGTCCGGCAGCCCGCCGGCAGGGAAGATCGCATCGGAGGGGCAGGCGCTTACGCAAGCACCGCAGTCGAGGCACTCCTTCGGATTGATGTACAGCTGAGTTACTTCGGCGATTTTCGGATCGTCTGCCGTGGGAGAAATGCAACCGGTTGGGCATACTTCCAAGCAAGCAAAATCTTTTGTACAGGCATCCACGATCACGTGTGGCATGAGCTCTTTCTCCTTTGGAAGACTATTGCAAAAGCGTATCACACCAGTCTGTGACGATGGTCACAGGCGGAGCGCCCTGATCGCCGCCAAGTGGCTCGCAATCTCGGAGAGTAGTTCGAGCAATTGCGCAAAGGCAATTGCCACGAGTCCGCCGAAGAGCAACGACAGTCCAGCGGCTTTGAAGCCATCGTGAGACGGTTGCCCCGAAGGGATACGCGTACTCGGCGAGAAAGGAAGCGCGAGATGAAAATCTGAGTTAGTTCACGCGACCTCCTGTTCGAAGCTGGATGGGGAATCCGGGTTGTCAGCGCGGCTCTTCCCGAGGTAGATTATCCGCGGGCTGAGCTGCTGGTCGTGCCGATCGCCTCATCGATTGCCTGCACCAGGTCAGCGAAATCGAAGGCGCCATCATGGCGAAAGCCGTTGATGAAAAAGGTTGGTGTACCGTTGACTCCGCTGCGGACGCCACCACTGAAGTCAGCCCGGACATGAGCGGTGAACTGTCCGTCTTCCAGCGCCTGACTCAGCGCCGCGGGACTGAGGTGCAACTTCCGGGCAAGTTCCAGCAGGAGCGCACCACTCAGGCGCGGCTGATTTTCGTAGAGCAGGTCATGCATCTCCCAGAACTTTCCATGTGCTCCCGCGAACTCCGCAGTTTCGGCGGCGGCTTCGGCGTTCGGGTGCGACTCGGTCAAGGGAAAGTTGCGGAAGACAAAGCGAAGCCGTCTTCCAAAATGCTGCTGGATACGCTTGATGACGGGATACGCATCGGCGCAGTGAGAGCACTCGTAATCCCCATATTCCACCAGGGTTACCTCGGCCGTCTCCGGCCCTTGGATGTGGTCTTCGGATGAGACTGGCACTTTGAGCTTGGTCATGAGCTTCTCCTACTTTGGCAGATTCTCAAGTGCTTCCAGGATTCCATCCGCGCCAGGATTCACGGAGACCGGCGAGAGGTAATTCCAGGTGATGATGCCGTCTTTTCCGATTACGAACAGCGCCCGTTCAGTGAAACCGTTGGCGCTCCGGTAGGCGCCATATTGCTTGGCGACCGCGCCCTTGGGCTCGAAGTCCGAGAGCAGGCGGAAATGCAGGTTGCGCGCTTCGGTATAAGCCTTGTGGCTCCAGGGACTATCGACGGAGATTCCCAGCAACTCGGCTCCGAACTTCTGAAACTCGGGAAGGACCTCGTTATACAAGCCGATCTGGTCACCGCAGGTCGGACTCCAGTCGGCGGGATAGAAGGCGAGGATTACGGGTTTGCCGCGCAACTCACTGAGCGAAAGCGCTTGATGCGGCGCGAAGGGCAAGGTGAAGTCAGGAGCCTGCGTTCCCGGAGCAAGCAGCCCGGAGCCTCCTGTACGGGAGAGTCATTCTTCGAGACCGGCGACACAGCCATTGTTTTCCCCCTTTTCTTCGATCGTGGTTTGAGATGCCCAGGCTAGGGCCAATACAACTGATGCGAATCACCCGCTCGCGGCACCAGAGCTGCGCGAATAAGATTCGATGGGGCTGGAAGGAGGGTTTTTGGAAGTGAGGTGGTGCAACCAGAGCACCATGTCAAGTAAACTGGATTGCAAATGAACCCAGGAATAGAAAACATTCGCAAACGCGGCAGCCGAATTCTTGCCGAAGGTGCACACATGCTGCCGGCGGCTTCGCTGATGATGGCCGAGGGCGTAATCGATTCGCTCGACGACTTGAAGAAGCCCTTTGTTACGGTCATCAACTCCTACACGACCCAGATTCCGGGGCATGCGCATCTGGACACGATCGGCGCGATTGTACGCGAGGAGCTCAAGGCGCTGGGATTCAACGTCTGGTACGCCAACGTGGGCGGTGCGGTGTGCGATGGCATCGCAATGGGGCATTATGGGATGAAATATTCGCTGGCCTCACGCGAGCTGATTGCCGACGAGATCGAGACCATTATCGGCGCTCATCCCTGCGACGCCTGGATCGGGATCGCAAACTGCGACAAGATCGTGCCGGCGATGTATAACGCCATGGCGCGCATCAATATTCCGGCGGTCTACCTGAGTGGGGGTCCCATGCTGGCCGGGCCGGGCGGGACCGACCTGATCACGGTTTTTGAAGGCGTGGGCAAGCACAGCGTGGGCAAGATGAGTGACGTAGAACTGCGGTCACTGGCCGAAAAAGCCTGTCCTGGATGTGGAAGCTGCGCCGGAATGTTCACCGCGAATTCGATGAACTGCCTCGGCGAGGCCATTGGCCTGTCGGTGCCGGGTACCGGGACGATTCCCGCCGAGCGCTGGGTGGATGACAGCTACACCCGTACTGAGCCCAACCCAGACCGCATTGCACTCTCCAAGCAGGCGGCGCACGCGCTGAAGCGCTGCGTGGTCGAAAATATCCGGCCGTTGGACATCATCACCGAGCAGTCTCTGACGAATGCTTTCGTGCTCGACATGGCCATGGGCGGCTCGACCAACACCATTCTCCATACGCTGGCGCTAGCTTACTCGGCAGGCATTCCGTTCAACTTGGCGCGGCTGAATGAGATCTCCGCCCGGACGCCAAATATTTGCAAGGTATCGCCAAGCCGTCCCGAAGTACATATAGAGGATGTGCATCGCGTGGGGGGGATTCCGGCGATCCTGAAAGAGTTGGACCGCCAGGGCACCACGGAACTGAATCTCGACGTACCGACCGTGACCGGAAGACTGGCCGATGTCGTGCGCCGCGCGCCGGATGCCGATGGCGATGTGATCCGGACGGCGGAGAAGGCGTTCTCGCAAACCGGCGGGCTGGTTGTGCTGTTTGGAAACCTGGCGCCGAAGGGTGCGGTGGTGAAGGTTGCCGGGGTTGCGCCGGAGATGATGGAGTACGAGGGAACGGCGCGGATCTACGAATCGCAGGAAGCCGCGCTGGAGGGGATTCTGGCGGGCGAAGTGAAAGACGGCGATGTCGTGGTGATCCGCTACGAAGGGCCGCGCGGCGGTCCCGGTATGCAGGAGATGCTCTCGCCGACGGCGGCAATTGTTGGGGCCGGGATTCGCGCCGCCCTGATCACCGATGGCCGCTTCTCGGGTGGTACACGCGGACTCTGCATTGGCCACGTTTCGCCGGAAGCCGCCGCGGGTGGACCCATTGCGGCGGTGCGCGAAGGCGACCGGATTTACATCAACGCCAAGACCTGCAGGCTGGAGTTGAAGGTGAGCGACGCTGAAATTGAGCAGCGGCTCAAGGAACTGCCGAAGTTCGAGCCGAAGGTGAAGCGGGGTTGGCTGGCGCGTTACCTGCTGCACGTCACCAGCGCTGATACCGGAGCGGTATTCGAAATCTAGTCGCGCTGGGCGCTGATATTTCGCTGCTCCCACGGTAGCTGGCGAGGCGCGGTTGCGGGAGTACGGACCCGGAAACCATCTTCGCCTGCTTCGTGGAGTCTCGCGATGAAAGGTTTCTCGATGGCCACCGAAGTCGAAACAAAATCACTTCCAGACAATGCCTACAAGCCGCTGGGCGAGAACGAGACGTACTGTCCCATCGTTCCGGCTTCGGCGCAAGAACGTGAGCTGACTTGGCGCTCCGTGTTGTGGGGTACTTTCCTATGCGTCATCTTCACCGTTGCTTCGGCCTACTCAGGACTGAAGGTGGGGCAGGTGATGGAGGCCGCGATCCCGATCTCGATCCTGGCGATTGGATTGGCGCGGGTCTATGCGCGGCGCTCCACGGTGCTGGAAAACGTGATCATCACCGGCATTGGCGGCGGGGCCGGCTCGGTGGTAGCCGGTGCGATCTTCACGCTGCCGGCGCTCTACATTCTCAAACTCGATCCCAAGCCGGTGCAAACCATCTTCATCTGCGTTGCCGGCGGATGCCTTGGCGTGCTCTTCCTGATTCCGTTGCGGCGATACTTCGTGCGTCAGATGCACGGCGTGCTTCCATATCCTGAAGCCACGGCAATTACAGAGGTGCTGGTGACGGGTGAGAAGGGCGGCTCGCAGGCCAAGCTGTTGTTGCAGGCGACCGTTATCTCCGGCATCTACGACTTCTTCGTCACCACCTTCCAGGTTTGGAGGGAGAGCGTGAGCTTCCAGTGGATTCCGCTGGTGAAGGCCCTGGGAGTGAAGGCGCGCATTGCCCTCAGCTTTGACGCGATCAGCTTCATCCTTGGGCCTCGGCTACGTCATGGGGCTGCGCAGTTCGATGATTCTGTGCGCGGGCGGCGTGCTGGCAAACCTGGTGCTGGTGCCGCTGGTCTTCTTTGTGGGGCAGCACGTTGCGGGCACGGTGTATCCGGGGACATTGCCGATTGGCGACATGTCAGCCGTGCAGATTTATCGCAGCTATGTGCGGTTTATGGGCGTGGGCGCGATTGCGACGGCGGGAATCTTCGGAATCGTCAAAAGCCTCAAAATCGTCGCCAGCTCATTCACGATTGCGTTCAAGAGCTTTACCCGCGGCGAGGATAAGGACGTGGAGCGCACCGACCGCGATCTGCCGATGATCTCGATTCTGGTGGGCGTGGTGGTGAGCGCGATTGGCGTGGCGCTGCTGCTGGGGAGCCTGAAGGTCTCCTGGGCGGTACTGGGTCTGGGATTGCTGCTCACCGTGGTCTTCTCGTTTTTCTTCGCCTCGGTGGCGGCCAACGCGATTGCAACGACGGCGCGCAATCCGGTCAGCGGCATGACGATGCTGACGATCATCATCTCCTCTGTTGTGCTGTTGCGCTTTGGACTCTCAGGCACGACGGGCATGTTCTTTGTGATGGCCATTGCGGGCATGGTCTGCACCGCGCTCTCGGTGAGCGGACAGACGATCACCGACCTGAAGGCGGGCTACTGGATCGGCTCGACTCCGGCGGCGCAGGAGAAGGTCAAGTTCCTCGGCGTGATCGCCGCAGCCATCGCCGCCGGATTGACGATTGTGATGCTGGCGCGGACCTTTCAGTTTGGCGAAGCCGCGATCGGCGACCTGAGGCCGGTGCTGGCCTCGCCGCAGGCCTCCATCATGAAGGCGCTGGTTGAGGGATTCATGAGCCGGCAGCCGGTGGCGTACGTCCTGTTCGGCGTAGGCGCCATGATTACGATTGTGATGGAGATGCTGGGCCAGCCATCGCTGATTTTTGCGCTTGGCATGTATCTGCCGCTGGAGTTGAATACTCCTGCGCTGGTCGGCGGATTTCTCTCGCATCTGCTGAACAAGAAAGCGGAGGCCAAGGGCGGCGAGACCGGACGCACGATTCGCGAACGCGGCGTGATTATCGCGTCAGGCTTGATGGCGGGAGGCGCGCTGGGCGGAGTTTTTGGCGCGGCGCTGCGGCTCTTCCCGTGGTATCGGGAAGACCTCGTGAAGATGCCGTGGTATGACAACCTCTCGGTCTCGGAGTCGGTCTCAGCGCTGATGTTCGTGGCATTGTGCGGTTACGTGTGGCTGAGTTCGCTAAAGAAAGTTCAGGAGTAAGGAGCTAGCAATGGACGCAGCAGAACGTTGTTGTGCGGATGCGGTGCTTGGGATCGACACGCTGTGGGGCGGCGACGTGATGTGTCCCTCCGGCACCGGGCGTTTCATCGCCGACTCGTGGTTCAGTGATGATCCGCTGCCGCTGGCATACACCGCGGCATCGGCGGCGCGCGTGCGCGAGACGGGCGGCGTCGGCGGCAACCCGATTGACCACGCGGCGGTGGACGCCTATCTCAAAGAAATCGATCTCCCGGCAGCGATTGCAGAGTTGAAGAGCGAGGCTGCTAAACTCGGAGGCCTTCGCGGGAAGTATCTTACCGGTCTGGGAGTATCGCTCGAAGTCATGTGGGACCTTGCGATGGAGATGCTCGGCCGGGATGCGGCGGTTTCCTATGAGCGTTGCGTGCGGGCTTCGACAGGCCGCGCTCCCGAGCCCTCGCAGCCACAGGCCAAGCGCGAGCGTGTAGCAGAATTGCTGGCGCGCGCGGGACACAACTCGCACGACGACCCCTCACTGATCGCCGCCGTGGACGCCTGGCGCAAAGACCGGGTGACGCCCATGGCGAGCGTTCGTACGCTCGGCTCGGCGGTGATTGCCTACTTCGACCGCCTGAGCGAGACCCACCTCTCGCCCTATCTGCCGAGGGAGCTGGCGACGGTTCCGCGAGCCAATATCGACTTTCTGCCGATCAAGGATGCGTGGTTTTCCGGCTCGATGAACTACGTGGGGCGCGCCCGCAACGCCGACGGTTCGCCGCAGTACGAGGCCTCCTATGAGATCAACGCCTCGCTCCAGATCTCCGTGCCCGAGTTCTACCAGTTGATCAGCCATGAGGTTGTGCCCGGGCACGTCACCACGTTTGCCTATCTGCAAAACCTCTATGTGCGCGGACTCGCCGGTTTTGAAGCGACCGTGCTGACCATGAATACCCGCGCCGCCGCGCTGTTTGAAGGCATCGCGAACAATGCCATTCTGATTGCGCACGGGGTCACCGAACTGGATCAACTTCCCGACGAAGATATGCAGATTGGAGCCTTGCTGGCGCTGCTGCAGGACGACGCGAAGAATCAATCCAGCTATTTAACCTGGGGCGAAGGCCGTCCGCAGGCGGAAGTTGCCAGGGTGCTGCGCCATGACTTTCTGGTCAGCGAAGAGCGCGCTGATAAATTGAGCGGAGCATGGGGACGCCATCCGCTGCTCGGACGCATGTATCTTCCGGCCTATCGCGCGGGCACCGAGAAGGTGGCTGAGTGGCGCAGGAAGTATCCGGCGGAGAAGGTGCTGCCGGTGATCTACGGTTGCGGCGGCATGGTCGATGTGTGCACGGCGGAAGAAGTGCTTGAGGGCAGGGGTTAGCCCTGGGAGTGCAGGCGAGGAGGAATCATGCAATTTCGTAATTTTGGAAAGCTCGACTGGAAGGTTTCGGCGCTGGGTTTTGGCTGTATGCGTTTTCCGACCACGGATGGCGAGCGGCTGAGCCCCAACATTATCGAGGACGAAGCCGTGCGCATGATTCATCATGCCATCGACAACGGGGTGAATTATCTCGACACGGCTTATCCATATCACGGTGGACAGAGTGAGATTGTAGTGGGCAAGGCGCTCCAGGGCGGTTATCGGGAGAAGGTGAAGTTGGCGACCAAGCTTCCGGTCTGGATGGTGGAGGGTCCGGCAGACTTCGATAGAATTCTCGGCGAGCAATTACAAAAGCTGCAGACCGATCACATTGATTTCTACCTTCTTCATGCGCTGAGCAAGAGCCGCTGGCACGACATTGTCCTGAAGCACGGCCTTCTCGACAAGGCTGCCGAGGCGCTTGCCGATGGACGCATCCGGCATCTCGGCTTCTCATTTCACGACGACTATGCGGGCTTCGAGGAGATCGTCAACGGCAGCGAACTGTGGAGCTTTTGCCAGATTCAATACAACTACATGGACACGGAGAATCAGGCCGGGATTCGCGGGCTGAAGCTGGCGGCAAGCAAGGGGCTGGCCGTCGTGATCATGGAACCGCTGCTGGGCGGCAGACTGGCGGATTCGCCAAAAGATATTCGCGAGGCGATGGAGCATTTTCCGGTGCGCCGCTCTCCGGCGGAGTGGGCGCTGCAATGGCTCTGGGATCAACCTGAGGTTTCGGTCGTTCTGAGCGGCATGAGCACGATGGCGCAGGTGGAGGAGAATTTACGCTTTGCCGAGGCCTCGCGCGTGCAAGCGTTCGGCGAGGCGGAACACGATTTGATCGCGCGGGTGAAGGAACTGTATCGAGCCCGAACCGTGATCCCATGTAACCAGTGCAACTACTGCATGCCGTGTCCGAATGGGGTGAACATTCCCGGCAACTTCAACTTCTTTAACTACGCCCACCTGTTCGACGACACGGCGGGGGCACGCTTCAAGTACCAGGTTTTTCTTACCGAGCAGCAACGGTCCAGCGCCTGCATCGCGTGCGGCACGTGCGAAGAGCTGTGCCCGCAGAAGATCGCGATCAGCGAGTGGATGCCGAAGGTAACGGCGCTGCTGGGGTGAGGGCAATCGTTGCTAAAGGCGAAGCTATGCGCTTCCCCAGGCAGTCGATGATCGCCTCCACCACGCGCTTGGTCTCATGGGTGTCGCGGATGTGGATGGAGGGAACGCCCATTTCTTTTGGCGGATAGTCATTGCCGCCGGGAAAGATCGCGTCGCCGATAAAGATCATCTCCTCAATGGCGATGCCGAGGATATCGCGCAGCTTTCGGATTCCGTAGGCCTTGTCGATGCCGGGCTTGGTTACGTCGATCGAAGTTGTGCCGCCCATGCGTACGGAGAATTCTGGAATATAGGTGTCGAGGATTGCTTTGATCTTCGTCCGCTTGGCGAAATCGGGGTCCCACTTTTCCTTTGCGGCCAGCGGAGCCTGCTGACCGAGCGCGGAGAAGGTGATCTGGCTGCCGCGGTCCTCGACAATCTGCCCCCAGGTCTGTTCCGGTTTGAAGCCGGTTACTTCGAGCGCCCGATTCATCGAGTCGAGGATCTTCGCCTTCTCGTCCCCGGTGAGATCTTCCGAGTAGAGCTTTTTCCATCCCCCGCTGTACTGGAAGAACTTGGTTCCGCAGGTGGGGAGCAGCAGGAGGTTCTCCATTGGTTGACCCTGGGGAAGGTTTGCGACCAGTTGTTTTTCAAACTGCGGCCAGTCACCGCCGGAGATCACGGCCACCTTGGCCACGCTGAGCAGGCCGCCGAGCAGTACTGACATCTCGGCATCAAGAGACGATTTGCTTTCGGCAAGGGTGCCATCCAGATCAAACACAATCAGCTTCTTCAAAATTCTCTCCATCCTCGCGTCTTCGATCTTAAATCAAAGTTTCTGCTCTTTGCAGTGTGATTTACTCGGCAGGGAAGCGCTTCTGCGGTACACTTCTGCGGCATGTCCAGCGGACGGATTCCCGAACTGATTACGGCGGCACTGGAGCGCATGGCGCGGCTCTTCCGGCGTGTGCCAGGCGGTGCCGCCCACATGCGCACCGGACGCAAAGGCGAGGACATGGCTTTTTACTTTCTGCGCCGCCAAGGCTACACCATCATCGCTCGCAACTGGCGCGTCAAGGGGCGCAAGGGGGAAGTTGATCTGATCGGCTGGGAGGGCAATGTCCTTTGCTTCATCGAGGTCAAGACCCGCAGCAGTCATGCCGTAAAGCCCGCCGAAGCTGCCGTCGATCGCCCCAAGCAGGCTGAACTGCGGGGGATGGCATCGGAGTTTCTTCGCAGCTTTGTCCGGAGCGGTCGAACCCTTAGCCCCGGGCCGCGTCCGCAATCCCGTTTTGATGTCGTCAGCATCTATCTGGTATCGGGAAAGCCTCCGGAGATTGATCTTTTCAAAGAAGCCTTTTCCTGGCGTAGTATGAGTGGCAAGCGCCGCCATTTGCTCTAACGGCGCAAGGGGAACGTTTGTGCCTGAACTGAGAAAAGATCCCGTAGTCGGACGTTGGGTCATCATTTCCACGGACCGCGCCAAGCGGCCCAGCGACTTTCTCCGCAATAAGGTGGTGCAGAAGGGCGGGTTTTGCCCATTCTGTCCAGGAAACGAGATGAAAACACCTTCCGAGGTGCTGGCCTATCGCCCGGACTCCAACGGCAACGGGCAGAAGAATGGCTCCGGCTGGACGGTGCGGGTGGTGCCCAATAAGTTTCCGGCGCTCGGAATCGAAGGCACTTTGAATCGTCAGGCGGAGGGCATGTTTGACAAAATGAACGGCCTTGGCGCGCACGAAGTAATCGTCGAAACGCCGGACCACACCGCCCATTTCGGACTGCTGCCGCAAAAGAATATTGAGAGCGTTCTCTGGGCCTGGCGCGACCGAATTGTCGATCTGAAGCAGGATCGCCGCTTCAAGTACATCATGATCTTCAAGAACCACGGCGAGGCTGCCGGGGCCACTCTGGAACATCCGCACGCGCAGCTCATCGCACTGCCGATTGTGCCCAAGCATGTCAGCGAGGAACTCGAGGGCGCCAAGCAATACTTCACCATCAAGGAGCGCTGTATCTTTCTGCGACATTTTGCGGCAGGAGATGGAGAATCCAGTACGCATTGTCAGCGAGAACGAGGACTTTCTTACTTTTGCACCGTTTGCGCCGCGCTTCCCCTTTGAAACCTGGATCATGCCCAAGCGCCATGAGTCGGCATTCGAGAATCTTTCATCGCACCAGATGATCAATCTGGCGGCCGCGCTGAAACAGTTACTATTGAAGTGCGGCATTGCGCTCGACAATCCCGCCTACAACCTTGCTCTGCACACCGCGCCCGTGCAGGAGAATTCGCTTGAGTACTACCACTGGCACATTGAGTTCATTCCCAAGCTGACCAATACGGCCGGCTTCGAATGGGGTACGGGTTTCTATATCAATCCGACTCCGCCGGAGGAAAGTGCAAAGTTTCTCCGCGAGGCCGAGGTGCCGGCGGGATTGCAGCGTGTGAAGTAGCAGACAGGAACCGAGCGGTACCGGAGCAGGAGCCCGCCTCCTGCTCTTTTCTTGCCCGCGGGAGAGGTGATGGATCAGAAAGAGAAATGGACGAGCGAGCGCGAAGCCGAGGAACGCGCGGCAGAGCCGCTCGAATCGGTTGCTGCCAGCGAGCCGCTTGCCCCACAGGTGGGCAGCACTAGCGGCGACATGCCACACATGATTCGCGCTCTCCGCAATCGCGATTTCCGATGGTTCTGGGGTGGCAACTTTCTCTCCAACATCGGTACGTGGATGCAGAACGTCGCCATGGGCTGGCTGGTTCTGCAACTTGCGACGGACAATCCCGCCTTCTGGCTGGGCGTGGTGGGCTTTGCCTCCAGCGCTCCCATGCTGGCGTTTTCACTGCTCGGCGGAGTCATCGCCGACCGCATTAACCGCCGCAAGCTCATGCTGGTGACACAATCGGCGATGATGATCTTCGCCTTCATCCTGTGGGGCCTGACGGCGCTGCACCGGATGACCCTGCCGCTGCTGGTGCTGATCTCCTTCACTACGGGAATTGCCATGGCGCTGAACAATCCGAGCTACCAGGCGTTGGTGCCGCAACTGGTCCCGCGTGAGGACCTGGCCAACGCCATCGCGCTCAACGCCGCGCAATTCAATATGTCGCGCGTGGTTGGGCCCACGCTCGGCGGCTTTGCGATGGCATGGTTCGGAATCCAGGGAAACTTTCTGCTGAACGCACTGAGTTTTGTCGCGGTGCTGGTGGCGCTTACCCGCATCAGTTATCCACCGCTGTATCCCGCCGAGAAGAACACGATGTGGGAGGACCTTCAGGAAGGACTGCGCTATGTCTTTGAGCGCAGGGATCTGTTTACCCTGCTGGCGATGACGGCGGTCGCCAGCGTCCTGGTGATTCCCTATATCACTTTCGTGCCGCTCTTCGCCAAGCAGATACTTCACCTGAACGAGCGCGGCTTCGGTCTGCTGATGGCCGCCAATGGCGGAGGCGCATTCCTGGCTGCCGTCACCATGGCTTTCATTCACCAGGTGAAGCACCGCGGACGGGTCGTTTTCCATTCCTCCCTGGCGTTCTGCGGGTTTGTAGCGTTGTTCGCGGTTTCTCGCAATGAGTGGCTGAGCGCGCTGATGCTGGTGGGTACCGGATACTTCATGGTCCTGATGATCGCCAACGTGAATGTGATGCTGCAGCACTTGTCGGAGGACAAGATGCGAGGCCGGGTCATGAGCATCTACGCCACGGCCTTCCTGGGCTTTGCTCCCTTCGGCAGCCTGATGGCCGGCACGCTGGCCGGAACCTTCACCGCCCCGGTTTCCGTCGCCGCCATGGCGCTCGCGGCCATCGTCATCAATAGCCTGATCTACAGGCTGAGGCCGGAGCTGGGAGCCCTGAAGTAGGCGAACTCCGGGTTAGCCGACATACCTCGTACCCTCTGCCTTTACGCGGGGGTTTGGACCGCGGCTGGTTTGGCGACTTTCGCCGCCGCAATCTTTGCCGGAGTCTCCTTCAAGTCCACAATCCCGAGCTTATGCTTGAGCGCCGGAAGCATGGCACGCATAGACTCCTCGCCCAGGGCGATCAACTCCGGGGCGCGCGCGAAGTCATCGAATGCGAAGCCATCCACGTTGGGCTGGAGCAGCAGGTCGGCATCTTTCTCCCATTGCAGGCTCATGCGGGTCTGCGCGATGGCAAAGCACTGGCCGATGACATCAAAGAAATGCCGTGGCGCTCCGCTCTGGTTCCAGTGCGACTGCAGGTGAACTCCCATTACGCAATCGATCCCCATCTGCTTAAGTTTGAGCGGAGTGGTGGGTACCTCGTAACTCAGCATGCCGTCCACGTGCAGCACTCCGTTGATCTCCACCGGGGTAAACATTCCAGGATAGGCGCAACTGGCGCGCACCGCGTCGCAGATCGATCCCTTGCGGAAGATTGCGGGCTGGCCGCTGATGAGCTCGGTGGCAACCACCACCAGTGGAGTGCGCAGCTCGGAAAAGTCCTTGCACGGATACATGCGGGTGAGGAATGCGCCGAGGCGGTCATTGGAGCAGAAGCCGCCCCGATCCAGCGTCCAGCGGGCGATATCCTTGAAGCGTAAGCGGCAGCCTACCTCCGCCAATTCCGCGGCTGAAAGGCCGCTGCAAAAGCCGGCAGCAATGATGGAACCCGAGCTGGTGCCGGAGATGGCGGCGATCGGAATCCGCGCCTCCTCCAGAACCTTGAGCACGCCGATGTGAACCATGCCACGGGCGAAGCCTCCGCCGAGCGCTACCCCGAGCGTGCGCGGGGATACGGCCTTGGTTTCTGGAACTCCGCTTAGCTCGCGAAAGAACACCTGGATGGAGCGCGAAATCTGGGAGAACTGCTTCATGCGGATTGCCCTCATCGTGCAAACCCGCGGTTGAAGTCGAAGTTGCTACGCTTCAACCGTCTAACTGTTTGATACAGCAACCTGTATTGCGAGTTGTAGCTTGCCGCCTGCAATCTACCTCTCTTCGCCAAAGATGTCCAGCGCCATGCGATACGTATTGGCGTGCGCTTCGACGGTGGCCTGCAGCGGATCGCCATATCCACCCCCCAGCGTGACCACCACCGGGATACCGCTCTGGTGGCAGAGCGAGAGCACGAGATGGTCGCGCCGCCGCAGTCCTTCATGGGTCAGGGCCAGTCTGCCCAGGCGGTCACAGGCGAGTGCGTCCACTCCGGACTGGAAGAATACGGCCTGCGGTTGGAACCCCAGCACCGCGTCCATCGCGCCCTCCAGTGCCGCCAGGTACTCTTCGTCGCCAGTCGCATCCTCCAGCTCGACATCCAGGCGGGAGCGCTGCTTGCGAAAGGGAAAATTCTTTCGTCCGTGAAGTGAAAGAGTAAACACCCGCGCATCGTCTTCAAATATCTGCGCCGTACCGTCGCCCTGGTGCACGTCGCAGTCGACCACCGCCAGACGCACCAGGCCGCGCTCGCGCAGCAGCCAGGAGGCAGCCACCGCAATGTCATTGAAGACGCAAAATCCTGAACCTTCGCCTCGAAACGCGTGATGCGTGCCTCCGGCAAGCACCCCTCCGTAGCCACACTCCATCGCGTCGGCGGCTGCCGAGAGCGTTCCACCGACGCTGCACAAGGTGCGCCGCACCAGCGATTCCGACCAGGGAAAGCCGATTCGCCGGATCGCCTGAGGGGACAGGGTGCCACGCAGAAAAGCGGCAACGTAGGCCGGATCGTGCACGCGCGCGATCATCTCCGGCAGGGCCGCCGGAGCTGGTGTCATCGAGTACGAGCCATCCTGCTCCAGCATCTGGCGCAACAGCCGGTACTTTGCCATGGGGAACTTGTGCTCCGCAGGCAGGTGGATTTCGTGGTGATCGCAGTAGAAGAGCTGCCGCCGCATGGTTCTTCCAGTGTGTCGCGTGTGGCGTGGACTGGCAAGCCGGGTCACGGATTATCTTTTGCCGGTGCAATTCGTGTAAAGGATTCGAGCAAACGCTTGCCCCCAAGGCACATAGTTTGCGAACATGGTGAAATTAAGCTTACGGTCAGGTCTGCCAAGCGTGTCTAATTTGCCGGCTCAGAAGAAAACAGTGCATGAACGTCCCGGCGCCACAGACGCGGCCAACCCGCCGTCCACAAAAAAGGTGGTGTACGAAACATCGGCCGGCGGAGTCGTGCTCAGGCATATTCGTGGAGAATGGCAGGTCGCGATCATCGAACCCAACATTATCAACGCGGATACCATTACCCGGCGCGCCAAGGCGCGGCCCGAAGGTACGGTGTTTGCGTTGCCCAAGGGCGGAGTGGATGAGGGCGAAACGCCTGAGCAGAGCGCCGATCGTGAGGTGTTCGAAGAAACCGGAGTGCGTGGCTTGCGCTTGTTCCGCCTCACCACCATCCGTTATCTGTACGTCCGTTCCTGGGGAGGCCGCGAGCATGTATCCAAGGCCGTGAGCTTCTACCTGTTCCTCTACGCCTCCGGACGCCTCGGGCAGATTCGACCGGACATGCGCGACGAAGTCCGCAAAGCTTTCTGGTTTCCCCTCGACAAGGCTCACCGCAAGCTTACCTATCGGGGCGAGCGCGAAGTCCTGAAGATGGCGCAGAAGATTGTGCGCGAACATCCCGAGCGGTTGACCCCGCCAGCTCCGCTGCCGTCGTCGCCCGGACCAGGGGCAACGCGTCCAACAGCGCAGCAGCGCGGTCCATCGCAGCGCGGGAACTGGCAGCCGCGCAACCCAGGACAGGCGCGCAACCTGATTCAGGCAGGACGCAACCCTGCAAAGCAGCATGGTCCCTCGCAACCGCGCTCTGCTCCGCCACGCGGGGGCGAAGCGCGCAAGGAACACGACCGCCCAGCCGCTCCCGGAGAATGGGGCCGTCAACCGCCCCGCCCGCAGCTATCAGAAGTAATCAGGGGCAGGCACTTGCGCGCCAATCGCGTCCAGTGCCGCCGCGCGCCAGAAAAATATATCTCTCATATTTATAATGGTTTATAACTTTACGCTCTTGACTGAATGGCAATTCATTCAGTAAGGTTGATCCAATTTAATAAGGCGCGCGTCGTTGCCATCCTCACCCCACATTCTCGACGCGCGCCGCCTCTATATTTCGGGTCTTTTGTCGATTGTTTTATGGGCAAGCTGATTTCGGAAGCGCCGAGTTCCAAATTGAGTCGAGCGTCAGAGCCTTCCTTGTTTCATTTTTCTTACTTTACCGTTTTCTCGCATCCGAACTCTTATAACCATTGGTGTCCCGCACAGTAGTTTGCGACACATCCTCTGGTGGGTATAGCCGTTTCTGGGCCGCATTGATTGCTGTCGATTGTTCGGAGAAGCCTTACCGATGCTGAAAAGAATCGAGAAAGTCGCCGTCCTCGGCGCGGGAACGATGGGTTCCCGCATCGCCGCGCACCTGGCCAATGCCGGGGTGCGTTCTTACCTGCTGGATATTGTTCCACCAGACACCCAAGCTGGCGCCCCGGCAGCGGCTCGCAACCGCATTGCCGAAGCAGGGCTGGAGGCGGCGCGCAAAGCCAAGCCTGCAGCCTTCATGGAGCCGGGACTGGCGCGCCTGGTCACCACCGGAAATTTCGAAGACGATCTCAACCTGCTGGCCGACTGCGACTGGATCATCGAAGCCGTGGTGGAAAACCTTGATCTCAAGCGCGCTCTGCTGCGCAAGGTCGAGGCTGTCCGCAAGCCCGGAACCATCATTACCAGCAATACCAGCGGCCTTCCCGTGCACTCCATTGCCGAGGGCTTCAGTGACGATTTCCGCCGCCACTGGTTTGGTACCCATTTTTTCAATCCTCCGCGCTATATGCGCCTGCTGGAGATCATTCCGACTCCAGAGAGCGATCCGGAGGCGGTTGAGGCGATCGCGCAGTTTGCAAGCATCCGTCTCGGCAAGGGCATCGTTTACGCGAAGGACACGCCGAACTTCATCGCCAACCGCATTGGCACTTTTAGCGTGGTCAACATCGTCCGCCTGATGCAGGAGTTCGACTTCTCCATTGAGGACGTGGACGCGCTGACCGGAGCTGCCATCGGCTTCCCGAAGTCGGCCACCTTCCGCACCATCGACATGGTAGGACTGGATGTTCTGGGCCATGTGGTGAAGAATGCCAAGCGGCTCGCGCCTGCGCTCGCCGGAGCGGGAGGCCGCGATGTCGAGTTGCTCGATGAGCGTGGCGATCTCGAACTTCCTCCCTTCTACTCTCAGATGGTCGAGCGCAAGCTGCTGGGCGACAAAACCGGCGCGGGCTTCTACAAGAAGGAGCGCGGCCCCGAAGGCGAAAAGCGTCTGGCGCTCGATTGGAAGACCCTCGAATACCATCCTGCGCAGCGTCCCAAATTTCCGGCGCTGGAGATGGCGAAAAACGTGGACTCGCTCGGCGAGCGGGTGCGCATGTTGACCGGCTTCGGCGGCGAGAAACTCGATAAAGCCGGGCAGTTCCTATGGACGGCGCTGTCAGAGGTCTTTACCTACTCGGCGAACCGGATTCCGGAGATCAGCGACAACGTAGTCGAAATCGACCGTGCCATGCGGATGGGCTTCAACTGGGAGATGGGACCGTTCGAACTCTGGGATGCAGATTGGCGTCCCGGCCTCAGTCGAGCGCATGAAGCAGGAGGGCAAGCCCGTCGCTGCCAACGTGGAGAAACTTCTCGCCGCCGGCTTTACAAGCTGGTACACGGACGCTCCCCATCATGTGAGCGGACGGGCGTACTTCGATTTTGCCAGCACCTCCATGAAGGAAGAAAAGGTTGCGCCCGGGGTCTGGAGCATCACGGTCGCAAAGAAATCCAACCACGTTGTAAAGGCGAATTCCGGAGCCTCGCTGATCGATCTTGGCGACGGCGTCGGTGGCATCGAGTTCCATTCCAAGATGAACTCGCTGGGAGCAGACATTATTCAGCTCACCTCCCAGGTACTGAAGCCGGGCGGCCCGGGCGACGAATTTGATGCCTTCGTTATCACCAATGACGCGGCGAATTTTTCCGTCGGCGCCAACATCATGCTGCTGCTGATGGCCGTGCAGGATGAGGAGTGGGATGACGTGGACATGATGGTGCGCCAGTTCCAGAACATGACGCAACTCATTAAATTCTCGCCCAAGCCCGTGGTCGTCGCACCCTTTGGCATGACCCTTGGCGGAGGCTGCGAGGTGTCGCTCCACGCCACGGCTCGCCGGCCGCATGCGGAGCTTTACATGGGTCTGGTCGAAGCCGGCGTCGGCTTACTCCCCGGTGGGGGTGGTTGCAAGGAGATGACTCTGCGCGCCGTCGATGCCGCGCAATCCATCCGTCCGGAAGGTCGCGCCGAATCGGTCGAGATGATGGAGGCGATGAAGAAGGCATTCGAAACCGTAGCCATGGCCAAGGTTTCGACATCGGCTTTTGAGGCTCGTGGTTTCGGCTTCCTCAGCCGTGGCGACGAAATCACGATGAACCGCGAACGCGTGTTGAGCGACGCCAAGGCGCACGCGCTGGAACTTGCCCGTGCAGGCTATCGCGCGCCAGTGCCGCGTACGGACATTCCCGCGCCCGGCGAAAATATTTTGGCAACGCTCAAACTCGGCGTACATCTGATGCGGCAGGGCGAATTCATCAGCGACCATGAAGTGAAGATTGCGACCAAGATTGCCGAAGTGCTCTGCGGCGGAGCGTTAACCCCCGGAACCCCGGTCAGCGAGCAGTATCTGCTCGACCTGGAACGCGAGGCCTTCAAGAGCCTTTGCGGCGAGCGCAAGACGCAGGAGCGAATTCAGTTCACGCTCAAAACCGGCAAACCACTGCGCAACTAAATTCGACCGAGGAGATAGCGAACCATGCGAGAAGTTGTCATCGTAAGCGCCGTCCGGACTGCGGTCGGCAAAGCATACAAAGGAACCCTGCGCGCCACCCGTCCCGATGACCTCGGCGCGATTGCCATCCGGGGCGCGCTGGCACGCGTGCCGGAATTGGATGTGCATGAAATCGAGGACGTCATCCTCGGCTGTGCCATGCCCGAAGCCGAGCAGGGAATGAATGTGGCGCGCATCGCCTCGCTGCGTGCGGGGCTGCCGGTGGAAACTTCGGCGATGACGATCAACCGTTTTTGCTCGTCCGGCCTGCAATCCATCGCGATTGCAGCCGATCGGATTGCCGCCGGTGGCGCGGAGGTGATCGTCGCCGGTGGCACCGAATCGATGTCGATGATTCCGATGGGCGGCCACAAGGTCTCGTGCAATCCATCGCTGGTGCAGAACTATCCGGATGCATATCTCTCGATGGGGCTCACCGCGGAGCGGCTCGCGCAGCGCTTCGGCATCACCCGCCAGCAGTCCGATGAGTTCAGCTATCAGAGCCATCAGAAAGCTCTCAGGGCCATCGAGACGGGAGCCTTCGCGGATGAGATCGTGCCGGTCCATGTCACCTTCCGTGCTCCGGCGCCGCAGGCTACGCGCGGTTCGGCCGCCGTGCAACTGGCGGTGCAGGCCATCGAATTCCAGGTGGACGAAGGCCCGCGCGCCGATACCACGGTGGAAGCTCTCGCCGCGCTCAAGCCTGCTTTCCACATGAAAGGAACGGTCACGGCCGGCAATTCCTCGCAGATGAGCGACGGCGCAGCCGCCGCCGTGGTGATGAGTGCCGAGCGCGCGAAAGCTCTCGGACTAAAGCCTCTGGCGCGCTTTGTGGCTTTTGCCACGGCGGGTTGTAAGCCGGAAGAGATGGGCCTCGGCCCGGTCTTTGCCATTCCGAAGGCGTTGAAGTTGGCTGGCCTTACCCTCGACCAGATCGGAGTGATCGAGTTGAACGAAGCCTTTGCCGCGCAGGCTCTGGCGGTCATCAAGGAAGCAGGGCTCGATCCCGCAAAGATCAATCCGAATGGCGGAGCCGTCGCGCTCGGCCATCCGCTGGGATGCACCGGAGCCAAACTCACCGCGACTCTGCTGCGCGAACTCAAGCGCCGCAACGAGCGCTACGGAATTGTCAGCATGTGTGTCGGTGGCGGCATGGGTGCTGCGGGAATTTTCGAAAACATCAATTAGCAACGTGAATCCGCACGCCGGGGACGCCCCGCGCGCGGTAACCAGAGATATGGAGGAGCAAGAATGGCAACAACCGTTACACCGGCACAGAAGAAGATCAGAGGCGGAAATTTTCTGATCGAGGAGACCAATCCTCAGGATGTTTTCACGCCTGAAGATTTTAGCGACCAGCACAAACTTATCGAGCAGACCGCTGAGAACTTTGCGGTTCAGGAGATTGTGCCCAACTCCGACCGCATCGAGCAGAAGGATTTCGCTTTCAGCCGCGAACTTCTGAAGAAGGCCGCAGAGCTTGGACTGACGAGTGTTGACATTCCAGAGGAGTACGGCGGGGCGGAGATGGATAAGGTTTCGTCTTCGATCATCGCTGACCGTATCGCGAAATCCGGCTCCTTTGCCGTCACCTTTAGCGCCCATGTCGGCATCGGCACTTTGCCGATTGTCTGGTTTGGCACCGACGCGCAAAAGAAGAAATATCTACCACTGCTGGCCAGTGGCGACTGGGTTGGCGCCTATGCGCTTTCGGAGAGCAGTTCGGGTTCGGACGCCATGAATGCCCGCACCAAGGCGGTGCTCTCGGCCGACGGCAAGCACTACCTGCTCAACGGCGAGAAGATGTGGATCACCAACTCCTCGTTCGCGGACGTGTTCGTGATCTTTGCCAAGGTAGATGGCGAAAAGTTCACCGCCTTCATCGTCGAGCGCACCTTCCCCGGTCTCAGCGTCGGTCCCGAGGAGCACAAGCTTGGGATTCGTGGGTCGTCCACCTGTCCGCTGATTCTCAACGACTGTCAGGTCCCGGTGGAGAACGTTTTGGGCGAGGTTGGCAAGGGTGCGACGATTGCCTTCAACATCCTGAACGTGGGCCGCTTCAAACTCGGGCGCGGCGTGCGTAGGCGGTGCGCGTACGGCGCTCGCCAATTCCATCAAGTGGGCGAAGGAGCGCAAGGCCTTCGGCAAAACCATCGGCGAGTTCGGCATGGTGCGAGAGATGCTGGCCGACATCGCCATTGGCGTTTACGCGGGCGAGGCGCTGGTGTATCGCACCGTGGGCATGATGGACGCGGCGACTGCCGACATCGAAAAAGGTTCGCCCGACGAGTCCAAGCTCATTCGCAAGGCCATCGAAGAGTACGCGGTCGAGTGCTCCATCATCAAGGTGTGGGCTTCGGAGATGTTCGACATGGTGGTGGACAACCAGGTGCAGATCTTCGGCGGCTATGGATTTGTCGAGGAGTACCCAGCCGAGCGCGCCTATCGCGACTCAAGGGTCAATCGCATCTTTGAAGGCACCAACGAAATCAATCGCCTCATCATCACCGGATGGCTTTTGAAGCGAGCCGTGAGCGGTCAGCTTCCATTGCTGCCGGCGATCAAGAAGCTGATGGACGAGGTGATGGCCGGTCCTGCCTTTGCCGAGGAGGATGATCGCAAGTTGGCGGCTCAGCGCAAGCTGCTTGAGAACGCGAAAAAGATTGGCCTCATGGTCGCCGGTGCGGCTTCGCAGAAATACATGCAGCAGATTACCGATCATCAGGAGGTGATGGGGGCAATCGCCGACATCGTCATTGAAGTGTACGCGATGGATTCGGTGCTGGCGCGCACGCTGAAGCTGATGGAAAACCGGGGCGAAGCTGCGTCGGCCGTAGCCCTGGCCATGTGCGATGTGTATCTGCAGGGAGCTTTTGCCCGGGTGGAGGCCGCAGCCAAGAAGGCATTGGCGGACGTCGCCGAAGGCGACATGCTGCGCACGCAAATGTCGATCCTGCGCCGTCTGGCGAAGGCTGATCCGATCAACGTGATTGCGGCGCGGAATAAAGTTGCGGCTCACGTCCTGGAGGCGGGCAAGTACGCGTCTATAGATCGAAACGCTGCACGGGGGTGAGGCTCTGGGCCTCGCCCCTTTTTTGCCCCGGAAGCCCGTACCTTTGACGCGTGATGCCCCGCTGCGCCACGCGCTACGCCAGACGGAGCACACGTTCTATTATGTCGAAGACGCGTTCTAACTGTTCCAGCGCAAAAGCGCCGAGCGCATGCCATGGGTGCTTGTTGGCAGACATTCAGCACACTCCGGCAGCAGCGCACATGTCGCTGGCTGTCAAGCGAATCATCGTAAACCTCAGTCTTAATCCTGAATAACTTGGATGACCGCAGGCCAAGGTTGGAAACAGCCGGACAGAGCGACAGGGAATACAGATGGCGCGGAGCGCATGTTCCGGGCTCGCAGAGATATATGGATTAACCTACGCTCCCGGCGGGTTCGTCGTCGGGCGAGGCTGCGGCAATGCTTTATTCAACTGGCGTACCGCGTCATTCAGAAGAGTCCGCTCCAGTTCACTGGTCTTCGGATCAGCCAAACGCAAGGTCATCCAGGCCAAGGCGGCGCGTGGCGAGACATGGGGCGTTTCCGGATGGACTTCCGTTACCAGCAAAGTATCATTCTGCTCCTGCACCCGGAATGTAACCTGGTCATTGGACGAGGCAGGCGTGTAGCCCTCACCCTCCTGGTAATAGCCTATTGCTTGATAGCTGGCGCTCAACTCTTCGCTTGGTTGTTCCGGACTTTCAATATTGAAACGGGTCACGACGACCACGCGGGTAAATTCCGGATTATTGCGCAGAGAGGTATACGGTTTGAAGCGGCTCCAGCCCGCTGGTTCCAGGCGCGAACCTTCAAAATCCAGTCGGCAATAGTTGGAGAGAAGTACCTTCTGCGCGGCATACAGTTCGGCAAAGCTTCGGCCTCGTAGCTTGCACTCCCGGCTGCGAAGAGGAACTAGAACCAAACTGCGCCAGCGCGGCGGCGGTCCATACCATCAGAAAAAGCAAAGGGAACAGGCGACGGTTCATAGGAATACAGAGACTCCACTCTCAGCGTAAAACGGGAACCGGCAAAGAGCAACCGGCATCGTCACCCGGGAAGAATCGCAAATACGGAATTCAGGACAGTGTCATTCAGAAGCCGGGATCTTCGACTGCCGGGCCGATCCGAAATCCAGATGGGTGATCCGGGTTCTCTCCCGATGCCGCATTTTGTCGTAGGATAAAGTACACAGGCCCTTCCGCGACCTCTCATGCCGAAAGCGCACCCTATCTCCGTTCGAGTCACGACGCTGCTGCTGCTGTTGCTGGCGATTGGCTTTGCTGCCGAGCCGCGCCGGGTGGCCGTCTACGCACCGCAGACTAACTACCAGGTGGACATTCTGGTTCGCGACGGTGTGGACTACGTTGGTATTACCGATCTGCTGGAGCCGCTTGGCCGGCTTGAGTCGCGCATCGAAGGCAAGAAGCTCATCCTGGTATTCAACGGTGGTGCCGCCGAGTTCCAGGATGGCAAGCGGCAATATCGCACTCGCTCCAATAACAAACTTGAGCTGGCCTCAAATTTTCTTCTGGTCGATGGCCGGGGCTACATCCCGGACGCGTCGATCACCCAACTGCTGTCGAGCATCGCCGGCCAAAGTGCGGAGTTCCACGCCGCGCCCCGCCGCTTGTTTATAGGCTCGACGCAGTTTCACTATTCAGCCGAACTGCGTCGCGCTCCGTCCCGGCTCGTGCTCAGCTTTCCAACTCCCGTCAATCCCTCTTCCCTGATCGAGAAGAACCGCGTGCGCCTGCTCTTCCACCGCGAACCTGTGGTGAGCAACGGGGCTGACAATGTCTCCTATGGCGATCCATTTCTGGCCAGTACCAGCTTCGCGGAGATTCCCGGCGGCGCAGAGTTCATCGCCAACATTCTTCAGCCCGCCACGGTTTCCATCAGTGATGGCGGGCGCACCGTAACTATTGCTGCGGTGCCGCCACCGGCCCCAACCCCGGCCCCGGTTGCCCGCGGCGCCAACGGCAAGCCAGGCGGCTAATCAGGCACGTCCCACGGTCCCTGCGCCACGTTCGCGTCCCTTTGTCATTCTGGATGCGGCCCATGGGGGCTACGAAACCGGCGCGGTTCTCTCTCCCACACTGCTGGAGAAGAACGTCAATTTGGCCCTGGCTCGACGCCTGCAAAAAGAGCTGGATGCGCGCGGGATTCCCGTGGTGCTCACCCGTGTGGCCGACAATCTGCTCACATGGGACCAGCGCGCGGTTTCAGCGAATACCTCGCACGCTTCGCTCTACGTTGCCATACACTCTTCAGGCAGCGGCCACGGCGTGCGTGTGTATACCTCGATGGTTGGCACGCCGCAGGCTGGCCAGAGCAAGCGCAGTTTCATGCCGTGGGAACTAGCGCAGTCGCCCTACCTCGAGCAATCCGGCATGGCGGCAGCGGCGCTGGTGGCGGAATGTACTGCCAGCGGCTTGCCTGTACGAAGCTCGGCTGCCCCATTGCGTCCGCTGAACAGCGTTACGGTGGCGGCGATTGCCGTGGAGGTTGCGCCGCAGGGAAACTCTCCGGACGAGCTAGGCAGCGCGGAGTATCAGCAGAAGATCGCGGCGGCGCTGGCTTCGGGTATCGCTTCCCTCCGGGGAAAGCTTGAGGTCGCCCAGTGATCTCCCGCAAGCTACAGTACGTGGTTGCTGCCCTGGTGCTGGCGATCCTCGCCATGGGCTTCTATCTTGTTCATCTCAAACGCAAGGCGGAATCCATCAGTGCGGGACCGGTGACCCAGGCATTGACTGCCCCGGTCATCGGTCCCGCAGAGCAAATGACCCTCTACCTTGCCAGCGATGAGGACAATTCTCTGCGTCCCAATACGATCTCCTCGGCTCTTCCCAGCGACCCCGGCGAACGGGGCCGTCTCGCGCTGCATACGCTGATCGCTCGCTACCTGCAGACCGGTTCCCCGCACCCACTCGGCACCGGAGCTGACGTGCATGACGTGTATCTGCTCGATCCGGCTTCGGCCGTGGTAAACCTCAATGCGGCGTTTGCGAATACCCATCGCAGCGGCATTGAAGTCGAACAGTTGACGGTCTTTTCGATGGTGCTCACCTTGAAGGCCCAACTTCCGCAGCTCACTCGCGTTCGCTTTCTGGTGGACGGAAAATCCCGCGACACTCTCGCCGGACACATCGACCTTTCCGGCTGGCTGGATGTCGCCATGGTGGCTGAAGCCTCTAGGTCTTTGCAGTAGCGCGAAGCTGACTGCCTGCGCGGTGCCCGCGCGGTGAATTTCGAGAGGTGATATCCTGCAACGTTCACTCATCTCGCCGCGCGCAGCGCAAAGGAAAGAGTCTCCGACGATGATCAAGGCAATTCGGGTATCGATCCTGCTTCTCACGCTGGCGGCCTCCTCGCTGGCTCAGCCGGCAAACTCCAAAACCACGGCCATCACCGGATTCCGCGATGCGGCAGCCGAGCAGAAGCTGGAGGAGAAGTTCCTGGCCGTCCCTGAACCGGAGCTTGCCCGGGAGCATCTGCGGATTCTGACCGCCGAGCCTCATATCGCGGGCTCTCCTGAAGACCGCAAGACCGCTGAGTACGTGGCGAGGAAATTCCGCGAAGCCGGTCTCGAAACCCGGATTGACGCCTACAGTGTGTGGCTCAACCTGCCCCGGGAAATTCTTGTGGAGGCCACCGCTCCCGCAGGCCTCAAGATGCGCGGCCCAACCCGCGAGCACGTCGAGGGCGACCCGTACCAGGACGATCCCCGGGTTGTGACTCCGTTCAACGGCGGTTCGCCCTCGGGCGAAGTCGAAGCCGAGGTCGTCTATGCCAACTATGCTCGCCCGGAGGACTTCCGCAAGCTCAAGCAGATGGGAATCGAGGTTCGCGGCAAGATTGTGATCGCTCGCTACGGGCAGAACTTCCGTGGCGTCAAGGCGCTCACTGCGCAGGAGGCCGGGGCCGCAGCTCTCATCATCTACTCGGACCCCATCGACGATGGGTATTTCCGGGGCGATGCCTATCCCACGGGGCCGTATCGTCCCGCGACCAGCGTCCAGCGTGGTAGCGTGCAGTTCACCTTCATGTATCCTGGAGACGCCACCACCCCCGGCGTCGCTTCCACGCTGGATCTTCCGCAATCGCAGCGCCTGGCTCCTGAAAGAGCGGCAAATCTCCCGAAAATTCCGGTTACTCCGCTCTCCTACGCGGACGTTTCCCCACTGCTGGAGAAACTGGGAGGCCCGGACAGCCCGCGCGAGTGGCAGGGCGCGTTGCCCTTCACCTACCACGTCGGTCCCGGCCCCGTTCGCGTCCATCTCAAGTTGCTGCAGGACTACAGCTACACCACGATCTGGAATGTGATCGGAACCATCCGGGGGAGTACGCAGCCCGAAGTGCTGGTAATCGCCGGCAATCACCGCGATGCCTGGGTTTACGGCGCGGCTGATCCGAACAGCGGCACGGCGGCAATGCTGGAGACCGTGCATGGTCTCGGGGAACTGCTCAAGTCCGGCTGGCGTCCCCGGCGCACCATCGTCTTCGGCAGTTGGGACGCCGAGGAGCAAGGACTGATCGGCTCCACCGAGTACGCCGAGCAGTATGCCAAATCGCTCAAGAACGCGGCCGCGTATTTCAATATGGATGTGGGGGTCGCTGGTCCGGACTTCGGGGCCTCCAGCGTTCCCAGCCTCAAGCAATTTCTGCGCGACATAGCCCAGGGGGTGCCCAGTCCGAAGGGCGGTACCGTCTACGATGCCTGGAAGGTGCAGAGCGAGACCGCTCGCCTGCATCGCGAGAATGCCGACGTAGGTTCGTTTGCCGAGCGTAGCAGCGGTGCCGATCGTAGCGATGTGCACGTTGGCGATCTCGGCAGCGGCTCGGATTACTCAGCCTTCCTCCAGCATCTTGGCGTGCCCTCCACCGATATCAGCTCTTACGGCCCGTATGGCGTCTATCACTCCGTTTTTGACAACTACGCCTGGTTCACCAAGTTTGCCGATCCCTCCTTTGTCTATGAACAGCAGATGGCTCGCGTCTTTGGCCTGGAGGTACTGCGGATGGCCCAGGCTGACGCCCTCCCCTTCGACTATGAGACTTACGGAACCGAGGCGCACAAGTACCTGGAGAACGCGCAGGCGCGCGCGCAGGAGCTGGGCTGGAAGGCGCAGTTGAATTTTGCCGCTTCGCTCGAGGCGGCCGACCACCTGGCCGCCGCCGGACGGGCCCTGCATCAAGCCGCCGGGAGTGCCAGTGGCGAGCAACTGAGGCGGATCAACTCGGCCATGCTGGAGGCCGAGCGCGCCATGTTAGGCAGGGGATTGCCCCATCGCCCATGGTTCCGCCACACTATCTATGCTCCGGGCGAATACACCGGCTACGCGGCGGTGGTCATCCCCGGGGTCAACGAATCCATGGACCGCAACGACGCCGCCGGAGCCGCCGAGTGCCTGAACGAGGTAACCGCAGCACTGGAGCGGGCGGCCGCGGCACTGCGAGCAGGTCTATAATCAAGCTTGAAAAGTTACAACTATCACAAATATATGTGACATAGGTCGCGTGCACCACCCGCTGCAAGGTGGTACTACTCCTTAACGATTGCCCTGAACATTTGCTGACCTCTAATTGGAGCGCCTCATGACCACAAACCCGCAGATCAAGCGAGCGAGCGAGACGGAAGCATCCGCTGTCCCCCTGCTGAATCGACAGGCCAAGCTTGCTATGCTCACGCAGTTCCTGGGATTCATGCTGGACGCCTACGATATGGCGCTGGTACTGATCCTTGCTCCCATTCTCGTCAAGGTATTTGCCTCGCCGAAGGGGAGTGCCGCCTGGCAGTACATCACTATCGTCTTCACCTATTCCATTACCATGGCGGCGCGGCCGATTGGTGCGGCCTTCTTTGGTCAATTCGCGGATAAGATTGGCCGCCGCCTCTTGCTAGTATTGACGATTGGCGGCGTCGGCGTCATGTCGGTACTCGGCGGACTGCTCCCGACCTATCAACAAATCGGCGTCTGGTCCTACGTGCTCTTCTGTTGCCTGCGCTTCTTTATGGGATGCTTCTTTGGCGGTGAGTATGCCATCGGCCACACCTTTGCGATCGAACACGCCCCGAGCAAAAAGCGCGGCGCGATTAGCGGCTTCATCCAGTCCGGCTTCCCGCTCGGATATGTCTTCGCTTCGCTGGTATTCGCCGGGATCTCGGCCTCGCTTACCAAGGTTGCAATGCAACAGTACGGCTGGCGCATTGCCTTCATCACCGGGGTCATGCCGGTTATTCTGGCGATCGTCATTGGCAGCATCTTGCATGAGTCGCCTGAGTTCGAGA
This sequence comes from uncultured Acidobacteriota bacterium, assembly GCA_963779365.1. Taxonomy (GTDB): domain Bacteria; phylum Acidobacteriota; class Terriglobia; order Terriglobales; family Acidobacteriaceae; genus TOLSYN. Next base: position 110,510 of record CAVZYB010000008.1, on the reverse strand, counting down.
AGGCGAAGGCGGCCGGGACCATGGATAAGACTCCATTCCTAAGCCTCTTCAAGCCTCCGGCGCTGGGAACTTTCCTTCAGGTCTTTGTCTTCATGACCGGACTGTTCCTTACCGATTATTCGGTGTACGGCTTTCTGCCCAATCTGCTGACGCTCGGAGGGCGCGGCTTCGGTCCCACGACCTACAGCCTCATCTACGGCTTTGCGCTGTTCATGGCTTTCCTTGGATACAATTTCTACGGTTGGCTCAGTGACTATACAGGAAGAAAAATCCTCACCCAGTGGTACTGCGTCTTCCTGATCATCTTCGGGATTCCAGTCTTTTACGTGCTGTACCATGCGGCTCTGGAACATAATATCTGGAAGGCTGTACTGGGCACGACCATGGCGGGAATGCTCAAGTTGGCTTGGGGAATTGTGCCTGCTTATCTGTGCGAGCGATTCCCAACCAGCCGGCGTGCGACCGGGGTTGGGTTTGGCTACTCGTCCGGTGCGATCATCGGAGCCTGGTTCGGAGCCTACGTCTGGTGGGCTCACAAAATTCCGTTATTGCCCAGATCGAGAAACAGGATCTCTGGCTCTCTCCAGCCGTAATCCTCACCATTGGGGCGTTGATGACCATCGGCAGCCTGTTCTTTTCGCCTGAGACTAAGGACCTGCATCTGGACGACGTAAAGAGCCATTAAGGTAACCTGCGTTGCCGATGGAAAGTGGACAATGAGAGGCAAGAGAACCCGTTACACGTTGGTGATGGAATTCCGCGGTGGTACCTACGTTCGCCAGGCTTATGGCGAATCCCCTGAGCTGGCATTGCGTACGTGGCTGTACCTTGCCAGCGAGGAGATTTTCGAATGGGCAATCCATCGGGTGCAGCTGCTGCGCACTCTGGGCGAACAGGGCGCCGTCCCGATCGAGGGCTGTCAGAACGTATGGTGCGTCTCCGGCCTTGCCGGAGATCACATTTTTCTGATTCACATCATCGGGTCGGAGGGCGCTTCCGCAGCGGGCAAAAGCACTGCGGAGCTGCAAATGGAGCAGAATGGCATTGATCCCAAGCGCTGGGGTTATCGAGAGCGCTGGTAGAAAAACGGCGGAAGCGCAATCTGCGGCGACTCATGGCAGCTTCTAAGGCCTTGTGCTGATTTCCGCGTTCCCGTCCCGGCTCCACACTATGGAGGAGGGATTTCCAACATGCTGATCGAGATGGAGCGCTTTGTTCTAGCCCACGACCGCTATCTTGCTCTCGGCCTCGCCCACGCCGACTGTTCCACGCCCGCGCAGCGCGAATTCATGCACAGTCAAATCCAGGAAGCCTATCTCGAGGTTCAGTATCGGGCACTTCATATCGTCGGTCTCCAGTTCGCCGACGGGAGCTGTTACGTAGAGCAAAACTAAGAGGCCGCGCCGCAGCGTGGCCTCCGTATCATCTCCCACCAGCTCTGATGCTGTGGAACTGCGGCTGGGCTCCTACTTCTGTAAAACCAGCTTCACCAGCTCCGAGTAGTCTTTCTTCTCCAGCCCGTGCACCTGTTTGTTGTACTCATCCACCTTGGACGAGTAGTTCATCGAGCAGAATTTCGGTCCGCACATCGAGCAGAACGAAGCCTCTTTGTAGAATTTGTCCGGCAGTGTCTCATCGTGCATGGAGCGCGCCGTCTCCGGGTCGAGCGACAACTCAAACTGTCTTTCCCAGTCGAAGGTGTAACGCGCATGGCTCAGCGCGTTGTCGCGGTCCTGCACTCCGGGACGATGTCGCGCCAGATCGGCGGCGTGGGCCGCAATCTTGTAGGCGATGATTCCGTCCTTCACATCTTTTTCGTTCGGCAGGCCCAGATGCTCCTTCGGAGTCACATAGCAAAGCATTGCCGCCCCATACCAGCCGATCATTGCCGCCCCAATCGCCGAGGTGATGTGGTCGTAACCCGGAGCGATATCGGTGACCAGCGGCCCCAGGGTATAGAACGGTGCCCCGTCGCACCACTCCACTTCCTTGTCCACCTGTTCCTTGATCTTGTCGATCGGAACGTGTCCCGGCCCTTCGATCATCACCTGCACGTCGTGCTTCCAGGCAATGCGCGTCAGTTCGCCCAAAGTCTTCAACTCGGCGAACTGGGCCTCGTCGCTGGCGTCGGCGATGCAGCCCGGCCGCAATCCGTCGCCCAGCGAGAAGGTTACGTCGTACTTTGCCATGATCTTGCAGATATCTTCAAAGCACTCGTAGAGGAAGTTCTGCTTGTGATGATGTGCCATCCACTGCGCCAGAATCGCTCCTCCGCGGCTCACAATCCCCGTGATGCGGCTGGCCACCAGGGGCAGGTACTGCACCAGTACGCCCGCGTGGATGGTCATGTAGTCCACGCCCTGCGCCGCCTGCTCCTCAATTACCTCCAGCATCAGTGCCGCCGACAGGTCCTCGATGCGCTTCACCCTCGCCACGGCTTCATAGATTGGTACCGTGCCCATCGGCACCGGACAGTGCCGCAGCAGGGTCTCACGGATGCCGTGAATGTCGCCGCCTGTCGACAGGTCCATCATCGTGTCCGCGCCGTAATGCACCGAGGTGTGCAGCTTCTTCAATTCCTCCTGCACATTCGAACTCACCGCCGAATTGCCGATGTTGGCGTTAATCTTGCACAGCGAATCCACGCCGATGCACATCGGATGTAACTCGGGATGGTTGATATTCGCGGGAATAATCAACTTTCCTTCCGCTAGCTTCGAGCGCACGAGCTCTGGCGAAATCTTTTCGCGCTCGGCCACAAACAGCATCTCCTCGGTGACCTGCCCCTTGCGCGCGTAGTGCATCTGGCTTACGTTGCCGTCGCCGCTGCGAGCCGACTCTTCCCGGCGCCGCGCTATCCACTCCAGGCGCAGTTTAGGAATCCCGTCGGCCGAAATCTCGTGTGGTGAGATGCTCTTGCTATCGCTCTTATTTGATTCGTTGTTTCCGTTCATTCCTGCCAACCCCTTTTTGGACCGAAGCGCCAATTATACGATGCAAGCGGCTGTTACAAAGAAGACTCTTCTCCATGAGTCTTTCGGCTGTTCTCTGCATCAAATCCCATAAGCCGGTGCGCCGGGACCCAGTAGCTTTCCGTAGTACCCTCGAATCGCGACGGAAAGGGTTCGGCGGTTCCGCATTGGCGCGTGCTACGCTACGTTCCTCATTGGATGGAAGATGAATAAGTATCTGAAGTTTGGTATACCGATTCTGCTCATCGTCTCCGGCCTTGCCTATCTGGCGGTCAGTGGCGTCGAGGAGAGCAAGAGCTACTATGTCACCATCAAAGAGATGGGCCAAATGGGTGACGGAGTCTACAGCAAGCGTCTTCGGGTCGCTGGGAACGTGCAACCAGGTTCCATCCATCGGCAAGGTACTCACGTTGAGTTCACTCTCGCCGAGCAGGGACGCACCCTCAATGTCGTCTATTCCGGCACGGAAGCTCCCCCGGACACCTTCAAAGACAATGCGCAGGCTCTTGCCGAAGGCAGCTACGGGCGCGATGGCGTATTCCGCGCCAAGCAGCTTCAGGCCAAATGTGCCTCCAAGTACGCCCCAGCGCAGCCCGGCCAAACCGGCACTCCGCAGCCTTCCGCGGAGAAGGCCCAAGTCTCCACGTCTTCCATGTAGCGCGTCCATGTAGCACGTCAAAGTAGCACCCTCAGTTTTCCGCCCGGCGGCTTCTATCCGCCGCGCCAATCCGGAGAGGACGCGTTAAACTTTCACCACGTGTGACTGATACGACTCGACAACAACCGGCTGTTTCCGTGCACGACGTGGTGCGTTACTTCGGACGCTTCGCGGCCCTGCGTGGCATTACCGCAGACTTTGCTCCTGGGCAGCTCTATGTTTTGCTCGGTGAAAACGGCGCGGGCAAAAGTACTTTGTTGCGCGTCATTGCCGGATTGCTTGCGCCCTCGCGCGGCAGTGTCCGGGTTCTAGGCTCGGAGAACATCCGCACGGTGGCCACGCGCTTCGGCTATATGGGCCACGCTCCGCTGCTCTACGACGAAATGTCGGCGGTCGAAAACCTCGAATATTTCTCCGCCCTCTACGGAATCAACAGCCGCGCCCGCTGCGAGGAGGCCATCCGTACCGTCGGTCTGGACCCAGCCCTGGAGCGCCGCGTCGGACAATATTCGCAGGGCATGCGCCAGCGCATCTCGCTGGCCAGGGCCATTGTGCACGGCCCCGAACTGCTATTTCTGGACGAGCCCTTCTCCAACGTAGACGTGCGCTCCGCCAAGCAGATGACAACTCTGCTGGCAAAGATGCGTGACGCTGGAACCACCATCTTCGTCGTCACCCACCAGGCCGCGCTGATGGAACCGGTGGCCGACGAGTGTATTGTCCTCGATGCCGGGCGCCTGATCGCCCGCGAAAAGGGAATCCCCGCCCGCCTGCTCACGCCCTATCTCGCCGAGGAGCGCGCCGCACTGCAAACCCTCCGCGGAAACGTCGAGGTCAAACCGTGACCTCTGCTCCCGGCCTTTGGGCCATTACGCGCCGCTCGCTGGTAAAGGATTTGCGCCTCGAGTGGCGCTCCAAGGACGCCATCAACAGCATGTTGTTCTTCGCCCTGTTGGTGGTCGTTATCTTCAGCTTCGGCTTCGATCCCACTGCCGAGGAGTCGCGCAAAATTGCTGGCGGCCTGCTCTGGGTGGCGATTCTCTTTGCCACCGTCGTGGCTCTCAACCAGACCTGGACGCGCGAACTGCGCAATCAGGTGCTGGACGCCTATCGCCTCTCGCCCGCACCGCCAGAGGCGCTTTTCCTCGCCAAAACCGTGGGCAACTTCATCTTCGTTTCGATACTGGAAGTCCTGATGGTTCCGCTCTTTGTTGTCTTTTACAACCTGCGTTCCGTTGGTCCCTGGTGGCAGTTGCTGGTGGTGGCTCTGCTCGCCACCTGGGCACTGGTGGTCAACGGCACGTTTTTCGCGGCGCTCTCCATCCGTACCCGCAGCCGCGAAATCATGTTGCCCCTCATTCTTTTTCCGGTTTCGATTCCGGCGCTGCTCGCCATGGTAGATGCCACCACCTCGATTCTTACCGGCGACAACTCCCCAATCTTTTGGATACGCCTGCTGGCGGTGTATGATCTCGTCTTCACCACCGTCAGTCTCATCTTGTTTGAACCGGTGCTGAACGCGGAATGAATACTCTATTCAAAGTTCTCGCAGTGCTCACGCTTCTGCTGCTTGGCTATGGCTTCTGCCAGGCCATGTACATCGCGCCTACAGAAGCCACGATGGGCGACGTGCAGCGCATCTTCTACTACCATCTACCCTCGGCATGGGTGGCCTTCCTGTTGTTTTTTGTCAACTTCCTGGCCTCCGCCTGGTATCTGATCCGCCGCAGCATTCGTGCGGACGCGCTTGCCCTGGCCTCGGCTGAAGTCGGCGTCTCCTTCTGTACCATCGTGCTCCTCACCGGCCCCATCTGGGCTCGTCCCATCTGGGGCATCTGGTGGACCTGGGATGCGCGGCTTACCAGCACGCTGGTACTCTGGCTCATCTACGTCAGCTATCTCGTGCTGCGCCACTATGCCACCGGCGGACAAGTGCCGGTCCTGGCTGCCGCCCTGGGTATATTCGGATTCGTCGATGTTCCCATCGTGTACATGGCCATCCGCTGGTTCCGTACGCAGCACCCGCAGCCGGTGATCGGCGGCGGCGAAGGCTCCGGACTCCACCCGGCCATGTGGGTTGCGGTCCTGTGGAATCTGGCGGCCTTCGCCATGCTCGCGCTGCTGTTCGTCTGGATACGCTACCGGCAGGCGCTGGCCGAGCACGCGCTGGAGGAGGCTCATGCGCAGGCATCGCTCGATTACGAAACGGAGGGCGCACAATGAACGGCGCAGTCAATAACAACGCCTATCTCTACGCGGCCTACATCGTCGTCTGGGTTGTCCACCTTTTTACGCAAGCACCCTGGTGAGCCGCGGTAAGCGCATGAAGCGCGAGACTCGCGAACTCAATCGCCGCTCCAATCTCAGCCGCTAATTCGCGGTGCGACAAAGATAAGCCCCAGAAGTTCACTCCGGGGCTTATCTTTGCTGACGAAAATTGCTGACAAAAATACCTACAGGTTTTTCACCGTCTCCACCGTCACCGCATAGTCCTCGTTCGCGTGACCTGCATCGACTGCCTTCTGATAGATCTTCTCGATCTCCTTCAGCGCAGGCAATTCGACCTTCTGCTGCCTGGCCGCGTCGAGCATCAGGTGAATATCTTTGAGCATCAACCGCAACGGAAAATTCGGCGACCAATCCTGGTTCAGCACGAAACTGGCCTTGTAATCGGTAACCCCGCTGCGAATCATCGAAGCCTGAATCAACTCGACGAGTTTTTCCGGCAGCCACACCCAGCTTACCGGTCAGCGCCAGCGCTTCGGCAAAGCCCTCAAAGATGGATGCAATCATCAGATTCATCCCGATCTTCGCGCTCTCTCCCGCGCCGGTTTCCCCCACGCGAATCACCTGTTTACCCAGCGCCATGAACAGCGGATTGAGCGCCGCGACCGTTTTTTCCGGCCCGCCCACAATGAACAGCAGTTGTGCATTCTCCGCTCCGACCTTTGATCCTGTTACCGGAGCGTCTACGAACTCCGCGCCCTTGGACCGCACCCGTGCTGCAAAGTCGCGCGTCGCCAGCGGTGAAATCGTGCTCGAATCAATCACCGTAACTCCTGGCCTTAGCATTGCCTCTATGCCGCCGGGACCGAACAATATGGTCTCCACCGCATTGGTGTCGGCAACGCACATCCAGACTACCTCTGCGTCTTTCGCCGCCTCGGCCGGGGTCGCCGCCGTGCGTGCTCCTTCCACGCTCTTCGGCGTCCGGTTCCACACGGTCACATCGTGCCCGGCCTTTACCAGATTTGCGGCCATCGGGCGTCCCATGATTCCTAATCCTAAGTACGCGATTTTCACTCGACTTCCTCCTTACAAAAGCGAAAAGTTGATTAAATGCCAGCCACGCCAATGTTGCAAGCTCGTCCGGAGAGTTACGATAGGGAATCGTGGACGGCGTATTCTGCGTCCAATGGAGTAGGATGCTCAACATCAGTATCAGCAAAAAGGCCGGTCAACTTGGCAGACTGGTGAGACACTCAGCGATGGCCAAGCGCACCGGTCGAACCCATCGTCCCGTGCTCGCCTCGCAAGGTCAGTTGGGAGTCACCTTCATCGGTCACTCGTCGTTTTTTCTGCAAATCGCCGGATCGAATGTCGTGGTCGATCCCATCTTCGCTCCCTGGCTCTTCCTTCTCAAACGGCTCCGGCGTCCCGGCCTTCGAATCAAGGATCTCCCGCCGCTGGATGCCGTCCTGGTAACCCACGCGCACTTCGATCATCTGCATCGCCCCTCGCTGCGCGCGATTGCCCGCGCCACCCTGCTCAAGAGTGGCCGCACGCCGCTGCTCATTGTGCCCGCCAACTGCGCCGATCTCGTCTTCGATCTCGGCTTTGAGCGCATCGTGGAGCTGGGCTGGTGGGAGAGCTTTCAACTCGGAGGGACTCTCGTCACCGCGACTCCGGCCAAGCACTGGGGCGCGCGCGTCATTCGCGATATGCATCGTGGCTATGGCGGCTACGTGCTCAGCGGCGGCGGCCATTCCATCTATCACTCGGGCGACACCGCGTACTTCAACGGCTTTGCCGAAATCGGCCAGCGACTCCATCCCGAGGTCGCTCTGCTTCCCATCGGAGCCTACCATCCAGAGAACTTCCGCAACGTGCACACCAGCCCGGAAGACGCCCTGCGCGGCTTCGTTGAAATGAATGCCCGTTACATGATCCCGATGCACTTTGGAACCTTCAAACTCTCGCAGGAACCCGTCGATGAGCCCGTGAAGCGCCTTATCGCCGGCGCCCGCCGTTTGGGCATCGAAGATCGGGTGCACGTACTCGAAGAAGGGGTTGCCGAGTTTTTCTGAAGGCAGGCTACCACGCCAGCAGCACGCGCACATCGCGCACGTTGGTTCCGGTTTGTCCGGTCATGATGGTGTCGCCCAGCGCGTCGAAGAACGGATAGGCGTCGAAGCCCGCAAGCGCAGCCTCAGCGCTCAATCCCTTTTCGCAGCGCGCGCCTGATCGTGGTTCCATCCACCACCGCCCCGGCCGCCGGACTGTTGCCGTCAATGCCGTCGGTTCCAGCGCTGAGCACGCTGATGTTTTCTCCCTGAATGCGTTCGGCGCAGTACAAGGCGAATTGCTGGTTGCGTCCCCCGGCTCCCGGATTTTTGTCCACGGTGACGGTGACTTCACCGCCTGAGATCAGGCACACGCGCGACACTCCCTTGCGTAACTCGCGCACCCGCTCCAGCAGGTAATCGGCGGCCTTGCGGTAATCCCAGTCATCGCATGTGTTGTCGATCTGGATGGCAAATCCCTTGATCGCCGCGCGCTCCACGGCGGCCTTTTGCGCCGAGACATTGGAGAGCACCGGCCACCAGCGGGCTCGTTCGAACACTGGATCGTCCGCCTTTGGCGTCTCCTCCAAGCCGCGTGTCCGGAAGAGATCGCGCACGCTTCCGGGCAATTGCGGCAGCAGGTGGTATTGCTGCACGATCTCGTAACATTGTTCGCACGTGCTAGTGTCCGGCATGGTCGGTCCGCTCGCCAGCGAATCCAACGCATTGTCCGGCACATCGGAGACCATGATGGAAATCTGGTGAGCCGGTGAGGCGGCCACGGCCATGCGCCCGCCCTTTACCGCGGAAAGATGTTTGCGCACCGCATTGATCTGCGCGATCGGCGCGCCCGAGTGCACCAGCGCCCGGTAGGTCTGCACCAGGTCATCAAAGGAGATCTCGTCGCAGATCGGCTTTTCGACGATGGCCGAGCCGCCGCCGCTGAGCAGATAGATCACCAGCGAGCGCGCGTTCATCGCATCGAGTGCGCGAAGAATCGCCTCGCCGGCGCGCAACGATTCATAGTTTGGAAGTGGATGCCCACCCTCGAAATACCGGAAGCCGAAAACCTGCGCCCCGGGCCGCGTAGGCGCGCAAACTATGCCGTTTGCCCCCACTCCTGCGCCCAGGCGCGTGATCAGCGCCTCCAGGCTGCTGTGTGCCGCCTTGCCGAAGGACACCACAAACACTCGCGAAAATGTGCCAAGATCGTAAAGGTCTTCGCCCACCTGCAGAATGCCGCGCTCGTAGTGGAGGTTACGGCTGAAGCCGCGCTCGATACTGCTCTCCTCCAGCGCGTGCTGAAAAATCTCCCGCGCGATGGCGCGCATCTCACGGGTCTCACATTCACAGGAATCGGCTTTGTCGGGCGCAAACATGCGCAGAGATTATACGGCAGGAACCGGAGCAGTTCCTACAACTTCGCGCATCCAGTCGCCCAGCGCGTGGCGCATCTCCTCCAGGTGTCCGGAGAAAAAGTGGTCGGCTTCGGGGATGATGACTAGGCGCTTCGGCTCGGCGGCGTTCGCAAATATCTGCTCCAGTTGTGCCGGAGTCGCGAATCCATCCTTGCTGCCGCTGAGCAGCAGCTTAGGCTTTGGGCTCTCTCCCAACAGCGCGTAGCTGTATTCCCGTCCTTCGGCATTCACCGGCGTACCCAATGAGATGAGCGCACGCACCCGGGGATAGGGAACCGCCGCGCGCAATCCAATGGCTGCGCCAAAGGAGAAGCCGGCAAAGATAATAGGCGCGGAGAACCGCTCCGCCAGATAGTCCAGTGCAACTCTGGTATCGGCGATTTCTCCGCGCCCGTAATCATGCTCGCCCGCGCTGCTCCCCGCTCCCCGAAAATTGAAGCGCAGCACCGGAAATCCAAATGCATTCAGCGCCTTCATCGTGTGAAATACGACTTTGTTGTGCATGGTCCCGCCGAAGAGCGGATGGGGATGGCAGACCACGCAGGCATAGGGCGCATCGGGTATTCCAAGGTTCAGCAGTGCTTCGAGTTTTCCGGCTTCACCCTCCAGGAAAAACGATTCAATGCTGCCGTGGCTCAAACTTACCCCCGCGCCTTCAATTTAATCGAGTCCAGCACCGCGACTCCGGTCTTACCGTCCCGCGAGGTCAAGGGACGATTGGAGTGGCAGGTCGCCAGCAACAGCGTCTGTCCGTTGGAGATGAAGCGGACGAACCAGTTGTCGCCTTCCTCGTCGCGGAAGCGCGCGCTGGCCCGCTGCTTGCTGCTGTCTCCGGTCTGCAAGCGTCCGGCCACGGGAGCGGTATCGAGAAAGTGCTTCAGGTAGTCGCGCGCGTCGAGAGACTTTACATCCGCATTCCGCTGGTAAGCGGTCACGATCACCGTGGTCTCACTGGCTTCGGACTCCACCTGGATATCGTCGTTGGTCTGGCGCAAACTCCAGAAAGTCGGTACCGCGATGCTCACATGTCCACGCGGCACAATGTAGGTTCCCGGATGAAAGCCATTCTTGCCGGTGATCGGAGCTGTGGTCTTAGCTGACACTCGGGTTGATGTTTTGGTTGAGGTCTTCTTAGCCGCTTTTTTTGAGGGCGCGGTCTTCTTCTTGTTTTTCGCAGTTGTGGGCATGTTCTCACTCTAGCGCGAAGCTGCGCTGCCGGTCGAATGGAGAGATGCGTTCCAGTCAGCAATCGATGCGATTACTTCCATGAGAACGAGTATTGCCTCTACTATATCTTGCCGCTTGCCCTTTCGCTACCGGCCATCGTCGTCAGCGGCTCTGCGTAATGGCTGCCCTTAGAGCGTTCCGCAGTTCGCCTGGCGTGGAGATGGGAGGCTGGCAGGCGAAACCGCTGCAGAGCATCGCAACCGCGCGCCCCTCCTGCAAACCAGGAACGCTGGAGATGGTTTCTGCCAACGCCGGTGGCAGCGTCGTCTTCACGCAGGCCGGGTCTTTCACCCGGAGCACAATCTTATTCAGCGCGAAGGGAGCGAGCGCCTCTGCATACAGCGCGTCTGCCTCTGCGCCCTCGCCGATCACCACCACTTGGGTGTGGGCGCGGGCCATCCACACGGAAGCAATTCCATAGGTGCCAACCGAGATGGCGAACTGGTCGGCAACCCCGGCAAAGACTTCGAGCGTGTCCTGCGCCAATTCGTGCAGCCGCAGGTCTCCGCCGAGCGCATGGAGGCGCAGCAATGCCAGCGCCGCCGCGGGATCGGCCGCCGGAGTCGGCGCATCCTGGAACGGCTTTCGCCGCGTGGCCAATGCCCCAATCGATTGCTTGGCGGATGCGCTTTCGAGATCGAAGAAGCCGCCGCCCTTCTCATCGTAGAAGCCGGAGATCATACGCTCGGCAACTTCCCCGGCGCTCGCGAAGTAACGCAGATCGCTGCTCGCCTCGTAGGCGTCCAGGCAGGCCAGCACCGTGAAGGCATAGTCGTCGAGCACCCCGGCCGGCCGCTCGCTCGCTCCACCTTGCGCGTAGGCAATCACGTGGAGCAGTCCGCGCGCAGGGTCATAAGCTTCGGCGAGCAGACGGTCGAGGGAGCGCAGCGCAAATTTCACCTCATCCTCTTCACCCAGCACGCGTGCGGCCTGCAGCACGGCGGAGATGCAGAGCGCGTTCCAGTTGGTGTAAAGCGTCCGGTCGATAAATGGCATCGGCCGCAGCAGCCGCGCCGCATACAGCTTCTTCTTCGCCGACGTCAGCAACTCCGCAACTGCTGCCGCAGTGCGATTCTGGCTGGCGGCAATCTGCTCCACCGGCTCACTTATCCAGAGCACATTCTTGGCGGGGTTATGATGCATCTCGCCGCGCTCGCCTATGTCGTAATACGCGGCGGCCACCGCGAGTTCGTCCGGGCTCAACACGGCGCGAGCCTCGTCCAGCGTCCACGTAAAATAATCGCCGTCGTCGTCGAGACTGATATCTGCGTCCTGCGAGCCGTAGTAGCCGCCGCGCTCGCGGTCGCTCAGCCATTCGCGCAGCCAGCGCAGAATATCGCGCGCCACATCCGCAAACAGCGGATTCCCGGTGGCCTGCCAGGCGTGCACGTAGTTCTTCAGCAACTCGGAGTTGTCGTAGGCCATCTTCTCAAAGTGCGGCACGCACCAGCGCTCATCCACCGAGTAACGATGGAAGCCTCCGGCAAGCTGGTCATAGACTCCGCCCCGCGCCATCTTTTCCAGAGTGGTGATTACGACTCTCCCTACCTGTTCTTCGCCGGTGCGCGCATACCAGTCGATCAGCAGATCGACTGCGGCCGGATGAGCAAACTTCGGAGCCTGACTGAAGCCTCCGTTTTCGCGGTCAAACGCGCCCAGCGCCGCCTGCACCATCTGCTCCACAATCCTGGGAGAGAACGTGCCGCGATGTCCAGCCATTCCCTCGTATTGCGAGAGCGCGTTCATCAATCCTTCGCCTTGCGTCTCCACCTCCTCGCGCCGCTCGTGGAAGGCGTGCGCAATCGCCAGCAGAATTTGCTGGAAGCTGGGACGCCCGAAGCCATCCTGAGGAGGGAAGTAGGTTCCGCCAAAAAACGGTTTGCCGTCCGGGGTCAGAAACACCGTGAGCGGCCAGCCGCCTTGTCCGCTGATTGCCGCCACCGCGGTCTGGTAACGCGCGTCCACATCGGGACGCTCATCGCGATCCACCTTCACGGCGATGTACTGGGTATTCAGAATCGCGGCGATCTCAGGCGATTCATACGACTCGCGGTCCATGACGTGGCACCAGTGGCACCACACCGCGCCGATGTCGAGCAGAATTGGTTTGTCTTCGGCCTTGGCGCGTGCAAACGCCTCCGGACCCCACACGTGCCACTGCGTGGGCTGGTTCATGGCAGAACGGAGGTAGGCGGAGGAGGCGTGGACAAGCGAGTTGGGCTGGCTCGTGCTCATGCCGATAAGTGTACCCCGCTGCGGGCACTCCTTTGCCTCGCCCCATGGAAAAGAAATCGCCCCGGCGCAGATATGGCACAGAGTCGCATCAGCTCAACAGAAATGTTCCCGTCTGCACATAAAGTTCGATGGCCTGCATCAGCTCCGCCTTGGCGAGAAATTCCCGGTCCGTATGCGCCACCAGAATCGAGCCCGGCCCCAGCAGCACGGGACGTCCCCACGCCGCGAGCTGCGGAATGTCTGAAGTGAACGATGCGGTCATCGTAGGAATGCCCGGAACGGTAAGAAATCGCATATAGGGAATGTCCAGAACGAACTGCACTTCGGCCAGCGCACCCACGGCTGAAACGATCGCGTCGCGGAGCTCCTGGGACGGGGCGACCAGGCGATACAGCAACTGTGCCTTGGCAAAATCCGGGATCACGTTGGTGGCCCGTCCGCCCTCGATGATGCCGATGTTGACCGTGCTCGATCCGATCTCCGGATTGTGCGGCAGCGGCATCGCGCGCAGCGCCTGCAGCGCATCCAGAAGCTTGTCGATGGCCGATTCGCCCAGCTCCGGATAGGCCGAATGTGCCATGCGCCCGTGGGCCGTTACCTCCACCCGCAGCGCGCCCTTGGAGGCCAGTGCAATGTGGTTGTCCGTGGGCTCTCCATTGACGAGAAACTGTGAACCGCGCGGGTTCTGGTTCGCTACCGCCGCACCCAGCGAATCGCGCTCTTCCCCGACGACGAAGAGTAGTCCGGTGGATTTGCCGCTTTTGCGGAGCCGTTCGCAGGCCGCAATCTGAGCCGCGATAATCCCCTTGGCGTCGCAGGCGCCGCGTCCGTAAATGTTCGCTGCGTCCTCGCGCGAAGGCAGGAACGGAGGAACCGTATCGATGTGGGTGGAGAAGACCAGCGCCGGTCGCATCGACATTCGCAGGCCTGGCAAACACGTTGAAGCGCTCGCCCTCCACCGGCATTCGTTCCACAACGTAGCCAATCTCCTCCAGGTAGCCGGCGAGAAAAGTAGCGGCGGCGCCTTCCTTGCCGGTTACGGATTCAATGTCGATAAGCTGCCGGGTCAGCGCTACAGGGTCCATGGCAACAGAATAGCAGGCGCCGCCTCGCGTAAACAGAAACGCCACCCCGAAGGGTGGCGCTCCAGTTGCTTTTAAGTGCGGGCTAATCGCCAGCCGTAGCTTTCGCCGCTTCCGCCGCGCCAAAGCTCTTGACGATGCGCATCTTGTAGAAGCTGCGCCAGACGAAGGTAGCTGACACCAGGAAGAAACAAAGTGCCAGCACGATGGGTCAGCAGTGGGCTCTTCGCAGTTCAGCGTCACCGCCAACGGCACGGCCAGCAATCCGAACAGAGTGGTGAACTTGATGACCGGATTCATGGCCACCGAAGAGGTGTCCTTGAACGGGTCGCCCACCGTGTCGCCCACTACGCAGGCGTCGTGCAGCGGAGTGCCCTTGGCCTTGAGTTCGGTTTCCACAATCTTCTTGGCGTTGTCCCATGCGCCGCCGGCATCGGCCATGAAGATGGCCTGGTACAAGCCGAAGATCGCGATGGAGAACAGGTAGCCGATGAAGAAGAACGGCTCGATGAAGGCGAAGGCAAGCGTCGCGAAAAAGACCGCGAGGAAGATGTTGAACATGCCCTTCTGCGCATACTGCGTGCAGATTTCAACCACCTTCTTGGAGTCTTCCACGCTGGCCTTTTCCGCGCCTTCCAGCTTGATGTTGTCCTTGATGAACTCCACCGCGCGATAGGCGCCGGTGGAAACCGCCTGGGTCGCCGCGCCGGTGAACCAGTAAATCATCGCGCCGCCGGTGATCAGGCCGAGCACGAAGGGCGCGTACAGCAGGGACAATTTATCAACGTCATGCGTCAGTCCGCCGGTGAGGCCCATGATGATCGAGAAGATCATGGTGGTTGCGCCCACCACGGCGGTGCCGATCAGCACCGGCTTGGCCGTTGCCTTGAAGGTGTTGCCCGCGCCGTCGTTTTCTTCCAGCAAGTCCTTGGCGCGTTCAAAGTTCACGTTGATGCCGAATTCCTTCTTGATCTGCGGCTTCCACGTTCGGAATCTGCTCGATCAGCGAAAGCTCATAGACCGACTGTGCGTTGTCGGTGACCGGACCGTAGGAATCGACCGCAATCGTTACCGGTCCCATGCCGAGGAAGCCGAAGGCCACCAGGCCGAAGGCAAAAACCGCCGGAACCAGCATCATCGCGCCCGGGATTCCCTGAGGCTCACGATAGTAGGCAACCGACATCAGAGCGACCATCGCCAGTCCCAGCCAGTAGGCGGAGAAGTTGCCCGCCACGAAGCCGGAGAGAATATTCAGCGAAGCTCCGCCCTCTTGCGATGCGGTTACAACTTCCTGCACGTGCGCGCTGGAGGTCGAGGTGAAGACCTTCACCAGCTCCGGAATCACCGCGCCCGCCAATGTGCCGCAACTGATGATCGAAGCCAGCTTCCACCACAGTGACGAGTCGCCGCCAAGGGTAGGAATCATCAGCGTAGCTGACAACGTAGGTCAACGCGATGGAGATGATGGAGGTCAGCCACACCAGCGAAGTCAGCGGCGCCTCGAAGTTCATGGTGTCGCTGTTGCCATACTTGGCCTTGGCTACCGCATGGTTCAGGAAGTAGGAGCCCGCGCTGGCCACCAGCATCATGACGCGCATGACGAAGATCCAGACCAGCAACTGTACCTGCACGATCGGATCGTGCACGCCGAGCAGAATAAACGTGATCAGCGCGACGCCGGTGACGCCGTAGGTCTCGAAGCCGTCGGCCGAAGGTCCAACCGAATCGCCTGCGTTGTCGCCCGTGCAATCGGCAATCACGCCCGGGTTGCGCGCATCGTCTTCCTTGATCTTGAAGACGATCTTCATCAGATCGGAGCCGATGTCGGCAATCTTGGTGAAGATGCCGCCGGCGATACGCAGCGCCGCCGCGCCCAGCGATTCACCGATGGCGAAGCCGATAAAGCACGGACCGGCATAATCGCCGGGAATGAAGAGCAGAATGCAAAGCATGATCAGCAACTCGACGCTGATCAGCATCATGCCGATGCTCATGCCCGCCTTCAGCGGAATGTCATAGACCGGGAATGGCTTGCCGCGAAGACCGGCAAATGCCGTGCGCGGAATTGGCAAAGGTGTTGACGCGAATGCCGAACCAGGCCACGCCATAGCTGCCCGCGATACCCACCAGGCTGAAGCCCAGAATGATCGGCAGCGTGACCGCAATCGATTTGCCCGGAACCGGGGCGAGCCAGCCGAAGTAGGCCGCAATGACCACGGCGATAAACGCCCACAGGATGAGGATGAACTTGCCCTGGGTGACCAGGTACGTCTTGCAGGTCTCGTAAATCAGCTCTGAGATCTCGAGCATGGAACGATGGACCGGCAGATTTCTCAGGTGGGTGTAGATCGCCAGGCCAAACAGCAGTCCGAACACGCAGAACAGAATGCCGATCAACAGCAGATTATGTCCGTTGATTGCGCCGTTGAAGAAGCTGACGCTGCTCAGGTCGGGAAGCTTCAGTGCTGCCTCGCCGCCGGCCGGCTCGGCCAGGGCTGCGATAGAGGTGAGAAGGGTGAGGGCCATAAGTGAAATTCCACGACGGAGCAGAGAGACTCTGCCCATCCGGCCCAGCGTCTTGAGGCTCTGCAAGAGCCACACATTCATACGATTCCTCCGAGTTCAAACTCGTTACGGGTTAATTCGCCCATGTTAAATGCTGTGCACGAATAAATCCGGTGCGGCAGAGCCACACACGTAACGTTTTCGGGCAACAGCTGAACCCGAAACGCGCTTCCACTTCAAGGAATGTTGAGGTTTGGCCGCGTTGGGTGTCGCAAGGAGCCGCTTGCGAGGCGCTCCATTTCCCGGAAGCTATCAAAATCAGCTATTTTCCGGGAGGCAAAATATATACCATGCGGGCAACTTCAGATTCAATGACCTTGCGCACGTAGCTGGGCCAAATTCGTGACCGAGGCGCAGCTCTCCTATCTCCGCTCGCATATTGTTCTTCACCTGCCGGGCCAGCCTCTCCATCTCCTCGGCCTTCCGCAAAACTTCCAGAGAGAGGACATTCTCCCCGGATTTATCCACGTATTGCTTCAGTTCGGTCGCCAGTTCCAGCAGCCTTTGCGAGTCGCGCTTCATCTCCTCATATCGCTTTTTCAGACGCTCTCTCTGCATCGTACGTTGTATCTCCGGGTCCGGCTCCGGAACTGCGCCGGGATTGCTCGGAACCTGGAGCGGGACGCGCTGGGCCCACGCCAGGCGAGAGTGAAAACAAAAGCAGAAGCGCGACCATCCTAAGCAACAATCTGGAGCAAGGCACCGCATCCCCCTCGACAAAATCGATAGGCACCAAGATTATAGAGTGTCTTTCCCTTGGCATCCGGGGATTTTTCTCCGCCATCGTGAATTCGCACACGGCTGCCGGGTGCACCTTCAGGGGAGAGCCGTCCAGCCCAACAATCTGCCCTCCGCCCGGCTGGACTGATTGGCAGATTCGGATTCGGGTCGCATTCCAGATCCTGAGTTTCGGCTTTATAGCATCTCTCTGCGCGGTTTCCGGCATCCCATATGGTTGTCATGCTGCAGTCCACTCTCATCAGCATCAGTCTGGCAATCCTCATTGTCGCTGCGTGGCACTGGTGGTTTTTGCGCGTCAATCGCCGTTGCGCGTCGCACATCGTGCGCTGGCTGGAGGCCGCCGTCGCCGAGCACGGCCAGATCAGCGCAATTGAGTGGAGTAGTCCGTCGCAATTTCGCGCGCGGCTCCGGTTATCCGGTTGCGGCTTCCGGCAACCCTCCCTGGTGGCCCGCCTTGCGCCTCGCCAAATGCCTTTCAAGTGGGCTATGTGGCTCTGGCATCGCCGGCAGGAAACGCTCACCTTTGAAGCCAATCTCACTTGCCAACCGCGGCTCAGTGTAGAAATCGGCCGCACCCGCTGGACCGGATTGACCCGGCGATGGATGCGAAATACCAATGATTGGCCAACGCACACCTTCGCATCCCTGTTTATTTCCACGCAACCGGAATGGGAGCCCGAGATTTCCAACCGCATGTCCGCCGTGGTCTCGGCTCGGGAATTGGAGTTTCTGGCGGTGTCGTTCCGCCCCCGTCCACCTCATTTTTCGGTAACATTTTCTTTGGCGGAGACGCTGCAACATCCCAGTGCCGAACTCGCGATCTTTGACAGTCTTCGTGAACTTGCGGAAAGTTCTCCCACGAGACTCTAATTCCACCGCTACCGAAAAAAGCCGATGCCCGCAGGCATCGGCTTTTCGCTGCGAACTGAAAACTACTTCAGGAACGTAGCGATCGCCTTCGCCTGATCTTCGGTTACGCCAGCAACCGGCTTGGTGTGCGGAGCCTTCGCCAAACCGCCCTTGGTGACTACGTCGACGATGTCGGTCTTTCCCTTGATGGCCGGACCCATCTTGCCTTCGCCCGCTGCGCCGTGGCACATCGCGCACTTCGCCTTGTACACAACCGCGCCGTCTTCCGCAAACGCAGCCGTAGACATCATCATTGCCAGAGCAGCCAAAACAATCGTGAAACGCTTCATGAACAGGATCTCCTGTGAGTGATTGTTGCACCCACATAATGCCATCGCCTGACGTATTTACCAAGTCGAGGCACCATGCGTGGGATGCGTCCTTACGAACCCACCCGTGGGAACATTCTAATTGCAGGTGAGCAGATGTTTCAGAAAAAGCGCATCGGGTGGAGAAGTTTTGGTTCGCATCTGGATACACGCCGCCACTTATCTTGAGCGGCCCCTGCAGATTACGAGGCCACTGTGATCACGCGTCGCTTCCGTTTTCAGCGATGTCGCTTCTATGCCGCCCTGTGCGTTCCCCGTTTTTTGACTATTCGTATTCCCTGACGCTTCTCTCCCCGCGCCTCTTTGCTTCCGCCGGATTCCTCGCCTCGTCTTTCTGCTTTGACTCAAGCGCATCGAGTTTTTCTGGTTTTATCCTGGAGGCCAAGGTTGTCATCTTACCCAGCGTCTGCTCCTCTTCCGTCAAATTGCGCTTCAGCAGACGCACAATTTTGCTCTGCTTGATTTGTTCGGCGAGCCGGATCAGCGATTCGTAGGAGGAAATCTCATAGCGTTCCACTTTGATCGCAGAGGCAATATTAAAGACGTCCAGAATGTCCGCTGACGGATCTTCTCGAATCATGCTCTCGCGCTCCTCGCGAAGCCCCTTGATCCCGGCACACTCGGTCTGCTGGGCTTCCGCGCCGATCAGTTCGAAGCACTGCTCCAGTCTCTCAATCTGGCTTTCCGTCTGCTTATGATGTGCCTGGAACGCGCTTTGCAAGGACGTGTTTGAGCTCTCCTCGCGCTGCTCGGACAGAATCTCCAGAATCCTGTGCTCAGCATCCAACATCTCACGCAACTCGTGCAGGAATAACTCCTGTGCTGTTTGCATTGGCATCTCCTTTTTCTTTTGGGATGCGGCTTTCTGCCGCTATGGGAGCAGAAAATCGCGAGCCGGAAATCGATAGTTGCGGAAATCCCGCGTGGCGACCGACTTGTGCCGCTTGTCCCTGCTGCCGGAACCCACGGCCATGCTCGCACAATGAATGTTGCACAATAGGAACCCGCGAACCAGCTCGCGCCCGAGCTGAGGTCTTTGCACTCGTGCCGCAAACCGCTTGTGCAGTAAACTCTGTCGGAGGCGTGTTTTGCCCTGTATCCTATAGCGGAGAGACCTTATGTTCTACAGTTGCTTCTTGGAGTCCGTGGAGCGCTGGCCGACGGCACCCGCAGTGGAGATTCAACGGCAGCCCGGAGCTCCCGCGCCACCATCGCCGCTGTCCAGCGTCACCACCGCCGCCGATGGCCACACCGTCGAAAGTTTTACCTATCAGCAGCTTCGCCACGTCGCCGACGGTGTAGGCCAGTGGTTGGTCCGCTCCGGCATCGGTGCCGGCGTCGCGGGAGGCACGCGCTGTGCCATCCTCGCCTTCAACAGTCCGATCTGGGTTGCAACCTATCTCGGCGTCATCGCCAGCGGCAATACCGCCGTCCCCTTGGACACGGCATTTACCCCTCACCAGGTCGGAAAACTGCTCGATGACTGCGGCGCAACCCTGCTCTTCGTCGACGAGCGCAGCCTTGCCGTGGCCAGGGAAGCCGTTGCCGGACGCGCCGTGCAACTCGCCATGCTGGACGCGCCCCACGAGGGTCTGCCTTACGTGCAGGAGATGGTGCTGGCATCGCAGCCGGGCTTTGTCCCGGTTGCCGTGAAGCCCGATGATGTTTCCGCCATCATCTACACCTCCGGAACCACCAGCGACCCCAAGGGCGTGATGCTCACCGACGGCAACCTTACCGCCGAACTGGAGTGCATCCGCAAATTCGTCCACGTCGGTCCGGGAGACGGTTTTCTCGGCGTGCTGCCGCTCTTCCACGTGCTGGCGCAGATGGCCAATCTCTTTCTGCCTCTGGGCAATGGCGGCAAGGTTGTCTTCCTCGATTCGCTCAACACCCAGGAGCTGATGGTTGGCCTGCGCGAGCGCCGCATCACCGTCTTCTGCTGCGTTCCGCAGTTCTTCTACCTCATCCATGAGCGCATCTTTGGAGAGGTTTCCAAAAAGGGCCGTCTGGCGGAAAAGATCTTCGCGCTCATGCTGACCCTCAGCACGGCGTCGCAGAAGCTGGGCTTCAATCTCGGCAAGGTGTTCTTCAAGAAAGTGCACCTTCAGCTCGGGCCTGACATTCGCTACTTTGTCACCGGCGGCTCGCGCTTTGACGCCCAGATCGGTCGCGACATTCAAGCTCTCGGCTTCCAGATGCTGCAGGCCTTCGGCATGACGGAGACCACCAGCGGCTGCTTCTGCACCCCTCCGGACGCCAACGTCATCGGCTCCATCGGCCCTCCGCTGCCGGGGTTGAAGGCCAAGGTGGTGGACCCCAAGCTGGATGAGAATGGGCACCTCGTCGGTGAAATTGCGTTTGCCGGTCCCACCGTCATGAAGGGCTACTACAATCGCCCGGAGGCCACCGCGGAAGTTCTCAAAGATGGCTGGCTTTATACCGGCGATCTTGGCTACGTCGATGCCAAGGGCAACTACTTCATCACCGGACGCGCCAAGGATGTCATCGTTCTCAGCTCCGGCAAAAATATCTACCCCGAAGAGATCGAAAGCTATTACCTGCGCTCGCCGTGGATCAAGGAACTGTGTGTCCTTGGCCTGGAGAGCCGCAAACCCGGCGAACCTCTCAGCGAGCGCCTGCACGGTGTCATCGTGCCGAACTTCGAAGTGCTCCGCGAGCACAAGATCGTCAACATCCGCGAGGTCATTCGCTACGACGTGGAGGGGATCTCCGCAACCCTTCCGGCCACCAAGCGAATTCTCTCCTATGACATCTGGCAGGACGATCTTCCGCGCACCACCACGCGCAAACTGCGCCGCAATGAGATCGAGAAGAAACTGCTTGCCCTCTACGCCAGCGGCACCGCCGAAGAGATCACGCCAAAGCAGCGCACGTTTTCCGATGACGACCGCATCTGGCTCGCCATCTCCAGACGTGCAGAGTGCCATGGTCGTGATCGCGGAAGCCGGCGGCAAGGATCATCAAAAAGAAATTCATCCCGACGATAATCTCGAACTCGACCTTGGACTCGATTCCATGGAGCGCGTCGAGTTGCTCACCGACATGGCCCATCGTCTCGGAGCAGAGGTCGAAGACTCGGCGGCGAGCGAGGTCTATACGGTCCGGGAACTGGTGGAGATTGTTCGCCGGAGCATGGGCAAGAACGCGCGCCTGGCTTCAGGATGGCACACGGTTTTCGATGTCGAAACCACCGATCCGGAAGTGCTCGCCATCACCAATGAGCGTCCGGTTGTGAGTTTCGTCTGGTGGCTCTGCGGAAAAGGCGTGAAGTGGGCGTCGCACGTTCTCTTCAAGCTGCGTGTCGAGGGCATGGAAAACCTGCCCGACGGACCATCCATCGTCTGCCCCAATCACTCCAGCTATCTGGACGCGCCGATTCTGACCGCGGCGCTTCCCTGGAAAGCATTCCACAATGTCTTCTACGTCGGGACCAGCGAAATTTTCGGCGCGGGTACGATGCGCCGATTCGCCCAGTTTCTGCACCTCATCCCGGTCGATCCGGATTCCAACCTGGTGCCGGCCATGCGCGCCGGAGCCTATGGCCTGCGCGCTGGAAAAGTCCTCGTCATGTATCCCGAGGGCGAGCGCTCCATTGAAGGCCCGCCGAAGAAATTCAAGAAGGGTGCGGCGATCCTCTCCATGCATCTCAACGTCCCCATCGTTCCCGTGGCAGAGTACGGATTCCATGACTGTTGGCCGCGTGGAAAAGGTTTCCAGGGATTTCATCCGTTGCGCATTCGCGTCGGCAAACCGATTTATCCAGACCTGAATGAAGCGCCGGAGCAGGCATACGAGCGCCTCACCGAGGAACTTCGCAGCCAGGTGGTCGCCATGTGGAACGACCTGGACAATGATTCCAAGCCCAAGACGAAGAACCCTGCCGAACTAACGCACGCCTGACGCGCTTTCCCGGACGGTGGAGTCACCGCCCGGGGTCGCACCGTGCTCTGTGTATCGGTACCACGCATTGCAACCCGCGTAATTATTGCGGCAGTCCAACCGCATCAAGACCGCACGAAGTCATCTGCACAATGCCGGTCGTCCCTGAAAGGATCGGACTGTGTTTCTGTTCTTCCCCTTGCCGGAATTCTGGCGAACGCTCTTAACCTCGCTTATTGGATTGCTGACCCTGGCCGGCATCATGACTCGTCCATGGCGCTGGAATGAGTCGCGCATTGCACTGACGGGCGCGGCTGTTCTGCTCTTGCTGGGACTGATCAGCCCTGCGGACGCGGCCCGCACCCTGCTAAGAGACTGGAATACATTCCTGTTCTTTCTCGGAATGATGGGACTCTCCGCCATGGCGGAAACCGCAGGTCTCTTTGACTGGCTCGCCGTGCAGGCCGCGCAATTCGCCCGCGGAAGCGCCGCACGATTGTTCCTGAATGTATTTCTATTGGGAACCGTCATCACGATGATTTTCTCCAATGACGCGACCGCGCTCATCTTGACTCCGGTCGTCTATGTCCTGGTTACAAGGCTGCGGCTTCCAGTTCTGCCCTACATGTTTGCCTGCACTTTCATCGCCGACACCGCGTCCTTCCTGCTGCCGATCAGCAATCCCATCAACATCATCGTCCTGTCGCGCTTTCCGCTCGATCTCTTTTCATTCCTTCGTCTGCTCTTGCTTCCGAGCCTGGTCGTGATCGCGATTAACTTTGCGATCTTTTACCTGCTCTACCGCTCGCAGTTGAAAGGAGTCACCTTTCAACCTCGACCGCCTGCCCACGGCCGAGAGGGCGGTCAAGCATAAGGCTTATTTCCGCTATACCCTGTGGGTGCTTGCGATTGTTGCGCCTTCTTATGTGATCGCCGCCGCTTTTCTGTTTCCGCTTTCGATGGTGGCCGTGGCGGGCGCGCTGTTGCTTCTGGCGGGTGCGCTCTTCTGGAAGCGGACGACGCTTGCGGAGGCGGCCAAAGGAATCTCCTGGTCTATCTTCGGATTCATCGCCGGCATGTTCATCGTGGTTCGCGCCATCGAAGATACCGGACTCACGATGAAGCTGGGCAAACTGCTTCTGCATCTCTCCGGCGGTACAAAATTTGGCGCCGTCATGGTGGGCACCTTCGGGGCGGCGCTGGGGACGAACTTAATCAACAACGTGCCCATGGCGGTGGTGCTGAATTCGTCGCTGGGAAGTATCCAACAGCGCCGCTCCGGCGATCAGAAACGGATTTGTCGCGGCCACCATCTTCGGCTGCGACCTCGGGCCGAACCTCACCACCGTCGGCTCGCTGGCCACCATTCTCTGGTTGCTGATCCTGCGGCAGCGGGATGTGAATGTCTCCGGGTTGGACTATTTCAAAGTAGGTGTGCTGGTAACGCCGATCATGTTATTTGCCGGCGCATTGACGATCTGGTTGTTGCTCTAGGCAAGGAGCGAACGACCGCTCTCACTTCGCCCGCGGATGCGTCTTGTCGTAAACCTCCAGAACCTGCTTCGTGGTGAGCTGCGTGTAGCGCTGCGTGGTGGAAAGACGCTCGTGGCCGAGCAGTTCCTGAATGGCGCGCAGGTCCGCACCCTCCTCCAGCATGTGAGTTCCGAAGGCGTGGCGCAAAGTGTGAGGATGCACTTCGCGCGGCAAACCGCCCGCCACGGCGATGGACTTGACGATGCGCCCGACGCTGCGCGTTGTCAGGCGGCTTCCGCGCAGGTTGATCAGCAATGCGGTTTCGCCGGTGCGTTTGTGCCGCTCGAGCGCCTGCACGCGATGCGGCAGGTAGTCGCGCAGCGCAATCTGCGCCGAGTCGCCAAACGGAACGAGCCGCTGCTTCTTGCCTTTGCCGCGCACTAAAATCAAACCCTGGCGCTGGTGAATGTCGTCGAGGTTGATGCCCGTCAGTTCGCTGTTGCGGATGCCGCAACCGTACAGCAGTTCGAGGATCAGGCGGTCGCGTTCGGGGAAGGCCGTCTCTTCCGGCATCTTCGCATCGAGCACGGAGTTCATCTCTTCCATGGTGGGTACGCGCGGCAACCGCTTCGGCAGCTTTGGAGCCGCAACCAGCAGAGCCGGGTTCGACTCAATCATGCGCTCCCGCCCCATCCACTTGAAGAAGGAACGCATCGACGAGAGTGCGCGCGCCACCGAAGCCTTGCTCAGCCCACGCTCGTAAAGTTGACCGAGAAAGGCACGGATCAAAAGGTGATCAATGGTCTTGAGTTCTTCCGGACCAACGAAGATTACGAATTCCGCCAGATCGGTGCGATACGCCTTGATGGTATGTGCGGATGCGTTGCGCTGGCTCAGCGTGCGCAAAAAGCCAGCCAGCGCAATCCCCGCCGGAGTTTGCCCAGAATCGGAAGCAGGGAAACCAGAAGATGCGATTTCTGCGCTCATTATTTTCCTTCCCTGGGGATGCGTGCGTGGGCGCGGGGATGATGATCCGCGTACACCTTCTGCAGGCGGTCCAGGGCTACGTGGGTATAGACCTGCGTGGTTCGAGATGTCGGCATGGCCGAGCACCGTTTGCACCGTGCGCAGGTCGGCTCCATGAGAGACCATGTGACTGGCGGCCGAGTGGCGCAGCATATGCGGCGAAGCGTGGCGGCCAGCAGCTTTGGAAGCATCCTCCACGATCATGAAAATGCGCTGGCGGGTAAGTTTGTGTCCACCTCGCGCCAGAAAAAGCTCAGGGGCGGTCTTGCGGCCGCGCGAGGACCGGGCGAGCCTCGCCCAGGTACGCGCGCAGCGCGCATTGCGCCGGAGCGCCGAGAGGAACGATGCGCTCCTTATCGCCCTTGCCGCGCACCAGCATGTAACCGAGTTCGAGCTTGGTGTCTTCCACCCGCACATTCACCAGTTCACTGACGCGCATGGCGGCGGCGTAGAGAACTTCGAGCATGGCGCGATCGCGCAGGGCAAGCGCCTGCGAGATCCGCGACCGATTGGACAGCGGAATCGCGTCCGCTCGGACTTTCGACCAGGGCAGAGGTCTCTTCTTCAGAGAGCGCCTTCGGAAGCACCTTCCACTGTTTGGGGCTATCGATGTCCAGTGTTGGATCGTGGTCGATGAGTTTGTCCAACAGCAGGTAGCGGTAAAACTGGCGCAGGGCGGAAAGTTTGCGGGCGATGGAACGTGAATCCATGCCATGGCCGAGAAGGTGTTGCAACAGCTCTTTCATATCCTCGCGCTGCGCGTTCAGTACCGTCTTGTCGCGGCTCGCGAGGAACTCCGCCCATAGCTTCAGGTCGCCCCCGTAGGCGCTCACGGTAAGCGGAGCCAGACCTTTCTCCACCCGCAGGTAGACGGCAAAGTTGGCCAGGGCGCGATCTGCAGCAGTGGAGGTCACGGCTAGAGTATGACTGGTTCCGGGGCGCGGTGGAGTTGACGTCCTTGGTTCGCCTGCGGCGCCAGCAGCGGATGACCATTTGAGAGACAAAGCAACCAAGTGCCACTCTCTCGCATCTGTAAGTCACGGGTGTGCGTAGCTTTGCGCCTATCCGAAGAAAGGCGGCCATGGCAATGCGTGCGCATTTGTTCACCAATCCTCTGCGCCACTCACCGTCGGCAGGACTCCGCACGCCAAGCCGATCGGGAGTCGCTTGCCTCGGAACTGGCTCCGGAGGGGCATCGCGGGAGCGTCCTTCGCGGATTTGTGATTGCTGTGGCGCTGTCGGTGCCGTTCTGGCTTGCTCTCTATCTGCTGCTGCGCTAGTGAACCCTTTGGCTCGTTCGTCAAAATGTTGATCGGCCAAGGCTTTGACTCATCAAAACTTAAGAATCCTAGTGGCATCTGCTCAGGTATAATGGCTCTCTGCGCGCCCGTAGCTCAGCTGGATAGAGCGAACGCCTCCGAAGCGTTAGGTCGTGAGTTCGAATCTCGCCGGGCGCACCATTCATCTTCTTTCTCTTCAGCAATTTGCAACGTTTTTTTCCGGGGGCGTCCAGCGCTGGCCCCGGATCGGCGTAGTAAAACTCGGTCGTACAGCGGAACAAACTCCGCGACCGCAACTGGCCCCTGCCGCGACAGGCGCAACTCCCTTCCAGACCAATCTCACTCGGCCCTCATCGTGCTGTGACCTTCCTCACTCTCATCGTGGCCGCTGGTCACCGTTGGAAGTACAGCGTTCATGACATCCTTCCGGACTAGAGGGGCGATCACGAACCTTGTTCCAGCTCTACCGCCTTGCAAGTATCGGCACGCGGTCATCCGACGGGACCTGAACTTTCATTTTCGCTGATGCCGCTCCAAGAGCTGACTTTCCTGCCGCACGCCGAAGAAATGATGGGTCTTAATTTTCCTATCGCACCATTCGAAACTCGGTTTGCGCCGGCTGGAGTCATGATGCGCCGCCACTTACTCGCCGGACTCTTGTTATTCGCCCTTTTGCCGGCAGCGGCCCTCGTTGCGCAGACGCAAAGTTGCTCGCATGAAATTGAAGGACTGGAACAGCGATACCTCGCCTCAACTAATCCAAAGCAACGCAAACAAGCGATTCACGAGCTGAAGGCGCTGATGAAAAGCAGTCCTGGGGCGGACGCGGGCGCGCTGAATGCCGCGGTGTCGGCGATGCTGCCGGCGGCGGATTCAGAGGCGGAAGCCGAAGCGTTGCTGGCGATTGCGGCGGCGCATCCGGCGGGTTTCGCGGCAGGAGCGGTGAAGGGCGATCCGGCGGACGCTGAGTTTCTGGTGGACGCACGAGGCGCGGCCAAAGCGGCACGGCATCCGGTGGGAGACGTGGAGGCGCTGGCCGACATTCGCATCGATCATCTGCGCAAAGACAGCCTGGGACGCGATGGGCTGACCTCGGCGCATCTGCAGCAGATCTGGCGGATTAACAGTGTGCAGGGGGCGAGGAGTTTTTCGCCGCGCTCGGTGACCTATGCCGCGATGAGCGAGACGCTGTGCATGGTTCGGGCACGAGTGCTGAAGCGCGATGGCGGCGAGGTGGAAGCGGTGGTTTCGGCCGACCAGCCGGTGGTCGAGCGGGGCTCGTCGATGTACTTCGACTCGCGCTCGCGCGATCTGCATTTTGCGCAACTGGAGCCGGGCGATGTGGTGGAGATCGAGTATCACCTGCTGCCGGCGGCGGAGGTAAATCCGTGGGCGGGATACTACGCGCGGATGGATCTGTTCCGCGACTCGATGCCGACCGGGCTGCGGCGGCGGGTGGTGATTGCGCCGAGCACGATGAAGCTGTATGCGGTCGAGCACGGGTTGCGTCCGGCCGTGGTGCGGCAGAACGGCGAAGAGACGACGCGGATCTGGGAGATGCGCGACATCGGCGCCCAGCCCTTTGAAGCGCTTTCGCCGGGGGCGAGCGCGAGCGGCCCGTACCTGCATGTTTCGACCATCGGGTCGATGGAGGAGTTTGGCCTCTGGTACAGCGGACTGCTGGAACCCGCGCTGAAGCTGGATGAGAATCTGCGCGCCGTGGCCCGGCAGATTCTGGAGCGCAAGCTGACCACCCAGGGCAAGGTGGAAGCCGTGTATGAGAGCGTGCAGCGCAGCACGAAGTATGTGGCGTTTGAGTTCGGCGTGCACAGCTATCAGCCGTACGCGGTTTCGATGGTGGAGCGGCGCGGCTTTGGCGACTGCAAGGACAAGGCGGCGATGATTGTGGCTCTGCTGCGGGCGGTGGGTGTGCCGGCGGAATTTGCCATGGTGCGCACGCGCTCGGCCGGAGCGGTGGCCGAGGAAGCCTACTCGGTACAGCTATTCAACCACGCGGTGGCCTACGTTCCGGAGCTGAACCTGTATCTGGACGGGACGGCGGAGTATGCCGCGCTGGGCGAGTTGCCACCCGACGATCAGGGTGCGACCGCGATGACGGTGGACGCCGAGGGCAAGGCGACGCGGCGTACGGTTCCGTTTTCCGCGCCGGAGTCCAACCGGGTGACGCGCGAGGTGCGCGCGCAACTGGATCGCAACGGCAAGGTGGAGTTGGCCGCTACGCAGAGAATGGACGGTGGAGACGGTGCCGGAGAAGGAAAAATAGGGCTCAACCTCTCGCGTAATACAAAAATCTGCTGTCGCTGCCACCACGAAGTCTCCTTGCTGAGATCGTCGCATCTGCAAGGTGCTCGGTAGCATCTACAACTCATGGCAAACATTGCGCTCGCTCCTGAACAACTGCTCCACGAACAGAAACTGGACCAACTTGCCGAGGTCGCCGTCCGGGTGGGACTTGGTCTCAAAATCGGGCAAGAACTTGTGATGACGGCCTCAATCGACGCCCTGCCTCTGGCTCGACGCATCACCGAACACGCCTACCGCGCCGGTGCTTCACTGGTCACCACACTCTACACTGACGATGCAGCGGCGCTGATGCGTTATCATTTCGCCCCGAATGAAAGCTTCGACCGTGCTCCAAACTGGTTGTATGAAGGTATGGCAGCGGCATTCAAGAACGGCGCGGCGCGACTGGCAATCACGGGCGCTGACCCATTGTTGCTCTCGAATGAAGATCCCGAGAAGGTTGGGCGGGCAAACCACGCTGTTTCCATGGCCTATCGGCCGGCACTGGAACTGATTACCCGGCACGAAATCAACTGGACAATTGTCGCCAGCGCCACACCAGCCTGGGCATCCTCGATGTTTCCCGACGACCCTCCGGATGTCGCTTTAGCCAAACTGTGGGACGCTATCTTTGAGACGTCGCGCATCAATCATGAGGATCCAGTCGCCAATTGGAAAGCGCATGATGCCGACTTGCATCGCCGGGCGGCGTATTTGAATGAAAAGCGCTACACCGCACTGCAGTACCGTGGGCCTGGAACCGACTTCCGCCTCGGGCTTGCCGATGACCATCTCTGGATTGGCGGCGGCACCACTGCGGGCAATGGAATCTATTGCATCCCCAATCTACCGACGGAAGAAGTCTTCACCACGCCGCACAAAGAGCGGGCCGAAGGCACAGTGACGGCCAGTAAGCCTCTTTCGTTTCAGGGAACGATGATCGAAGGTATCCAGGTGCGCTTCGAACGCGGACGCATCGTGCAGGCACGCGCCACGAGAGGTCAGGAAGTGCTTGAGAGACTGATGGACACGGACGAGGGCGCGCGGCGATTGGGCGAGGTTGCACTCGTGCCGCATTCCTCTCCTATCGCTCACAGCGGACTAACCTTCTTGAATACCTTGTTTGATGAAAATGCCGCCTCTCACATCGCGTTGGGGCAAGCCTATAGCGGATGTCTGCGTGACGGAGACAAACTGTCCCCTGATCAACTCGCAGCCAAGGGCGCAAACGACAGCCTCATCCACGTGGACTGGATGATCGGTTCAGACGAACTGGACGTCGATGGTATCACCGCTTCGAACGTTGTGGAACCTGTGATGCGAAAGGGAGAATGGGTCTGAGTGGGGCCGAACTGCGCCCGGCGATTAGCGCTTTCTCCTCTTCGCTTCGTACGCGAGCCGTGACGAGAATCGTTGGCCAACGCAGACGCTCCATCGGGCGTCCTAATTCCATCTACGAACCATGGGCGACATGAACGACGGGCGACATTTATGATGATCGTATGAAGCGCGTCCTCTTGTCATGGAGCAGCGGTAAAGATAGTGCATGGGCACTCCACCTCCTGCGCCGGCAGCCCGATATTGAACTCGTCGGTTTGCTGACCACCCTGAACACGGAATTCCAGCGTGTGGCGATGCACGGCACCCGGTTCTCTGTGCTGGAAGCTCAGGCCGAGGCTGCTCAGCTGCCGCTGTGGATTGTGCCGCTCCCGTGGCCGTGCTCCAACGAAGTCTATGAGCAGCGGATGACGGAGGTCTGCGATCGTGCCGTCATTGAGCATGTGGACGCGATAGCGTTTGGCGACCTGTTTTTACAGGACATCCGCGCCTATCGCGAGACCCAACTGAAGCCGACCGGCCTGGAGCCGCTGTTTCCACTCTGGGAGCTTCCAACCGCGAGCCCTGGCCCGTGACATGATTGCCGGGGGTCTCCGCGCCAAGTTGGCGTGCGTGGACTCGAAGCAATTGCCGGAATCGTTTGCCGGCCGCGAGTTCGATTCGACCCTGCTGCGTGACTTACCGCCGGAAGTTGACCCGTGGGCGAGCGCGGCGAATTCCATACCTGTGTCTACGATGGGCCGATGTTTGCGAACCCGGTGAACGTGGAGGCTGGAGAAGTCGTCAACCGGGACGGGTTCGTGTACGCCGATTTCAAGTAGTCGAGAGCAGTCGCCGGAAAGCTGCCTATGATCAGTGAACGATTGTCCGTTCATTACCTTGGTTACCGTTCCTTGTTACTGCAATATTTTTTTGCGTGGCGATAGATATCCGTGAGGAGCTGATCGCCTCATCATACTGATTATCGACAACGCTCGGCAGAGGTACGGCCATGAAAGAGGCGCAAGTTGACTGAGTCCATCGCAACGAAAACAGACCGGAACCACCAGTACGCAAATGGCCGCGGTTCAAGATCGATGTCCGGGTCAAGGTTCGGCGCTCGGAAGAGCCGGACACCGCGGCCGTGGTGGTACGCAGCTGCGTGATGAGCGAAGGCGGCATGAGCGTCTATGCACCGGAATCACTGGAGATTGGGACGTATGTGCTAGTCGAATTCTCGCTGCCCGGAAGCTCGCGGGAGTTGCGGCTGCGCGCCCTGATTCGAAATCGCTGCGGCTTCCGTTGTGGCATGGAATTTGTGGAACAGATGGCGGCTGACCGGATGTTGATCCGGCGCTTCCTGCAGTCGCTAGCAGCGAACACGCCGAGTCCACGAAGAAAGCCGAAGTCGATCACCAAGCTCGCTGCCAAGCCGAAATGCACTGCAGGCAAAGCCTGAACTGTCCCAGGTTCGCAGGTTCACCCAGTGCGAGTACGTCTACAGGGAGGATTCCACTTCGAAGCCCCACGCCTCCAGAAGAGGTTCGGGAATGAATTTCGAGTTCTTGTTGCGGCTCGCCCACTCACGAAGACGGGTTGATGTGATGTACTGGTCGGGTTGCAGCTTGAACTCGCGAGTGACCTGCTCAAATTCAGTGATGGTCGGAACCACCGGGCCACTCGGCTCCGGTTTGCCCCAATTAGGATTGCCACGTTTTTTTGCCATAGATTCCCCCTCTGCGATATACGGTCACAATGAAAGCTTTTCGGTGGTGTTTCTATTCTACCGTAAGTTGCTCGCTGCGGCTTTATTGCAGGATTGGTATTTCCTGTTTCTTTCCCGGCATCGACGTTTTATCCCTGAATGAACCAAGAGTTGATCTATTCTGAACGTGAGTAGGCTCAGGAAGACAATAGTGGAATCTACTTACCTTAGCGTTTTTGTCGCCCTCGGAGAGAACGGGCCTCAAATCACCTTTCGACCACGCAGCTGCGTAGCAAACTCAAGCACTTCAATCGGAGCACCATTCTCCACGATCATCGCCGCCCGAACTCCCGAATAAGGTGAGAATGGCGGAAAGACGATTTCTTTTCCCGCAATCGCCGCTTCCAGATTATCCACTTCGAACGCAACATGAGGAACAGAACGGACGAGTTCTGGAACGGGGCTGTCGGATTCGAACCGCAGCCACTCAACCCCGTACGAACTTGTTTCAAAGCCGGATGTGAAAACCTTGAAGCCGGCAAGATAGTGCTCCTCTGCCTGTACCGTGTCGGTGGGGATTCCGACATGATGAAAGCGCCAACCTTGCGCCAAAGTAGCGGCGGGCAGCTCCTGAAACTTCCGCTGCTTGGGTGATTCGGCGTTGGCGGGATTCCTGAAATGCGCTCATTGCCTTCCATTATACTTTGCGGCGTTTGCTGCGGCATGCCGCAAGGGAGCTGCTCGAAAACCAACCTGCGCCGGCTGCGATTGACATCGTTGCCCTCGCTACTTGGCATCAAAGCGAGGCATCATGGCACCGCAGGAGAGTTTTCCAGAGTTTGACGTTCACAAAACCAAAGCCGGCGGGTTTGCTGCTACGCCAGAGAAACGGCGGCGATTCGAGATCTCCATCGACGGACGAAAGGTTGAGGCCTTTGAAGATGAACCGCTGATCGAGGCCATCAACCGCTCCGGACGGAAGTTGGCCCAGGTCTGTTATCACCCACAGTTAGGTCCGATTGAAACCTGCGACACCTGCATGGTCGAGATCAACGGAACCCTGGTGCGCGCATGTGGCACCAAGCCAGAGCGGGGCATGCGAGTGCTCACCGCCTAGCGCCGCCGCGCAGGATGCGCAACACGAGGCCTTCGACCGCATTCTCGCCAACCATCTTTTGTACTGCACGGTCTGCGATAACAACAATGGCAACTGTACGGTACATAACACCACCGCATTGCTGAAAGTAGAGCACCAGGCAATTCCTTTCCGCCAGAAGGGTTACGCGGTCGACGAATCCAATCCGTTTTACCGTTATGATCCGAATCAGTGCATCCTGTGCGGGCGTTGCGTGGAAGCATGCCAGAACGTGCAGGTGAATGAGACGCTCTCCATCCGCTGGGAGGACGAACAACCGCGGGTGCTTTGGGACGGCGGCAAAGCCATAGGAGAATCGAGTTGTGTCTCCTGCGGCCATTGTGTCTCCGTCTGTCCGTGCAATGCCCTGATGGAGAAGTCCATGATCGGCCATGCCGGATACTTCACCGGATTGCCAAAACCAACGCTGAATCACATGATCGACGCCGTCAAGGGCATAGAGCCTTCCACCGGCTTTCCGCCCATTCTGCAGGTCAGTGCGGCAGAGGCCGCCATGCGCGAGCAGCGCATACGAAAGACCAAGACGGTGTGTACCTACTGCGGCGTCGGTTGCTCATTCGACGTCTGGACCAAAGACCGGGAGATTCTCAAGATAGAGCCTTTTGCCGGCCCCGCGAATGGCATCTCCACCTGCATCAAAGGTAAGTTCGGTTGGGACTACACGAACCATGAAGATCGTCTGCGTACGCCGTTGATTCGCGACGGCGAAGGCTTTCGCGAGGCAAGCTGGTATGAGGCGCTGGAACTGATTGCCACCCGCTTTTCGGAAACCAAGCGGCAGCATGGCCCGGACTCACTGGGGTTTGTATCCTCTTCCAAGTGTACGAACGAAGAGAGTTACCTGATGCAGAAACTCGCGCGGGCGGTCATTGGCACGCATAACGTCGATAACTGCTCACGTTACTGCCAGTCGCCGGCCACCCAAGGGTTGTTCCGGACGGTTGGTTACGGCGGAGATTCCGGCTCGATTTCCGATATTGCTCAGGCAAGTCTGGTTATGATTGTCGGCTCCAACACGGCGGAGAGTCATCCTGTGCTGGCGACCCGCGTCAAACGAGCCCATAAGCTGCACGGCCAGAAGTTGATTGTTGCCGACCTGAGGCGGCATGAGATGGCGCGCCGAGCTGACATCTTCATCCACCCGAAGCCCAGCACCGACATGGTATGGCTCTCGGCGGTAACAAAGTACATCATCGACAACGGCTGGCAGGATCAGGCTTTCATCGATCAATGGGTCAATCGCTTTGATGAGTATCGCGAGAGCCTTGCGCCATTCACCATGGACTTTGCCGAAGAGGTTACCGGAATTCCGGCAGAGACTCTGAAGCAGGTCGCGGAGTGGGTGGCCAAGGAAGAAAGCGTGTGCATCCTTTGGGCGATGGGAGTTACCCAGCACTCACAGGGATCCGACTGCTCGACCGCATGTGCAAACCTGCTTCTGAGTTACCGGTAACTTCATGCGTCCGGGCACGGGAGCCTACCCATTGCGCGGACATAACAACGTGCAGGGTACGAGCGATTTTGGTTCCATGCCGAACTTCTATCCCGGATACCAGAAGATAGAAGATGAGGCTGCCCGGCGGCGCTATGAAGAAGCCTGGGGAGTAAAGCTTCCCCTAAAGAAAGGCCTTGACAATCACCAGATGGTCGAAGCCGCCAAGCGCGGCGAATTGCAATCGCTCTACATCATTGGCGAGGACATGGTCATTGCGGACGCGAACTCCAACTTCAACGCCGAGAGCTTTTCGCAGATTCCGTTTCTCGTAGTGCAGGATTGCTTCTTCAGCCAGACCTGTCAGTTTGCCAATGTGGTGTTACCGGCAAGCCCTGTGCTGGAGAAAGAGGGAACCTTCGTAAGTACCGAGCGGCGCATCCAAAGGCTCTACCAAGTATTTGAGCCTTTGGGCGAAAGCAAACCGGACTGGCAGATCATTCGCGACATCGCCAACAAACTGGGCGCCAATTGGACCTATGCGCAACCGGCCGACATCATGCAGGAGATAGCGAGTTGCACGCCTTTGTTCGCCGGTGTTACCTACGAACGGCTGCAAGGCTATGGCTCGCTGCAATGGCCGGTTGCAGCCGATGGACAGGACCAACCTCTGCTCTATACAAAGGCGTTTCCTTTTGACTGATGGAAAAGCCAAGCTGCATCCTTTGCAGTGGCTGGGTTCGAAGGAGAGACAAGACGAGGAGTACAACCTGCACGTAAACAATGGCAGACTGCTGGAGCATTTCCACGAAGGGCAACATGACTTATCGCGTGCCCGGAATTCGCGAAGAGATACCTTCTCACTTCGTAGAGATCTCTCAAGAACTGGCCAATGAGTTAGGGGTCACCAGCGGCCGCTGGGTCAGGCTCCGCTCGCCATACGGGCAGGTGAAGACCCAGGTGTTAATCACAGAGCGCGTCACCGGACGCGAACTTTACCTGCCCCTCAACTCGGTAACGCAGCGGGTGAACGACCTTACAGGCAGTGCCACCGACAAAGATTCCGACACTCCGGCGTATAAAGAAGTTTCGGTGAACCTGGAGGTACTGTCGGAAACCGGGATGACGCCACTGCCGATTACTAATCAATCGGTATGGACATCCTACGCCGCAGAGTGGCGTCGAGGTGTACCGCAAATGGAATCGCTCCGACTATCGCTTACCAGGCTCGCGCGACGGAGAAAAGTTGGTACAGATTGAGGCGGCGAAGGAAACGGAACTGAGTCGGCGAGGCGCGTGAGCGCATGGGAGACGACGATGGCAAAAGCTATAACGGTGTTTCCAAGGTTGAAAACGTGAACGCGATGAATTGCTGACGAAGTTGAGCGAGGCCCCTGTCGAGCACGCGGCGGCGTTGCTGGACTTGTATGAGCTGGCACAAGTGCTCCACGAGCGCGGGACTTTGGATTTTGTGCGCGGACTGGCCGGGGCCTCCGACGACGTGATCGGACGGCTGGCTGAAGGAATGAGCACACCGGAATCCATCCGTTTCTCCCGCAATCTCATTGAGCTTACGAAGTTACTCGCGCAAGTCGATCCGGAACAACTACGGCGCACCTTTGACGATGGTGCCAGGTTACTCTCCAGCAGAGCTGTCGCGGACTCCAAGCCGCCGGGTCTGTGGGCTATCTTCCGGCGAATCACCAGCCGCGACGGACGAAGAGCGCTGGCGTTGATTGCAGAAACGCTCAATGAAATCGGGCATAAACTCAACCATCGCGGGGAGGATGCCGAGGCATCCGGGAGTGGCGAAACATCCGTGGCAACCCACGAAGCGAAAGCCGCCTAAAGTTAACTGATCCGTGAGAGAAAAGCCGTCGTGATGACGGCTTTTGTGTGTGCACGAAAACGCAAGCGACGTCATTTCATGCCGTACACATCTAACTCTCCGCGCGGATTGGTAGTGCTGACCGGATCGTGCCCGGTCCCGATGAACACTTTGCCATTGGACACGATGGGCGAAGTGAACTTGATGCCGAGCCCCGCGGCATCGGTCGCATTCTGCGCGCTGTTGTACAGTTCGTCCGTCAGATTGCCGGCATCGTAGGCGCGCAATATCGCAGAGGTCGCAGAACATTGGAGGGGTTCTTGAATCGGCAGTCCGTGATCGAGTACCCAGACAATTCCATTCCCGCTTCCGTTGGCCGAAATGAAAGGAGTTGTCCCATAGCTGTCAGGCGCAATGCTGTCCGGGGTTATGGCGCCGGGCGTCAGTTTCCCGTTGGCGTAAGTGAATTGCCGCACCGGCCCGGGGGTGGTGGTCACCGAAGGCGTGATCCCGAGGTAGGCCGAGCCATTGAAGAACGCTGCGGTGCCGAAAATCTGGTAGCTATTGATGTTGTCCGTGAGTACGTTTCCCGTGTTGTCCGTGCAGGTCGCGGAGTAAGGCGCGGATAGGTCCTGCTCGAACCACAGCCACTGGGTAGCACCGGCATCGTTGGCTTGTTCGCCGCCCAGATTGCCGGTGTTCACCAAATACATTTTGCCGGTTTTTCCACCCACCAGCGCCTCTGAGGCGCCCGGGAAGCAACAGCAAGCCGCCAGCGGCCAGGTCTTCGTCCTTACATTCCAGAAACGCAAAGTCGTCGGGCGTGAAGTGATCGAGCAATTTAAGTTGCGCGTTGAACTTCATCACGCGAATCACCAAACGATGTGAGGCCGTCATAAGGCCCGTTGCCGGTAGTGACATAGATATTGCCACTGCTATCCGCAGCCGGACCGCCTCCTCCCATCCACACGCCTCCGGCACCTCCGTATGTGCCATAACCGTTGATATTCGGACTCATGTTGAAGACGCCGGTTTGGCTCAACGTCTGGGCATCGTAGGCGAGCAGCCATCCGCTATGGCAACCTCCAAAGCCAATAAACACGCTGCTATCGGCCAGCAGGAGTGCCGCGCGTTGAACGCAGGACGTGGTCAAGGAAACCACTCCGTTCACGGAATCAGAGTTCGTTCCAGGCACCGACGCCGTGATCACGACGGGCCCTCCAAACTTCTCGGCGCCGGTGATCAGATCGAGCGCATGCAAACGGAAAAACGCCGACGATCCCGCCTGTTGAGAAGAGACGACGTACAAGGTGTTGGAGGCAAGGTCGATGACAGGAGTGGACGTAACACCCTTGAGACGGCGTTATCGATGCTCCTGGTCTGCGGTGTCTCTCCAGCCTTGAGCAGAGAACTGTGCCACAGCGGCGAGCCGGTGCCATATTGATCGGCGTCGAAGGCGTAAACGCTGTCGTTTTCAGTGGCGACGAAGACCACATTATGCGACGCGCCTCCGATTGTAAGATTCGAAACGTAGAGCGGCTGGGCGTAGATGTAACCGTCCACAAGGTAGGAAAACAGCTTGCCGAAGTTCGCGGCGTTCACGTTTGCGGGGGTTAAGGTTGTTTCGTTTGGATTCAGCCCGGTGCGCTCGTTGTCATAATGCCAGGTGGCGACGTTTGTACCAGCCCCGGTGACCACGACTCCCAGGGTTGCTGCGATGGAATTGTCGCTGGCGGTAATCGTAGCCGGGCCGGTGCCTACGGCATAGAGTGCTCCGGTAGGGCTGACGGTGGCCACTTTTCCATTCGAGGAACTCCAAACAACCGAACCGGTCAGATCGGCTTGAGTGTTGTCACTGTAGTTCCCCGTTGCCGTCAACTGCTGCGTTACTCCCTGCGGGATCGAAAGCTGGCTCGGCGTGATGGTGATGGAAGTCAGATTCTTCGCCGGCGCGTTGACCGTAACCGACGTAGTTGCGCTGACCGTCCCTACGCTAGCCGTAGCCGTCGCAGTTCCAGGAGCAATCGCATTCAGCAGCCCGCTCGCGTTTACGGTCGCCACCGCAGCGTTAGAGGATGCCCAGGTCGCCGAACTGGTCACATTCGTCTGGCTGCCATCGCTATACGTGCCGGTCACCGTGAACTGCTGGGCGGCGTTGACGTTCAAGGACACATTGACGGGGATCGAGGGTAAGCGAAGCTTAAGGTCTTGTTATTGCTGGGGGAGGAGGTACCCGGAGCACTATTGGCCGGTGAACTGCCGCATCCGACTGCCATCAGCAGATTCAGAAAGGTAACAGGAAGTAGCCAGGAGATGGCGCTGCGGAATTCCATAGAGTACTCCAAAACCTCGATTCAGCAGCATGAGATGCAGAGGTTTTGGGCGGAGTTGCGGCCTAGTTTTCTAACATCGGCTGCATATCTATTGGCACCAGCTCACGATTGTCAGATTACCTGACATCGAAACCTTCTCAAAAATAAAACCCTGCACAACCTATCCGGTTATGCAGGGCATCCAGTGCTTTCCACAGCGACTGCTAAGGGCGGCGATTAGTCGCTGATCGGTGACATCTGGTTGACGATGGAGTTGACTCCGACCATCTTCACGTAGTACTTCGCACCGCTCGGAACGTTGTACTGAGAGAGGTCGGTAGAGGTCGCAGAGTTGGGGATGTTGTCGGCGACCAATTCAGATCGCTCCCATCGGTGGTGGCATACACCGTAAAATGATCGATCGTATCCAGCGAGGCCGTCGATTCGCTCGCCACCGTGCTCCAGCTCAGCGTCGAACCCTGAACTTTGGGCTGGCTCACGGTCATGCAGTTGTCAATTCCCGTCTCGATCTCCGTGCCTTCCTCGTAGTCGTTCCAGGTTACAAGCTGCAGCGACTCCAACTGATTCGTCTGTGAGTAGTAGTTGCCGATCTCCTTGAAGGTGTTAATCCAGGTGCTTCCGCAGTTCTGATTGATGATGCGGTTCATGCCCCATGACGCCATCGAGTCGTTGAAGCCCTTCTTGGTAGAGGCGAAGGTGTGCTCGGTCGAATGCGATATCGCGGAGCTATAGAAACTACCAAGGTAGCTCTGGCCCCAATCGTTTGGATTGTCAAAGGCACCCACCCAAGCTGAAGGCGCCATCGGAGCTTGCCTGGGTGAAGCCCGAGGCATTCTCGAAAACATAGATCGGGTTACCCGGAACCGACGTCTGCACCGTCGACCAGTTAACCGCCAGACCTTCCACGCCGAAGAAGGGAATGACCGGGCGGCCACCCAAGCGCATATAGGCCGTGGAGGTCGCGTAGTTCGCCTCAATGTAGTTAAGCTCAGAGACCACCGAGGTAGTCGGATCGCCTGACACCCCACCGGCATCGACCATGACCGCGACTTCAAAGCCGGGATGCTTCACGGCTTCCTGGAAGATCAATTGGGCCGCGGTATTGAGGTTGGTATTGTTCTGTCCGTACCAGTCGATCACCATGCCGTTGATTCCGCGCGAGATCATGTCATTGACCTGCAGTGCAACCTGCGCGGCGCTCCATGACGTGTAGCCTACATTCTTGTGCGAGCTGTTGCCGAACCACGGCATGAGATGCGCGTAAACCTTGGCGGTCGTGCCGGTATACAACAACTTGTGAACATCCACTTTGCTGACGTTGGCGGGCGCTATATCGCCGTCCGACCAACCGGCGAAACTGGATGAACCGCTGGTGTTGTTACCGGTTTCGGCAGCCAGCGTCGTCGTCGCGGGCGCCGTCGTAGTTGGCGTCGGCATTGGCGTGTCGGTGTCGCCGGTGTCGTCGGCGTCTCGGCGTAGTCGGCGTCGTCGGCGTCGTTCCCGTTGTCGTGCCCGTCGTCGTCGGTGTGGTCGTCCCTGGTGTGGTCGTACCGGATGAGGCCGTGGAACCGCTTGAACTCGACTGGCCACCCTGGACGGATTTAGCGCCGCTACCGCAAGCGACGGTTAGAGATAGGCCAAGTATGAGTGTGCCAAAGAAGAGTTTATTCATTTGATTTCCAGGTGAAAGAATTTGTCAGTGCGAAGGCCGCGAGTCATGCGCTGACATCACCACTATGGGCGAGCATGGAAAACAAATGAATGAGCGGAAGTCCCCAAGTACATTAGGATTTTCACACTAGAGGCGCCACCCTGGGACTACAGTAGATATTCCTAAGTAGCAGGCCAGCAAAGGTAATCATAAGGAAATTCCGGTCGCTGATGGGCATCGCATGGCATCCATGCAAAGCCCGCAAGACTCAGATTGAAGTATGTGGAGATTCGCCGGCAGGATGACCGCATTCTCTCGCCGCGGCATTGACGTCACCGGCGCATCGCAACGGCGAACAAGAACATCGGCAGTCACTTATACTCGATCTATGGCCTTTCCTGAACTTCATCCCAGCTTGCTGCGTGCGCTTGCAGCACGAAACTACACCGAACCCACACCCGTCCAACAAGCCGTGCTTCGGCCGGAGGCAGCAGGGCGCGACCTGCTGGTGTCCGCGCAGACAGGGTCGGGGAAGACGGCCGCCTATGGCCTTACCTTAGGAGAAACACTGCTCGGCGAGGCGCCGCGATTTGGGCGGCCGAAGCATCCACTTGCGCTGGTTGTGGCGCCGACCCGTGAACTGGCGCTACAGGTGCAGCAAGAGCTGGCGTGGTTGCTGGGCGAGGCCGGCGGGCGCGTCATCTCCTGCGTGGGCGGCATGGACATTCGCCGCGAGCAACGCGCCCTGGGGGCGGGAGCCCATATCGTTGTCGGCACGCCGGGCCGCCTGGCGGACCACCTTAATCAGGGGCACTTGGATCTCTCGGAGATTCGCGCCGTGGTGCTGGATGAGGCCGATGAAATGCTTGATTTCGGCTTTCGCGAAGAACTTGAGCTGCTGATGAACGCCACTCCTCCGGAAAGGCGCACCATGATGTTTTCGGCGACGCTGCCGAAGGCGATCCTGGGACTGGCGCGGCTGTATCAGCGCGATGCTCTGCGCATGGCGTTATCGACGGAGAACGAGCCTCACGCCGATATTGAGTATCGCGCGTTTCTGATCGGTCCGCGGGATATGGAGCACGCCGTGGTCAACTCGCTGCGCTACTTCGATGCGCACGGCGCGCTGGTCTTCTGTGCAACGCGCGAAGCCGTGCGCCATCTGCACGCCAATCTTCGCGAGCGTGGATTTTCGGCGGTTGCGCTTTCCGGCGAACTGAAGCAGTTCGAGCGCACCACCGCGCTGCAGGCCTTGCGCGACGGGCGGGCGCGGGTGTGCGTGGCAACCGATGTGGCCGCCCGCGGATTGGATATGCCTGAACTCGGCCTGGTGATTCACGCCGACCTGCCGCAAAACAAGGAGGCGCTGTTGCATCGCAGCGGCCGCACCGGACGCGCGGGCCGCAAGGGATTGTCGGTGATGATCGTGCCGGCGCAGCATCGGGGAGCCGGAGAGCGCCTGCTGACTTCGGCAAAGATCAAAGCCGTCTGGACGACCGCGCCTTCGGCCGATGCCATTCGCGCCCGCGACGAGGAAAACCTGGTGCGTGAAATCCTCGCCATGGCCGATGCTCCGGCCGAAGACGATCTGGCAGCGGCAAGAGTGCTGCTTGCCGAGCGCAGTGCTGAACAACTCGCCGCCGTTCTCGTCCGCATTCGCCGCGAAGCTGCTGCCCGCACCCGAAGTGTTGGAAGATCCCGGTACATTCAAGAAGCAAGCGCGGCCAAAGAAGAAAACTTTTGGGACAAAGAAGACGTATGGCGCCAAGCGGCCGCGGATCGACCGCGGCAAGAAGCGCGATGAATCGGGACGGCCGAAGAGTAAAAAACGTTAAAATCGGCGATGTCGCGCAAGGCGGAAAGCAGGGAATTGGATTCGCCCTGCT
Source organism: uncultured Acidobacteriota bacterium (assembly GCA_963779365.1). GTDB lineage: Bacteria > Acidobacteriota > Terriglobia > Terriglobales > Acidobacteriaceae > TOLSYN. The sequence goes on along the minus strand of CAVZYB010000008.1, from coordinate 68,797 downwards.
TCCGCCGCACCGCTGCTGCCGGAGTCGGAAGCCAGCGGCAGGATTGCCCTATGTACGGGCGGACTGCTCGATTCAGTTCATGGCGGAAGCTGCTACGGCGGACGCATCACAGGATTGGGCAAGCAACCCCCGGATGATCTCTCCGGCGATCTCGCTGTCCGGCTTCATCTGCCGGGCACAGTGGTCGCATAACCAGAGATAAACGGTCTTCCGCTCGTGTACTTCAGTCGCGCTGCTGATCTCAACCTCGGCACAAAAGAGCTTTCCACTGTCAGGATGCCGAGAAACGGAACAGGACGGGTTGCCGCAAGTGTAGGACATGGCGTGGAGCCTCTTTTCTAAACCTAGAAGAACCGATGTTCCAGCGTTTAGGTGCCTAGCAAACCACAAGCAAGGTGAGTCTCAGTGTCCAGCGACGTAATGTGATGTGTGATGTCGATTGTACCGCCAAAGATGCTGTTGCGATGAATTCCGCACAATCTCGGCGCGAAATCAAAAAACTAAAGGGCTGAGCCGCACGGTGCGTCCGTGCTTGCCCCGCCCCCACAAAGGATTACGTAGATAGATGCTGTTCGCCTTCTCTGAAGATGCAGAGTTGCTGGAAAGCCGAGTGAATAAGTTCGATTGCTCAACGAATTTACAATGGACTTGCGCCCGCCGGTCAACTTACGCAATACTGCGGCAAAGGAACCGAGAAGATGATGACGGCTGCACCACAATCGAACCTGAGAGAGGAACTGGACGTCAACCAGACGCAAGCCCGGTTGGATCAGTTGGAACGGCAGGAATGGTGGCGCTGGAGTATCGCGTTTGTCGTTATGCTCGCCCTCACCTTCGGGCTGTTTGTCCTCTCGGTCCCGGGTGCAGGAGAGCGAAATTGGGTGGAACAGTCTGAGCTGAATACCGGACTGCGCGGGCTATTGGCGCTGGTTCTGCTCTTCGATGTTTTCGTCGTTTATCAGCAGATGCTGATCACGAAGTTGCGCCGTGACCTGGCGACCCAATTGCGCGTGGTTACCACGCTGGAGCTTCTAAAGAAAGCCGATGACGACGCGCCCAGCCCGCGAAAGGAACGCCGGCGTATTCGACGTTCCGGTCTCGACCGGCGAGTCCGGATCAACACTCTTCATCAAGGCAAGTCAACCTGTATCCATGGCCGGATACGGGACATCAGCGAAGGTGGCATGGGCACCGTAGTACCCTGCTCACTTTCCATCGACGAGCAGGTGACCCTCGAATTCACCATGGATGATGGTCAGGAAAGCCGTGTACCCGCCATCGTCCGCCACCGCCGAGGATTCCATTACGGCTTCGATTTTGTCTCCATCGACCCGTCACTAGGGCAGGCCATCGGTCGGGGCAAGGTCTCTAACGCGGAGAGTACGCGGAGCTCTTAAGATATCCGAGGGCCAATCTAGGCTGCGCTCTTCGCCCGCTGTCGCGTAAAGCTGGCGAGCGTCTGTTTTAACTGCGCATCACATTCGCCGGTGATGGCCTGCGAATTCGAAAGCACGAAGCGAAAATCCTCAAGGTCCATATGGCTATACAAGGTCTCGAATAGGGAGACTTCGAAGATGTGCATTTCCTTCAGAATCATCGCAATCGTGTAGCCTTGCGAGTGGCGCAACGCGCCCTGCGCCGCCGCCGCTTCTGAAGTCGCACCGCGGACCGGCTTTCGCGCTGATCGCAAGTGGCGCGCCAGTTCCTCGATCAGTTTTGCAAATTGACCAGTGCGCTCTTCTGGGCTGAGAGACACGCAGCTCAGTTTGTCATCGTGCTCAACGCGGTCCAGCCAGCCCATCATGGTCATGAACACATTACATTCCAGAATGGTCGCAACTTGTCCCATGCATGAGCTACGTTGTGTGTCACGGCTATTCAGCTTCTCATAAAACGGTTCGGGAATTGGAGGGACAACCATCTGTCTCACCAGGATCTCATCCTGTCTCACCACGATCTCATCGGATTCGAAGAGGATGGCATCCAACGCCTGTTTCAACTCGGAATATCCTGTGTATACCAAAGTGAGCGCGTGCGGATTCCTGTTATGCATCGCACTCACCGCGGCGAAGCCATCTCCCGCCTCGGCCAGATGCCAGTCGCATAGCAACACGTCAAACGATTCCATGTCGATTAAATGGAGCCCCTCGTCAACCCTCGCCGCGGCCACAATCTGAACCTGGCTGTACTCCAACGCTCTTTTTAATGATCTCCGAACCTGTTCTTTATCATCGATCACCAAAATCTTTGGCTCTTCCATCTGCTTATGTTTTGTCGACAATTCACCGCTCCCAGCAACGACAAGTCGGAGCTGCACGTAAGTGGAGAACGGGAGGAGTTCCTCCCGCCCTCCTGGCTGACATTAGTCTCTCGTTGCCCCAGCACTCTTCGCGTAAACCGCGAAAAAGCGATAGAGCCTTGTCGTTCGGCAGGTTTTCCGAATTTCTGTGCTCCTCTCGGGAGGCGGACGATTTACTTTCCTCCCATCCGTTGCTGGATTGATTGGCTTACGAAAATATAGATGAGGCCATCCCTGCGACTGCTCGTAGCACTCCGGTAACTGCGCTCAATCCCGCGCAGTTACGGGCGAACAGCAGAGTAGGCGAAAACAACTTACAAAAAGCGAAAAGGCGGACATGCGCTTAGGGTATGGCAAACGACTCTATTCCCGAACCTGCTCTCACGCAAGCTTAAATCCCTCCCCGCGGCCCGACATGGGACATATGAGATACGCGTCCGCGCGACTGGATTGATTGCCGCTGTCGTTCTTCAGCTCAGTTTCAGGAGACATTCGGCGGGCCGCTGCATCCAAAAACAGTGCCAAAAATCGATGGCGGCACTTCCTTAGCTGGCGATGTGTAAGCGGCAATGCGGAAGCTAGGCGGAGCGCATCCGGCGCTCCGCCTTAATCCGTTACTGATCGGCAACTGTTTGGCATAAAGACAATTGATCAGAGAAGCAATTATTCCACTGTTTTCATACCATTAGCCAAGCAGTAACTTCGCCCCCAAAACAATTTACCTTCCAGTGAATCGTTGCGGAGGAATGGGGGGGCTGCTTCTTGCTTCAGCAAGTTCTACAGGATGGGAACTTTTCAGCCAGGAAAGTGGAAACGCAGTTGCCGCCGCGAGGCGATCGCAACTCCATTAACTTTGGCTGGCACGAAAATCCATCGGCGCAGGGTCTGCACGATCGATTCTTCTACTCCGTACCCAACGCCTTGCAGAACTGCGACCTGAACGATCGATCCCTGATCGTCTATCACCACATCCAGAACCACATCTTTTCCGCGAGCAGACGCCGGAACTTCGCCATGCAGAATTGGCGGATCCGGTGTGAAGACAGCTAGAGCTGTCTTGATCTGGTGGTGCATCATCGTAAAGCCGTTGGGCATGGAGTTCATCCGCCAGCTAGGAAACGGCGCTAACTCCTGTGCCTCATCCTTGTCAGTACCGTCACCTGAAGTTTCGGCTTGGGCATTCACTTCCTGCTCTGTTGCCGACTGCATCTCGCTGGGTGGCTTGGCTTCGATGCGAGACTCAGCAGCGGGCGCCTGCGCAGGAGTGCTGGGAGTGACAGGGTCTCTCTGAAAATAAATCGGGTGTGGCTAAATCCGAACGCGCCTCAGTATGGCGTATGGAAGGGCGGGATATCTGGACCGAAGGAATGCAGCAGAGGACCACAAGCAACGCAAACTGTATGCAGACAGAGGCAATACAGGTGAACGGTTGTTTCAGGCTGGAATCAGGTGGTAAAGACGTAAGCATAGATACTCTTGAAAAATACAGCAACAATCAGCGGGCTAGCTGAAGTTCCAGAGTCATACAAATATAGCCTGTGATTCAGCATACCCGACCAGTGTGCGCGTTGCAAATTCTGAGTTCCTGCACGGCGTGCAGCCGCGCCGATCTAACATTCTTCTGAGGCGAACGCGCAGCGCAGAAATGCCATGCCAAAGCTCGAACGGACGCGAGGCGGTCCTACTGCGATTCTTTCACGGAGCCTTGCCCGAATTGCAGGATGTTTGAGCTGCTGTGAGTGGCCGGATGCATTTGCTCAACATGTGCGTGGAGATCGGCACTGGAACACGCCACGTAGGCGCACGCAGGGCACGGCAGCCGATCGCTGCATCGGGCGGAAGCACTGCATTTAGACGGCGACTCGGGATTGGAGCGGAAAGGTATAAGGACAGCCATGCCTCAGGATAGTTCGAGATGCCATGGTTATCAATGAGGGTAAACACTCAGTTCCAGTGTGGCTTTGCAAGAAGGAGTAAGTACGCGGCGATAGGCGGCTACCCGCTCCACCTTCCCGTTCCTGCGTGGAGCGGCGGCCACCTGTTCACAAACTCTGGCGAAGTTCTTGCAAAGGCCAAGCATCACACGTCGGATGCAGATTGCCTCCAGCGACGTCGCTGGAGGCCCCAGCAACGGCCCAGATCATCCATGCGACGCCTAACCTGCTGGCGTAGCGACGGGGCTCTCCTCAGTTCCGATGGCTGAGCGCGGCTCTAGCTCGCTGCCGGAAAAAATGTCATAGACATAGTCGTGCGCTGCCAAGGCGGCCTTGTTCAGTGCGCCGGATTCAATTTGCTTAACGACCTCCTCGCGGGAAAGATCGAAGATGGCGTCCAGAATCTGCGTGCGCTCCTGTGGATTCGCGCGCCCCACGACAAAGAGCACGCGGGCACTGTGCTGAATGTATCGCGGCGAGAGCAACTGCCGCTTCAATAACTCCATAATGATCGGCGCTTTGCTACGGTCGAAGCGAGCGGGATCGCCGCGACGATCCAGTTCGGCGAACAACGCTGCTGTCCATTCGTTGTGATAGTTCCACACCTTATCGAACAGCTCTCGGGTGAAGCGCGTGCCAGCCTTGATCAGCTCGGCGTTTTCAGCCGGTTCAACCCCATCCTCGGTGAGCACCGGACGTTTCAGATAACCGTCCTTGGTGATGGTGGCTTGGTGATGCACGAGCGTCCACAGCCACGACACGTTAATGCGATAAGTGGCGAGATCATTCATGAATCGCAGCTTTGATTCGTAGTCGTCAATGGCGGCAGCGAAGTTGCCGTTGAGAATCTGGAAGCCGTAGTTCGCCGACATGTAGAACGCATGCTGAATGTGCTCGATGGTGACGTCACCCTTCGGCACGCCGTAGATGCTCGTCCCAAAGTTGCTGGGTAAAGATTTTCTCCGGCGTGTCCAGGGAATCTTTGGTGATCACCCAAGGCGAGATCTTGCCCTGCGAATTCAGCAAGCCGCGAGACTGCAGCAGAGCCCGCTCCGGGTCGGTGAGACCACTGGCGACGGTTGCCACCGGCTTGCCTTTCACATCCACGCTCTCTTGCGGCGCATCGAGGATTGCCTGGAGCTCCGTTACCGAGACTTGCAGCGGCTTATTGCCGGCAGCCACATACGCTGGCTCCGGGCTTGCCACCCAGCTTTGCCGATAGGCATCGTAGAGTTTTCCCTTCACGCGTTTTGCAAGAATGTCTTCGAGGGTGGGCTGCTGATCTGCGGGCAATGGCTCGTCGGGAACAAAAATCAGACCCAGCAGACGCTCCCGCAACTTGTCGATCACCATGGCACGCAGAGCCAGTGGATTGTATTTTGAGCGGCCATAGGCATCACTCGATTGGTAGATCATGACCGCAGCCATGCCGCCGATGGGCGCACCCTGGCTGAGTTCGCCATTCTTCATCCCGGCCATCAGCATCATGAGAGCGTTGTAGCGCTGATAGGCGATCATGTTCGGCGATGCCATGCCGATCGTCTGAGGATCGGGAAAGATGCCCTGCGGGTCGTCCTTCCACATCTCAATGAGGCTGCCCAAGTAGTCCCATCGGCCGACGTTCGTCCCCAGGAGACGGCGGCGCAAGACCCAGGCGATTGCCGGCAGAGTGCGCCCTGCGTTCCCCTCCTCGTACAGCATCTTGATTTTTATGGTGCCGGGCTCCGACGCCAATGATGCCTTCCAGCCGTGCCAGGAGCTTCTCCACAATCAGTGCTTCCTGAGGAGATTGCAGCTTCGGAATGTAGAAATACACGCCCGTACCGGCACGTCTCAGAGACTCGTAGTTGTTTAGGACCCAGAGCACCGCGACCGCGATCAGACCAGGAGCCGGCTGACCATCGACGACGATGTGGTCATAGCGCACGTGAATGCTGGGAGGCCGAACGAAGCGGATCGGCCATTGCGCCGGGGGCTTATTGATCCTGTAGGTACGTTTCTTTTCTTTCTTAGCAACCTCATAGGGACGGTCGGCCCATTGTCCTTCGAAAATCTCCTTGGCGTTTTGCATCGCCGCAAAAATCCCTACCGGCTGATTCGCTTGGGGTGCCATCGGGCTGGAAATGCGGCGGGGAGGCGTCTTCAAAATCCGGCATATTCATCGGCGCGGGGCTGTTCAAGGCATTAAAGGCCATGTCCAGCGGATACCACGGGCCGGTAAGTTCCAGTCCCGGATTGGCCAACGGTTGGGCGTCCTTGGGAACAGGCACCTCATCATTGAGCCGCCAACGCCAACGGCTGTCCTGACCGAGAAAGTTATCGATCAGTCCCTGGATGATCTGTCGAAAGCTCCAGCGCTGACCCGTTACCGCATCCGCAAATGTTTCATCCCAGCTCGGCCATCCGTATTTCCTGGTGACCGGGGCGTCGGACTGCAGGAGCACTCGACGAGCGGTCAGGGCCGCAGCAATATCGGGACGCAGCTCTCGGGTGAGCGTGGCAATGGTTTCTTCGACACTGACGTCTCGCCCGTTCACCTTCTTGGTCCCGAAAAGGTCCGGGAATTTCTGGAGAATGTCCTCACGGATCATGGTATGGAGCTCCTGAGTTATTGATGCCCTCCAGCTGGATAAGTCGCGGGCAGCAGAGGGAACTGTGAGGCAGTACTCTAAATCGGGAATACTGCTCGGATGACAGAACGAACTGCGTACGTCCCCACCCTGCGCTATCGCGCGTCCCGGCACAGCCTCTCCGGAGATGAAATCTTCAGGGCAATGGTTGTAAGCTCGCGCTCTGACTTCGTGGGTGGCAGGCTGACCCGCGCACTCGCCGGATCATAGGCTTACCGCCTGCGCCCTGTGCGGAATCAACTCTACATCGAATTTTCAATTGGAATTGAGAGCTGCTCACGAGGATGGCGCCGCTTCGTGTGCCTTATCTGTGACTTGCGGACGAGTTGGAACGCTTCCCGGCCAGATTCCCGCGCCGGGTCGCCGGGCAGAATTCAGGGTTCCGGGATGCAGCTTAATACCGCCCACTGAACATCACATCCTGCTATGACGCGCATCATCCTGATCGGAGCCGGGAATGGTGGCAGGGCACTCGTGGAGCTCTTCCATAAAGACCCAACCATAGAAATCGTCGCGGTCGTGGACAAGAATGACCAGGCACCGGGTCTCCTGTTCGCACGTAGGAACCGGATTCCGGTGGCCAACAGTTGCAAGAAGCTTTTGGCGACGGAGCAGGTCGACCTCGTGATCGATGTGACGGGAGACCCCGCTTTGATCCGTGAACTTTACGCGATGAAACCCGAGCGCACGGAAATCGTCGGGAGCAATGCGGCGCTCTTCATCTGGAATCTACTGGAGGCGCGGAATCAAACCGAGCTTCTCGAACGAAAATATCAACTGGCCTTGCGGGAACTTGAAACTCACGCCGACAGCGAATTCATTATCGGTACGAATCCGAAGATGAAAGAGATTTCAAACCTGATCGCGAAGGTGGCACCCACCCCGACCACGGTGCTGATTCGGGGAGAGAGCGGGACAGGAAAGGAGCTTGGTCGCTCGCGCGATCCACCGCTCCAGCACCTTGCGGAACCAACCGCTCGTAACGCTCAACTGCACCGCGCTCTCGCCCGCCCTGCTGGAAAGCGAATTGTTCGGATACAAGCGCGGCGCTTTTACCGGAGCCTTTGCCGACAGAAAAGGACTGTTCGAGAAGGCGCATGGTGGGACCATGCTGCTTGACGAGGTCGGCGACATGTCTCTTGAGACGCAGGCCAAGCTGTTGCGCACGCTTCAGACCGGCGAGATTCGCGCCGTTGGCGACGTGCACACAAAAGAAGTTTCAGTACGAATCATCGCGGCTACAAATCGCGATGTAGAGAAAGCGATCCGCGAAGGCGCATTCCGCGAAGATCTGTTCTATCGGATTAACACGTTTACTATCAACCTGCCTCCCCTGCGCGAACGGCTTGAGGATATTCCTTTCCTCGCCGAGTGCTTTCTGCAGCGCGCCCGGGCCAAGGTGAACAAGCGGGTCGAGTCGGTCTCGCCAGAAGCACTCTCTTTACTGCGGAGTTACTCATGGCCCGGCAATCTCCGCGAGTTGGAAAACATAGTCGAAAGAGCCGTGGTCCTCACTTCCTCTCAGATGATCGAGCCGGAGCACCTTCCGCTGCATGTTCAACAAGACACGCGGGTCGAGAAAACGACGCTTGGCTTCCGTCCGAGCAAGTCGCAAGTGATCGAGCAGTTTGAGCGGCAAGCGATTGAAGGCTATTTGCTGCGCGCGAATGGAAACATATCCCGGGCCGCGGCGCTGGCCAACATACCCCGCCGCACACTTCACCGCCTGCTCGCGAAATACAAACTGCAGGCGCACGAGTTGAAATCGCACTACTGAGACACCGGTGGCACACCTGCTGTGACGCGCATGACACATGCTGTTCAGCGCCAGGATCTCAGATACCGGTCAGACGGCGTCGAAACTGAGACATCGCCGTCCCACCTGTTCTCCGCCGCGGGCAGAAGAACCTGGCGAGTTCGATGTTTTTCCATCTCTCGTTAATTCATTCCAGCTCTTGTACTTTACCCCTCTTTCATCGCTCCAGTGAAGCGTCGCCGCTTTGCGATGGCACGTTAGTTGCCTACTGATATGGCACTGGTGGAGATAGTTAGGCCAGTGATGTTGGAGGCGAGAGCATGGCAACGATTGATACTTCGCGCAAAAAGGGCCGCTGGGCTGCCGGGGTTACTCCCTACGCCGAGATGGGGTACTTCAACACGCGCTATGAACCCAAGGCTACGGATGTCTTGTGCGCGTTTCGGCTTGTACCGCAGGAGACCGTGGAACCGATTGAAGCCGCGGCAGCGGTCGCGGGCGAGTCCTCCACTGCGACATGGACCGTGGTGTGGACCGACCGTCTTACACCTTACGAAAACTACCAGGCAAAGTGTTACCGGGTCGATCCCGTCCCGGACACCGATCAATACATTGCTTACATCGCCTATGACCTTGACCTGTTTGAGGAAGGCTCGATCGCGAATCTGACATCGTCGATCATCGGCAACGTATTTGCATTCAAAGCTCTGAAGTCGTTGCGGCTGGAAGACATGCGGATTCCACCGCACTACGCGAAAACATTTCAGGGACCGGCGCACGGGATTGTGACCGAGCGCGAGTATCTCAACAAGTTTGGGCGGCCGCTGCTGGGCGCAACGGTAAAACCTAAATTGGGTCTCTCCGCCAAGAACTATGGACGCGTAGTCTACGAGGCTTTGCGCGGTGGACTCGATTTTACGAAAGACGATGAGAACATCAACAGTCAGCCCTTCATGCGATGGCGAGATCGATTTCTTTTCTGCATGGAGGCCGTAAATCGCGCCATGGCGTCGACCGGAGAGATCAAAGGACATTACCTCAATGTGACCGCCGCAACCATGGAGGAGATGTATGAACGCGCGGACTTTGCCAAGGAGTTAGGTAGCGTCATCGTGATGATCGACCTGACCATCGGATACACGGCGATTCAGTCCATGGCTAAGTGGGCGCGGCGCAATGGCGTGATTCTGCATTTGCATCGCGCGGGCCACGGCACGTACACACGCCAGAAAACGCACGGCGTAAGTTTCCGGGTCATTGCGAAGTGGATGCGGCTTGCGGGGGTCGATCATATCCATGCCGGCACGGTGGTTGGCAAACTGGAAGGCGATCCTAATGCCGTTCGCGGCTACTACAACACGCTTCGCTGCAACACCATGGATGCCGATCCTTCGCAAGGTCTGTTCTTTGAGCAGGACTGGGCATCGCTTCCGGCCGTGATGCCGGTAGCCTCCGGCGGCATTCATGCAGGACAGATGCATCAACTGCTGCACTACCTCGGGGAAGACGTAGTGCTGCAATTCGGCGGCGGAACCATCGGGCATCCGGATGGGATCGCACAGGGAGCGACTGCAAATCGGGTTGCCACGGAAGTCATGATTCAGGCACGCAATGAAGGACGAGACTTTCTTTACGAGGGTCCGGAGATTCTCGATAAAGCGGCGCGCTGGTCGCCGGAATTGCGCAAAGCACTCGAACTGTGGAAAGACGTCACCTTCGATTTTCAGTCGACCGATGTTCCGGACGCAGTAGGAACGCTCACCATTTAGAAAAGTTATGGAGAATGAAGATGCGCATCACGCAGGGAACGTTCTCGTATCTGCCGGATCTAAGCGACGAGCAGATTACGGCGCAGGTGAAATACTGCGTCGAAAACCGATGGGCTGTCTCCATCGAATACACGGATGATCCTCATCCCCGAAACTCTTATTGGGAGATGTGGAGCCTCCCTATGTTTGACGTGACCGACCCCTTGGTTGCACTCGCCGCGGTGAATGAGTGTCGAAAGGCATTCCCGAATCACTACGTCAAGGTCAATGGTTTCGACAGCAGCAAGGGCCGGCAGACGACGATGCTGAGTTTCATCGTGAATCGACCAGAGGACGAGCCGGGATTCAGCTTGGAGCGCACCGAAGGTCAGGACCGGCGCGTGCACTACGCGATCCGACCCAAACGCAAGATGTAGCTGGTGGCACAGAGGCGTCATGGAAACAGCAGATACCGCAAGCGTCAATAACGGTCAGGAGAAGGCGGGCCTCGTCGATGTGAGCGCGGCGCATCGCGACTCTAATCTGGAAGAGATCCTGAATGATCTGGATCGCGAGTTGGTCGGCCTCAAGTCGGTAAAGAGTTACATCCGCCGATTAGCTTCGTTGTTGCTCGTGGCGCAATTGCGCGAGAAAGTTGGACTCCCGACTCAGCACCCAACCCTGCACATGAGTTTCACCGGAAATCCTGGCACCGGAAAAACCACGGTTGCAAAACGGATGGGTACGATACTGAACCATCTCGGCTACCTTCGTCGCGGGCATCTGGTGGTAGCCACACGGGACGATCTCGTCGGCCAGTTCGTTGGTCACACTGCCCCTAAGACAAAGGAAGCTATAAAGAAAGCCATGGGCGGAGTGCTCTTTATCGACGAAGCATATTATTTGTATCGCCCGGAGAATGAGCGCGACTACGGCCAGGAAGCAATTGAGATGCTGCTTCAGGTAATGGAAGAAAAGCGCGAGGATCTCGTGGTTATTCTGGCGGGCTATCCGGACCGAATGGCGACGTTTTTTCAGTACAACCCAGGCTTCCGTTCGCGCGTGGGACATCACATTAACTTTCCTAACTACACCCCGGAAGAATTGATCGTAATCGGTGAAGCGATGCTCACAGAGCAGAGTTATTCGCTCGACGCTGAGTCCCGGCTGGCTTTTGCAGAATACCTTGCGCTGCGGATGAACCAACCCCACTTTGCCAACGCGCGAAGCGTGCGAAATGCAATCGACCGCATGAAACTGCGTCAGGCGAGCCGCGTGGTAGAACAAGGGGGCTGCGATCGCCAGACAGCAATTAATGCGCATTACGGCTGACGATATTCGCCAGAGCCGAGTCTTCCGCGGCGGACTCGAAGCAGATCACGAATGAGGTTCGTCAGGCGTGTTTGTCTCTTCGAATTGCTTAAGGGTGGCGATCAACTAACGCCAAAGTAAGGAGGCTGAGATGAAGAAAAGACCGATAGTGCTGGGCATTATTGGGGACAGCGCTGCCGGCAAAACGACCGTGACACAGGGACTCACGCGCCTCCTTGGGCCAGAGTGTGTCACGCATATTTGCGCCGATGATTACCATAAATATGACAGGGCAGAACGCGCATCTCGGAAGATCACACCCTTACATCCCGACTGCAATTATCTCGACATACTGGAATTGCACTTGGAACGTGCACACTATGGCGAACCGATGCTCAAGCCCGTATACGACCACAGCACGGGTACTCTCGTCAGGCCTGAGTACGTTCAGCCGCGCCAGTTTGTGATCGTCGAAGGATTACTCGGATGCCATACGGCTGCGATGCGGGCATTCTATGACGTTAAGGTGTTTCTCGATCCTCCAGAAGAATTAAGGCGGCTATGGAAAATTAAGCGTGACACTACAAAGCGCGGATACACGCGCGAACAGGTGTTGGCCGAACTAGAAAAACGAGAGGCGGATTCGCGAGATTTCATCCGGCCGCAGCGAGAGCACGCCGATATTGTCGTGCGATTCTATCCTGACTGCACTGCCGAAACCGACGGGACAGACAGTCACCTGAATGTTCACCTCGTACTGCGCCCAACGATTCCTCATCCTGATTTGAGCTATCTATTCAATCAGTCATCACAAGATTCGGCGGGCATCCGGCTTGCGCTTGGTCGAGACAGCGGGCGCCCGGTGGATTTTCTCGAGATCAACGGCAACGTGAGCCGTGAGCGCGCGGCGGAGTTGGAACATCAAATGTGGAAGCACCTGCCAGACCTTAGGCCACTGAATTCCGATCAGTTTGGCGACTACAACGACCGCAGCGAGGTTCGGCACAGCGATCCGTTAGCGCTTACCCAGTTGCTCATCACGTATCACTTGTTGCGTGCGTATTCCGGGGAAGTGGCGCAACACTTTGCGCGTCCAATAGCTGCGCTGAACCGATTGAAATCCGTGCAGGGACACGAACGTGAGGTGATGGTCCCGGAAGTCAATCGAAGGTGACAACGAACCGCAACTCTGCGGGAAGATGGCGCTCGCAGTCATGCTCCGCTTCGGCCGTTTGCTATGCGGCTTTAGCGAGATCTTCCTCGTAGCCTGTGGTAGGTGGGGCCTTAACCTCTGGCCGTGTACGATGGTCTCCTTTCGTTTTTGCGTGTCTGTTGACTGCAACTCTGGCTGTTAGCAGAAGACATGACAGACTTATAAGGATCACGCTGACAGCACGCCAGCCACTCACAACCGGGTTGTTGCCCATAATGGTGAGTGCGAAGAAAACACATAGCAGGTGTGCACAAAAGACTGGAAGCGATGCTTGTCCCATAATTACCAGAGGCCGAACCGCCAATGGCTTCAGGACTGATCGAAACCGAACCGCCAAGGTCGCAACTGCCACGAAGTCAACGATACGGCCAATCCCAAAATCCCACTTGTTCAACAGAAACCCTAACTTGCCGACGACGATGATATCCAGTATCTCTGCATAACGCAGTATGAGGAAACAAGCCGCGACGGTCGCTGCTGCGATCGTCGCCCGTTTTGCCCAAGCCTCGGCATGCAGATTACCCTTTGCCCAATTCACACCCAGCCACAGGCCCACCAGCCACCAGAGCTGCCAGGCCCAAAGATTAAATGCCCCCATCTCATTTAAAGAGATGTGCAGATTGAAGATGCGAGTCAACCAGTAATACACATAACCACGAAATCCGAACTGTGCTAGCAACCAGAGCGCGGAGCCTCCAGCAAGGACGTATTTCCAACCGAATCGTGACGCGAAGACCAGTGCGACGGGCGTAAGCGATAGGAAGATAATATAGATTGGCAGAATATCTAGAAGCGGTGGCCTGTAGATCATAAAAGCGGCGTCAATGAAAGCATGGGTTCGACCTGCCGCAAAGTAGAAGTTAAGCAGGTTGTGTACCGCGGGGGTGTTCCCGTGCGCAGCGATCGGGGCTTCTATCGCAAACGCGAAGCCGAGCAGTGACAACTGATAACAGTACAGCCGTCCCGCTCGCATGAGCAGCTTTCGGCACATTGCGCGATAACTTTCACGCTCGGCGATCTGGAAGAAGATGCGGCCCGCAAAGAGGGCGGATAGAAAGATGAAACCCTCGGTAGCCGCGAAATATCCAAACGGCTGACTAACGTATTTACTCAGAACCGTTGGCAGGTGGGTGAACGTTATCCACACCAGCATAAGGCCACGTAGGGCGTCGAGTTCCTCTAGTCGTGTTTGCATTGAATTCAGCGGCACAGCAGATTCTGCGTATTTTAAGGAAAACACCGCAGGCCCCCCGCGGCGCGGCATATGCCTATTCGACGCGAAAGCATGGCGCAAGTTGCGCCGAGTAACGAATCTTTACACGCCGTCTTGATTCTGAGCTGATCCGGAAAGCTTACAGGTACTGTCACGTGCGGCGCACAAATGTATAGCACTTAAAGCCTGGAATTCAGTAACTATTCACTTCGCAGCAAACTTGGCAGCACCTACACTGAACCTCTTCAAGCCATCCGAATCCAGATATTCCTTGGCGGCCGGGACGTGTTTCAAGTAGGCATCCCAGAACGCCAGTGTCTCGAGCTGCGTGCATCGGAACACTTCGTTGTGTGCACCTCCCAGTACACCTCCGCGCAAGGACGAAGCAGCGAACCACATGTGCCTTCCACCATCGAGTTCCACCTCGTATTTATTGCCCCGAGGAGCCATTTGGAACGCCTCACCTCGCCAGGAAGGCAACTCACCCCAGGGTCCGAAATCCAGGGAGCCGTACATGAGAAGCATGGGCAATCGGAAGTTGTCCCAAGAATGAGATGTCAGTCCCATGCGGTCTTGGCCCTCTGGCGACAAAAGCAAAATCGCTTCAACTCGCTGGTCAGCAAAGCTCCGCGGTTTATGTGTCCCCGGGAACAGAATAGTCGTTCCGCCGATCAGCTCAGCCGTGTAGGCGCCGAAGGAGTGTCCACCAACCCCAATGTGTCTGTGATCGATTTTGCTTTTCAACTGCGGGGCAAGCTCTTCGATCTCGGAAAGCGAGTCGATGATGAAGGATATGTCCCTAGGGCGATCCTCCCATTTGCGGGGATCGCTGATTGCATCCCGAAGCGTGCCGCGAAACCCGCTATCGGCAATCGAATCGCCATGAGAAGGATGAATGCTGATGTATCCGAAGCTCGCCCAGTATCGCCCAAGCTCTGAATAACAGTCTTTCGACGCCAGTGCACCATGCGAAAATATGATGACGGGAAAAGATCCGGTTCCGGCAGGGTAGTAGATCTTCAGTGGAAGGTCTTTTCTGCGTGCGGTATCGTGCAGAACGACGCCGTCAACCGTAAGCACATGGTATGGGCCGGAACTCGGCACGGATTGACCCCAGGCCGTCCATGTACATAACAAAGTCACGACAAAGAGCACTCTAGCCCAATTCTGCCTTTTAGGATTCAAGCTCACAACCTCGTTCAGCTTACGCGCGAGTATCTCCTTCTGCATGATGATCTCAAGTTAGATACATTCATCCCGATCTCCGGCTCATCTATTTTTGTGCGATGCTAAGCCGGGGATTCGGGGAGGAGTATAAAAACGCTGCACGGAGGAATACTTGAGCTCACCTGCTTCTACGGTCGCGAGGAGCGAACCTTCCACCATGCGCCTGTTTGCACTGCGGACGAGACAAAAGTAAACACGATTGAACTTCAATGAATTCATCCCCACCCTACCCGGACGTCAGGATTAAATACTCCTCAAACGCGAGGCCCACCACGCGAATATGATCAGGTCGTACTTCGAGTAGGTTTATGCTCGGGAAGGTCTCTCCTGCCAACGAAAAGTGCGCGACAACCAACGCAGCAGGAATCGCGCCTTCCACCATGGCTACCTGCGCAGTCTGCGGCTCACCGATTGCTGGTTGCTCAATTCGATCCTGCCATCCGCTCCTGAGCTTCAGGCCGTGGGAGAGCAGGAATTCCAGAACCCGGCAAGCCGTTTCAAATCCGGCCTGCTCGATGGGGCTCTGCTCAGGTAGTAGCCCGAGCCACTCCGTCGCCAGCCGGTAAGTGAATCCCCAAACCGGCACTCCGTTCATATCGATTGCCGGAAACAGCCAATTCGCCGGTCGCCCCGGCACGACCCGGAGAGAGTGCTTCACCGGGTCGCACCAGACGTTCAGCGGAATCCAGACAGCTTCCACCGCTTCTCTAGTATCGACAATCGTGGACAGTTCGCCATCGACTTCGAATACGAACGGCGCCACCAAGACGAACGGTCCCGCTCTCCGCCTCGCCAGCAAGGGTGGCAACGTGGCTGACATACGTTCCCGGTCAAGCCGGATTCCACATTCTTCCTCAAGTTCTCGGAGGGCAGTGTGCAGCAGGTCGGGGTCCTGAGGATCACGACGGCCTCCCGGAAATGACCAGTGTCCCGACCAGGAATCATCTTGCCGTTCCGAGCGACGGATGAGCAAAATGGATTTCCTCGATCCGCGCGCACGCACGATCGCCACCGCCGCTTCGGGATCTGCCATGTCCATATCTTGGCACGTTCTGTCCGCCGCCGCGATTCGCCTCGGAACAGAGTGACGGCTTAGACAGTTTGAGAAATGACCGCTACTCATTGGGGCCCACGTCGATCTTCAGGCGGCAGCCAGACAAACCATGCTGGAGAACGGCTTTGAGCCGGATTTTCCTCCGCTAGCTGAGCAGCAGCTTTTGCAATTGGCCGCGCACCCACCACAGGCGGTGCCGAGTAAAACGGCTCGTGACCTGCGCAATCTGCTCTGGTCCTCGATCGGGCCCGCGCGGACCTCCTCTGAAAAAAGTCGCGGCTGTTCACAGGCTGCTTAGTGCCCGACTTCATCAACTTGGTTGTAGTAGATAAGTTTGTGGTACGCCTGCTCCGTCTAACTCCGTGGGGCTTGACAGGTTCGCAGGGAAAGACGTACTTGATAGGCCAGCGAAGGTTGGCGAAAAACGGTACAATCCGAGCGAATAGGAGCTGAAAGGGAGTTTTCTAGTCGAAAGAGGCAGATATGGATCCGATCTTCTCCTGGGTGCCCTCGTTGGAAGTTATTCGGAAATCAAATTTGTATGCACTTATGCAGGAACAGCGCGCGGCGAATTATGCCGAGATACATCAATGGTCAGTGCAGAATCCAGAGGCATTTTGGGAACGCACAATCCGGGCGTTGGATATTAAGCTGCGCAAGCCATATACCCAGTTGCTCGATCTTTCGCAGGGTGTTGCTCACGCTGAATGGCTGAGGGGCACGGAACTGAATATCGCGGAAAGCTGCTTTAAGAGCTCACCAGACAGCCCTGCCATAATCACCCTGCGTCAGGACAAGAGCCTCGAAACGATTACAGTCGGACAGCTTGACCGCCTCAGCAATCGCGTCGCGAACGGGCTTCAGGCGCTCGGTATTGCCAAGGGGCATGCCGTAGCCATCGATATGACCATGACGGCGGAGTCGGTTGCCGCCTACCTGGGCATTATCAAGGCTGGAGCAACCGTTATTTCCATTCCTGATAGTTTGCCCTCGCAAGAAATTATAAAACGCTTACGCATTGGAGATGCGAAAGCAGTTTTCACTCAGGATGAAATCATACGAGGTGGAAAGTCTCTGCCGATGTATGAGAAGGTTCGCGATGCCAGTGCTCCCTCGACCATTGTGCTTTCCGGAAAGCAGGATTCGCATATCGATCTTCGCGCGGGCGATTTACGCTGGAGTACTTTTTTGAGTTCGAATGAGAGGTTTGAATCTGTAATATGCGCGCCTGAGGACCCATCCAATATCATCTTCTCTTCGGGGACCACTGGTGATCCCAAGGCCATACCATGGGATCACACAACACCGATCAAATGTGGCTCAGACGGTATGTACCACCAGGACATCAGGCCGGGGGACGTCGTTTGTTGGCCAACCAATCTGGGTTGGATGATGGGGCCGTGGTTAGTTTATGCAAGCCTTTTAAACCGATCGGCGATGGCACTGTACGAAGGTGCTCCTACTGAAAGAGGTTTCTGTGAGTTTGTACAGAATGCAAACGTGACGATGCTAGGTCTCGTTCCCAGCATCGTAAAATCCTGGCGCAGTACAGGTGCGGCACAGGGCTTCGATTGGAGTCATATAAGGACGTATAGTTCCAGTGGCGAAGCGTCGAATCCCGATGATTATGCCTGGCTCATGAATGTCAACCAGCAGGATGGAACCTCCAGGCCTGATCATTGAATATTGTGGCGGCACGGAGATCGGCGGCGGCTATGCGGCCAACACGGTGACTGAGCCGCAAAGGCCTTCGGAATTCAACGCCAAAGCTATGGGGATAGATGTTGTCTTCTTGAATGAGAAAGGGAATCCCTGTCTTCCCGGTGAGGCTGGCGAAGTATTCATTTGCCCTCCCTCGATAGGGCTTTCGACGCGTCTGTTAAATGCGGATAATGACGCCGTCTATTTCGCCAACTGTCCTACCCTCGATGACCGTCCTCTGCGGCGGCATGGCGATCGGATGATTGTTGGCGAAGGTGGCCGTTTTCGTTCCGATGGCAGAGCTGACGACACGATGAACCTTGGTGGTATCAAGGTCGGATCAGTTGAAATCGAGCGCACCCTGAATAACGTGGATGGAGTAATGGAAACAGCCGCAGTCGCCGTACCACCCCAGGGCGGAGGCCCTGACCGGCTGGTTATTTTTGCGGTAGTGAAAGAGGAGTGTAGGCCAGTGCGGTTGGATGCATTGAAGAGCGAAATGCAGCAAGCAATTAAGGACCTGAACCCGCTCTTTCGCGTGGACGAAGTTGTGGTTGTGGACAGTCTGCCGAGGACTGCTTCTAATAAACTGATTCGAAAAGCTCTACGGAAAGCACTGGCCTGAGTTGCGGTAACCTGCACGTTGGTCGTGACCCTTGAGCAGCAGTTCGGGTTCGGCCTGCTGGATGGTAATCCGCTGTTCGCGCCGACGCCCAATCAATGGTCATTGGGCGCGGTCTCCTCTCATCCTGCCTTTTTTTGTGGAATGAAGCCCGGAGTGCCGGTCTTTACAACTTCGTTCAGCCTCTGCCTGATCTGAATTCGATTGATTTCGACAAGCGCGTCTTCCGGAAGGGCAGAGATGTCGAAATTCTCTCTCGCGCGGGTCGCAGTCTTAGGCGTGGTAAGCACGGCCGTGCCGCGCTGCACCGCCCAAGCCAGCAGCACCTGCGCCGGCGTCTTTCCAACTCGCGCGGCGACAGCCGAAATGACTGGATCCTCGAGCAGCCCCGGCCGCATCCCGTGACCTAAGGGTGCAAAAGCCAAAAACACAACACCCGTCTCCTCGCAGAATTCCAATAGCTCCGTTTCCGGCAGATACGGATGGGCTTCTACTTGGACCACGGCTGGCTTGATTCTCGCTGATTCATAGATGGGCTTCAGTTCGTTTAAACCGATGTCCGAAAGTCCGATGGCCCGGCACTTGCCATGATCCACGAGACCTTCCATCGCTCTCCAGGTATCGAGCAAAGTCACGCTGTGGTCGTAAACGACATTGCCGTTTTGATCCCTCGGATCCTGATCGTCCCCGGCTTGAAATGCAAATGGAGTGTGAATCAGATAGAGATCCAGATACTTGAGCCCGAGTCTGTCCAGACTTGCCGCGAAAGCCGGTTCGACGCGCTCGGGCCGATGATTGGAGTTCCACAGCTTTGTGGTAACAAAGATGTCTTCGCGCGCGATCGCTCCAGCGGCAAGGCCCGCCTGCAACGCCCTGCCTACCTCGCGCTCGTTCCCGTATCGTTCCGCGCAATCGAAGTGTCGAAATCCGGCGTCTAGTGCGTCTCTGGTCGCAGTTATCGTTACGGCTGAATCGGGAATCAAGGTGCCAAAGCCGAGTGCGGGCAGATGGCCAGCTCCGTGGTTGAGTGGAATCCTGGTCATCCGCAAATCAGAAGATTCAGTCATGGCTACACCTCGAAGGTATTTTGCGTCCCACATCACCGCCTATTCAACTTAGACCGCGGTCAAAGTCACAAATCGATGACGATGTCGCCAGTCGGCTGCGAACAGCAGATGAGAAGGTTTCCGTCGGCGGGCTTTCGAGCGGTTCCGGTCCATAGGCGACCGCCCCGGAAACCAACCCGCTCTCACAGCTGTGACAAACACCGGTTCGGCATGCCCAACGGACCGAAACATCGCACGCCTCCGCCAGTTCCAAAATGCTCTGGTAGTCCGCTTTCCAACGTGCGGCGATGCCGCTGCGCGCGAACGACACGAGCAGGCCCTTGTCGGGGTTGTCTATCGGCAGATGCGGAACTCGCGCCGCTGCGCTGACGACACCAGGAGTCATCGACTCGCTGCCGTTGAATATTTCAACGTGAATCCGCTCCGGCGCCAAGCCCACGGTCGCGAGCGCCTCTTTCATGTCGGCCATGAAGCGAGTCGGGCCGCAGAGATAGATATCCGCCTCGCGCGGGATGCCGACCTCGTCGAAGACCGACCGCGAGAGGTGACCGGTAGCGTCGAAGTCTTCACCTATCTTGTCGCGCGGCTCCGGCCGGCTGTAACAAACATAGCTACGGCCGTAGGTGAGGGCGAGCATCAGGCGGTGCACTTCGTCGGCGAAAGGATGATGTTGGCGGTCGCGAGCGGCATAAAGCCACAAGATCCGCCGTGTCGAGCGGACCGCCGCCAGCGCGTGCAGCATCGCCAGAACAGGTGTCGCGCCGATTCCCGCACTGATCAGTACCACGGGCCCCTCTCCGGATCGCAGAAGGAAACTTCCGCGCGGCGAGCTGACCTCGAGAGTAGACGCCCACATGGACATGCTCCCGCAGGTAGGTTCCAGCCGTCCCATTCGGTTCGATCTTCACGCTGATGCGATAGCGCTCCGTCGAGGTGGGACCCGAGAGCGAGTAGCTGCGAAAAATCGGCGAACCTCCGGCGGTCGGCTGAAGACGCACGACCACGTACTGGCCCGGCACCGCCGTTCCAAGCGGAAGACCGTCGGCGCGCTGGATCGTGAGCGACAGCACGTCTGCGGACTCGTGGTCGACCGCCGTCACCACGAGCGGCTGAAATCCCGGGGCAGCCGGATGCGCAGCTGCTGCTGGCGCAAGCCCCGCGTTTCCACTTCCCGCACCAGTCGATTGGCTCCGCAGCAACGCCTCAAACGACGCGCGCCATCCCGGCGAAAGCGCTGGGATACGCAGTGCGCGCTCCAGCCGATCGCGCGCGGGGCTGGGCAAATAGAGGAGCGCGTTGATCTCCTTGACGGTCATCTGCTCCTCCGCCTCTCCGACTTTTACGATTTCGTCGCCAGCGCCCACCTCGCCTTCCTCGAGGACGCGGAAGTAGAACCCCGGCCGTCCGCTGGAGGTCAGCAATGCTGCCATTCGGGGCTCGTTCATCCGAATGCCCACGCGATAACAGGTGACCCGAGGTTGAGTGACCTCGAACAGTGCGCTGCCGATCCGATAACGGTCGCCGACGCACACTGCATCGTCGGGCAATCCTTCGATCGTGAAGTTTTCGCCGAACTGTCCGTGGACGAAGTCAGTCCGCTTCAATTGCTCCTGCCAATGGCGATAGGATTCAATCTGGTAGACGAAGATGGCTCGCTGCTCACCCCCGTGTCCCGCCAGGTCGCCTTGAGCGTCCCCATCTAGATTTAACCGGCCGACACGACAGCGGCCACCGCACCGGATCTTTCCAGATCCCGGTGTGCACCGTGCGTCCCTTCCACTCGATGTCACGCGGAACTCCGACGTTTACCGACAGTAGTCGAGCCATATCGCGTCTGTTTGGGTGCGGACCAGGTGGCCTCCCGTCTCAATTGTTCCTATCATTGTGTGCATACCAACCGTTCCAGCTAACACGCTCCAGCGAAAGCGGTTCGCGAGGCGATGACCCGCACATTCTTTCTTTTGGGTTTGGCAATTAGATTCTCCGGGCGGAGCCGCGTTGCCCTTAACAGCATAATTCCAGACACGAGATTGATGTCCAGAGAAGACGAAGACGTATATGGGCGGGGATCTCTGAGCCCCTCCCCGACGTCTACCCTGCCTGTCTAAGCTGACCCGCTGGAGTCCACGCCGTAAGAATCCAACACGTCCCGAGGGGCGCGGTCCCTTCCAGCGTGTGGATGTAAGCCCGGTTCACAACAGGCAAGATGTCTATATGGGATTCGCTCATGCGCTCCAGCGCCAGATCCAGAGGGTGATCCGCGTGCACATTGGGAACGTGCACATTGGGAAATGGATAATCGGATCCCGCAATGATTTTCCATGCGCCACGGGGCCTGGGAAACCGCATCAATCTGCCCAAAAGAAAGAATTGCTGCAGATAGTCTCAAGTGGAAGTACACAGCAGAAAGCAAGGAGCGCGCCTCAGGTGTGCTGCTTCGAACCCCAAAATTGAACTTTGGCACAGCGGTTGCGTGATCCGCGCCGGGAGATATTCATGGTGACAACAAGTGGAACTCTGATCAAAATCCTCGAAGACAAAGCCACACGTTTGCGAATCGATTCAATTCGTGCCACAACGGCGGCAGGTAGCGGGCATCCGACCAGTTGCGCTTCGGCCGCTGAGATTGTCTCTACGCTGTTCTTCTCTGTCATGCGGTATGACCCAAAGCAACCGCACAGCGCTGAAAATGATGTGTTCGTGCTGTCGAAGGGGCACGCTGCTCCGATCCTTTACTCTGCCTGGGCGGAAGCTGGGCTCTTCCCGCGCGAGCACCTGCTGACTCTGCGCCAGCTCAACTCCGATCTGGAAGGCCATCCCACGCCGCGGTTGCCGTATGTTGACGTGGCTACGGGCTCACTTGGACAAGGCCTGCCAGTCGGGATCGGCATCGCGTTGGCGGCTCGCATGGACAAGCGAGATCAGCGCGTTTACGTTCTCATGGGCGATGGTGAGTCTGCCGAAGGCTCGGTGTGGGAAGCCGCCGAAATTGCCTCGAACTACGGTGTTGATAATCTCTGCGCGATCATCGACGTGAACCGCCTCGGCCAGAGCGGCCCCACCATGCTGCAACACCGCATGGAAGTATACAGAGCGCGATTGGAGGCTTTCGGCTGGCACCCGATAGTCGCCGACGGCCACGACATACCAGCTTTGCTGAACGCCTTTGAGGATGCGAAAAATACGGCCGGAAGGCCGACCATGATCCTTGCCGAAACGCTGAAGGGTAAAGGCATGGATGGCTATGAAGACAAAGAAGGATGGCATGGCAAGACGCTGTCCAAAGATGAAGCGGCACGCGTTGTGGGAATTCTCGAGAAGCGCCTGACCGGAGAGGGCGATCGTTGGACGCCAAATCTCCCCAGAAAACTCGGTGACCGGCAAACTCCAGTCTCGATTGGCGCTACGCCTAAGCCTCCGTACACGCCCGGCGGAAAAGAGGTGGCAACCCGCAAGGCGTTCGGAGATGCGCTTCAGGCGCTCGCAAAGGCTGATCCTCGCGTGGTTGCGCTCGATGGCGACGTGAAGAACTCGACGCATTCTGACGAGTTTCTCGCTGCGGCGCCAGACAGATTCTTTGAAGGCTATATCGCTGAGCAGAACATGACCGGCATGAGCATGGGACTGGCTGCCCGCGGCAAGGTTCCGTTCGCCAGCACCTTCGCGTGTTTTCTTACGCGTGCTTTTGACTTCATCCGCATGACGGCGATCAGCAACTTGAACCTAAAATTTGGCGGGACCCACGTCGGCGTTTCGATCGGCGAGGACGGACCATCGCAGATGGCCCTGGAGGACATAGCCATGTTCGGTGCTGAGCCGAACTTCACGCTCCTTTACCCCAGTGACGCAACCAGTACCTGGGCGGCGACGATGCTTGCAGCAGAGCACGTCGGCCCTACCTACATCCGTTTAGGCCGACCGAATGCGGCCGTTATCTATGGGCCGGAGGAGAAGTTTCAGATTGGCAAAGCAAAGGTCATCCGTGGAGGGAATCATGACCGTGTGCTCGTCGTCGCAGCGGGCGTCACACTGTTTGAGGCTCTGAAGGCCCATGACGAATTGACGAAGAGCGGCATAAATATACGCGTGATCGATCTATTCAGCATTCGACCGATCGATCGCGAAACGCTGGTCGCATCGGCGCGTGCTGCCGGAAACCAGGTTATTACCGTGGAAGACCATTACGCCCACGGTGGTCTGGGTGACGCGGTGCAGTCAGCCCTGGCGGCGGAGGGCATTCCTGTTTACAAGATTGCGGTTACTGAGATTCCCCACAGCGGCAAGCCTGAGGAACTGATCGAGAAATTCGGAATCTCGTCCAAGGCTGTGATAGCGAAGGTGCGCAAACTGGTGGAACAATCTGCGCTTGCCGCCTGATTGTGGTGTTGATTGCTGAATGGATTGGAATGTTTTCCATGCAATTGCCGACTTGTCGCAGGGCATAGTCGTTCAGCCCGACCCTGCCCGGTCTAGTCACGCCGCCCTCCATTCTCAGAGACACGCCCCGAGATTGCGAACGGACTCTGGGTGATCGAAGAAACAGAGCGACTTGATGAGTCGTACACTCCGATATCGCTAAGGCATTTCGCTTCATTTAAAATTGAGGGCTCAAGATGAACGATCAACAAAAGAATGAGCAGTATTCCGGGGCGCGAGATCAAGAGATCCGTGCGGCACTGGAGCAGCATTGGGCGGCCTCCGATGCCAACGATTTTGAAACGGAGCACCTCATCTATCGCGAGGACGCGGTTCTGGACTACCCGCAGTCAGGCGAGCGAACCCGCGGTCGACGCAACATACAGAACCAACGCGCTAGTCAGCCGAGCAAAAAGCGGTTTACTGTCCGACGGATCATCGGTGGCGGTGATCTTTGGATCACCGAATTCATCCTGACATATGACGGTAAGCCGTCCTACACCGTGAGCATCATGGAGTTCAGGGACGACAAGGTTGCACGGGAAACACAGTACTTTGCGGATCCATTCGTGGCTCCCGCGTGGCGCGCTCAATGGGTCGAACGGATGGACACATAATCTATCTGGACCAAGGGTATCCACGAGGCTGAATGATGTGGAGAAAACCGGCATACCGGCTTAGAGTTACGAAGCGCGAGCGCCGCGTACGTAATGCTGACCAATGCGAAGGAGGTCTTCTAGCGAACGTGTTGTGCAGCTTCTTCGATCAGCGCTGCGACCTCTCTTGGGTGCGAAATGTAAACCGAGTGGCTGGCCCCGGGAACTTCGACCTTGTGGCTTCCGGCCCGGGTGGCATACCACCGTTCGAGATCTGGGTTGATCGTTCTATCGCTTCCGGCCACCAACATCCAACTTGGTTTACTTCTCCAGGCAGGCCTGGTGATGACTCCCTTGAAATTCTCAGCCTTGTTCATCACCTGCGATCGCGCCATGAAGGCCGCTTGCTCTGCCCCAAGGTCGGCAGCGAAGTATTCGTGAAACTGCGCCGGGTCGAGGTAAGTGAAGCCGTCGGCTGTCTTCCTGATCGCGTTCGACTTGCTGAGGTCGCTGGGGAAGCGCTTCCCATCGTCAGATTCATTTTCCCCCGCGTCCGGCATGTGGGCCGCGATGTACACCAAACCGGCGACGGATGGATCGGTACCCGCCTCGGTAATCACGGCTCCGCCGTAGCTGTGAGCAACAAGAATGCAGGGTCCATTCTGTAAGGCGAGGACACGCTTCGTAGCAGCGACATCGTCTTGGAAGGTTGTTTCCGGCTCCTGCACCATAGTGACGTTGTATCCGTCTTTGACCAGAATGTTATAGACACCTTTCCAGCCGGAGCCGTCTGCCCACGCACCGTGAACCAGTACGACGTTTCTTACCCGGCTATTCTGTGCATGGACTGCTGTTACCGCCAGCGCCGCAAGGAACACCACGAAAACAAAACCGGCTTTGACTCTGCCTTGTAACATACGAATTCTCCTTTTAGATTGGAAACAGGTCATGGGAAACATAGCGCATGTCATGATGATTGATGAGAGCCGCGAGTGGCCGAGGGTTGCCTGTGGAGATGCGCAGGCGCTAAGAGGCTACGCCGACTTGCGTGCACTACCCAGGGGGATACTGAAACGGTCATTCGGAAATTGGCCTGTAAGAGCTTTGGATCTCGAAGTCGATCCCTGCCAGCGATATGATTTAGAAGGGCAGGACGGGTGGCGACCAATTTGAGACGTCGGCCGCAGCAGATCAGCAGATGAACTGGTGGGTCACTGATACGGACCGACGCAAAGACCGCGGCCTTCGCCCTGATCGAGCACAAGGAGCACACGAACATGAAGCCAAAGAACACGATCTGCCTCTGGTTCGACAAAGACGCGCATGAGGCGGCGCGCTTCTACGCCGCCACCTTTCCGGATAGTAAAGTAACCGCTGTTCACGAGGCTCCCGGTGACTATCCGGGCGGCAAGAAGGGCGATGTGCTGACGGTGGAGTTCACCGTCCTGGGCATTCCCTGTCTCGGTCTCAACGGCGGCCCGGCGTTCAGGCACACCGAGGCCTTTTCCTTCCAGATCGCGACGGAGAATCAGGAAGAGACGGACCGTTACTGGAACGCGATCGTCGGCAATGGCGGCACGGAAAGCCAGTGCGGTTGGTGCAAGGACCGCTGGGGCCTCTCCTGGCAGATCACCCCGCGCGCGCTAACCGATGCGCTTGCGGCTGGTGGCGGTGAGGCAAAGCGTGCCTTCGAGGCGATGATGACGATGAAGAAGATCGACATCGCCGCCATCGAGGCAGCGCGGCGAGGCTGAATCAGCGCGACACGCCTCGTCAGGGCAGCATCTCGCGCAGACGCAAGAATAATTGCGCTAGTGAGCGGAACTGCTCGTCGATGTCTAAAGAATGTCAAGCCACCAGCAAGACCTTCCCGATACCACCCTCTTCCGCTGCGGCTTGAGCTTCGCCTGCGTTGCTGAGTGGCAACTTCCGGCTGATCGGGATCACTAATTTGCCATCTCGAACCCCTTCGGCCATGAACTGGAGAGTCTTCGGATCAGGTGTCGCATACACCGGAACCACCTTCACCACGGGGAACTTCCCGGCGTTCTGCGGCGCTCCGAGAACCGACGCAAACACTCCTCCCTGCTTCACCTTGGCGATCAACTTTTCGGCGGTCTTGCCGTTGACCGTATCGGCAACGGCATCGAGCAGCGGAAGATTCGCAATCGCGTTGTCGTCATCGGTTGCGACCACCTGATCCGCGCCGATGGTCTTCGCTTCACCAATCTGCTTCTTCAAAACTCCTGCAATCACGGTCGCTCCGCGTTGCTTCGCGGTGAACACCGCCGAACGCCCGACGTTTCCTGCAGCACCTGCGACGAGCACCGTCTGGCCCGCTTTGATTTCTGTAGCAGAAATCAGTTCGTTGCCAGTCGTCGTCACCAGCGGCAGCGCCGCCGCCTGGATCAAATCGAGTCCCTCGGGAACTTTCGCCAGGATCGCCGCTTTCACAACGCAAAGTTCGGCGTACGTGTCGGCAGCCATTGCGAACACCTGGTCGCCGCCAGAGAAGCCTTCGACTCCGGGCCCAACCTTGACCACCGTCCCCGCAATATCGACTCCCATCAATCCCGGAAACTTGATGGGATAGAAGTCTTTCGTCAGCCCGGCACGTCGTTTGTAGTCGATCGGATTCACGCTGGTGGCAGCGACCCGCACCAGCACTTCTCCTGGACCCGGCACCGGATCAGGGTACTCCTCGAACTTCAGCACTTCCGGACCGCCATATTGGTGGACAACAACTGCTTTCATAATTCATCTCCTCCGCATGCTGTGGCCTGTTGAACGCTGGATGAACGAAACCCGGGATTGGTCGCGACCAACAGAAGTGAGGACGCGTCTTACCCCACCGAATCCACAGCAACGATCATCGTTCGCAATAGCAGGGCTCAACGGTGCTCATCGCTTGCCGCGTCCGTGTCGCCGGGAGCTACCACAGGTGAAAATGGGCTGAACCGAGTTTGTTTTCTACCTTTGTGATGCCAATTAGAATTAGCGCGAGCCCCGCGATTGCCGCCAAGCCGAAATAGATGTCGATGTAGGACAGAAGCCTGCTTTGCGTAACCACATCATTCTGGAAGAGCTGGAGCGATCCGAGCAGCGGATTGCTGCCCGCGCCTCCGTTGCGGTGGATAACGGTCGCATATTGCGATAATGCCGAACGAACGGTAGGATCCAGCCGATTCGCCACGTCCAACAGTCGCGAGGAATGAAACGTCATTCGGTGGTCGAACGTAACCGTCGCAGCGGTCACTCCGAAGGTGTTTCCCAGTTGCCGAATGAAGTAGTAGGTGGCGGAAATGTCATTAATGTCGGGTAGCGGCGCATTGGCCGTGGCGATGTTCGCAGCCGCAATGATAACGGGTGCAAGACAAAAGCCTTGCAGGAAAATTGCGAGAGCTAAGACTACGGTCGGGGTCGTGGGTGTCAAGATATAGATGATCGCGACATACGTCGCGGTCAACGATACCAGACCGATGAGTATCGTCCGCACCAAGCCCAGTCGCGGGTTAAGTACGCGCAAAGAGAGCACAAGCCCCGTACCAAGGCCCGTAGCATACATCGAAATAAAACCGCCGGTTTGGGTTGTGCTGTAATCCTGGACGAAGCGAAGGTACTGCGGTGCGACATAAACCCCGGCGCCGAGCAGCGCTCCCAAAATCAAAACCACGCCGAAGGAGGCGCGCAAGGAGCCTTGCCGCCAGACCATGCGCAAATGAAATACTGGCGATGTGTTTTCAGGCCGGGAATCCCGCCACACAAACGCAATAAAGAAAATAGCAGCGGCAATCAGGGCCGGCGCAATCCAGCTTGACTCAAACCACAGATCGCGTTCGCCGCGGCTGGCGGCCGTCTGCAAACAGGCCAGCGACGCAATCAGCAGGACCGGACCCCACACATCCACATGAGCCCCCTCCTTCCACGGGTACAGATGACCCGGAGGAACCACTCTCCAGATGAGGACCGCGCCAATCGCCATAAATGGAATATCAAGTAAGAACGCGTAATTCCAGCGAAACGTATCGGTGATCCATCCCATGGTGACCGGATAGGGGATCAGAGAAGCGTACAGAACGGCGAAAAGCCAGGTCAGCGCTGTGATCCGCTCCTTTCCGGGAAACATCAGCTTCGACAGCGTGATTGCGCGCATCAGGAAAGCCCCTCCGCCAAATCCCATAATCAGCCGTGAAACCAGCAACAGTCGCAGACTGCGCAGGCTCAGTACGCAGCCCATTGCTCCCGCGGAATAGAAGGCAATGCTGACTAACAGATGGCGTCTCGTGCCAATGACGCGCAACATCCAGGTCGCCAGGGCCAAAGAACAAAGAAATCCGACGTTATAAAGAATTACGACCCAGCTAATTTCATCCGAGTTTGCACCGACGTTGCCCTGCATATCCGGTAACAGGACATTGACCGAGAGGCGGTTGGCGAATTCGATGCCAGCAACCAAGCCCACGCTCAACAGGATGGCCACTCGGCGTCGGTATGGCAGCGCCGATGGGAGACTGCTGAGGAACTGACCCTCCTTGAGTTCCCATTGCTCGAAGTTGGGTGGAAGATTTCCAGCAAAATAGCCCATGGGATTCCTTTACGGTTGGAGTGGTTTTCAAGTTGATGTATCTGGTCGTTCTTGGTTTGTATCAGTCCTCCACCGGGTTCGCGACTTAACGGGAAGGCACGGGCTCTCATCTTCCGAGTTGAATGTTAATACTTGGGAATGTCGTTGCGATTCCACCAACCTCCGCCCAGTGCCTGAAACAATGCAGCCGCGTCCGCA
The DNA here is from genome assembly GCA_963779365.1 of uncultured Acidobacteriota bacterium. Lineage (GTDB taxonomy): Bacteria > Acidobacteriota > Terriglobia > Terriglobales > Acidobacteriaceae > TOLSYN. The sequence continues at coordinate 39,227 of CAVZYB010000008.1, read as the reverse complement.
TAGCGATTTGCCTGAGCCTGAACCAGGTTCATCTCGGCTTGCTGATAGCCCTGTTCCGCACTCAGCAGTGACAGATAATTGACGTAGCCGGACTCGAGTTGCTTTTTGCTCAGCTCCAGGGTGATTGTGGCGGCATCCTTGGCAGCCGCCGCGGCCTTCAGGGCTTCGGCGTCCTGTTGCAGCGCATGTAATGTGTCGACGACATTTTGAGTCTGCCCTCGCAACTTGTCGAACAGCGCCCGGATGTGCGCCAGGCCGAGGAGAACCTGCACTCAGCCAGCGCCCAGATTGGGATCGCGATTGCAAACCGACTCCCGAGCTTTGCACTGACGGCTGATGCTGGCAGCACGGCGGTGGTCCTCAGCCATTTGGTCTCAGACCGAAAACGCCCGGTACATACGAGACACTCACCTGCGGAGTGTAAAGGCTGTAATTCAATGCACTGGTATTGGTCACAGGTGAAATGTTGGCCGACGATTTCGCCCGGGTCGCAGAAAAACCGGCACTAACGCTGGGATAATAAGCGCCCTTTTGCGCCAGCATGGTCTCTCTTGCAACAACAAGTGCCGCCTGAGCGGCTTTAAGATCCGGGCTTGACCTGAGCGAGCGCTCGATTAGTGCGTCGAGTTCCTTTGAATGAAACAAGGTCCACCACTGCCCGGAGATGTCAGCACCATCAACCAAGCGCTGGGCTTCACCGCCGGTAACGTTAGGTGTGCTGGTGGTGGTTATCCACCAGGTATGAGGCAGTAGTAGTCAGTCCTGAGCAAATGATCCTGATCCTCGACGAGTTGAATACTCCGGAGACTCAGTTTGAATGGACTCTCGCTCTGGTACACGCTGCAACTGGAATGCGGCCTGAAGAAGTGTTCGGGTTGAGGTGGTCAGACGTGGACTGGGAGAAGGGCCAGATCAACATCAACAGGGCATGGTCTAAGGGAAAGCAGACTGCTGGCAAGAACGAAGTCAGCATGACTCAGGTAGTGATGAGTCCTGTTCTGGCTGAAGCTCTGAAGCGCTGGCAAAAGTTGACACTCTGCGGTGAGGCTACCGACTGGATATTTGCCAGCTACAAGAAGGATCGCAAGATCCCACGTTCAGCTTCCACCTGTGGCAAGAAGTATCTCCGTCCAGCAGCAATCAGGGCTGGGGTGATCCCCAGCCCCAAGGACTACGAGGGGAGATTCGGCTGGCACAACATGCGCCATTCTCTGGCAACGTTTTTAGCCGGAGAGGTCGATTCCTCGCTGACCATGAAGATGCTCCGTCACAAGAAGCTCAGCATTACGATGGAGATGTACACCCATTCTCTGGCCTCCAAACATGGTGAGGCGCAGCAGTAGTACCTGTCTGCCATTGGGTTGCATCTGGTAACGGGTAAAACAACGGGCAATGAAGGCAAAAAGCAAAGGGCTCAGCAATGAGCTAAGCCCTTCAGAATCTGTTGGTGGACCTGGTCGGGATCGAACCGACGACCTCTTCCATGCCATGGAAGCGCGCTCCCAGCTGCGCCACAGGCCCACACTTTGGTTGGGATCGCAATCACTTGCGACTTGTCCATTCTCACTTAGTGTGGGCAGTTAAGTCAAATCCGCGTTAGCCCGCATGTTTCCTGGGTCTCAAAAGGTTTTCCTCTGGAAGGAGAATGGCGGCATCGAGGGAAGCTTGTCGGCAGCGGTGGATGCGCCTCGCATCGTCCCCCATCAATCCTGGCGCGTATGCATGATGCCGAACGGCTGCTACACCGCGGCTTCGCGGCTTGCGTGGGCATCCGGATCTTTGTTGGAAACGATCGCTATGGCTTGCGAGTTTGGGTCCGCAACGTAGACGCCTGCGCGGAAGCTTACGGCGCGCGGACCGATGGCGGGGATGCGTTCGCCGGGAACGATGATGCCGACGAGGTTCAATGGGTCGGCAGCGGAGACGGTGATGAGTTCGTTGGAGGCAGGTAAATTGCGGACTTCACGCACACTTTCCACGGCGAGGGGCAGCGCAAACTGTTCGCCCACGAAGCCAGAGACGAAGCGGCCTCCGCGCACCTCGCCGCGATCTTCGAGCCGCCGGAAGGCCAGTTGCAACTCGCGCCATTTGGGCAGGTTCGATTCCCGCGCGATCACTTCACGGAAGACAATGCCGTAACGGCGGAGCAGCATCCAACAGGTGGCCTCGACGTGTTCAGGCGTGGGAGGTGCGGATTCATTGGCTCGATTCGATGTTTTGACCGGCGGCGTTGCGCACCGCTTCGCCGCCATCGTCGTTTGCGTTCCAGAGCAGGGACCAGCGGCCGGCGGTGTGGCGGGGGCGGTTGGAGCGGGCAGAAACAGCGGCGGGGCGAGCTTTCGAGATGAGTCCGCGAAGGTTGTCGAAAGCGTCGGCAGTGACGAAACCTGCGGCGACCAACTCCCATAAGCCGCGCTCGACTTCGAGGCGATTCAGCGCGGTGATGCGCAGCAGGTCGGCGAAAAAGGATGCGCCGCGATGGCGAAGAGCATTGAGCACAAGTTGCGCGGAGGCGCTTAATCCGGGCTCTGGAGCGTCTTCGTGGGTGCGCGGCTGCATCCATTCACACTCTTCGCGGAGGAAGAAAGTGATGGGCGCGACCGAGGTGGGAACGATGCGGCGGGTGCGGCGGCTGATCGGCTCCGCGCTGAGCGATGGCCCGGAAGCCGCAGCCGGCGCGGGTCCGGTGATGTTGTCGAGCGTGGCGGGATGCGGCGAGAGGCGTCCCCAACCGGCGACGCCCATGAGGCAGAGGCGGTCGAGTGCGGCACCGTCGTAGGCGGCGACGCGGCGGGCGAGGATGTGGCGCTCCCAGGCGCTGGCGGGGATTTCAAAGCCCTGCAACTGGCGCAGAACTTCCAGCAATCCGTGCTCGCCGCGCAGATTGGTGCCGGGTGCGAGATGCTGCCAGCGCAGCAGCCAGTGCATGAATTGGGCCGCCGTTACTGGCTCAATCTGTTTTCTGAGAGTTGCGACCGTGAGCCGGTGAATGCGCGCAAGCAAGCGGCGGTCGCACCACTCGATGACTCCGGAGGTGCTGCGGAAATGGCCGCGGAGGATGGCGCCGGTGGCTTCGAGGCGCAGCAGGGAAGCATCGAGCGAGGCGACGGAAATCGCGCAACGATTGACCTTGTGGGTACATGGCTTCGGGGGCGTGTTGTTACCTGTTGGTTAATCGTTGCGGGAGGCTTGGAAGGATTGGCTTCCTGGTCAATGGCGAACAGGTTGAGTAGTTCCTGAGTGGTTAATGGTCCGGTGTGCTGCATCCAGCCGAGGAGGGCGCGATCGAGAACGGTCTCGGGTGTGGATGTGGCGGACGGAAAGTTCGGGCGGGTCGGGAGAGAAAGATACATCGACATATATCGATGCAAAGTCTTTCACTTTTTCGGAGGCGACCCAGAACTCGCTATCGCCGATGGAGGCGAAGACGGCGCGACGGGTTTCGACGAGGTGGTGCATCCAGCGGGCGAGGCGTGCTGGGTTCGCCACATTCGCCAACAACGGGCGGATGTGGGCCACCCGCGAGGAGAGTGGGTTCGTCGCTTCCCACCTTAGCGTCGAAAGGCGCGCGAAGGTGGGGCACCCGGCGACTGTCCGTCAAACGTTCCCCATTCAAGCCGAAAGGACGGCGGCTTGAATGGGCCACCGGTCTGCGTTCCCTCGCTGCGCTCGACCGCTGCGAGGATGGTGCTCCTGTTTTGCGCCGGGGAAGAGGATGAGGGTTTGCAGGAGGTCGTGGAGATCGTCGGGGTCGCGGAGATCGGGGCGCGACTCTTCGATGACCTGGGCGATGGCCGCAGGGTCGAGTTTGCCGGACTCTTCGAGGACAGAGGCGGGCAGGGTGCGGCGGAGCTGCACGGCGCGGGCGCGGCGCTCTTCGAGCGGAGCATCGTCGAGGAAGGCGTAGGGATTGGCGTTGAGAATTTCATGCGCGAACTGCGAGGGCACAGGGGTATCGACGGCGATGGTTTGGATGCTGCCGTCGCGGATGGCTTGGAGGACGCGGCGGAGGCCGTCGATGTCCATGGCCTCGTGCATCACGTCTTTCATCACCTCTTCGACCAAGGGGTGGTCGGGGATCTGGATATCGCCCTGGATGTTTTCAAAGCAGGCGGCGACGTCGGGGAAGACGGCGGCGAGGAGGTCGTCGCTTCTCATGCGCTGAATTTGGGGAGGGACTTTCTTGCCGTTTTGAAAGCGGAGGAGCGCGAGGGAGCGGTTGGCGTCCCAACGGAAGCGGGTGGCGAAGATGGGCGAGCCGGTGAGTACGGCTTGCTGAAGAATCTCCTCGACGGTTTCGGGCTGGAGGAAGTGGAAGACATCGGCGAGGGGGAAGCTGTGTTGCTCGGCCAGGGCGATGCAGATGCCGTCGTCGGTGGCCGAGGCTTGCAATTCGAAGTTGAAGCTGCGGCAGAAGCGCTTGCGCAAGGCCAGTCCCCAGGCGCGGTTGATGCGCGCTCCGAAAGGCGCATGGATGACGAGTTGCATTCCGCCGCCTTCGTCAAAGAAGCGCTCGGCGATGATGGTGCGCTGGGTGGGAACCGCGCCGAGGACGGTGCGGCCTTCGCGGATGTAGGCGGTGAGCTGGCGATGCGATTCGGGATCGAGGAAGGCAGAGATCGCTGTCGTCCGCAAGATTCGATATGTGTCGATGTATGGGGGAAAATCGATTGCTGGTTGGAAAGCCTGGAGGGGTGCGGGAGATGTTCGGGCGATTGCGGGGATCCTTCGCTGCGCTCAGGATGACAACCTTCCTCATTCGCCGGGCGCTTGGTCGGGTAACGCTGCGCTGCCGGCTTCGGGCGCTTGGTCGCTGATGAGCTGACGCAGGTTGGCGACCTGGGTGGAGAGCTCGAAGGTGCGGGCGGGAGCCTCGCCGCGCCAGAAGGGAATGGTGGGGGGCTGGCCATGAGCATCTTCCACGAGGACGCGGCCGGTGCGGGACTTCGACGCGGCGGATACGCCAACTGGTGTTGCCGAGGAGCATGATGTCGCCGGCATGGGACTCGATGGCGAAATCCTCATCGAGGGTGCCGATGACGGTTTCCTCAGGCAGGGCAACGACGTTGAGGAGCGCGGTCTCGGGGATGGCTCCGCCGGAGGTGATGGCGGCCAGGCGCGAACCTCGCCGGGCGCGGAGGCGGTGATTGACCTGGTCGCGGTAGAGGTAGGCTCCGAAGCGTCCGCGCTTGGCGCTGATGCCTTCGCTGAGCATGACGAGAACCTTGTCAAAGGATTCGCGGGAGAGGTCGCGGTAGTTGCGGGCGCGGCGGACGAGGGCGAAGAGCTCGTCTTCATTCCATTCGTCGGCGGCGCAGGCGGCGACGATCTGCTGGGCGAGGATGTCGAGAGGCGCGTCCGGCAGGGTGAGCTGGTCGAGGTCCTGCTGGCGGATGGCGCGAATGATGGCGGCGCACTCGACGAGTTCGTCGCGGGTGGTGGCGAAGAAGCGGCCCTTGGGGATGGCTCCTCTCCAGTGTCCGGCGCGGCCTACGCGCTGCAGGGCGACGGCGATGGCGCGGGGAGAGCCGATCTGGCAGACGAGATCGACGTTGCCGATGTCGATGCCGAGTTCGAGCGAGGCGGTGGCGATGAGGATGCGGCACTCGCCCTGCTTGAGGCGGCGCTCGGATTCGAGGCGGAGATGACGCGAGAGAGAGCCGTGGTGGGCGGCGACGTGTTGTTCGCCCATGCGCTCGGAGAGACGATGGGAGATGCGCTCGACGAGGCGGCGGGTGTTGACGAAGACGAGAGTGGAGCGATGCTCCAGGGCGAGTTGCTCGAGGCGCTGGTAGATTTCATCCCACATTTCATTGGAGGCGATGGGGCCGAGCTCGCTGGAGGGGAGTTCGATGGCGAGATCGAGCGGGCGGGTGGAGGGGATGACGACGGTGACGACATTCGCGTGGTTCCCACATTCGCCAAATACGGGCGATGGATTCGGCGGCGGAAGGGAAAATCGATTGCTGGTTGAGAAGCTTGGAGCTCTGCGGGAGATTTGAACGGTACGGGGATCCTTCACTTCGTTCAGGATGACACCTCGTTTCAGGAGGACAGCTTGGTTCAGGAGGACACCTTGTTTCAGGAGGAGAGGTTGGTTCGGGATGACACCTTATTTCGGGAGGGCTAGGTTCGGAATACTTCAGCTCGGGGGATTGGCCGGAGAGGAATTCGGCGATGAGCGACAGGGGGCGCTGGGTGGCGGAGAGGCCGATGCGATTGGGACGCTGGTGGGTGATGGCGTCGAGGCGCTCAAGCGAGAGGGCGAGGTGGGCTCCGCGTTTGTTGCTGGCGAGGGCGTGGATTTCATCGACGATGACGGTGTGGATGTGGCGCAAGGTTTCGCGGCTGCGGGCGGCGGTGAGCAGGATGTAGAGCGACTCCGGGGTGGTGACGAGGATGTGCGGAGGCAGCTTCAACATGCGGGCACGGTCGCGCGGGGGAGTGTCTCCGGTGCGCACCATGGTGCGGATGGCGGGCATGAGATAGCCACGCTGGGCGGCGAGCTGCTGGATCTCGAAGAGAGGCTGGTCGAGGTTCTTCTGGACGTCGTTGCCGAGCGCCTTGAGGGGCGAGATGTAGAGAACCTGGGTGCGCTCGGAGAGGCCGCCGGTGAGCGACTGGCGGACCAGCGAGTCGATGCAGGCGAGGAAGGCGGCGAGGGTTTTGCCGCTTCCGGTGGGAGCGGAGATGAGGGTGTCGCGGCGGGCAAGGATGTGCGGCCAGCCGGCAATCTGCGGCTCGGTGGGCGTGCCGAAGCGCGAGAGAAACCATTCGCGCACGACGGGATGCGCCCAGGAGAGATGATCTTCCGGAGTCCCCACGAGGTGATTCTAGATCACGGGGGCGAGGTTTCACAAAGGCAAGGCTGCAAGGTTTCAGAGGTTTCAAGGTTGCAAGGTCAAGAGCAAGTCAACAGCCCCACATTCGCCAACTGCGGGCGGATGCGGGGACACCGGCTGAGTACTTCGCTGTGCCTGGCGGCTGGCGGGTGACTTATACTGCACTCACTATGAACAACTTACGAACTGAGATTGAACGGCTGTTTGCACTGGGGATGGATGCGAAGAAGGAATGCGGGGCGCTGGAGACGTTTCAGGCGTTTCGCGAGGGGCTGTCGCGGGGAGAGCTACGGGCGGCGGAGAAGCGCGATGGGCGCTGGCAGGCCAACGTCTGGGTGAAAGAGGGAATTCTGCTGGGCTTCCGGCTGGGTGCGGCGGAGGAGACCCATGCGGGCGAGACATTTTCATTTGTGGACCGGCATACGTATCCGGTGCGGCACTTTAAGTGCGAAGACGGAGTGCGGATTGTGCCGGGAGGCTCGACCGTGCGCGAAGGCGCGTACGTGGCCAAGGGCGTGATCTGCATGCCTCCGATGTACATCAACGTGGGCGCGTATGTGGACGAGGGGACGATGGTGGATTCGCATGCGCTGGTGGGCTCGTGCGCGCAGATTGGCAAGCGGGTGCATTTGAGCGCGGCGGCGCAGGTGGGCGGAGTGCTGGAGCCGGTGAATGCGACTCCGGTGGTGATTGAAGACGACGTGCTGGTGGGCGGCAATTGCGGCATTTACGAAGGGACGCAGGTGCTGCGGCGGGCGGTGCTGGGTTCGGGCGTGATTCTGACGCGCTCGACGCCGCTGTTCGACACCGTGCGGGGAGAGATTTATCGCGCCACGGAGAGCGAGCCGCTGGTGGTTCCGGAGGGTGCGGTGGTGGTGGCCGGGGCGCGGGCGATTACCAAGGGCAAGGCGGCAGAGTGGGGGCTGAGCGTGTACACCCCGGTGATCGTGAAGTATCGCGACGAGAAGACGGATAAGGGCGTGGAGTTGGAGGATCTGCTGCGGTAAGCAGGCAATTGCCGGATCAGAAGCGGCAGAATCGATTGCGGCGGAAAAGCTTGGCACGGCACGGGAGATTTGAAGCGCGCGGGGTTCACTTCGTTCAGGATGACATCCTGAAATCGAGGCAGACGGCGATCTGAAGGGAACAGCAATAGCAAGGTGGAATATTTTGGGAAGAGGCAACTTTTTGCGGCGGTGTGTGTCTAAGTGTGCAGAGCCTCCTGAAACGGACACGTTCTGAAACGAACGTATCAGGGGAAACGGTGACCCACCGGCTGAGCAGGCCGGTGGGATTTTTTTTGTCTGCTGCGGAGCGGGAACTACTGGAGCTTATCTTCGGCCGGGGTGCGGTCGGAGATGTAGGCGTCGACGCAGCGGGCGAGCGAGCCCTGAGCCTTGAGGATGTACTCGACGGCGTCGCGGACGGCACCCTCGCCGCCGCGATGGTCGGTGATGACGTGGGCTTCGTCCTTGACGTCCTCGCGGGCGTTGGCGACGGCGAAGGCGAGGCCGCAGTTGCGCATGACGGGGAGGTCGATGATGTCATCGCCGACGAAGGCGGCTTCTTCCGGCTTGAGATTTTCTTTCTGCAGAATTTCGCGGAAGGCGGTGAGTTTGTCGGCCGCTCCCTGGTAGACGTGCTCGATCTTCAGGTCACGGGCGCGGAGGCGGACGGTTTCCGAGACGCGCTTGGTGATGATTCCGGTCTTGATGCCGCCGAGGCGGGCGAGCGAGAAGGCGGCGCCGTCGTGGGCGTTGAAGCCTTTGACCTCGACGCATGGTATCGCTGGCGCCTGGAGCGGCGGCACTAGGGATAAAGTAAATGGTTCCGTCGGTCATGACCCCATCGACATCCAGCAACAGGAGCTTTATCTTCTTTGCACGAGCCTTTGACATGGCGGGATTGTAGCATCTGCGGAGAGCAGTTCTTGTGATGTGGATTCCCCTGAGATGGAAGTGGATGGTTGGGTTGCTGGCGCTGTGGCTGGCGCTGCCCGCGGAGCAGATTTACGCGCGGCAGATCGGCGACGGACAAGAGGAGAGTGGGCAAGCGCTTCCGGGCAGGCGGCGCGGCTGGAAGTAGTGTCGCGACGGCGGAAGAAAAGCGCGAAGAAAGCGAAGCCGGCTCCGGTGGTTTCACGGGCGCAGATGGAGTTGGCGCAGGAGATGGTGCGCGAACGCCTACGGGCTGGGGCGCGGGCTGGAGACGAAGCAACGGGTGGCGCTGATGACGCGGCTGCTGTACACGATGCGTCCCGAGGTGATGGCGGCAGAGAAGAGACAGTGGGCCGAGGAGCTGTTTGGGCTGGCGCAGCGGCTGCCGCAGAGCGATGCGGCGAGAGGTGGATAGCACGCGGCAATGCGGCGATGGCGACGGCGGCGGCGCGGCTGGCGTTGTATGACGCGGATCGGGCGCTGGAACTGCTGGATTCGCTGCCCTCGCAGGGCGGCAGCCAGGCGGATGCGCGGACGATGGCGGCGCGGCTGGTGTTTGCCGGGTACATGCAACATCACGGGCGTGGGTCGGGGCGCAGACCCTGCTGGCGCATGGGCGGCGATGGGGCGAGCACGGAGGTTTTCCGTATGGAGCGAGCGCGGCGGCGCTGGCGCGGCTGCGTCCGGATGAGGAGGCGGCGGAGGATTTCTTCCGGCAGGTGCTGGGGACTTTGAGCGCGGGCAGGAGGGACTGTACGGGGTGAGCGAATTCGCCGGGCTGCTGGAGCAGGCGGTGGCGATGGAGGCGATCTCGGAGGAATCGGCTGAAGAGGCCGGGCAGAGCGTGATGGCGCAGCTACGCAAGCTGGCTCCGGGCGAAGACAGGACTGGACTCAAGAGCAGAAGGAGCAGGTGGTGGAGGCTCTGAACAACGTGCGGGTCTCGGCTCCGAAAGCCTATGATGCGGCGCGCAAGGATGCGCCGGGGCTGTTCGCGGTTCGGGCGGTGCGGGTGTCGGCGAAGGTGGAGCTTCCGAAGGTGGATGTGGGGCTGCAATCGGCATTTCACGAGCTGGCGGAGGCGATGCGGGAGCATCTGGCGCCGGAAGAGATGCACGGGGTGATCGCCCACGGACTGCAACTGGTGAACGCGAAGTATAAGGCGGAGGTCTGCGCGGGGTGCGCGGGGCCGGATGCTGACGGGTACGCTGTTGGGTTCCGATCACTGGCGGCTGGCTCCGGATGCGCAGTCGTGGGCACTGGTTTCGCTGGCGGCGCTGGCGGCTCCGGTGACGATTGCCACGCAGTTGAATGGGATCGAAGACCCGTTCTGGCGCGCGTACTTTCTGGCAATTGCCGCGCAACAGGTAGGACAGCCGAACCGGGTGGCCGATCCGACGGCGCGCGGGGTGGTGGAGAAAGAAGAGGCGGAGCCGGAGTAAGGGGCAAGGTTTCAAGGTTTCATGTTGAGAGCAAGAGCAAAGGCAAAGGCCTACGAGGTGGAGGGTGTTGCTTCCCACCTTAGCCGCGCAAAGGCGGCGCGTCGAAGGTAGGGCACCCGACGCTTTGAGCAAAGGCGAGGCGACCGGCTCGTCCGAAGGCTGCGACGCGATGATTTGATCCTGCATCTCACATTAGATGCCTGATTGGAAGGCGGAGCTGACGGGGCGGGTGCTGGTGCTGGTGGCTCACGCCGACGATGAGAGCGTGGGGTACGGAGCGCTGCTGCAAAGGATGCGGGAGGCCGTGGTGGTGATCGCCACCGATGGCGCGCCGCGGGATGAGTACTTTTGGGGGCGCTTCGGGTCGCGGGAAAAATATGCGGCGGTGCGGCGGGATGAGGCTCGGCGGGCGATGCGGCTGGCCGGAGTGCGCGAGCTGGTGCTGCTGGCGGAAGAGGATTCGCGGCTGGAGGATCAGCGGTTGTTTTTGAATCTGGCGGCGGCCTATGCGCGGCTGGAGAAGCTGGTGGAGCGGGTGCGGCCGGAGGCGATTGCCACCCTGGCCTATGAGGGCGGGCATCCGGATCACGACAGTTGCAGCGTGCTGGGAGCACGGCTGGGAGCGCAGTTCGGGGTGAAGGTGTGGGAGGCTCCGCTGTATTCGCGGGGGAAAGACCAGCGCGCAAGAGAGAAGAGCAGGGTCAACTACCCCACGTTAGCCAAAAGAGGGCGAACATGGGGCACCCGAGGCAGGAACAAGGTCAACTACCCCACGTTCGCCAACAGACAGGCGGACGTGGAGCCGCCGATGCTGGTGCAGCGCTTTCTTTGCGAGACGGGGGATGAGGTCGGTGGTGGAGATCAGCGAGGGAGAGCTGGAGCGCAAGCGGGCGATGTGCGGGCAATATGCGTCGCAAGGGGATTTTTTGCGGACCTTCGACGCGCGGCGGGAGGTGGTGCGTCCGCAGGTGAGGTATGAGTACGGGCTGGCTCCGCACCCGGGGCCGACTGAACTACGAGCTGTGGCAGTGGTGGATGAACGCTCGGGATGTGAGTGCGAAATTTGTCGAATTCCTGGATTCGTAAGCTCCTGGATTTCCGGAGATCAATGGGTTGAACAAGAGATTGAACAAGCGATTGCTACTGGTCGCCTATCCGCTGCTGCCGGTGAGCGAGGCTAGCGCGGGCGGGGCCGAGCAGATTCTCTGGACGCTGGAGCGTGAGCTCGCGGCACGCGGCTGGGAGACCGAGGTGGCGGCGTGCGCGGGCTCCCGGGTGAGCGGGGAGCTGATTGCAACGGATTTGAGATCGCAGCGTGAAGAAGCAGAACAAGAGGACGAACAAGGTCAACTACCCCACGTTAGCCAAAAGATGGCGAACATGGGGCACCAAGCAACCGATGAGGGATCGCAGGTTGAAGGTGGAGAACAAGAGCAAGGTCAACTGCAAGAACAAGGTCAACTACCCCACGTTAGCCAAAAGATGGCAAACATGGGGGACCCGACACCTGCGCGTAGGAACCCTTGTCGCAAGAGGGCGAACGGGGAGCATCCGGAAGATCATTTTGCGGAGCGCGAGCGAGAGCACGCGGAGCGGGTGGTGGCGGCATGCGCGAGCGGCGATTTTGCCATGGTGCTGGACCACAGCGGACACTTCTTTCGTCATGCGGCGCGGGTGGACGTCAAGGTGCTGGCGACGCTGCATCTGCCGCGGGAGCTCTATGCGGCGGGAGCATTTGAGGGGCTGGCAGAGAATGTCTACTTTCACTGCGTGAGCGACTCGCAGCGGCGGGAGTTTATGGATCTTCCGCGGATGCTGGGAGTGGTGCGGAACGGGATTGCGGTGGAGCGCTTCGCGACCGGCGGGCGGAAGTCCGAATACCTGTTATGGATGGGGAGAGTTTGCCCGGAAAAGGCTCCGCATCTGGCGATTGCGGCGGCGCGGCGCGCGGGTTTGCCGATTGTGCTGGCCGGGCAGGTGTATCCGTTCCGGTGGCACGAGGCGTACTGGGAGCGCGAGGTAAAGCCGCTGATCGACGGCGACCGGGTGCGGTGGGTTCGGCTGCCATCGTTTGCGGAAAAGACGAGGCTACTGCGCGAGGCGCGGGCGTTGCTGGTGAGTTCGCAGATTGCTGAGACAACCTCGCTGGTGGCCTTGGAGGCGATGGCGAGCGGAACTCCGGTGATTGCGTTTGGCGACCGGAGCGCTGACCGAGGTGGTGACGAAGGGAACCGGCTTCCTGGTGCGCAGCGTGGAAGCGATGGCCGAGGCGTGCGGCGAGGTGAGTGGAATTCGCGCCGAGGACTGCCGGGCGTGGGTGGAACGGGAGTATTCGGCAAAGGCGATGACGGATGGGTATGAGGCGCTGATCAGCGGTCTGGAGGAGCAGCCGCGGCGGGAGCGGGAAGGGTAGGCGTGCGGCAACAGTTTTGCCGTGGCCGAAGGCACGGAACGTCGCCGGCAGTTTCTAGCTGCAGGCTTTGTAGGCGTTAGCCTCCGCGGCGGGCTTGGCCTCTGTGGCGGGCTTGGACTCATGGCGAGTTTGGCCTTGGCGGTGATCAAATCGATCAGCAGCGTAGCCACTTCGTCGTCGCTCGACCGGATCTTCAAGATAGAGGCTCGCCTGCGGTTCTCCTGCCTGGATCGCGGCAGCAAGGCGGGCGGTGATCACCAGGACCGGTATTCCCACGGACTTAGCTTCCGCGATGATGCGCTGGTCCCGGATGGACTTCCAGTGGAGCACGATAGCGCCACAGGTTGGAACCGCCAGTCAGGATGCCTTTTTTATAGCTGGCGTGGACGATCCTATGTCCCGCTTTTTCTAAGACTTGGGTGAGCTTGCCGCGTAGGACGATGGCCCAGATAGAAAGTATCCATGCTTGTTCCTCCGCTTCTGGTACTCTCCTGCTCTGGATTAGAGTCGGCTACCCACACCAGAGTTGTACCTAGGACGGAAAAAGGCGGGCGCCGGAAAAAGCCTTCCCGAGGCATCAATGGCACCGAGGCTTTCGCCGCTGGCGGCAAAGAGCTACAGGGAAATCGATAGCTGGTTGAAATGCCCCGAGACCGCACAGGAGATTTGAGCAGTGCGGGGATTCCTCGCTGTGCTCGGAATGACAGCTTGAATTCAAGAGCAAGATCAACCGCAAGATCAGCAGCGAGATCAACCGAAAGAGCAAAGTCAACTACCCCACGTTAGCCAACGGAAGGCGAACGTGGGGCACCCGTGCTCACGGTTCACGGAGACACCCGCGGTTCACGAGGCTCACGGAGAAACCCGTCGTTCACGAGGGAGTCTTATCTCTGCAGAAAACTTACTTACTCACTCACTCTGCTTACTCGACTACTTTACGACTCCGCAGGCACGGGCGATGGCCTCAAGTTTGGTGCGGAGAGCGGGTTGCATTCGGCACATGGGGAGGCGGTAGTTTTCCTCGATGCGGCCCATCATGGCGAGGACGGCTTTGATGGGGATGGGATTGCTTTCGAGGAAATTTGCTCGCATCAGTACCAGATATTTGTGATAGATTTCGCGAGCCTCGTCCCACTGATTGTTGAGGGCGGCTCGGGTGAGCGAGGCCATCTCTTTGGGGAAGGCGTTGGAGGCGACGGAGATGACGCCGTGGCCGCCGACGGAGATGACCGGCAAGACCAGAGCATCATCGCCACTGAGCACGGTGAAGCCGGGGAGGCGGCCGCAGACGTCGGCAATCTGTCCGATGCTGCCGCTGGCTTCTTTGACGGCTTCGATGTTGGGCAGGTCGGCGAGATCCTGCAAGGTCGCGGGTTCAAGGTTGACACCCGTGCGGCCCGGTACGTTGTAAATGACGAGGGGCTTTTCCACGGCTTCCGCGATGGCTTCAAAATGCTGAAACTGGCCTTGCTGAGTCGGCTTGTTGTAGTAGGGCGAGGCGGTGAGAATCGCGTCCACGCCCTTGATGTTAGAAACTTCGACCGCTTTCTGGACGGCCTCGGCGGTGCAGTATGAGCTGGCTCCGGCGACGATGGGAACGCGTCCGGCGGCGACCTCGATGGTGGTCTCGATGACCATGCGCCACTCGGCGTGGGAGAGGGTGGGAGTTTCTCCGGTGGTGCCGCAGGGAACCAGGAAATCGATCCCGGAGTCGATCTGCCAGGCTACGAGCGAGCGCAGCGCTTTTTCATCCACCGATCCATCGGCCAGGAACGGGGTAACGAGCGCCGTTCCGCATCCACGTAATTTGATCATTCCGGCTTAACCCTTCAGCTCTGAGAAGACTTCTTGAAATTCGTAAAATCCACGCTTGTCTTTGATCCACTCGGCGGCGCGCACGGCACCTTCGGCAAAGCCGCGGCGGTTGTGAGCCTCATGAGTCAGCGTAATCTTATCCGCCGCCGACATCAACTCGACGGTGTGGGTGCCGACGACCTCGCCCTCGCGGAAGGACTCGATGGGAGGTTGCTTGCCGCCGAACTGCTCCAGGGTTTTTGCCAGGGAGACGGCGGTGCCGCTGGGTGCGTCCAATTTATGGATGTGGTGCGTTTCGCTGATGCGGCCCTCGTAGCCGTATTGCAATGCCTTGGCGCCTTCACGCACGATGGCGAAGAAGAGATTGACGCCGATGGAGAAGTTGGAGGCCCAGAGAAATCCGGTACCGGCGCGCTCCACCTGGTTGCGCACGTGCGGCATTTCGGAATACCAACCGGTGGTGCCGACGACCATGTTGGCACCGGCATGGACGGTGGCTTCGATGTTGGCCATCACGGCTTTGGGAGTGGTGAAATCGATGACGGCATCGATTCCGGCGAGGCGTTGTTTCGTAAGCGCCGCTCCCTTGAAGTTCTCGCGCTCGTCGATGATCTCGACGGTGTGGCCGCGCATGGTTGCGACCTCAGCCACCAGCGCGCCAGTCTTGCCGCTGCCCAGCATTACAAACCTCATGGTTGCCTCTCTCTCGTATATCGTTGTCGCAAAAATTGTTTGGCGATTCCTATTGGCCGGCCGAACGGCTGGACGGCTCAAGCGAGTGGTTGCCGCCGGATCGTCGAATACCTCCGGGTCCACGTCGGAGAAGAACTCTTTATGCAGGCGGCGCATGGCCTCGGGAACGTCGTCTTCATTGATGACGAAGGTGATGTTGATCTCCGATGCGCCCTGGGAAATCATGCGCACGTTGATCTCGCCGAGGGCGGTGAAGACGCGGGCGGCGATCTGCGGAGTCTCGCGAATGTTTTCGCCGACCAGGCAGACGATGGCGTTGCGTCCGGCATATTTTACGTCGGCAATGCGGGCGAGGTCGGCGGCGATGGCGGGAATTGCCTCGTTGGAATCGACCGTGAGCGAGACGCTGACCTCGGAGGTGGAGACGACGTCGATGGAGCAGTGATGCTTGTCAAAGACATCGAAGATGGCCTTGAGGAAGCCGTGCGCGCCCAGCATTCTGGCGGCGACCACCTCGACGATGGTGATGCGCTTTTTGGCGGCAATGGCCTTGAAGGTGGATTTCGATTTCGGCGCGCGGCCGACAATCAGGGTGCCTTCGTTGCGTGGGATTCAGGGAGTTGAGGACGAGCACGGGAATGTTCTTTTGCACCGCGGGGAGCACGGTGGCCGGGTGCAGAACCTTGGCTCCGAAGTAGGCGAGTTCGGCGGCCTCCTCGAAGGAGATGACGCGGATGCGGCGGGCATCGGGACAGATGCGCGGATCGGTGGTCATCATGCCATCGACATCGGTCCAGATCTCGATGGCTTCGGCATCGAGGCCGGAGCCGATGAGGGCGGCGGAAAAATCGGAGCCGCCACGGCCGATGGTGGTTTGCACGCCGTGGGCGGTTGCGCCGATGAATCCGCCCATGACTGGAACCTGCGCGTCGTCGAGCAGGGGGCGCACGAGGTTCTTGGCGCGATGCTCGATCTCATCCACCTGGGGGATGGCCTTGCCGTGCTGCGCGTCGGTGATCAGAACCTTGCGCGCATCGACCAGGGCGGAGCGGATGCCGCGCGCCTGGTAGGCTTCGGCGACGATTTTGCTGTTCAGGCGCTCGCCATAGCTGACGACGTAATCCGAACTGCGGGGGGAAAGCTCGCCGACCGCGACGATGCCTTTCAGGAGTTCATCGAGGGTGTCGAATTCATGATCGATCTCGGCGCCGAGGGCGGTGTACTGCGCGGCTGTGACCAGTTCCTTCGCGGTGTCGCGATGGCGCGCGCGGAGGCCCTGGGAGAGTTCGAGAGCCTGGTCGCGATGGCCCTCGCCAGCGGCTTTGCCGGCGGCCAGCAGGGCATCGGTGACGCGGGACATGGCGGAGACGACGACCATGGGACGGCGCTCCAAACGGCCCTTTACAATCTGCGCCGTGCGGTCAATGGCCGTTGCGTCGATCACCGAAGTACCGCCGAACTTCATTACGATCATGGAAGATCCTTCAGGTTTCAAAGTTTCAAGGTTTCAGAGTAAGAACAAAGTCAACAACCTTTGCTGTTTCCAGACGCCCCCACATTCGCCAACTGCAGGCGGATGTGGGCCGCCAGCTTCGGTCCCCACTCAAGCCAACAACAGGCTTGAATGGGCCACCCGCCACCTCGCCACACCGCCAACAGCTTCGGTCCCCACTCAAGCCAACAACAGGCTTGAATGGGCCACCCGCCCGCCGGCACACGCTTAAAGACTACTCCAGGTAACCGGTGGCTTTGAGCAGTTCGGCGTTGAGCAGGGCGGCTCCGGCAGCACCGCGGATGGTGTTGTGCGAGAGCATGGTGAACTTCCAGTCGAGCAGCGAGCAGGGACGGAGACGGCCGCAGGAGACGGTCATGCCGTGGCCACGCTCGATATCGAGACGCGGCTGGGGACGGTCGGGACGCTCGTCGTAGAAGATGGGCTCAGGCGGAGCGAAGGGGAGTTTGAACTCCTCGGCGAGGCCGCGATACTCGCGCCAGGCGGCGATGATCTTCTCCGGCGTTGCACGCTTTTTGAACTTGATGGAGATCGATGCGGTGTGTCCGTCCTCGACCGCGACGCGATTGCAATGGGCGCTGATGGCGAACTCGGCGGGGATGACCTCGCCCTTCTTGAGTTTGCCGAGAAGTTTGCCGGCCTCTTCCTGCATCTTCTCTTCTTCATTCTTGATGAAGGGCACGACGTTGCCGAGGATATCCAGGGAGGGGACGCCGGGATAGCCCGCGCCGCTGATGGCCTGCATGGTCACGACAAAGACGGACTCGATGCCGAAGGCCTTCTGCAGAGGCGCGAGCGCAATGGCGAGTCCCATGACCGAGCAGTTGGAGTTGGTGACCATGAAGCCGCCGGACTGTTTGCGCCAGCTCTGCGACTCGATGAGTTTGAGGTGGTCGGGGTTGATCTCCGGGATGACCAGCGGCACCTGCGGGTGCATACGGAAGGCCGAAGAGTTGGAGATTACGGCACAACCGGCATCGGCAAAGGCAGGCTCCATCTCGCGCGCGATGTCGGCGTCGAGCGCGGCAAAGATGACCTTGGGGGCGCCCTGAGGCTCGGCGGCGGAGACCGTCATGGAGGCGATCCGGCTGGGGATCGCGGTCTTCATCTTCCACTTGGCCGCCTCCGCATAGGTCTTTCCGGAGGAGCGCTCGCTGGCCGCGACCCAGGCTACTTCGAACCAAGGGTGACGCTCGAGCAATTGAATGAATCTCTGGCCCACCGTTCCGGTGGCTCCCAGAATGCCTACAGGAATCTTTGCCGTCTTTGCCATCAGGACTGAACTCTCTCTTTTCCGGCCGAAGGGTACGCCGGTTCGCAGTGCTTGTATTTTTTATATCACCCCGAGCTGCACTTTGCGGTGTGATTTCGCAGTAGGATCAACGCCTTACGGCGTGAGAAACGGTATGGGCGGAAGCCGGCGCTAGTGCGGCGGCGGCAGCCTTTGCAGTTTCAGAACAAACTCTGGGGCCAGGGCACAGAGCGGAACGGCGTGGTTGCTCCGCGTGAGGGCTGCCGGAGCCGCCCAGAGGAGAGTGAGTTTGAGGGTGGAGTTTGGCGCCTCGGGCCGGAGGGCTGGCGCCGCCTCGGGAAGGTAGGTGTAGAAGTCCTTGGAAAGACCGGGAGCAATCTCCAGCAGCGGGGCGCTTGGCGCATCGCCGAGGACCACGACGTGGCCGTCCTGCTCATCCCTGGGGTGGGCGCGGCGCACCGGGCCGCCTTCCGCCTGCAGCCGCCAAGTGCCTCGCTCCAGAGACTCTACGCGCCATCCGAAGGCGGGGGAGCTGGGCAGGGCGATGGTTTGCGGGGAGTGGTTGATGACGCGTACGGCGAATTCGCGGCCAGCGGCTTCGGTCGCCTTACCGGAGGCGACGACAGAGGCGGTAGTTAGCTCGCAGGGCGCGGCGACCCGGCGCGCGGTCTCGCCGGCAAGCAGGGGCAGGGCGCAGACGACGAGTCCCAGAAGAGCGAATGGAATCTTCATCTGTTTATTTTACCGGAAGGGGAGTTGCGGGTTGCAAGGCCAGACTCCGACCTTCACAAAGACGCGACCGCTTCAACTAGACAGCTACTTGTCCTGACGCAGAACTTCGGTGTTGGTCTCGGGGATGGAGATGCGGAGGAGTTTGTGATTGGCGTCCAGCCAGAGGTGCCAGTCCGGGCCTTCGGTTTGGAGGACGAAATGGCGGAGGTGCTGGGGACGGCCATTCAGCGGAGTGTCATCGTAACCCTTGAATTCGAGGAAGACCTCGGCGGAGGTGCGGCGGCGGGGAATGAGGACGGGGAATCGGGTGCGGGTGAGGTCGCAGCCATCGCCGTTAGGGCGCGGCTGGCACGAGGAGGCGAGGTATCGCCAGAGAAGGACTTCCCGGGTGGCGAAGAAATAGTCGTCGAGAACGAAGGTCGAAGGGGTCAGGAAGAAAGACTGGTCGCTGACTTTGCCATCGGTGACGACGTGCATGGTGAGGATCTGGTCGCTGGGTTCGACGGTGGCGCTGTTGTGCGGAGCGCCGCGCTGCTTCCACTCGTAGCGGGAGAGGCTGCCGTTGGGCAATAGCGTGAGTTCGCCAAACTGGTCGAAGTTTCCGGCGGACGGCGCGGCTTCGACGTGAAGCTCTGAGGTGGTGACGTTGGAATTCGGGAATTGGCGGATGACGAAGGTCTCGGTGGCGACCAGTTGGCCGCTCTGGAAGATGGCGAACGTGCCTTGGTCGACGATATTGGAAGGCTTGCCGGAGGCCGGCTTGCCGCCGGCGAATGCGGTGCGCGCGAATGGCGAGGCGATGATGAACAGCGTGATGATGATGCAGGTCCGGCGGATCATGTGGAGTTCCCCGCTAGAGTTTATCGCGAGCAGAGGTGGAGATGCCAAGGCGATTGGCAAGCTGCACCAGAGAATTCACCAGAGCGGAGGGATCGGAGGCCGAGGCGTCGAAGGTGTGGTGGGCCAGAAGATAGGTGGGGCGGCGCTGCTCGAAGAGTTCGCCGAGGCGGTCGAGATCGCGCACCAGGGGGCGCTGATGGCCGGTGTCGGCGATGCGGGCACGGAGCACGGCAAAGGGCGCGTCGAGAAAAATGACGGTGGCGGAGTGGCGGGCGAGGAGCTCGCGGTTGGCCGGTTGGAGAAAGGCGCCTCCACCCAGAGCGAGGATCGAGGGTCGCGGCAGCTCCGGCAGGATGAGGTTGAGGTGATGGTGCTCGATGGCGCGGAAGCCGCTTTCGCCACGGGCGGAGAACAGCTCAGGAATGGGTCCGTGAGCACGCGAAATCTCGGCATCGAGGTCGATCAGCGGACAGGCAAGCTGGTGCGCGAGGAGGCGTCCGACGGTACTCTTGCCCGCCCCCATGAAACCGATGAGGACCAGCAACGGGGCTAAGGAATCCTGCGGCATCGAGGTGGATTGTAGCAGGAGTGAGTCGGAGTGGATTTGTGACTTGCAGGCACGATTTAGCGGCTGCAGGGCTGGCGATCAGGCTGCCTGCGAACCGACATTGCAACTACGGAAATCGGAGCACGCGTCGAGATCGCGGCCATGCGGCGTAATGAAACGGCCGCGACGGGTCGCGGCCATGGCAGAAAGCGACGGAAGCGCGGAAACGAGCAGCCGAGCCTGGGATCTATCGCCGCACGTGAGCGGATTTTACGAGACCTTCAATTTTGAGTTTCTCTTCGATGCCATCCCAGACCTTCGGACTCGGGTCGTGCATGGGAATCAGCAACTTGGCCTGCTCGGCGATGTAACGGAGATCGTTGACCAGGTCGCGGCAGACATCGCAGGTGCGCAGATGCTCTTCCTGCTCCTCGGTGCCGCCTGAGTCAATAATCAGCGGCAAATCGCGCTGAAAATCGGCACATTTCATCGTTTTGCCTCTCCCGCTGGCATCAACGGCTGCAAGTGGCCGCAGCGCTTGCGTTTCGCTCAGTCGCCATAGTCACACCTGCCTCGCTACCTTTTCAAGCGCAGCCCTTTCAGCGCGAGTGATTTTCAGCAGATCACGTAACTTCATACGCGCTTTGTGAAGTTGAGATTTGCTGTTGCCGATGGAGCAACCCATCATCTCAGCAATCTCATTGTGTTCATATCCTTCGATGTCATGCAGCACAAAAATGATGCGATAGCCGGGAGGAAGACTTTCGACGGCACGTTCCAAATTTACACGGTCGATGGAGCCGGCAAGAACCTGATCGTGGGCGCCGAAAGTCCTTCTTCGGACCATCCTCTTCGGTGGGCTCCAGAGTTTCCTGGAGGGAGACCTCCGGGAGTCCCTTTTTGCGCAGGTGCATGAGTACGACATTGACCGCGAGGCGATGCAGCCAGGTGGAAAACGCAGACTCCCCGCGGAAGGTCGCGATCTTGCGATAGAGCTGGAGAAATGCCTCCTGCGTGAGATCCTCAGCCTCGGCGGTGTTGCCGGTCATGCGCAGACAGAGGGAGTACACACGCCTTTTGTGCATGCCGTAAAGCGACTTCGAAGCACACGCCATCGCCTTGCTGAGCACGCTCGATGGCTTCGGCTTCCGACATTCCGGACGCCGTCATTTTTTTCGGGGTGGTCAAATAAGGCCTCTTCGAAACGCCACTTTGCCCGTCATCACGCGGCGGGGCCGTGGGCTTCGCCTGCGGTAAAACTTGCAGATCTCCTACAGGTACAGCTTTGCGAACTGCCACGGGTCAATCCCTCCGCTCGCGAGAGCGCATTTACAGGGGTATATGAGAGTTAGACGCCGAGTAGCGGACATTAGTTGCTCTGGCCGGAGCGGATGGTCCGTACGGAGGCATTCTTGCGATGCGGCTTGCCCTTGAAAGGTCATGAACTATCCGGCGGTGATGGTTTCCAGGCCGTGGCCGTGGGGACCGAGCTCGCGCTGGCGAAGCATCAAGGCGAGGACGAAGCCGAGGATTCCCATGACGGTGAGGATCTGGAGCATGGGCTGGTATCCGGTGGGATGGGCGGCGCTGGCTCCGGCGACGTCGTTGGCTTTGCCGAGGCCCCAGTTCATTCCGGCCATGCCCATGTTCTGGATCATCGTCATCAGTCCGAGAGCGGTGCCGAGGGTGCGGCTGGGAACAATGTAGGCGACCGAAGGCCAGATAATGGCGGGGACGAAGGTGAAGGCAAAGCCGAGCATCGCCATGGGAACGTAGAGCGAAATGTGGGTGTATCCCATCATCAGGAAGACGGGGATGAGGAGCAGGACTCCGAGGCACATGATGGTGGCGCGGCGTCCCATTTTGTCGGAGAAGAGTCCGACGATGGGCGTGCCGAACATGGTGAAGGCGGTGAGAACGCTGAGGAGGAATCCGCCGAGTTCGCGCGTGGTGCCGTGGGCGTCCATGAAATACTTCACGGCGAAGGTTTCAAAGGGAAAGATGGCGGAGTAGAAGACCACGCAGAGGCCCACCAGATACCAGTAGGAGAGGCCGAAATTCTTCACATCCTGGAAGACGATCTTGTCGGCCTCGCCAGCCTTGCCGAGGGCGTAACGCTGCTCGGCGCGGGCTTCCATGATCCAGTAGGCGATCGGTCCGAGGACGCAGAGGGAGACGAAGCCGACGCCGATGAGCCAGGGGCCCTGCCAGGTGTTGTAGGCGGAGTGCGCCCAGGTGGGCGAGTTCTGCGCCAGCCAACTGCCGAAGCGGGCGAGCATGAGGTTGAGGCCGAGAGCGAAGCTGAGCTCCTTGCCCTTGAACCACTTGGCGACCGCGGCGGTGATGGCGACGATGAGCGACTCGGCGCCCATGCCGAAGACGAAGCGTCCCCCAGCCATGATTTCAAAGCGCGGGCTGAAGGCGGTGAGCATGGAGCCGGCCAGGCAGATACATCCGAAGAGCAGGAGAGCGCGGCGCACGCCGAGGCGGTCGATGAGGATTCCGCCGATGAGAACGGTGGCGATAGGGGCGATGGAATAGAAGGAATTGAGCAGGCCGATGTTCTGATCGGTGAAGTGAAGCTGCTTCTGGAGAACGTCGGCCAGGGGCTCCAAGGCGTCATAGAAATAATAGTTGCCGAACATGGTGATGCTGAGCCAGAGAAGGACCAACCAACGATAGAGCTTGCTGGGCTCGGTTGCGGAGACGGGCTGAGGCATGAGGAAACCTTTCTGGCGTAGGAGTGCGGCAAAGGTGAATGTAGCAGGAAGGGCAGGGTAGCCGCTAGCGAGGTGGCTCGGAAGGCAAAGATCGATCACTTGACAGGTGACGCGGTCGACTCCCTCTCAAGACAAAAAACGTCAAAAGCCGCGGGCTATTTAGGATTTGCGGGCTGGGCGATGGCGTTGGGGGTGGAAGGCAAGAGTGATTTTGCTTTTGCGGCGCGGAGCTGGCGGGCGTATTCGCCAAGGCTGATGGAGGTGTCTTCCATGCTGCCGGGGAGGACTTCGGCCATGGGCGCGGTGATGAAGTCGAAGTGCCGCGTGGCCAGCAGTTCAGTGCTGGCGGGCGGGGCGTTGCTGACGTGCGCTTCAGGAGGGTTCGGTGTCGACCTCCTCGATCGGAGGCACGGTGACGATGGATGGCTCGGTGGCGGAGCCAAGGCGAATCTCCGGGGTGTAGACCAAGGCAGGGGCTCCGGGAGGCAGGTAAGTTGTAGAAGGCGTGCCGAATTCTGCGCGAGCAGCGGCGAGGCAAGCAGGAGCGCGGCGATGAGGACGGTGCGCGGCATGAACGATTAGAGCCGCAGAGCACGGCAAATGGATGTCCGGACGGTCTCCGAATCGATGCTCGGCAGAGACTGGAAGGTGTTGCGCGTACGCCGGAGGCGATCACTGGCAAACAAGCGCTTTGGAATAACCCGGTATCGAGTTAGGGACGGGTTCGTGATATGCTGAGCGAAGCCTTATTATAAGTGTCGGGTTTATACAGGTAAGTTTTTCTTCTGCCAACAAGTCGCGGTGAGTCGAGTGAATGGTCGGACAGCCGGATTGAAGTGCACGCAAAGCTGGGCGAGGTGGGCGATGCTGCTGGTGGGACTGCTCTGTCCACTGACGGTAGCGGCTCGGGCTGCGCCTGGAAATGGCGGCTCGCCGGCAGTGGCAGATCAGGTGTCGGCCGGTCAGGCGGCGCAAGCGCAAGAGCAGGCAACTCCAGCCGAGGAGAGCGCGATACCGCAGAGCGCGCTGCCGGGCGGGCAGGCGGAGCTGTTTGGCCGCACTGGTTGAACAGGTGCGAGTGCTGGGAACGAGCGGCGATCTGAAGCAGCCAGCGTTGCTTGAAAGATCCCGCTGAAAGCCGGCGAGCGGCTGGAACGGGACAACGTGCGCGAAAGTCTGCGGGCACTGTTTGGGACCGGACGCTTTGCCGAAGTTGAGGCTGAGGCCAGCTTGCTGCCCTCCGGAGGAGTCGCGGTGGAGTTCCGCACCAAGCCGAACTACTTCAATGGCGACAGTGACCGTGACGGGACTTCCCAAGATCGGACCGAATGAGACCCAGGTGGTGAACACGGGGCGGCTGGAGCTGGGTGCGCAGTTCACGGAAGAGAAGCTGAAGGATTCGGAGAGCCGCATTCTGCGGCTTGCTGCACGACCACGGCTACTGGAAGGCGCAAGTCGGCGCCGATCTGGACTTCGCATGACGACACGCAGCAGGTGGACGTGGAGTTCCAGTCCTAGCCGGGCGCAGTGGCGCGGGTGGGCAAGCTGACGGTGAGGGCGACCCGGGGTTGTCGGCCGAAGAGGCGGCAGAGATCTGCAAGATGCGGCCGGGAACGCGGGTGCGCGGCGATCTGCTGCAACACGCCGTAGCCCGGCTGCGAAAACGATATGTGAAGCAGCGCCGGCTGCGGGCGCAACTGACGGCAGGCGTGCCGGTCTTCCACGCGGAAAGCAATACGGTGGACTACACCTTCGCGGTGGAGCGCGGGCCGGTGGTGGACATTCGCGCCGAAGGCATGCCAGTTGAGCCGCGCCAAGCTGAAGCGCTATGTGCCGGTTTACGAAGAGCACGCGGTGGATGAGGATCTGCTGAACGAGGGGCGGCGCAATCTGCGCGACTATCTGCAAGGGCAGGGATACTTTGACGCCGTGGTGCAGGTGCGGCAGGACGAGGACACGGAGCACGACCGGGAGCACATTGTGTACTCGATCCAACGCGGCCGAGCAGCACAGGTTGCGGGCCATCGATGTGGTGGGCAACAAGCGCTTTGATACGGCAACCTTGCGGGAGCGCATGGGAACCCAGGTTTCCAGCATGCTGCAGCCGCATGGACGCTACAGCCAGGCGATCCTGGCGAACGACCTGCAGGCGATCAAGAACCTGTATCTGGCGAACGGCTACGAGTCGGTGAAGGTGACGAGCGAAGTTCTGAACGACTACGACGGCGCTGCGCGGCGACATGAAGATCGTGGTGAAGGTGGACGAGGGACCGCTGGTGCTGGTGGGCCGCCTGGAGATTCGGGGAGCGCACGCGGTGAGCGAGGCAGAGATCCGCGGCCTGATCAACACCCAGGCCGGGCAGCCGTTCTCCGAAGCGACGGTTGCGGAGGACCGGGAAGTGGTGATGAATGACTACTTCAACCGGGGCTTTCCGTCGGTGCAACTGGACAGCTCGGCGAAGCTATGCCGACGCCGCGCACACCCGGATGGACGTGGTGTATGAGCTGCACGAAGGCGCGCGGGAGTTTGTGAACCGCGTGCTGGTGAGCGGAGTGGAGCACACCAAGCCGCACATCGTGAACCGGGCCGTGGTGATCCAGCAGGGCGCGCCGCTGAGCCAGGAGAAGATGCTGCAGACCCAGCGCAATATGTACGACCTGGGAATCTTCAACGAAGTGCAGACCGCGATTGAAAATCCGGAGGGCGACGAGAAGAGACAAAGATGTGCTCTTCCAGATCAAGGAAGCCAAGCGTTGGACGATCAACTACGGCCTCGGACTGGAAGTTGGAACCGGACTGAACACCGGCGCAGGGCGGTTCGCCGCAAGGGGAGACCGGGGTCAGCCCGCGGGTGATTCTGGAGGTCACGCGGATCAACTTCCGTGGGCGCGATCAGTCGCTGATCTTCAAATCGCACTTCGGCACGCTGGAGAAACGGGCTTCGATGAGCTTCGACCAGCCGCGCTGGTTTGACCTGCCGAACTGGCGGATGACCTTGACGGCGCTGTACGACAACACCCGCGACGTGAACACCTTCAGCAGCAACCGGCTGGAAGGCTCGATCCAGTTGACCCAGCGGGCGACCAAGGCGACGCAATTGCTGTATCGCTTCTCCTATCGCCGCATCAAGGTCGATCCCAACAGCTTTCCGGCGGGGTTCAGCCCGGACTTGATCCCGATCTATTCGCAACCGGTGCGGGTGGGCATGCCGAGTTTGACCTATCTGCGGGACACCCGCGACGATCCGGTGAATTCCACCAAAGGCACCTATAACACCTTCGACATCGGCGCGGCGTCGAGCTTCTTCGGCTCAGCAGGCGGACTTTGGGCAGATTGCTGGCGCAGAACGCCACCTACTACGAAGTTTCACAAGAGCTGGGTGCTCGCCCGCTCGCTGCGCATCGGGGTGGAGAGTCCGTACGGCAGCCTGGGATTCATTCCGCTGCCGGAGCGCTACTTTGTGGGCGGATCGAATTCGCATCGCGGCTTTGCCATCAATCAGGCGGGACCGCGCGATCCGTTCTCCGGTGCGCCGCTGGGCGGCAATGCGATGGTCGTCAACAATATTGAGCTGAGGCTGCCTCCGGCGCCGCTGCCGTACGTGGGAGACAACCTGAGTTTTGTGCTCTTCCACGATATGGGCAACGCCTTTGGAACGGCGAACGAGATGTGGAAGAACCTGTGCGCGATTCAACCAGCGCGATCAAGCGAG
Organism: uncultured Acidobacteriota bacterium; assembly: GCA_963779365.1. Taxonomy (GTDB): domain Bacteria; phylum Acidobacteriota; class Terriglobia; order Terriglobales; family Acidobacteriaceae; genus TOLSYN. The sequence goes on along the minus strand of CAVZYB010000008.1, from coordinate 12,769 downwards.
CTGCCGCGATACCAGCGCGGCGGCCACCTGCGACTTCAGCTATATGTCCCAGGCGGTGGGTAGCGGAGTTCGCTACCGGACGCCGATTGGGCCGGTCCGCGTGGACCTGGGCTACAACCTGAATCCGCCGGTGTTTCCGGTCAAGGAGCCACCGACTGGATTGCCGTACTCCGAGCAGGTGCGGCACTTCAACTTTTTCTTCAGCATCGGGCAGACATTCTGATGATACGCAAAGGAAATCTCGTGTCTCTGGTGCTGGCACTGCTGCTGGCTCTGCTGTTCACGGCGGCATCGGCGGAGGTGGTGGACCGGATCATCGCCGTGGTCAACGAACACCTGGTGACCTGGAGCGATCTGGACGAGCAGATGCGCTTTGAAGCCCTGGAGAATCGGCGCGCGCTGAAGGATCTGAGCGAGGCGGAGCGGCGCTCGGCCTTTGAGCATCTGGTACAGAACCGGATGCTGCGCGACCAGATGCAGGGGATGGCTCCGGCTACGGATACCGAGATTGACGCGCCGCGTTGGCGAACTGCGCGCCGCCTGGCAGATGGAGAAGGACGATGCGAAGTGGAGCGCCACGCTGACCGGCTACGGGCTCTCGACTGGCGAGTTGCGCCGGCTGGTGACAGGAGCAGTTGGAGATTCTCCAGTTCACGGAGTTCCGGGTGCGGCCGCTGGTGACGAGTTTCACGCGCCGAGGTGGAAGAGTATTACGCGCAGGTGCTGGCTCCGCAGGTGAAGGCGCAAGGGCAGACGCCCGAGCCGGTGGAGGCGGTGTCGCCCAAGATTCGCGAGCTACTGACGGAGCAGAAGATGAATCAGGAGATGGAGAAGTGGCTGGAGACTCTGCGCACGCAGAGCCGGGTGCAGGTGTTGTGGGACGCCGTGCGGTAGAGGAACTGAATCCGGGCCAGCCTGAGGCAGATTGCGAGTTCGAGAGCAGGTTCGAGAGGACGATGAGCGAAGAGCCAGAGCAAGAAAATTCCGGACAGGTGCAGACCTCGCCGGAGATCGCGACTTTACCGGCGAAGGGCGCTGCCATGGGCGCTCAGCTCCGGAAGTGGGTGCGCATTCTGCTTTGGATGATCGCCGTGGGACTGGTCCTGGTGGTTGCCCTGCTGGGCGCGGTGGCCCGATATGCGCAAAGCGCGGAATTCCACGAGCGGGTGCGGCAATTTGCGGTGGCACAGATGGAGCACGCCACGGGCGGACGGGTGGAGTTGCAGCGGGTCGAATGGAGGCTGGCGGGGCTGCAGTTTGAGCTGTACGGGATGACGATCCACGGCAAGGAGGCGGCATCGGAGGCTCCGCTGCTGCGGGTTGAGCAGGTGCGGGGACGGTTGAAGTGGACGCCGCTGCTGCACGGACGGCTCTCCTTCCATGAGCTGAGCGTGCTGCATCCACTGGCGCACGTGGAGGTGTACAAGGACGGATCGACGAATCTTCCGGAACCGAAGCTGCCGGCTGGAACGCGGGCGGATGCCACCGCCAGAATTGTTGCGGCTGGCGATGGACCACGCCGAACTGATCGGCGGTCTGCTGCAGTGGAACGACGAAAAGATCAAGTTGGATGGCGCGGCCGACGACGTTTCGCTCGAACTCGGCTACCGCGCGGCAGACCACTCCTACGAAGGTGCGGCGAAGGTCGGGCAGGTGCGGATGCAGTTGCCCGAGTGGGAGCCGCTGACGCTGGGCGCCGAGGCCCGCTTCCGGCTCTATCAGGACCGCGTGGAGGTGCCGCGGCTGCGCGTGAGTTCGGGCCGCTCGTGGGTGGAGGCCAACGGCGCGGTGACCGGAATGAGTTCTCCGGTGGCGCAATTTGCTTATCGTGCGGTGGGAGACCTGGGCGAGTTGGCGCGGCTGGTGCACTACCAGGAGCTGCGCGGCGGCGCCGTGCAATTGAACGGGGAAGGAACCTATCGCTGGGATCGGGCAGAATATGCCGTGGTTGGGCGGGCGCAGGCGGCAGGCGTGAGCTGGGCGAACCCGACCTTCCGGCTGGAGAAAATCAACGGCGGCTTCGCCTATTCGCTGGACCGCGAGCACTTCAACGTCTCTTCGATTTTTGCCACGGCGCTGGGCGGTACGGTGACCGGGAAATTGGACGCCAGCCAATTTGCGCGGCAAGGAGCCGGTGGGAAAGATCGCGCTGCAGGTCACCGGCGTGGAGCTGGCGCAGGCATTGCGGGCATTCTCCACCGATAGTCTTCCGCTGGAGCGGCTGCACGCTGGCGGGTTCGACGGCGGGCACGCTGGAGGTGAACTGGCGTGGAAGTCCGCTGAATGCGCGGATGGATGGCGATCTGCGGGTGCATCCGGTGCTGCGCGCCGGGGAGTTGCCGGTGACCGCAGTGGTGCAGGCCACGGTGGACTTCAAGGGTGCCGTGGTGCGAGCTGCACAGCGTGGAGGCGAGTACTCGGGCGTCGCGTCTTTCCGCCCGCGGACGGCTGTCGGCAAACTCCGATTTGAAGCTGGATGCGACGACCATGGACTTCTCCGAGCTGGCACCGGTGGTGACCGCCTGGCGCGGCAGCCGTGCGCAGGATTTGCCGATCGAGTTCGGCGGGCGCGCGAAATTCCAGGGGACGGTGCTGGGAAGGCTGGCGCGGCCCGCGCTGGCCGGGCATCTGGAACTGCACGACTTCACCACGCTATTGCGGCGGCAGGAAAAGCCGGTGGCCGGGGCGGCTCCGGCGGAGCGCGTGGTGCGTACTCGCTGGGAGCTGCTGGAAGGCGACGTGGAGTACTCGGCAACCCACGAGAGCTTGCGCAATGGTGTGCTGCGGCGCGGAGGAGCAAGGATCGGGCTGGATGCCAGCGTGGCGCTGGCCAACGGAAGCTACGATGCGAGCCAGCCTTTTTCCGCCCACGTCAAGGTGGAGAACGCCGAGGCCGGCGAGTTGCAGGGATTGGTGGGATCGAATTATCCGGTGAGCGGGCAGGTGAGCGGGGACGTGCACGTGGAGGGCACGGAAAGCCACCTGAGCGGCAGCGGGCGAATTGCCATGAAAGATGGAAGCGCATGGCGTCAGGCGGTGCGTTCGGCGACCGCCGAGGTGAACTTCACGGAGAATCAGGCACAGTTGCGCAACATCGTGGTGAGAAGCGACGTGATGCAACTGAGCGGCGACGCGCGGATCAATGTGCAGACCAGCGAGTTTGGCTTTGACCTGAAGGGCACCGAGGTGAAGATTGAAAATCTGCGGGCGGTGCGCGAAGGCAAGATCCGCGCCACCGGGCAGGCGACGTTTGAGGCCAGCGGCGAGGGCACGCCCGCGGCGCCGGTGATCAACGGGCGGCTGCGCTTGCGCAATCTCGCGGTGAACCGGCAGGCGATTGGCGACATGAATGTGGACGCGGTGACGCACGGCTCGGAGATGACGCTGACGGCGCGCTCGAACTTCAAGGCTGGCCGAGGTGAAGCTGGACGGGCAGATTCATCTGCGCGAGCAGATGCCGATGCACATTACGGGCGATGTGCAGAGCGCCAATCTGAACCCGCTGCTCGAAGCCTATCTGCCGCTGCGGCACAGCGGCCCATCCGAGCTGAAGATGCACATCGAAGCGTCCGGCGAGGCGCGGCATCCCAAGGACATGACTGCCGACGTGGTGGTGGAGCGCTGGGCGACGAACTATGGCGGCATCGCCGTGACCAACGATGGACCGATCCGCCTGAAGATGGCGAACGAAGTGGTGCGGATCGAGCAGTTCCGCATCGCCGGCGAGCAGGGCACGCGCTTTCTGCAGGTGCGCGGCGAGATGCAGTTGGGCGGCAAGCGGGAGATCGACCTGCGCGCCGACGGCAGCCTGAACCTGAAGCTGCTGGAGACCACCGATCCGAATCTGATGGCCGAGCGGAGTTGCGAACCTGAACCTGCAGGTGAACGGGACACTGGCGCGGCCTTCGATGCGCGGACGCTTGAACGTGCAGAATGGCGCCATCACCTATATCGATTTTCCCAACGGACTGAGCGACATTACCGGCACGCTGATCTTTAACGAAGACCGCTTGCAGGTGCAGGAGCTGACGGCGCGCACCGGAGGCGGGCTGCTGCACTGCGGAGGCTTCATCACCTTCCTGCCGTCGCAAGGGCTGGGATTCAACCTGTCGGCGAGCGGGCGCGAAATTCGATTGCGCTATCCGGAGGGATTGAGTTCGACCGCCGACGGATCGCTGACGCTGACCGGTTCGACGAAGAGCGCGGTACTCTCCGGCGACGTGACGGTGACGCGGCTGGGAGTGAATCCGCAATTTGATTTTGCCAACTACCTGGTGAAGGGAATGCGCGGCGCTCCGGCGCAGAAGATCGATTCGCCGCTCAACAACGTGCGCCTGGATGTGCACGTGACCTCGACTCCAGAGCTACAGGTGCAGACCTCGCTGGCGCGGTTGAGTGGAAATGTGGATCTGCGGATGCGCGGAACGGCCTTGCGTCCGGTGGTGTTGGGCCGGGTGAATCTGCTGGAAGGCACGCTCGACTTCAACGGCACGAAATACCGGATGGAGCGCGGCGACGTTACGTTCACCAACCCGGTGCGGATCGAACCCACGCTCGATGTGGAGCTCTCGGCGCGGGTGCGCGACTATGACATTACGCTGGGCTTCCAGGGTCCGATCAACAAGCTGACGCCCTCCTACCGCTCGGACCCGCCGCTTTCGAGCAGCGACATTATTTCCTTGCTGGCACTGGGACGCACCGCCGAGGAGACGGCGAATCCGGCGATGATGGGCACGTCGCAATATCAGCCCACGGTTTCCGAGAGCGCCTCGACGGCGCTGCTTGGGCAGGCGCTGAATGCGACGGTGAGCAGCCGGGTGCAGCGCTTGTTCGGGGTGAGCCGGTTGAAGATCGATCCGAATGTGGGCGGAGCGCTGAACGCCGGACTGGCGCGGGTCACGGTGGAGCAGCAGGTTTCCAACAAACTGACGCTGACCTACATCACCAACCTGAATCAATCGGCACAGCAGATTATTCAGTTTGAGTACAACGTGAACAAGAATGTTTCCATCGTCGGCGTGCGCGACCAGACGGGCGTGGTCTCATTCGACGTGCTGTTGCGCAAGCGCAAAAAGTAGCGGGTCGAATGCGGCTCAGGCAGCGGATATAATCTCTTCCATTATGTGCGGACGATTCCGGCTGGCGAGGAAGAAAGAGATTCTGGAAGAGGAGTTCGACGCCGAGTGGGCTTGCGCATGAGGATCGACGGCGCCGAGTGGGTGCCGCGCTATAACGTGGCTCCGGGGCAGGAGATTGCAGTGGTGCGGCAGGATGCGGCGCGGACCGGTGCGGCAGCTGTCGCAGATGCGCTGGGGGCTGATCCCTTCCTGGACGAACGATCCGTCGCTGGGCCAAAGCTGGGCTACAAGATGATCAATGCGCGCGCGGAGACCGCTGCCGCCATGCCGGCCTTCCGCGAGCCGCTGCGCCTGCGGCGCTGCCTGATTCCGGCCGATGGATTCTACGAGTGGAAGCGCGCCGGAAAAGAGAAGCTCCCCTTCTGCTTTACCCTGGCCGATGGATCGCTCTTCGCCCTCGCCGGGGTATGGGACCGGTGGAAGAATCCGCAAGGGCAGTGGATTGAAAGCTGTTCGATCCTCACCACCACGCCGAACGAACTGGTGCGGGATCTGCATGATCGCATGCCGGTAATCCTGGCGCGCGACGGGTATGACCTGTGGCTCGATCCCGGCTTCCGGAAAGTTGCGGAATTGCAACCCCTGCTGAAGCCCTATCCCGCCGAGGCCATGCGGCGCTACCGGGTGAGCCAGCGCGTCAACCAGGTGAAGAACGACGATGCCGAGTGCGCAGCGGAGATCGACGCCACGGCGTTCGACCGGCCCGGCGAAAATTTGCTCTTCTGATCGCACGAAGCGTTCGCACGGAGCGTCGTGCGAATCATCGTGTGAAACATCGTGCGAATCATCATACGGATACCAGTCGCGAATGCCGTCTGCGCGTCTCCCACATTTGCCACGGCAAAAATTGGGCACCCAACCTCTCTTCGAGCGCCAAGAGAAAAAGGCATCCGATTCTCCCGGATGCCTTTCCTGTTTCACGCTGTATCGTGCCTACAGGTCAATCTCCGCCTGGAGGACATTGTCTTTCGTCGTCGTCATCCGGAAACCGACTCGCGTGCAGATGGTCTGCATCGCGGTGTCATCGGCGAGCATGTTGCAGTGCACGTGTTTCAAGCCTTCGGCACGCGCAATGTCAAGCTGGCGGCGGAACAGTTCGGTGCCGAGTCCCTTGTGCTGGTAGTCATCGCGAATGATGACCGGCGATCAAGGCAGAGTTAGTTCCGTGCTGCTTGTTCATTCGGCTGACCGCAACAATCTCGGGCTCCCCGCTCGCGTTCTTCTTCTCGGCCACCAGCGCCATTTCGCGATCGTAGTCGATGAAGCAGATGTGGGTGAGACGCTCGTGCGCCGTGCGCCGCCACAACTCGAGGGGTTGCAGATAGCGCCTGGTGACCGTGAGTTCGCTCAGTTGTTCGTGGAATTTGACGATGGCGGGCTCGTCTTCCGGACGGATCGGACGAACCGTCAGTTCCGTACCGTCCTCCAGCTTCCAGGTGCCCTCGTACTGGTGAGGATAGGGGCGGATTGCGGTCTTCGGCAGCATCTCCTCCGTCATCTCCGGCCCGTAGACAACCACGCGCGCGTCGAGTGCCAGCAGGCGCTCGGGCGAAGCCAGCAGGGGATTGATGTCGATCTCCTTGATCCAAGGCTGCTCGACCACCAACTGGCTGAAGCGGACCAACAGCTCTTCCAGCGCATCCAGGTCGACCGACTTGCGGCCGCGTACTCCCTTGAGCGCCTCGTAAATCTTGGTCTGCTCCATCATGCGGCGGGCCAGGGTGGTGTTGAGCGGCGGCAGACCCAGGGCGCTGTCCTTGTAGACTTCCACCAGTTGGCCGCCGGAGCCGAACAGCAGCACCGGTCCGAACTGCGGATCGAGCGAGGAGCCGAGGATGACTTCGTATCCATCCAGCTTGGCCATGGGCTGCACGGTTACGCCGAGGAAGTGGCCTTCGCCAGCCTTCTCGCGCACCGAGCTCTCGATCACTTCGTAGGTGGTCCGAACCGCTTCGGCGTTGCGGACATTGAGCTGCACGCCGCCGACATCGGTCTTGTGGGTGATGGTTTCAGAGTGCAGCTTGAGCACCACCGGGTAGCCGATTTCGTTGGCGGCCTTCACCGCCTCTTCCGCACTGGCTGCGATGCGCGTCTCGGTGACCGGGATACCGTAGGCTTTCAACAGCTCTTTCGACTCAAACTCGGTCAGGATCGTGCGTCCGGACTTACGCACGTAGGCGATCAGTTCGGCAACCTTGGCGCGGTCGATCTGATCCGACGCCGGATTCGCAATCGGCGTCTCGTACAGACTCTTGAGGTTGGAGGCGTACTTCCACATGTAGTTGAAGGCTTCGGCGGCGGCGTCCGGATAAGCAAAGGTCGGAATTCCGGCGCGGTTGAGAATCTCTTCGCCGTACTTCACCTGAGTTCCACCCATCCAGCTTGCCAGCACCGGCTTGCCCAGCGAATGGGCGTAGGGCTTGCAGGTTCTCGGCGATGCGGGTCGGATCGGTCATGCCTTGCGGGGTCATGATGACGAGCATGCCGTCGATCTTCGGGTCCTGCCGCCGCCACTTCGAGCGACTTGGCGTAGCGCTCCGGTTCGGCGTCTCCGAGAATGTCCACCGGGTTGTTGTGGCTCCAGGCGCTGGGCAGGAACTGGTTGTACTTCTCCAGCGACTCCGGGGAGAGGTCGGCGAGTTCGCCGCCGCCACGGGCCAGCGCATCGGTGGCAAGCACGCCCGGACCACCGGCGTTGGTGACGATGCAAAGCCGCGGACCCCTTGGGACGAGGCTGCTTGGCGAGTACTTCGGACATATCGAAGATCTCGTGGATGGAATCGACACGGAGGACGCCGCTGCGCGCGGAAGGCGGCATCCAGAACGTCGTCGCTGCCGGTGAGCGAACCGGTGTGCGAAGCCGCGGCCTTGGCGGCCTGCGCGGTGCGTCCCGCCTTGATGACGATGATCGGCTTGGTCCGGGAGACTTCGCGCGCGGCGCTGAGGAAGCTGCGCGGATCGCCGATCGACTCCATGTAAGCCACGATCGAGGTGGTGCGCGGATCGTTGCCGAAGTAGGTAATCAGATCGCCCCAGCCCACGTCCAGCATGGAACCAATCGAGATGAACGCGCTGAAACCAACCATCGCCTGCAACGACCAATCCAGCACGGCGGTACAGAGCGCGCCGCTCTGGCTGATGAACGCCAGGTTTCCGGGACGCGCCACGGTATGCGCGAAGGTGGCGTTGAAGCCGGTGACCGGGTTCATTACGCCCAGGCAGTTGGGGCCGATCAGACGCATTTTGCCGCGGATGGTTTCCTTGATCTGGCGCTCGTACTCCAGGCCCTGCTCGCCCACCTCTTTGAAGCCGGCGGAGATGACGATGGCGGCGGGTACGCCGATTCCAACCGCATCCTCAATCAGGGCGGGCACGGTGTCCGACGGAGTGGTGACTACGATGAGATCGGGACGCTCGGGAAGGTCGTGCAGACTCTTGTAGGCGCGAATGCCGAGGATGTTGGTGCGCTTGGGGTTCACCGGGTAGATGGTGCCGCCAAATGGGGTGCTGATCAGATTGCTCAGAACCATGCGGCCGACGCTTCCAGTGCGTTCCGACGCGCCGATCAGGGCGACCGACTTGGGTTTGAAGATCGCGTCGAGGGGCAGACTTTCGGAGCGCAAAATGTCGTGTGCCGGATCGACCAGAAAATGCTCGTCTTGGAGCATCTCCGCAGTCCCGCTGCTCGCCTGAGTCAGGGGGGCATTCTGAACTTCTTTATTCATCTAATAACTCCCGATATTTTGTGATAATGAGGCTCTTACAATCACGGCAACATCCCGACGGCTGCCGGTAACACACTCTGACAGGAAGAAGCGGTCAGCATCCGGGGCTCACGCAACCGCCATGCGTTCCCCGCGGAACGATCCCTATCCGGCTGCAGGCTGATAGCTCCTCAGCTACGGTGAGGATTTTGCTGCGGAGCCGCCTGACCGGAACGTATAAAGTATACTATTTCGGATTACAACGCGAGCCCAACCTGCATCAACTCAGCCAAATCTTAGAAGAATAACCTGAAAACCAAGCTCCCACTCCTATTTCGGTCCCATGCGCAGAAACGTCGGTGCAATTCTCCAGCAGGTATCTTAATAAGAAATCTTCCGCGAGACTTTCAAAATGCCAGTTTTAGACGAAGAATTTCCGATTTTCGACTGGCTCCGCTTGCCGGTGATGGGCCTGAACCGGCATCCGGGACAGGTCGGGACGCCATGGCCGGAACTGCCGAAGACCGCATGCTCACCAATGACCAGAACGTCGATGAGCTTTACCATGACGGAGGCATGAGGCAATCGAAGACGCGTAGTTGAGGAAGGGAACTGAATTCCTGCGAATGATGCGGCGCAGTTCCACACTGCGGTCACAAACTGAGGGAGTTAGTAACTCTTGTCAGCTTTGGCAGAGCTGTGGAACGCATTCGGAACTCGCGGAGTATTGGCACGACGCACACTTGTCGTCGAGTTGGATGCCGCATCCGGACGTGTAGTTGCCGGCTTGCTGGGGAAGGGAATGATCTTTCCCATTCCCTGTGAATTTGCGATTTTTGGGCAAGTACCTGGAGACTCTAGCAAGCGGCGGAATGGGATAAGCTGCGTCATTTGATTCGAAGAATATCTCAACAATTTTTGCTTATCTGTGATTGCGGTCACTTTTGTGGAAGTCCTTGTAGCCCGGAAACCATGTTGCCGGCTGGAAATCCAGCTACAAAATCCCTTGGAACAGGCCAAACCAGCGCGGGGTGAGTAGCTGGCGTGAGTACAAAAAAAAAGCGAAAGAAATCTGCATCGAAGTCACAGGGCGGAGAATCTCTTCTGGCAGGAAGTATGGAGGTTTTTGCGTGTCAATTGAGAAGACGGTAAGTGGATTCGATCTCAGCTACCCTTTGATGTCGCGGCCCGAAGAGAGCCAGAAGTCAAAGACAGTATCACTCATCACCGAAACACCTTGCGAGACCATGACGAGTGGTTTCGATCTCAGGTGGCCGCTGATGAGCCAGCCGCAGCACCAGGACGAGGGCGTTCGCATCAAGAAAGCTGCGTAACCAACGCCTTTGACCATACGCTTCTACTCCTTCGCGGGACACAGTTTGGAACGGCGTACCCGCGGCACCACCGTTCACAACGCTGAGTTGTTCTGAAGCTTCCAAAAACTTTCAACCTAATCCCGACCCGGACGCGAGGATAGTTCGCGCCCGGGTCGGCATCACATCCCCTCTGATTCTTACCAACAATCCAGCGAAAGCACTTTCGAGATTGGTGTCTCCGTCGTAATCATCGCTGGGAAAACGTCCGGCTGCCTTACCGGATACACCCTCTCGATTCCGGTCTAAGCCAACTCCCGAATAAAGAGGCGCACAATGGTCTGGTTCAGAAGTTGGTGAGCGATTTCACCGAAGGTGATGGGCCCGGTAATGTTGCCGGTGTGCTTGCCCTCCAGCCCGGCATAGAGATAGTTCAAAATGCAGTTGCAGGAGAACGTGGCAGGACCGTTCTCTTTTCCGGCGGCAACACTGAATTCACGGAGATAGTCCGCCACCGGCGCACGCGAACTTGTACTCCATCCCGGGAAATACGGGCGCGTACAGGTTCACAACCCCAGCCTGTTCGTCGACACTCTGAACACTCACATTCACGATGCTGGTGTTATAGTCGGCGGTGAGCGGGAGTTGAGAATTCTGCTGGGTACTGGTCATGTACTCGGCAAAGTTCCGGAGCTTTCCGTTGATCGCACACTCGCTTACCGCGAAGCCCGCACGCGGAAACGTGATGGTGTCGCCTGACCCCGGCTTGAAGACGTTCACAATGTCGAGAGTCGCGCGCCTGTTCGCCGGCAAGGATACGTGCATCACCACTGCTATCTCGGACGACGCTGCCCCGGTGACTCCGTTGAAGACCTTGGGAGTCTGCTTACCCAATTGCGATAGATGAACCCCGGCGATCCAGCCGACCACCGGCTTTAGGAACAGGCCCTCGTAGCCTGGAGCATCCTCGGCATAGGCCGTGTGAACGGCGCTTCCAGCCGGAATAATGATGAACGAAACACCATTGTCCGGTGCATCCTTGCATACATTCGGCAGGTTCTCCGGGGTGTATTCCCGGATCTCTTCTCCACTGCAGAATGCCGGCAATTCGGTTACAAAAATCAGGGACTCAGAACACACGCCTCCGGCTTCGTCCATGAAGTACGGGATTGTGCCCCCGATCCAGTTGCCTTTTGTGAGTTGACGAAGCGCCTCTTCGCTTCCCGCTAACAGAAGAGGCTTGCCGGTTGCGATCTTGCGATTCACTTCGGTAATTGAATGCAGCATGTTTTATATCCTCAGGAACCCAGTTGTGCAATTTCAGGTTGCAGCGTTTTCTCGAGTTTCGAGAAAGCTCCGTGAGCGTGTATCACCAACTCATTCATTGTCGTGGGATCCAATTTGTAGCGAACCCGGCAATTGGTGAGGAGCATATTGACCACGAGGTTCGTGCTCTTCAGTTCCTTTTCCCCGTTCACCAGCTTTTTCCAGATGGGACTACTGACCGGTGGTAGCATGCGTGCCGTCCTCCTACCTAGATATCGACGGTGGCGGCGTCGTACTTTAGCGGCAAAGGCTGCCAAGGCTTGGGAGCTACGCCCCTGCCGAGGCACGCGCGAAGATGGGTAATTTCGTTGAACTTGGACGCGCCGCGGTAAGCGAGATACCGCACGGCAGGCTCGTCGTAGTTCCAAACTGCGGGCATATTCCGCACCTTGAAAAGCCGTGACGATCTCGGGCGGGCCGATTTGCTGTTCTTCGTAGAACAATCCAATCCGCAGACCGGTGATTGTGTGGCAGGCCGGTTGGCGTCGTATTTCTGGGCATTGTCTTCAGAATCGTCACAGCCCTGTTGCCGATCGGGCTGCTCGCGATTAGCAAGCTCATCATCGACAACATAGTAGGTGTGGTTGCCCATCATCAACCTGTGCCCCGGGTGCTGTGGTGGATCGTAGGAGCGGAGTTTGCGCTGGCCGCAAGCGGCAGTATGCTCACGCGAGTTGTCGATTATCTCGACTCAGTGCTCGCCGACAAATACACCCGCTACGTAGCATTGAGGTGATGCGGCATGCCGCCGGAGGCGGTCCAACAAGTGCGGGCTCTGGGGAGGCAGCTCTAATCTTGTCTACGGCTTTTTGCAGCGTTCCGGCGACGTCTGGATTTGCCGCTTTGCTGAAGCCGATGTGGCTGTCACTAATCTGAATAAAGCTGAAGTCGCGGGGCGCGTTGTTGTGGAAGTGCGGCGCCAAAGATACTGGATACCGGAATTCCTTCCGCGAAGCTCCAGACCATTCCAGTGCCGGCCCACGCCATACAGTGCAGAAAACCGCGACGGTCAATACCTTCGAGGAGACCTGCCGGCGGAATTCACGGTACCTGTGCTGTTGCGTCTGTATCCGGTTTGCGTTTTGCTCATAGACAGCTCCTTGTCGAGTGCTTACGTGAATGAACTGAACGCGGAGTTTTTTCCCGGAGTGGTGCGATTGTGTTTTCAAGCTGGAAACGTGTGAACAAATCCGGAGGCCTCCGGTTATCTATCAAGTGTGGCGCGAGATCGATCAGGTGTGAACAGATCCAGACGCGGATTCAATAAACCTGCACAAAGCTAGGAAAG
>CAVZYB010000007.1:0-157704 GCA_963779365.1 uncultured Acidobacteriota bacterium | reverse complement strand
TGGCGATGATTACAACCGGAAGATCTTCATCGATCAGCGCATTGGGGCCGTGCTTCATCTCGCCGGCAGCATAACCTTCGGCGTGAATGTAGGAGATCTCCTTAAGTTTGAGAGCACCCTCAAGAGCAATCGGGAAGTGGATGCCGCGACCCAGGAAGAGGAAGTCCTGGGCGCGCTGGTAGGTACGCGCGAGTTCCTCGAGCTCTTCCTCGCGGGACAGTACGGCCTCCAAACGTCCAGGCAGCCGCGAAAGCTCCTGGGTCAGCTTGATGGATTCTTCCTCGCTGATGGTGCCCCGCACCTGGGCCAGGTGCAGCGCGAAGAGAAACAGTGCGACCAGTTGCGCGGTGAATGCCTTAGTGGAGGCCACCCCAATCTCCGGACCGGCGTGAGTGTAAATGGTCCCGTCGGCTTCGCGCGCGATCATGGCGCCGACCACATTGCAGATGGCGATGGTCTTGGCGCCGCGGGACTTCGATTCGCGCTGCGCCGCGATGGTGTCGGCGGTCTCACCCGACTGGGTGATGACCATCGTCATTTCATTCTTTTCAATCAGCGGATTGCGATAACGGAATTCACTGGCGTAATCCACCTCGACGGGGACCCGCGCCAGGCGCTCGATCATGTATTTACCCGCCAGGCCGGAGTGCCAACTGGTTCCGCAGGCCGCGATGTTTAACTTGCGCAGATTGCGGAACTCTTCTTCGGAAACATCCATCTGTTCGAGGAACACCTTGCCGGTATCGAAGGAAACACGACCCATCGCGGTGTCGCGGACAGCGCGCGGCTGCTCATAGATTTCCTTGAGCATGAAATGCTTGAAGCCGCCCTTTTCCGCCATGATCGGGTCCCAGGTGATGTGCTGCACCTCGCGCTGCACCGGCCTTCCGTCAAAGTCAGTAAGTGTCACGCCTTCCGGCGTAAGGATGGCGAGGTCGCCATCTCCCAGGAAGAATAAGTCGCGGGTGTGGTAGAGAATCGCGGGCACATCACTGGCAACAAAATACTCGTCTTTGCCCAAGCCGATGACGGCGGGCGGACCATTGCGCGCGGCGATAATCTTATTCGGCTCGGTGCTGCAGATGACGGCGAGAGCAAAGACACCGTTCAGGCACTTGACCGTCTTGCGCACGGCTTCTTCGAGCGAGACCTTTTTGTCCGGATTTTCGAGCAGGAAAAACTTCTCGATCAGGTGGGCGATCACTTCGGTATCGGTCTCGGTCTTGTAGGTATGACCTTCCCCGCGAAGCTGTTTTTTCAGCGCGAGATAGTTCTCGACGATGCCATTGTGGACGACGACGATGGTTCCGCTGCAATCGCGATGCGGGTGCGCATTCTCCTCGCTGGGGCGGCCGTGGGTGGCCCAGCGGGTGTGTCCGATGCCGTAGGTGCCATCGATCGGGCTGTGGCGGATCACCTCTTCGAGGTTGCGCAGTTTGCCTTCGGCACGGCGAATCTGGAGGCCATTTTCTCCGCCGGCAACGGCGATTCCAGCGGAGTCGTAACCGCGATACTCAAGACGGCGCAAGCCATCGATAATCACCGGAACAACTTGCTTCTTGCCGACATAGCCAACAATTCCGCACATGAGCGATCCCCTTCAGAAGAACAAGTTGTGGAACCCGCCGTGGCGGGAGCTGTTGCAAAAACGGTGCCCCAGACTAATCTTCGATGGAGTAATGGAACTCCTCGATCACGGGATTAGTGAGAACTTCGCTTGCCATGCGCTCCACTTCCGTGCGTGCCGCATCGCGGTCGAGGCTACCGTCGAGCGAAAGCTCAAAGTACTTTCCCTGGCGGACGTCTGCGACGCCCTTGTAACCCATCTTGGTCAACGCACCCTGAATGGTTTTACCCTGCGGATCAAGCACGCTTTTCTTCATCGAAACGTAAACGTAGGCTTTCATAGACTCCTTAATAATAATACAGCTCTGCCTGCGGCATCTTCGTTCGTAACCAAGCTTTCACAAACGCCGAAACGTCACAAGCCGAAGAGATCGCGCAGCCGCCGGGTCTGGGCGCGGCTCACCGGAATCTCGGTCTGTTTCTTGTCGTCCATGCGGATCTGGTAGCTGCTCTTGAACCAGGGCACCACTTCCTTGATGCGATTGATATTAACGAGATACGAGCGGTGGGCGCGCCAGAAGAGGTTGGCATCCAGCGAAGTCAGCAGTTCTTCCAGAGTACGGCAGTTCGACTGGCCTTCCATGTTCTGAGCCACCACGGTGATGACGCCGTCCTCGATGGAGGCAAAGCAGATTTCTTTCTGGTCGACCAGGAAGAGACGGTTGTTGGCCTTGAGCAGAACCTTCGTAGTCTGGGGCTTTTGCTGCTCCAGCAGTTTGACCAGGGTGTCCAGCTTTTCGCTGGGAGCCGCGTCGGACTCTCGTGTTTTCCGGGCTTTCTCGACGGCTTGAAAGACCCGCCGTTTGTCGAAGGGCTTCAGGACGTAGTCCAGCGCGTTGACCTCAAAGGCCTTTACCGCGTACTGGTCAAAGGCGGTGGAGAAAACAATGCTAGGCAGCGGAATTTTCTTCTCCAGCAATTTCTTGATCACGCCGAAGCCGTCCAGACCGGGCATCTGCACGTCCAGAAAGACCAGGTCCGGCGAAGTTTCCTTAATCAGGCTGACGGCTTCCAAGCCATTCTTGCCCTGGCCGATGATGTCGAGGTCATCCATCTCACGCAGCAGATAGGAGAGTTCATCGCGTGCAAGTTGTTCATCGTCCACGATGATCACTGATAACGGCATGGGGCATCCTCGATCCGTACAGACGAGTATAGAACGCCCAAAGCACGTGGAGAAAGTGGGTGTGTCATTTTTGCAACGGAGGCTAAGCGCCGGTGCCGTACACTAGATAGGTTATGAGTGAAGTGATCTATGGCATCCATGCCATTGGCGAGGCCCTGAAGCGCGGTGGCCGCCGCTTTGACTATGTTGCGGTCTCGCGAGACCGCACCGACAACCGTTTACAGAACATTCTGGATGACTGCCGGGCGCAAGGGATCAGCGTGCGCTTTGTGCCGCGGGAAGACATTGACCGCGAAACCCGGACCAACACCCACCAGGGAGTCATGGCCGTCACCTCTCGGAAGGAATACACCGAGGTGGAGGATTTGCTGGAGAACAAGCTCGGAGAATATACCTTCCTTCTGGTGCTCGATGGGGTGGAAGACCCGCACAACCTGGGCGCGCTGATCCGCTCCGCCGACGGCGCGGGGGTGGACGGCGTGGTGATTCCGGAGCGCCGCGCGGCGGGCATTACGGGAACCGTGGTGAAAGCCTCGGCCGGGGCCAGCGAGCACCTGAGCGTGGCTCGGGTGGTCAACATCGCACGCACGCTCGACGAACTGAAGGAAAAGAACGTCTGGGTGGTTGGTCTCGACGAGCGCGGCGAAAAGAGCTACGACGAACTGGATTACAACATGAATTGCGCCATCGTGATGGGCGCGGAAGGCAAGGGATTGCACGACCTGGTGCGCCGCAAATGCGACATGCTGGTCTCCATTCCGATGATGGGTGCGGTGTCGTCGCTGAATGTCTCGGTAGCCGGAGGCATTGTGATGTATGAAGTGCAGCGGCAGCGCCGCCAGGCCAAGAAGCCCGCCGCGAAGAAATCCGCCAAGAAGAGGAAAGAGGAATAATCTTGCGCCGTCTTGCGCTAGCCGTTTTGGTATATGCGCTGGTGGCGCTGCCCGCCATGGGATTGGACCGCAACGCCTTCCTCTTTTCCCGCTACGATCTGCAGGTCAGGCTCGATCCGCACCAGCATGGGTTGTCGGTGGAGGGCACGGTCGAGGTGCGCAACGCCTCGCCGTGCCGCAGAGTCAAGTAGCGCTGCAGATTTCGAGTTCCCTGCATTGGCTGTCAGTGCTGGCGGACGGCGCCGAGGTCGAGTGGCTGGAGCAGAGTTACACCAGCGATATCGACCACACCGGCCTGCTGCATGAGGCCATCGTAAAATTCGACAAGCCGCTGGCTCCGGGCGAGAGCCTGCGGCTGAACGTGCGCTATTCGGGCACCGTGCAAAAGGACACTACCCGGCTCGAACGAATCGGAACTCCTGCCGACATTGCCCGGCGCAGCGATTGGGACGAGATCAGCGACAGCTTCACCGCCCTGCGCGGTGCCGGATTCGTCGTCTGGTATCCGGTGTCCATGGATGCGGCGAATCTGAGCCAGGGCGACGAGCTGTTTGAAATCCTGCGCGACTGGCGCGAACGTCGAGGCTTCGGCTCTGCTGCGCGTGCACCTCTCGCGGGCGGCTGCCAGCCGAGGGCGATGAGTCAAAGTACACCTTCGTGACCAATGGCACGAATGGGGCCGACGGCGCGACAGGGCCGGAGATTACCAGCGAATTTCACGGGGTAGATCCGGTGATCGTGCTGCTCGGCGATCCTGCCGAATCCACCGACCGGCCGCGCGTGGCCGCCTACTACACCACGCCCCACACCAACTATGCGCGCGACTACATGGCCGCGGCGGAGACGGCAATTCCGCCGCTGGAAGCGTGGTTCGGCACCCCTCGGCGCAAAGTGGTCATCGTGGAACTCACCGACCCGAATGCGCTGCCGTATGACGCGGGAGCCTACTATTTTGTCCCCATGCGCAGCGTGCTCCCCGCCGCCGCCGAGGTGGCGATGGCGCGTCCGGTGGCCCATGCCATGCTCGATTCGCCGCGGCCGTGGATTCGCGAGGGCCTGACC
Source organism: uncultured Acidobacteriota bacterium (assembly GCA_963779365.1). Taxonomy (GTDB): domain Bacteria; phylum Acidobacteriota; class Terriglobia; order Terriglobales; family Acidobacteriaceae; genus TOLSYN. The sequence continues at coordinate 152,997 of CAVZYB010000007.1, read as the reverse complement.
GGCTTCGCCCAGGCGTTGATCCGCGAACGGCAGGCGGGACGCCGCGCCGCCCTAGCCTATCTCGGCCAGTTCAGCTCGGCGCTAGTGGTGGCCGAGGCCGAGTCGCATAATCCGCAACCCAATCCCCAGCCCAGCTCGCTACCGCCGGGAGATACCAGTTCCACGCCACCGACCGGAATCGCTCCGCAGCCGCTCATCAATACCGCGGACGATGTGTTTTTTCGGACCAAGGCCGCCTACGTCTGGTGGATGCTGCGCGATATGGTGGGCGACCGTGGCTTGCAATCGGCGCTCGCCCGCTATCAACCGGCGGAGGACCATAACACCGCATACATGCAGCGCCTGATCGAGAAACAGGACGGAGGCAAGCGCGATCTCGAAGCCTTCTTCGACGACTGGGTCTACCGCGACCGGGGTCTGCCGCAGTTGCGCGTGGTCTCGGCCTATGTGCGGCATACGCTAGGCGAGCAAACAGTGACCGCCGTGACCATTGAAAACCTCGGCAGCGCCTGGTGCGAGGTTCCGGTAGCCGTGCGCTCGGCGATTGGCGAAAGCACCGTACGCCTGGTGGTGCCGGGCAAGAGCACGGCGATGATACGGGTGCCCTTCGAAGCCACTCCGAACGAAGCCGAGGTGAACGACGGCAGCATTCCCGAGGCCGAACGCCGCGACAACGTGGTCCCGGTGACCGCCGCGCCCCCGGCGGAGCACTGACCTTTTGCGATTGCAAGTTTTCCCCGCCCGGCCTAAGGTGAAGGGTCGTGAAAAAGGATGCTTGAAATCAGCAAGGGAGAAGCGTGAGCTACATTCAATTCCTCGGCGCGGCCGGCACGGTCACCGGCTCCAAACACCTCGTCAGCACAGCGAAAATCGCGCGAGGCGCGGACGCGCGGCGCCTACCAACTGCTGGTCGATTGCGGACTCTTCCAGGGACAGAAAGAATGGCGGCTCAAGAATTGGACTGACCTGCCGGTTCCGGCCCGAGAGATCCAAGCCGTCATCCTGACCCACGCTCATCTGGACCATTGCGGATGGATTCCCCGCCTCTACAAGGAAGGCTTTCAGGGAACGATCTACGCGACTCCGGCGACCGTGGATCTGTGCGGCATCATCCTGCCCGACTCCGGCTACCTGCAGGAAGAAGACGCGGCCTACCACAATAAGCAGAAGAGCTCCAAGCACAGCCCCGCGCTGCCCTTATACACCATGGAGGAGGCGCAGCAGTGCCTCGCGCGCTTCCGCGCCGTGCCGTTCGGCGAGACCGTGCAATTGGCCGATGGCGTGAGCTTCCGCTTCGTGCGCGCGGCGCACATCCTCGGCTCGGCCATGGCCGAGATCACCCTCGCGACGAACGCCACGCGGCGTCTCCTGCTCTTTACCGGAGACATTGGCCGCGTGCATGACAGCACGGTGGCACCCGGTAAGGTGGTGCACTCCGGTCCCACCGAGGGCGAGTCGCCCGATGTGCTGGTCATGGAGTCCACCTACGGAAACCGCCATCACCCTCACGAGGACGTGATGCCGGAATTGGCGGCGCTGATCAACGCGACGGTGAAGCGTGGAGGCAGCATTGTGGTCCCGGCCTTCGCCGTGGAGCGCACCCAGAAATTCCTCTTCCTGCTGAAGGAACTGATGGAGCAGAACCAGATTCCGCGCATCCCGGTCTTTGCCGACTCTCCCATGGGAATTCACGCGGTGCAAATCTTTCTCAAGCACAGCGAGGAATTCAGCGCCGAGACCAGGCAACTGATCGCCCGCTACGGCACGCCGGTAAAATGGCCGGGATTCCACTTTGCCAGCACCTCGGAGGAGTCCAAAAGAATCAACGCCAGCCACTTCCCGACCATTATTGTTTCCTCGAACGGAATGTGCATGGGCGGACGGATCCAGCACCACTTGATCCAGCGCCTGCCGGACCCGCGCAACCTGGTGCTGTTTATCGGCTACCAGGCGGTGGGCACGCGCGGCCGTCAAATCAAGGACGGAGCGCATGAGGTGAAAATTTTCGGCGAGATCGTTCCGGTACGCGCTCAGGTCGCAGCCCTCGAGCAGTTCAGCGATCACGCCGACGTGGATGAACTGCTGGAGTGGCTCCGCACGTTTAAAAAAACTCCGCAGAGCACGCACATCGTGCACGGCGAACCGGAGTCAGCCGAGGCCCTGCAGCAGGCCATCCAGACGCAACTCGGCTGGCCGGTAGATACGGCGCGATACATGGGCAAGGTGGAGATACCGTAGTCACCGATGAGGTTCTAGAATCCAATCCAAAGGATAGGAATGAGTCCGGCTACGGCCAGAGCGGCCATGAACAGAAAGCTCTGCAAGCCGGTTTTCCGCCCGGCTAAGCTATAGGCGTAAACGCCTTTGATCAGATTGTTGCTGGCGGCGGCAATCAAAACCGCAACGGCCGCAACTTTCAGCGGAGTGAGTGCCCCGGCAGCCTGGGTCATTCCCAGGATGAACGGATCCACATCGGTGACACCCATGATGGCGGCCAGTGTGTTGACTCCCGCGGTTCCAAGATAAGTGACGGCCAGTTGCGTGGCGATCAGCATGGCCAGAAACAACCCGGCAAACAGGAACGCAGCGAGCAGTTCAAGCGGATTCTTGGGTTCGAACTCGCCCAGTACCGCCGGAGCGTTGGGATCGGTGCGGCGCGACCAGAGCCAGCCAATGCCGACCGCCAGCGCCGCCAGTACAACAAAAGGGAGCCACAAGAAAGACATCAGTTGCCGGTTAAACAGACGCCAGCAAGGCGATCAAGCGCAAGTACATCACTCCCGAGGCGATCAGAATTCCCCCGGAGAACAGGTGGGGGCGTTGTTCTTGCGCGGCCCGGCGCGCCATGACGACCGTAGTGATGGTCGAGGAATATGCCCCGCCCAGCAACGCCGCCAGCACGACCCCGCCTTGTCCCTTCGTCAACTTCTGCAGAACGTAGCTGCCGTAGGAGATCGTGCTGACGGCAACCACCACGAGCCAGGTCTTGAGAGGGTTGATGTGGAATCGGCTAAATTCCTGATTCGGCAGTACGGGCAGGATGACGCCGGTCAAAAGCAGAAACTTGGCGAAGGTAAGAATTTCGTGCGGCGCAATGCGGTCGGCAAGTTTCTCAAGCGCTACTTTGAGATCGAGTAACAGCAGGCTGGCAACGCTCAGCGTAGTAGCAATCCAGAAATGCCCGTAGGAAACCAGCGCGCCCACCAGAAATGTGGTGAGCCCCGACATCTCCGAGGTAACGCCGGCGGCTTCGGAACAGGAAAGTTTGTGCCAGTAAGACAGCAGCAAAAATGCCGCGATGACCAGAAAGCCGATCGTCAGCGGCAGTAACTGCGTGCCCGAAAGAAGGGCGAGCGAATAGCCAATCAGTCCGATGAGCGGAAACGTGCGCACTCCTCCGAACGAGTACGCGCCCTTGGCCGCCTTGTGTTCTTCCCGCTCCAGTCCTATCAGGAAAGACAAGAATAGGACCAGGACAATCTTCAGAGCCTCGGGCGGCAGCAGCTTATAGAGTTCCATTCGAATTGTCCTTGATGCTACCGGCCGCGGAACGGCATCGTCCAGATGTCCGCTGACGGTCACAGCAGTTTACATCCTGCTCCGGCCCGCCGCGCGAAAGAATCGAACTCTTTCCTTCAACAACGCCATGCTCTGCGCAACGCTCGGTAGCCGGGATATGCAAAAACCGGCAACTTCGCTTAGTAGCCGCGAATCTAACCAGTCTCATGCGCGCAATCCTAGTCGCCTCGATGTGCGTTCTCGCTTCCGCCGTTGCATGTTCGCACGCTCCGATAAGATCCGCCGACGCACTCCACGCCGACTCTCCTGATCGAGCAATCCGTGGCTCAGCCCGGTGCACAAACCAGAATCGGCATCCAGTTTGAGACCGACAAGGACTGGCACATCTACTGGAAGAATCCCGGCGACTCAGGCGAGCCCCCGCAAGTGCATTGGCAGCTTCCCGAGGGAGTGACCACGGGAGCGCTGCAATGGCCCGCTCCGCTGCGCCTGACCGACAGTGCGGGAACCGATTACGGCTACCAGGGAAATACGGTTCTGCTTTCCACCCTGAATATTCCAGCCACCGTGCAGCCCGGAACAATCCTGCCCATCGCTGGCGACTTGCGCTGGCTGGTCTGCCATGACATCTGCATTCCGCAGCGCGCCGAACTCAAAGCAACCATGCGCATCGCCAACACCACGACGCTCGATCCCCGGGCACATGCGCTGCTCGATGCCGCCGCCGAACGCATTCCCCGGCCGCTGCCAGACGCCCTCCATCTCACGGCAACCAGTACGCGCGATACGCTGCGGCTCAGCATTGCCTCGAACCGCAAGCTACCGGGCAGCACGATCACCCACGCTGTTTTCTTTCCGGCGGAGCCCGAGCAGATCGACAATGCCGCTCCCCAGAAACTTGAGAACATCGGCGGCGTCGCCCGGCTGGAACTCAAGAAATCAGATCATCTACAGCACGATCCCGAACATCTCAACGGGGTGCTCGTGCTCAACCAGCAAGACTCGTATCAGGTCGATGTGCCGATCCATGGCACGACCGCGCACAAGGAGAGACAATCCATGAAGAAGCTCGTACCGGCAGCACTGTTCGTATTTCTTACCTCGGCGGTTTTTGGGTTGCGAGTGGGAGATTCCGCACCGGCTTTCACCGCCAGCGACAGCCACGGCCAGCAGCACAGTCTGGCGGAGTACAAGGGCAAGTATGTCGTCCTTGAGTGGACCAACCAGGGATGCCCGTTCACCAAGAAACACTATGACAGCGGCAACATGCAGAAGCTCCAGAAATACTGGACCGGCAAGGGAGTCATCTGGCTGACCGTGATTTCCTCAGCTCCCGGCGAACAAGGTTACGTGACTGCCGACCAGGAGAATGACTACGTCAAACGAATCAACGCCGCTCCCACCGCAGTGCTGCTTGATCCCAAAGGAGATCTGGGACATCTCTACGGCGCCAAGACCACGCCGCACATGTTTGTGATCAACCCGCAAGGTCAATTGATTTACGAGGGAGCGATCGACGACAAACCAACTACCGATCTCTCCGACATTCCCGGAGCCACCAATTACGTGACCTTGGCGCTGGAGCAGGCGATGGCCGGAAAGCCCGTCGCGACCACGGCCACTCGTGCTTACGGCTGTTCGGTAAAGTACGCAAAATGAGCGCAGCCGAGTCCGCGGGGCGTGCCGGGCGCTCTGCTGCTCCTCTAGGCAGCATAAACCTGTTCCGCAGGCTCTTCGCTTCGGAGTACGGAGCCTCGGACCGCTTGCTCCCCCGTTGGATTTTCCTGCGCGCTCTCGGCCTCATCTATTTCTCGGCCTTCTACTCCCTGGTATTTCAAATCCGAGGATTGATTGGACCGGACGGGATTCTTCCCGCCGGTCAGTACCTCCAACTGATCGCCCTCTCATTCGAGGGACGCATACGCTTCTGGTACGCTCCTTCGCTGCTCTGGATCTCCAGCAGTTCGCCAGATGCTGCTTGCTCTGTGTTGGGCCGGCATGATCGCCTCCCTGCTGCTGGTCATGAACCTGTGGCCGCGAGTCATGCTGCTGGTAAGCTTTGTCTGCTTTCTGTCCTTCGTCGCCGCGGCTGGCGATTTCTCCGGCTATCAATCGGACGGGATGCTTCTGGAGGCCGGATTCCTGGCGCTGTTTTTCTCGCCGCCTGGTTTGCGTCCCGGCCTGGGACGCGCGACGCCGCCCTCGCGCTTCAGCCTGTTTCTGCTGCAGTGGGAGTGGTTCCGCATTTATTTCGAGTCCGGAATCGTGAAGTTGGCGAGCGGCGACCCGCAGTGGCGCCACTTCACGGCGATGGATGAGTACTATCAAAACGGTCCGCTGCCTACCTGGGTTGGGTGGTACGTGCAGCATCTTCCCCACTGGTTCCACGCGGGAACCGTGGGGGCAACGTTGCTCATGGAGTTGGGACTGGTTTGGATGATTTGCCTGCCGCGCCGCTTTCGCTACGTTCTGTTCTTTATCGTTACGCTTCTGGGAGGCGGGCGTTATCCTTACCGCGAACTATGCATTCCTGAATTACCTGGTGCTCGCACTAGGCGTTTTACTGGTGGATGATCGTTTCTTTTCGAACTACCTTCCGCAGCGTTGGCTATCGCAATGGAGACCGCCTGCCGCACCCATGACACCTGCGGATATTCCGCAAGCCGAGCCGCCTTCCGTTGCAAAACCAGAGCCTGCCCTTCCCCGCTGGAGAACATTCATCGGTTCGTCCACGAGGACTGTTAAGCTGACCCTCTCAGCCGTGATGCTTTTATGGGTTTTCTACGCCTCGACCGCAAGGCTGGTCTGGCTGCTGGCGCCGCGCGCTCCTCTGCCCGCAACTCCGGTGACCCTGCTGGAGCCCTTCCGGATTGCGGAACAGTATGGGCTTTTCGCGGTGATGACGCGCGGCCGCTATGAGATCGAGTTCCAAGGATCGGCCGACGGAAAGAACTGGATCGCCTATCCGTTTCGCTACAAGCCGCAGGCATTGTCCAAGGCGCCTGGAATTTACGCGCCCTATCAGCCGCGATTCGATTGGAATTTATGGTTCGCCTCGCTCGAAAGCTGGCGTGATAATGCAATCGTGCCCAACACCGAAGTTCGTCTGCTTTCGAATGATCCCGATGTGCTGAGCCTGTTTGCCGGTAATCCTTTCTCGCAGGCCGCGCCCAGGCAGGTACGCGCGGTGCTCTGGCAATACTGGTTCACCACCCTGAGCGAGAAGCGGACTACCGGCAACTGGTGGCGCCGCCAATTCCTCGGACTCTATGCCCCGACTCTCGAACTGCAACCCGACGGCAAAGCCGCAGTGGTGAACATGCCTGAGGCGATGAGTCCGCGAGAATGAAGCCTGATTCCGGCAGAGCGGTTGTGGTCGGAGCTGGCCCCAATGGGTTGGCGGCTGCCATCGTGCTCGCCCAGGCGGGCATGCAGGTGGAAGTATGGGAAGCCGAGGAGCAAGCGGGCGGAGGAGCCAGAACCATGGAACTCACCTTGCCCGGATTTCACCACGACTTCGGCTCCGCGGTGCATCCCATGGCGGCGGCTTCGCCCTTCTTCTCTTCCCTGCCCTTGCGCGATCACGGACTGGAATGGATTCACTCCCCGGCACCGCTCGCTCATCCCTTCGATGACGGCACGGCGATTACCTTGGAGCGCGACTTGGCGGCAGCCGCACGAGTGCTCGGCACGGACGGCAAAGCCTGGCACGAACTGATCGGTCCAATGGTCGAGCGCTGGCCGGAATTCGCCGCCGAGATCCTTGGCCCGGTGATCCACCCGCCGCGACATCCTTTTCTGCTCGCAAGCTTTGGCCTGAAGGCCGTGCTGCCGGCGGTGTCACTGGCGAATTTATGGTTTCGCAGCCCACGGACAAAGGCTCTGTTTGCCGGATTGGCCGCGCACTCCTTTCTCGCTCTGGACGAACCGCTGAGCGCCTCCTTCGGCCTCGTGCTTGCGGCCGCCGCGCACGCCGTAGGTTGGCCGATTCCGCGTGGTGGAGCGCAAGCGATCACGCAGGCATTGATCGCCCATTTGAACCAACTTGGCGGCACGCTAAGCAACTTCAAGCCGAGTGGACAGCCTGGCTTCGCTTGGTGAGTTCGACGCCGCCCTCTGTGATGTCACTCCGCGCCACCTGGTGCAGATAGCCGGCGAGCGTCTTGCCCCGGCGTACCGCCGACAGCTCCAGCGTTACCGCCAAGCGCCGGGAGTCTTCAAGGTGGATTACGCACTCTCGCAGCCGATCCCATGGCGGGCCGCCGATTGTGCGCGCGCCGCAACCGTGCACCTGGGCGGAGCCATGGCGGAGATTGCCGCCTCTGAAGATGCCATGCGACATGGCCTTCACGCCGAGCAGCCGTTTGTGCTGCTCGCCCAGCCGACCCTGTTCGATCCTGGCCGCGCTCCCGAAGGCAAGCACATAGCCTGGGCGTATTGCCATGTTCCCAATGGCTCCACCTTCGACATGCTGCCTCGCGTCGAGGCGCAGATCGAACGTTTTGCTCCAGGATTTCGCGACTGCGTCCTCGCGCGGCACGCCTTTCGAACCTCTGACCTTGAGGCCATGGATGCAAATCTCACCGGAGGCGACATCGTTGGCGGAGCAGTGGACTGGCGGCAATTACTGCTTCGTCCTACCTGGAGACAATATGCGACGACCGACCGCGACATCTATCTTTGCTCATCGTCAACCCCACCCGGCGGCGGAGTGCATGGCATGTGCGGCTACCACGCCGCCAAGCTTGCCTTGTCGCGAATGAAGTCGCGAATGAAGTCGCGAATGCAAAAGCCACGGTGAGTTGCTACTGAGATTTCTGGTCTCGAAAGAGTCTAAGAGGTCATCCATACCACGCCTGGTTCCGCGTTTGAGCGGTGTCATCCTGAGCGTCAGCGAAGGATCCCAGCGCCGCCCCTAAACTCCTGTGCGGCTCCAAGTTTTTCAACCCGTGATCGATTTTCTGTGGACTCTCCCCGGACTGCAGAGTATTCCGCCTGAAATTAAAATAATCAGAAAGTAATTCTCTATTCCAACCCCGCGGCCAACGTTACTGATCTCCAACTGTTTGGCATAAAGATAATTGATCATAAGATCAATTATTCCGCGCTTTTCATAACATTAGGCAAACAGTAATTTCCCCTCCAAGACAGTTCACCATTTGGTCAATCGTTGCCGCGGAGTTGGCAAAATCAAATCATGCCTATCAAGTGCCGCAGCGCAACACTGTCTGATTCAGCGCGGAGTCACTCCCCGGTTAAACCAGCTCGCAATCTTTATTACGCCGCTTCGTTTTTTGACTCAGCGAGAATCCGCTCAATTTGTTGAAGGTGATTCAGGTCGTGTCCCGCCATCATGTTTACCACGCGCTCGATAGTTTCTTTGCCCCGCTCACTGTGCATGCCGTGGTGCTGCCATTGTTCCGGGGTAAGCGAGCGCAGCAACGAGAGATTTGCTTGGCGCACAGCGCGGAACTGCTCGATAGATTCACGGGCATCACGTTCGGCATAATGTCCCGCGACTGCCCACGTGTTCTGGTCGAAGGCTGCGATGGGCGATCCGGGCGAACCTAAAATTGCCCGCAGTCTCCAGCCATAGACGATCTCGGAATCGGCAAGATGCGCGAGAATTTCGACGACTGACCATTGTTCTGCTGCGGGACGTTTACGCAGTGTAGATGCGGGCACTCCGTCTATGAGCTGCGCGAGTGTGCTTGCCGTAGCCGCCTGCACCTCCAGAGGCTTTCGTCCCTGGGTGTAATTCAAAATGCGATCGATATACTTCTGCGTGCTTTCATTCATCGAATGTTTTCCTGTTGGCGCAATATTGACCCCTGAGGGCAAAGCAATGGATGCAGGTCTCGCACCCTAAGCTGCTCCCGGAATTGTCTTGTCCTCGGAAATTTCGCGGAGATTTATCCCTGTCGTTCTCAGCGCCGATCGAAGTAGCGTCCATTACAATGAATGGTTCGCTGCAAGCAAGCCGGAGTTGCGTCGGACTGAAGTTAATTCCATTCTGGAAGGTCTGTATGATTGGTGCGTCTTCACTTCGAAGTTTGTTGATTGCCGCCACTCTTTTGGCGTTCGCGCCCGCGGTTCATCCTCAAACCTCACCGCTCACGCCGGACATCCCCGCCAAGTATGAGACGCCGACCGCGTCGTACGACTACGTAAAGCGCGAGGTCATGATTCCGATGCGCGACGGAGTGAAGCTGCACACCGTCATCGTCATTCCACGCGGAGCCAAGCATGCGCCCATGATCCTGACCCGCACGCCCTACAACGCGTCGAGCCGCGCCGAGCGTGCGCGATCGCCGCACATGCTCGGCGACCTTGCCCCAGGGGGATGAAGTCTTCGTGGCCGACGGCTACATTCGCGTCTACCAGGATGTTCGCGGCAAGTATGGCTCGGAGGGCGAATATTTTATGACTCGCCCATTGCGCGGCCCGCTGAATTCCACTCGAACGGACAACTCCACGGATGCCTACGACACCATCGACTGGCTGGTCAAGAATGTTACCGAATCCAACGGCAAGGTCGGCATGCTGGGAAGTTCGTACGAAGGATTTACCGTGGTGATGGCCCTGGTGAACCCACATCCGGCATTGAAGGTTGCCGCGCCGATGAGTCCAATGGTGGACGGCTGGATGGGCGACGACTGGTTTCACTTCGGAGCCTATCGGCAGACCAACTTCGACTACATCACCTATCAGAACACCGCGCAAGGGGAAGGCCACGAGATCCCACGCCAGGCCTACGACGATTACGAAAACTTCCTGCGCGCGGGCTCGGCGGGAGACTTCGCAAAATCCGCCGGCCTCGACCAACTCCCCTGGTGGCGCAAGATCAGCGAGCATCCTGCTTACGATAGTTTCTGGCAAGGGCAGGCGCTCGATAAGGTCATGGCCGCGCAACCGCTGAAGGTTCCGACGATGTGGATTCAGGGCTTGTGGGATCAGGAGGACATGTGGGGCGCGATTCACTGCTATCTGGCGGCGGAACCGAAAGACACCGCGAACAACATGAACTTCCTGGTGATGGGGCCATGGCGACACAGTGGCGTGAACTATGACGGCTCTTCCCTCGGGCCGCTGAAGTGGGAGGGCGACACGGCTCTCGAATTCCGCCGCGATGTGCTGAAGCCGTTCTTCGATGAGTATTTGAAGGATGACGCGCCTAAGGCTGAGACTCCTCCCGTGTTGATCTACAACACCGGCGAGAACCACTGGGACCGGCTGCAATCCTGGCCGCTATCCTGCGAGAGCGGCTGCGCCTCGCAATCCAAGCCTCTCTATCTGACCGCCGGCTTCGGCCTGTCCTTCGATGCACAGGCGGCGGCCGGTCCCAAGTCACCCATCGGTTATGACGAGTACGTTTCCGATCCTGCCAAGCCTGTGCCTTACCTGCCGCGCCCAGTGACCTTTGCCGACCGCGACCGGTGGAAGCGTTGGCTGGTTGCGGATCAACGCGCGGTGGACGGCCGCCCCGATGTGCTGTCCTATGTTTCCCCGGTGCTTACCGAAGCAGTGCGCATCAGCGGCGCGCCCGTGGTGAACCTCGCGGCCTCTACCAGCGGGACGGACAGCGATTGGGTGGTCAAGTTGATCGACGTCTATCCCGACGTTGCACCAACTCAGGAGGAATTGGGCGGATATGAACTGGCGATAGCCATGGACATCTTTCGGGGGCGCTACCGCGAGAGCTTCGAGACGGCGAAGCCAATCACGCCGAACCAGCCTCTTGTCTACAAGTTCGTGTTGCCGACCGCAAACCACGTCTTCCTGCCCGGCCATAGGATCATGGTGCAGGTACAGTCGAGCTGGTTTCCGCTCTACGATCGCAACCCGCAGACCTTCGTGCCAAATATTTTCAACGCCAGGCCGGGAGACTATCGGAAGGCGACACAGCGGATTTACCACGCCACCGGCGCGGCCAGCTTCATTGAAATGCCAGTGGCTTCGGCCCGGTAGCTCCGTTTGATTTGGTTCCGCATCAACGGTTCCCATCATGGAGCTTCCGGGCCTGCACTCTTCCTGCATCGTCACTCGAAACCGGCGCGCGTGGCGATGCTCGTTACGCGGCGTCGGAGACCGAAGGTTCTTTTGCCTTGACGAGCGGCATATTGACCAGATGCTCGCTCAAGAACCAGACCTGGAGTTCATTGGTGCGCAGCACATCGCTGACCACAAGATCGTTGGTGCCATCGTCGCCCAGGTCGGATGCACGTTGCGCCAGCGTACGGCACTGGCCAATGATGGTCTGGTGCGCGTCCAGCAATCGGGAGAGTTGAACCGGAACCTCTTCGCGACCGCGCGGCGGGCGCTCGATCTGGGTAGTCTCGGCCACATCGGGCGCCATCGCGATGCTGATGCCGCCGAGTAACTGAATGCGTTCGGCAATGGTGTCCACCAACTCGTCCTGCTCGCCATGATGTTTGTCATAGAGCAGATGGAGTTGATAAAACGTCGGTCCGGCGACCTGCCAATGGGACTTCTTGTACAAGTCGCGAAGCGTCATCGTATCGGCAAGCATCTGGTTCAGTTGCTCCGTCATTTCCAAACGAACCGGCTCCTCGAGTTCAAGCGGCAGAGTATGGCTGACCGTTCCGTACGCCTGAATCTCTTTTGCGTGTTGATGAAGCCGGGGTTGTGCGTTGATGGTTTCCGGGGTGTTATCGGAGTTATGCTTTTTTGCCATTAGACTTCTCCTTCTTGGCAGTCGAATCGTAGGTGAACCGGTTAGTAGGATTGATTGCCGTCAATCAAAGCAGGGTTCGTTCCATCGCCTCTCGCACGGGTTCGAAGGCCATTTGACGTTCATAGTGGTGGTCTATTCGACGCCCAGGAAAGATTTCAGGTTGCGTGTTATCGGCCTCACGAATCGAAGTGTTTCTGCCAGGCGCGAGCCACGAGTTGAAGCTCTCATCTTCCTAATCCGCCGCGTCGAAACGGATCTCACCCGCAGTTCGGGACAATCCTGCGCTCTGTGCAATGACCAGCGCCAGCGCCGACCAATCCAAGTCACCGTATCCGTTCGCAATGGCGCTGAGAAAACGGTCGTGAACGATATTTGCGAAAGGCATAGGCGCGGATAAATGCTCGGCCGCCTGCAGCATCAGCCGCACGTCTTTCAGCCCGAGCGGCATTTTGAATCCTGCCGGTGAAAATTTTTCCTCGATCATTCTTGGGCCATAATTCTTATAGGCAGGAGCACCGAACAAAGTGCCGCTGAGCACCTCAAAGACGGTATTCGGATTGATTTCAGCCTTGCGCGCAACCGCGAACACCTCACCGAGACTCTCCAACACGCAGGTGATCAGAAAGTTCCCGAACAACTTGATCAGATTTGCATCTTCGGGCCGCTCACCGATCTCAAACGTGCGTTGCCCTAGAAGTTCGAACACAGGCTTTGCTTTCGCCAGAGCCTCCTTCGCACCTGCCGCCACGATGAACAGTTGTGCCGCGGCGGCAGCTTCCGGTCTGCCAAACACCGGCGCGGCCATGTATTGCTGCCCGCGCTCCCGGTGAGCGAACGATATGCGCCGCGACAAATCAGGACTGATCGTGCTCATCGAAATATGCAAGCCGTCGCCTTGCATGCCTTCGAGAACACCATGAGCGCCAAACACCACGGATTCAACCGCGTTATCGTCCGCCAGCATCGTAATCACGATTTCCTGATCCGCAGCATTGGCTGGGTAATCCGCAATGCGTGCTCCCTCCGCGGCGAAAGCCTCGGCGGCACGGCGGCTTCGGTTGTACACCGTCAGTTCGTGACCGGCGTGAACGAGATTGTTCGCCATCGCTCGTCCCATGTTGCCAAGACCAAGGAATCCAATACGCATTGGGGATCTCCCCTTTGTTTTGACTGCCAGCGCTGTAACCGCTGTATACCCTGCGATGCGCTCGACCGCTTTTGCGGGTGCCCGCCAACCGCCTGAAAAAGTGAGTAGAATTGGGTATGGATGAAGCCTTGGCGCACTTGCCTCGCCGCCTGCTGATTCTCGCAACATTCGCGCTGCTGCTCGCCGGGTTCTGGCTGGAATTGCAGTCATTGCCGCTGGCCCGCACGTTCTCTGCTCCCTGCTTCCGGCCTTTACCGGATTCGCGCTGCTGCTGGCGCCGCTGTGGTTCTTTGCCTTCGGCGCCGGAGCGCTGCTCCGCCAATGGTTGCTGAAGCCGTGGCTGCGGGTTGTGGCCCCAGCCGTACTGGTCGCGCCCTACCTTCTCTACGCGCTTCCGCTGCGCGAGTTCCAGTGGCCGTTCGCCCTTGCCTTGGCACTCACGCCAGTCGTCCTGAGTGGACTGCTCGAACAGGCTCCGAAGGCGCAGAGGCTGCTCTGGCAAGACGTGGTAGTGCTGCTGGTTCTGGCGCTCACGCTTGAACTGCGCGTCTTCAACGGCGCGTGGCCGCATCCCGGACTAGGCAGTCTGCCCAAGCTCTACCTCTGCGACGTCGCGCTTTATCTCTACCTGGTAGTGAGGAACATTGATGGCGTCGGGTATTCATTCATGCCGAATGCTAAGGCCTTCGCCATCGGCGCGCGCGAGTGGCTCTATTTCACTCCGTTTGCCTTCGGACTGGGCTTTGCCCTGCACTTCATCGGCTTTTACCCGCGAGCGCACTCCGCGGCGCAGATCGCGGCGGGTGTGCTCGTCACCTTCCTGCTCACGGCGGTTCCCGAAGAGCTCTTCTTTCGCGGTTTGTTGCAGAACCTGCTGGAGCCGCACCTTGGACGTCTGCGCGCACTGGCCGTCGCTAGTTTCCTGTTTGGACTCTCGCACTTCCACAAGGGCGCGGTCTTCAACTGGCGTTACGTTCTGCTCGCCGCCATCGCCGGCGTCTTTTACGGACGCGCCTGGCGAGCCCAGCGGCAATTACTGGCTTCCAGCATCACCCATACTGCAGTGGATGTAGTCTGGTCTCTCTGGTTCCGCTAGCAGAAGCTTCCAGCCGCGGCAGTGTGCAGCCATTGACTCCGGTCGAGCCCCGTGTTCCGATGAGACGTGCTGCCCCGCAAACCTACGCTTCCGATCGACGTAATTCTGCCGGAGATCGTCGCTTCCCTCAATTCAAAGGATTCGAAGAGTTCGAAAGATTCGGAAGCTCGGCCTTCGAACAATCGCCATTCGAACCTCGTGATCGAAGCCCCGCCCGGCGCGGGCAAGACCACCCGAGTGCCGCCCGCGCTGCTTGGCATCGTCAGCGGGCGATGTGGTTGTACTGGAACCGCGCCGGATTGCCGCACGATTGGCGGCGCGGCGAGTGGCGTGGGAGATGGGCGAACAGCCCGGCGAGACCGTCGGCTACCAGGTCCGGTTTGAAGAAGCGGTTGGTCCGCGCACCCGCCTGCGCTTTGTCACCGAGGGCGTACTGACCCGGCGCCTGCTTTCCGATCCGTCCCTGAAGGGCGTGGGTGCGGTGGTGCTGGATGAGTTTCACGAGCGCCACCTGGAAAGCGATCTCGCGCTGGCATTGTTGAAACGCCTGCAGCGGACGCGGCCCGATCTGCGAATCGTGGTCATGTCGGCAACCCTCGATGCGGCTCCCGTGGCGCAATACCTTGGTGATTGTCCGATCGTGCGCTCTGAGGGAACCCAGTTCGAACTTTCGATCAAGCATCTGCCGTACTCGCCAAAGCCGCTCGAAGCGCAGGTGAGGGACGCAGTCGAGTTGCTGATCGGCCTGGAACACTCCGGGGACATTCTGGTTTTCCTGCCCGGAGCGGCGGAGATCCGGCGCGCGATGCGCGAGTGCGAGGCAGTCGCGCGCCGGGCGGGATTGCTGGCTGCTGCCCCTGCACGGCAGCCTCTCGCCCAAGGAGCAGGACCGCGCGCTGGCGCCCGCTCCACAAAGGAAACTGATCCTGGCGACGAATGTCGCGGAAAGCTCGGTGACGGTCGAGGGCGTAACCGCGGTCATCGATAGCGGCCTGGCGCGCTTCGCAACCTACTCCCCGTGGAGCGGGTTGCCGACCCTCCACGTCGGCCGGGTGAGCAAGGCTTCGGCGAAGCAAAGAGCCGGGCGGGCGGGACGCACCGCACCCGGCCGCGTGCTGCGCCTCTACACGGAGGAGGATTACCTGCGCCGTCCGGAGCAGGATGCGCCGGAGATCGTGCGCAGCTGACCTCTCGCAACTTTGCCTTGACCTGCGAGCCATGCGGATTGCCAACGTCAACGAGATCGACTGGCTGGACGCGCCGCCCGCGGCAGCGGTGGAAACGGCCGAGGCGCTGCTGGATCGCCTGGGCGTGACGAGAGACGCGTGACGAAAGACGTGTGCGAAAGACATGGCGCAGCGGTTGGCGCGGTATCCGCTGCCTCCCCGGCTGTCGCGAATTCTCGTCGAGGCCATGGAGCGCGGCGTGGGTGAGGACGGCTGCGTTGCCGCGGCGCTGCTCGGCTCGGGCGTGCACGTTGCAAAGAACGATCTCCTGGCGGCCATGGAGTTGGATCAGGACCACCGCATGCGGCAGCACATCGAGCAGCTCCGCAGAATTGCGCGCCCTTCCAGGCAGACGCATCATAACGACGACGCTCTGCTCATGTCCGTGCTGGCGGGCTTCCCGGATCGCGTCGCGCGGCGGCGGGCGGGCAACCAGGTCCTGCTGTCGACCGGCGCATCGGCGGAGGTGGCGGGCGAGCCTCCCCGATACGAGTTCATGGTGGCGGTCGATGCCGAGGACCGCAAAGATAAGCCGCTGCCGCTGATTCGAATGACCGCACGCATCGAGCCGGAGTGGCTGATCGATCTGTTTCCGGATCATGTGCGGGAGCAATCCAGCGTGACCTGGAATCGCGTGACCGAGCGCGTGGACGCGGTGAGCGCACTGCTGTACGACGAGCTGGTGATTCAGGAATCGCGCGGCGCGGTGCCGGATGCGGAGGCCGCGGCCGAACTGCTTGCCCAGAAGGCGCTGGAAGCCGGCATCGAGCGCTTCGTCGACATGGATGCGCTCGATGACTTCATGGGGCGCGTCGAGTTCGCCGGCTTCGAGCCGCCGGATCTTCCGCAGGCGCTGCGTGAGTTGTGCTCGGGACTGCGCAGCTTCGCCGAGTTGAAGAGCGCGGCGGCGGACTTGGCTTCCGTGCTCGAACAGAAGATGGGCGCGCGACGGCTCAACGAAATCGCCCCCGCGCGCATCCGCTTGCAGCATGGACGCCAGACAAAGGTTCACTACGAGCGCGGCAAGCCGCCGTGGATCGCATCCCGCCTGCAGGACTTTTTCGGCATGCGCGATACGCCGCGGATTGGCCTTGAGCACACGCCCGTGGTCGTTCATCTGCTCGCTCCCAATCAGCGGGCGGTGCAGACGACGACGGATCTGGCAGGATTCTGGGAGCGGCTTTATCCGCAGGTGCGCCGCGAACTTGATGCGACGCTATCCGAAACACTCCTGGCCGGAGCGGCCGTGAGCTTATACGGGCTCTCCGATGGCGAAATCAACGCCGCCACGGGCAAGGTCATGCCCGACGGAATTCTGCAATCCATGCGGCGGCCTTGCGCATTCCCCTACGATCACAAGGCTTGGCGCAGGCAGTGATTCCAGCGAGCTTACCGAGGTCAGGTCGGACCATCGCACCTGCTGCGTGGGCCGGCCGGCGTGGGAGATCACCGCGCAAGGCGTGCTCGGATCGAGTCCCGCTTCACACAGTTGTCCGGCGAGTTTCTGGTAATCGCCTCCGGGCATGTAGATGGCAAGCGTTGAATGGGACGTGACCAGTTTGTCCCAGGCTATGGCCTCGGTGTTCTGCCCGCGATGCGCCGTAGTGAAGACAACGCTGGCGGCAAGGCGGCGGTCGGTCAGCGAGAGACCTGCGGCGGCGGCACCGGCGATCGCGGAGGTCACGCCGGGGACGATCTCGTATGCAATGTTGGCCTCCACCAGCGCCCTGATCTCTTCGGCCGCCCGGCCAAAGATCGAAGGATCTCCGCCCTTGAGCCGAACCACCACCTCGCACTCAGAGGCGTAGGCGACCAGCAGAGAATTGATTTCTTCCTGGGTCAGTAACTTTGTTCCGCAGCGCTTCCCGATGTCGATCACTCTGGCCGTGCGAACCATCGCGAGTATCTCCGCACTGACCAGAGCATCATGCAGAACAATCTGCGCCTCCTGCAGCAATCGCGCCGCCCGCAAGGTCAGCAACTCGGGATCTCCTGGACCCGCACCAACAAGGAAGACTTTACCCATTGCGTTCACCCTGAATCCTGCGCTCGCAAGAGCCCTTGAAGCGCTCGAAGACCGTGCGGCCGGAGATGCGGTGCAAGGTCCGGGTTCGCAACTCTGGTTCGACTTGGCGTTGAAAGAACAACTCGCGAACCTTGCCCAGCCAGTTCAGCCAACCGATGTAGCTCGCGTCGAACTGCACTTCCAGTTCCTTGCGAAGTCTCTGGGCGAGCGCCGGACTTTTGCCCGCCGTCGAGATCGCGATTTGGAGATCGCCTCGCCGGACCACTGCGGGATAGTAGAAATCGCACCGCTCCGGCTCATCGACCGAGTTGCAGAAGACACCTCGCTCTTGTGCGGCCCGGTACACCATCTCGTTCACCGCAGGATTCCCCGTCGCCGCAATCACCAGCACCGCGCCGTCCAGATGCTCGGACTCAAACTCCGTTCGCATCCACGAAACTCGACCACATCGCGCCAGCTCCTGAATCTCCTCTCTTGCCTCCGGCGCGACGATCCGCACATCGGCGCCGGACTCCAGCAAACCCTCAAGCTTTTGCCCGGCGATCACGCCCGCGCCGACCACAACACACCGGCGGCCATCGAGCTTCACGAACATGGGGAACAGCGCCGCCACTCAGCCCTCCACCCCGTGTGGCACCGGAGCAGCCGGGAGATCGCGCGCTGCAACCTCGGCCGCGCCACCGGCCAGAAAGCCTCGAATCTCGTCGTTTGATTTGCGTGCCGAGAAACTGCTTGCAGGCTCTCCCCGCTGTCGCGCAACTCTGTGTAGCGCGCGAGCAAGCGCGTGATGGATTCCGGAACCTCGGTCGCCAGGCAACGATACCCGACCGCCCGGGCGATGGACTGCACGCGCCCCACCGATCCGCCAACGCAAAAGTAGTAAGCATCGGCGAACTTTCCGTCCACTTTAATCTTCTTGCCCTCCAGTCCCAGGTCGGCGATCCAGTGCTGGCCGCAACTGTTCGGACATCCGGTGATATTCAACTTGAGCTGTTGATCGAATCCCGGTACGCGCCCTTCGAGTTCTTCCACCACCCATCGCGCAAAGCTCTTGGTCTCGGTAATCGCCAGCTTGCAGAACTCCGTACCTGTGCAAGCAATAGTCCACGCCAGAACGGCGAGGCCTCGACGGACAAGCCCAGGTTTTCCAGTTCGCGCCGCAATGGTTCCACATTCTGCTCGCGGACATTAATGATCAACAGGTTTTGCATCGCGGTGAGGCGCACTTCTCCACCGGCAAAGCGATCCGAAAGCTGCGCCACTTCATAGAGTTGCCCGGCTTGGAGCCTGCCACGCAATATCGAAACGCCAACGTAGAAATAACCTGGCTGCTTCTGCGCATGCACTCCGGTGTGATCGCGATACACATCCGAGGGCAGTGTCTCCTCTTCTGCGGCATCGAGTGCAAAGCCCAGCCGCCGATGAATCTCGCTAAGAAACGTCTCGGCATTCCATCCATACTTCAGGAACAGGAACTTCAGACGCGCATAATCGCGGCTCTCCCTCAAGACATCGGCATCCCGGAAGATCTCCGCAATACTTCTTGCCACCGGAACAACCTGATTCAAGCCGACAAACGCATTCAGGCGCTGCGCGAGGTGTGGCTGAGTGGAAAGCCCGCCTCCAACCCGCAGCGAAAAGCCGCGCTCATCATAACCGTTGCGCTTCCGCAGCAGACCGGTGAGACCGATATCGTTGATCTCCGGATAGGAGCACCATGCTTTGCAACTGGTAAGCGAGAACTTGAACTTCCGCGGCAGGTTATAGAACTCCGCATTGCCCACAAAGAACCGGTCCAACGCCAAAACCTGCGGCGAGGGATCAAACGCTTCGTCGGCATCGACTCCTGCCAGCGGGCATCCGGTGATGTTGCGGGTGACGTCGCCACACGCCCCCATGGTCGTCACGCCCGCTCGCCATAGCTGCTCCAGCAAATCCGGAACATCTTCGATGCGCAGCCAGTGGAGTTGAATGTTCTGCCGGACCGTGATGTCGACCAATCCACGACCGTACTTCGTCGCAAGGTTGGCAATCACGCGAAGCTGATGGCTCAGCAGCAGACCATTCGGGACGCGGATGCGCACCATGAAATATGGCGCCACCTTCCCCACCCCGCCCTTGCCGCCAGTGACTCCCACCCCATCTCCCTGCGTGTACACTCCCCAATACTTGAAGTAGGTATCGAGCCACTCTGGAGGTATGGTTTCAAAGCCGCGCCGGGCGAACTCACGAATCTCGTTAAGACACTCCCACGGGTTCTTGTCGCGCTTCAGGCGCTCTGTCCGCTCTGCCTTGGTCTCGTTGATCTCCTCCGCCATTACTCCCCCTAAAACGAATAACCCACCGCTGAAGTTCCGGCGGTGGGTCGATATATCTGATCCTGGTTAGATGAGTGCTATACCACGATCTCCCGTGCGCCAGATGTGTTTTGGTCGCAACAACAGGTGCAACACATGACTCGACAGAGCTGGCCGCACATCACCATAGTCTTGAATTTATACCTTGGAACGCCCGCACGCGTCAATGTGACAGGCCAGCATACCTAATATTCCTAAGCCTTGCGCTGGAGATAATCCCACGCACTGCGAATGATTTCTTCCAGCTCGGGATACCGTGGCTGCCAGCCAAGTTCGGCGCGTATCTTCGCCGCGCTGGCAACCAAGGTTGCAGGATCACCCGCCCGGCGCTCCTCAACCGTGGCTGGAATCGCATGTCCGGTGACGCGCCGCGCACAGGCAATGACCTCCTTCACGCTGAAGCCGTGCCCATTGCCCAGGTTATAAATGAGCTGCACCGGACCCGGGCGCGAGTGCAGCGCGTCGAGGGCGAGCAGGTGGGCGCTCGCCAGATCGGAAACGTGGATGTAGTCACGCACGCAGCTTCCATCCGGCGTCTCATAATCCTCGCCAAAGATGCTGATATGGTCGCGCATCCCGCTGGCGACCTGCAAAATAATAGGAATTAAGTGAGACTCCGGATTGTGACGCTCACCCAGCGTTGCGGTGGCCCCGGCGGCATTGAAGTAACGCAGACTGGCGTAGGAGAGACCATGGATGCGGTGAAACCAGCGGAGCATCTGCTCAACCAGAAGCTTCGATTCCCCGTAGGCGTTCGTCGGCAGCAATCTGGCGCTCTCCGCGATTGGAGTGCTCTCCGGGTCGCCATACAGCGCAGCCGTGGACGAAAAGACGAAACAACGCACCTTGTGGGCCAGCACGGTCTCCAGCAAGGTGAGCGCGTTGGCCGTGTTGTTGCGGAAAAACTTCTCAGGTTCGCGCATCGATTCGCCGGCTTCAATCCAGGCGGCAAAGTGCAGCACCGCCTCGGGCCTATGTTCCGCGAAAGCCGCGACCAGCCGCGTCTGGTCGCCAACGTCTCCCACCACCAACTGGGCAGAAGAGGCAACCGATTCGCGATACCCTTTGCTGAGATTGTCATAGACAACGACCTCGTGGCCGGCTGCCACGAGTTGCGCTACAACCACGCTGCCGATATATCCGGCGCCGCCAGTGACCAGAACTTTCATGCTTGCCCTTCAGGTTCACCAACTCGTCAGGTAAGCTGGCGACCATGCGATAGTGTAACTCCGCAACTGCGCGATCCATTCTGTGATATAACCATCGACACTTAATCCCATGATGTCTTATTTGCGGGAGCAGACAAAATGGCGGTAACGGCAGTGGCAAGGCCGACGTACTCTCCTGAGAAACTCGCCTCCATGCTGGCCCAGGTTCTCGATGCGCAGCGCATTCTGGTGCGCCCCATCGATCGCATTGCATACGCCTCGGACGCCAGCTTCTACCGCTTGATCCCGCAGGCGGTGGTGCAGGCGGCCAGTGAAGAAGAAGTGGCGCGGCTCTTCCAGTTCAGCCATGACCATGCCCTCCCCATCACCTTCCGCGCCGCGGGCACCAGCCTCTCCGGCCAGGCCGTCTCCGATGGTTTGCTGGTCGAGGTCGCGCGCCATTTTCGCGATCTTCAGGTCCTCGAAAACGGCCGCCGGATTCGCGTCCGGCCCGGAGCCATCGGCGCCAGCGCCAATCGCGTGCTGCTCCCGTACGGCGCCAAGATCGGCCCTGACCCGGCTTCGATCGCAACCTGCACGCTGGGAGGAATTCTCTCTAATAACTCCAGCGGCATGTGTTGCGGCGTCGAGCAGAACGCCTACCACACGCTCTCCTCGCTGCGATTCCTGCTTCCCTCCGGCACAGCCATCGATACGGCTGCGCCGGACGCCGAAGAGCTCTTCCTTGCCCGCGAACCGGCGCTGGCACGCGGTGTCCTCGAATTCCGGTCGAGAATCCAGAATGACCCAGCGCTCGCCGAGCGTATCCGCCGCAAATATCGCACCAAGAACACCACCGGATACGGCATCAACGCCTTTCTCGACTTCGAGCGCGCCGTCGATATCTTTGCCCACCTGCTGATTGGCTCGGAAGGCACGCTGGCCTTCATCTCCGAGGCTGTCCTCAACACCGTTCCCGAGCTTCCGGTGAAGTACACCGGCCTGCTGCTCTTCCCCGATCTCTACGCCGCTTCCGAATCGATTGTGCCCCTGCGTCAAGCTGGCGCCAAGGCGCTCGAGGTCATGGATCGAGCAGCTCTGCGCTCCGTCGAAGATCAGGCGGGCACCCCGGCCGTCATCAAAACTCTCGCCGGCGGCGCAGCCGGACTGCTGGTCGAGTTCCAGACCGCCCTGGAGTCCGAGCGGGCCGAACTCGAAGCCCTCGCCTGCCGACTCCACCGCACGGCTCAAGTTGCTGGAGCCCGCGCAATTCACGCACTCCGCCCCCGCCCAGTCGGCGCTCTGGAAGATCCGCGCCGGAATGTTCCCTTCGGTCGGCTCCGTGCGCCAGAGCGGCACTACGGTCATCATTGAAGACGTTGCCTTCCCCATCGAGCACCTGGCGCCCGCCGCCCAGGAGCTGAACGGACTCTTTGGCCGCCACGGTTATGACAACGCCATCATCTTCGGCCACGCCAAGGACGGCAATCTCCATTTCGTCATCACCCAGTCCTTCAACGATCAGCGCGCCATCGACCAGTATTCGCGCTTCATCGACGATGTGGTGGAACTCGTCGTCCACCGCTTCGACGGAGCGCTCAAGGCCGAGCATGGCACCGGACGCAACATGGCCCCGTTCGTCGAAACCGAGTGGGGCACCGATGCCTATCAGATCATGCGCCAGCTCAAGTCGCTGGCCGATCCCACTGGCCTGCTCAACCCCGGCGTCATCATCAACTCCGATCCCCGTGCCCATCTCCACGATCTGAAGCAGCTTCCCACGGTCGAGCCCGAGATCGACAAGTGCATCGAATGCGGCTACTGCGAGCCCCGCTGCCCCAGTCGCGACCTCACGCTCACTCCACGCCAGCGCATCGTGGTGCGCCGCGAAATGGCGCGCCAGCAGCAACTCGGCGGCAGCGAGCTGCTCGTCCAGCTCGACCGCGATTTTCCTTACATGGCGCTCGACACCTGCGCCGCCGATGGACTCTGCGCCACCACCTGCCCGGTCAGCATTGACACCGGACAACTCGTCAAACGCTTCCGCGCTCTGCGCAATTCGCCGTTCGCCAAACTCGTCGCCAAGTTCACCGTTGACAACTTCGCGCTGGTCGAAGCCCTGGTTCGCCTCTGCCTCCGTGCCGCGCACCTTGCGCAAACGGTTGTCGGCCTGCGCGGCATCCAGGCCATCACCCAGGCCATGCGCAACCTGATCGGCCCCAACATGCCGGTCTGGACCGCGGAGATGCCCTACGCGACCAAAGGCGGCGTACCGGCGACCAACCGCTTCGCCGCCCAGGCCGTCTACTTCCCCGCCTGCATCTCAAGAGTGATGGGCCGACTTCCCGGCGAACCGAGCGATCAGTCCCTGATGCAGGCAACTGTCGCCTTGGCCGCGCGGGCGGGGGTTCCCGTGTGGATTCCCGAGGATGTTGCCGGAAACTGTTGCGGCACGCCTTATTCGTCCAAAGGCTTTGAGGAAGCGCGCGATGCCATGCTGAATCGCGTCATCGAAAATTTCTGGAGGTGGTCCAGCGAAGGACGCCTTCCAATCATGGTGGATACCAGCCCCTGCACCTACGGACTCGCTCCATGCGCGCGACTACCTGACCCCGGAGAATCAGCAGCGCTTCGACCGCCTCACGATCGTCGACAGCGTCGAGTTTGTTCACGACCATCTGCTCGGCAAGCTCAAGGTAAATCATCCCGAAGCATCGGTGGCACTCCATCCCGTATGCTCGGTCGTCAAGATGGGACTCTCCGCAAAGCTCGAAGCCATTGCGCGCAAATGCAGTGGCGATGTCTTCATCCCTCCCAGCCTCGGCTGCTGCGCCTTTGCCGGAGATCGCGGCTTCATGTTCCCCGAGCTGACTGCCTCGGCCACCGCCAGCGAGGCCGCCGAGATCAAGGCTCACCAGCATGACGGCTGCTACTCCAGCAGCCGCACCTGCGAGATCGGTATGACCCGCTCGACCGGCGAAGTCTATCGCTCCTACATCTACCTGCTGGAGAAAGTGACGCGCCCGTGAACCGCGAAGGTCGCACTCTTCGTTCCCTGCTTCATCGACCAGGCGTTGCCGCAAGCGGCGATCGATACGGTGACCGTGCTGCGCCGGGTGGGCTGGGACGTGGTCTTCCCAGAGGATCAGACCTGCTGCGGTCAGCCCGGTTTCAACACCGGACATTGGGAGGTCGCGCGGCCCTGCGCCGAGCGATTCGTGCGTGTCTTCTCCAATTACGAATACATCGTCTGTCCCTCGGGATCGTGCACCAGCATGGTGCGGAAGCACTATCCCGAGCTGCTCGCCTCCAGCCCCATGCACGACGAAGCCGTCGCGGTCGGCAAGCGCGTCTATGAGTTCGCCGAGTTTCTGGTGCGCGTTGCCCGCGTAACCGATGTGGGCGCAAGCTTTCCGCACTCCGTCGCCTACCACCCCTCCTGCCATGCCACGCGCGAACTCGGAATCTACGCCGAACCGCTCGAACTCCTGCGCGCCGTGCGCGATATCGATTTGCGCCCGCTCCCCAATGAGGCCGAGTGCTGCGGCTTCGGTGGCATGTTCTCCACCAAATTCGGCATGATCTCCGCCGCCATGGCCGACACCAAAGCAGTCAACCTCGAGCAATCCGGCGCCGAGTATGTCACTGCCATCGACCCCAGTTGCCTCATGCATCTCGCTGGCGTCTTCGGAGCCACCGGCCGCAAGCTGAAAACCATCTACCTCGCTGGCGTGCTCGCCGGTTCATCCGCCAGCCGCACCACGGCCGGAGCCAGGGAGTAGTCGCCATGAGTTCCGCAGCAGCCCAGGAGTTTCTTCGCAAAGCCCTCGTCAAGTCGGCGGATCTCGAACACCGTGCGACCATTCACCGCGGCGTCACCAGCTACGATGCAGCGGTCGCCAAAGGCAAGTTGCGCTTCGCCGACTGGGAAGCCGCCCGCACCCGCTGTGCCGCTATCAAGGCGGATGCCGTCGCCAATCTCGCGCAATATCTCACCCAATTCGAGCAGCAGGTCATCGCCCGCGGCGGTCACGTTCATTGGGCGGAGAACGCCGAGCAGGCCAATGACTACGTCGTCGAGCTGGCCCAGGCGCGCAACGTGAAGACCGTCGTCAAATCCAAGTCGATGGTCACCGAAGAAATTCATCTGGCCACGGCGCTCGAAAAAATCGGCGTGACCGTCTGGGAGACCGACCTGGGCGAGTTCATCGTGCAGTTGCGCCATGAGCCTCCGTACCACATCGTCACTCCGGCCATGCACCTCAGCCGCCATCAAATTGCCGATCTCTTTCGCGACAAACTTGGCGTAAACGTGGAGGACGCCGATCCGGTTCGTCTCGTCGCTGCCGCGCGCGTCGCTCTGCGGCGCGCCTTCTTCTCCGCCGAGATGGGCATCTCCGGCGCTAATTTCCTGGTTGCCGACAGCGGCATGGTTGCCATCTCCACCAACGAAGGCAATGGACGCCTCACCACCAGCATTCCGCGCATTCACGTCGTCGTCACCGGCATTGAGAAAATCATTCCCCGCATGAGCGATCTCGCCGTCCTGTGGCCCGTGCTCGCAACCTCCGGCACCGGCC
Source organism: uncultured Acidobacteriota bacterium (assembly GCA_963779365.1). Taxonomy (GTDB): domain Bacteria; phylum Acidobacteriota; class Terriglobia; order Terriglobales; family Acidobacteriaceae; genus TOLSYN. Next base: position 127,203 of record CAVZYB010000007.1, on the reverse strand, counting down.
AGCCCATCACCACCTACAGCACCCTGATTCGCGGTCCGCGTACGGCCATTGAGCCCGACGGCCCGGAGGAGTTCCACGTCGTGCTGGTCGATAACGGCCGCACCGCGCTGCTCGCCAATCCCGAGACCGAGGAGGTTTTGAAGTGCATCCGTTGCGGTGCCTGCCTCAACATCTGTCCCATCTTCCAGCAGGTCGGCGGGCACACTTACGGAACCATTTATCCCGGCCCCATCGGCAGCATCTATACCCCGCGCACCGCCGGACTCAGCGAGTGGGGACACCTTTCTTACGCCTGTTCACTCTGTACGGCGTGCAAAGGAGTCTGCCCGGTTAAGATCGATCTGCCGAAGCAGTTGCTCGTCACCCGCCGCGACTTCATCGCCACCGGAAACGTCAAACCCGCCGAACGTGTAGGCTTCGCCGCCTTCCGCTGGGCCGCCGCTGACCCGGCACGTTTCCGCCTGCTGGCCTGGATGGGGCGCAAGGTCCTGGCTGCGGTAAACGCGCATGGGACTCTCCGGCACGGCGCTCGATCCCATGCGGGTATGGACGAAGTATCGCAGCCCGATGACGCTTCCCAAACAATCATTCCGCGACTGGTGGAGGGAAAATGGAACCAGGTAAATCCAGTGCCCGCGAAAACATCCTTGCCCGAATCCGCACGGCCAATGCGCGCCCGCACCCCGCGCCGCCGCCCGCCGCACCGCTCGAAGCGATCTTCCCTCCAATCACGAACCCTCGGCAGCGCTTCCTCGACGAATGTGCCGGCAACCTCACAGAGGTCTTCCAGACCGCGGATGCCGCAGCCTCCGCCGACGCGCTGGAAACCATCCTCTCCGCGGTCCCGGCCGGAGAAGTCTACGTGCAGGACGATACCCGCCTGTCCCCATTCGTGGCTCTGCTCGAACAGTGGCGCCGGGTGCGTCTCTCGTCCCAGGGTGCCCCTGCGGAGAGCACCCAGGCCACGCTCACCCTCGCCCACCGATTCGTCGCCCAAACCGGTTCGGTCCTCACCTCGTCGGCCTGTGGCGGGCGCGGCGCCTCGATTGTCCCTCCGTGCCACATCGTCTACGGACGGGGAGAACAGATTGTGCCCGACATTGCCGCGGCCCTAGCTCACGTGCAGGCCGAGATCACCGGCGCATCCTACGTTGGTCTCATTACCGGGTCCAGCCGCACTGCCGACATCGAAAAGATTCTGGTGCAGGGCGCGCACGGCCCACGCCGCCTGGTGGTCATTCTGGAGGGCTGACTGCCCGCATTCCGTAGCGTTGGTGTCGCGCCCAGCTTTCCTTGCAAGTGGCCGCACCTTCCGTGGTTCCGCTCTTAAATTTTCCCAGCCGGAGTTTTGAGCGCATGATTTCATCTATTCTGACTATCCTTTAAGCAGCGGCTTGCACTCTGCTTTAGAATGGCGGGGGGCGATCAGGCCCTCAAGGAAGAACATGGAACACACCCTGCTTACTGCCCGGCTCATCCGCTCCGTACTTCTCTCGGAGAAGACGAAACACCTCGAATTCGACATTGAGGAGGTCTCTTCGTTCGACTTTGCCGCCGGACAGTTTATCTCCGTGCGCGAGCCTCGCGGTGAGCGCTTCGTCACCCGCGCCTACTCGATTGCTTCGGCAGCACGCGGCAACACCTTCGATCTCATCCTCAATCGCGTCGAGGAAGGCTTCATGTCCAACTTCCTATGCGACCGCAAGGTGGGCGAGACCGCTCGTTTCCACGGCCCCCATGGCCTCTTCTTGCTGAAGCCGGAGGCGGAGGAGTTGGTCTTTGTGGCTACCGGAACCGGCATAGCGCCCTTCCGCAGCTTTCTGCAGTACCTGTTCGGGCTGGACGGCAGCGGGCAACAACGTCATGGCGGAAGGCAAATCTGGCTGATCTACGGGACGCGCTATCCGGAAGATGTCTACTACCAGAAAGAGTTCGAACAACTGGCCGCCGAGCACCCCAACTTCCACTACATCGCCACCCTTAGCCGCGGACCCGAAACTTGGACCGGAAGCCGGGGATACGTGCAGGAGCACCTGCGCAAGATTGTGGGCGAGCGCAAGGACATGCACGTCTACATCTGCGGGCTCAATGATATGGTGTCGTCGGTGCGTAAGCTGCTTATTGACCAGTGCGGCTTTGACAAGAAGTTCGTCATTTACGAGCGCTACGACTAGGCGAAACTCCCGGCCCGCGGACGGTTATGCCGGGATACCCTGCAACTGTTTGCCGGGCAAGGGACCGTCGAATTCTTCGCACTCGCATTGCATGTGCTCTTTGATCCAGTCATGGACGAGGATCAGTAACTGGAAAACGGCGGCGGGTTTTTCCTGCCTCAACCGGTCCTCGATCGCAAAGAGTTGGGCGATGATCTCTGCATTCGCCTCGCGCTGCCTCTGGAGAACCGGGAGGGAGAGCTTCTCCAGGAATAGCTCCTCGTGGGAGAAGTGCTGCAATATCATTTGCACCAGGCTGACCGCAGCTTCCGCAATGCCGGCCATGCCTTGCCCGACCAGGATCGCCTCTTCGAGCGACTGATAGCTATCGCGAATCTCGGCGTGCTGCTGCTCCAGGCGGTGAAGACAAAATATGTTCGGCTCGAATACCCGCGTCGGAATTCTCATCGCAATCCCCCGATTGCTAGGAGCAATTCCGCTTCCCAACTCCCCGGCGCCGGCTTGGAACTTCCTTAATTATCCATAAGTTACTGAACCTAAATGATTTTGTGCCATACTTGGAACCCTATGAAGCCGCCCTTGCGCGATCCGGACCCACTCGCCTGAGGGACTACTGCAAGCACAGGGTTTCTTTTTTACACGCTGCGCACCTTAATACACTGTGGATAATCGTAACCCACCTCCCGCTGCCCAAAATATAGGCCTCCGCGAGGCACTCATTGTGCATCTTCAACAGACTTAGCCTCATCTATTAAGTTGACAGTAACTCACTCAGGTTCTATCATCGCAATCATATTAGGTCTGAGTGGGGCGCTTACCAAGCGCTCAGTCCGGTTCGGTGGCTCCTTCCGGAGTGCCAACCTCAACATCTTTTATATTTAGCAATACCGCAGGAGGAGCAATGGCAAAGATTATCGGGATCGATCTTGGCACCACAAACTCGGTTGTAGCCGTGATGGAAGGCGGCGAACCAAAGGTAATTCCCAACGAGGAAGGTGGCCGCACCACGCCTTCCGTGGTCGGCTTTACCAAGACGGGCGAGCGTCCGGTTGGACAGGTCGCCAAGAACCAAGCCATCACCAACCCGGAGAACACCATATTCTCCATCAAGCGCTTCATGGGCCGCCGTTATGACGAAGTGAGCGAAGAGATGAAGATGGTGCCGTACAAGGTGGTGCAGTCGGGCGACCATGTAGCCATCGAGGCCCAGGGCAAGGAATACACTCCGCCCCAGATCTCGGCCATGATTCTGCAGAAGCTGAAGAAAGCCGCCGAAGATTATCTTGGCGAGCCGGTGACCGAAGCCGTCATCACTGTACCGGCCTATTTCAACGATTCCCAGCGCCAGGCCACCAAGGATGCCGGCAAGATTGCCGGGCTCGACGTCAAGCGCATTATCAACGAGCCAACGGCCGCCGCGCTCGCCTATGGTCTGGATAAAAAGAAGGACGAAACCATCGCGGTCTATGACTTTGGCGGCGGCACCTTCGATATTTCGATCCTTGAAGTCGGCGAGGGCGTCATCGAGGTAAAGTCCACCAATGGCGATACCCACCTGGGCGGCGACAACATCGACCAGCGCATTGTTGGCTGGCTGGCTGACGAATTCCGCAAGGATTACGGCCTCGATCTGCGCAGCAAGGGCAATGAGATGGCGATGCAGCGTCTGCGTGACGCCGCCGAGCGCGCCAAAATCGAGTTGTCAACCACCATGCAGACCGAGATCAATCTGCCGTTCATTACCGCCGATGCCTCGGGCCCCAAGCACCTGGTCAAGACCTTGACTCGCGCCAAGCTCGAAGACATGGTGCGCGACCTGATCGACAATTCGATCAAGCCCTGCGTGCAGGCGCTCAAGGATGCCGGCATCGACGCCAGCAAGATCGACGAAGTCGTACTGGTCGGCGGACAGACTCGTATGCCGATGATTCAGCAGAAGGTAAAGGAGTTCTTCGGACGCGAGCCCCATCGCGGAGTGAATCCCGATGAGGTGGTCGCCATCGGCGCCGCGATTCAGGGTGGCGTCTTGCAGGGAGAAGTCAAGGACCTGCTGCTGCTCGATGTGACTCCGCTCTCGCTTTCGATCGAGACCTACGGCGGCGTGGCAACGACTATGATTCCCCGCAACACCACGATCCCGACGCGCAAGAGCGAGAACTTCTCCACCGCGGCCGATAACCAGACCTCAGTAGAGATTCACGTCCTGCAGGGTGAACGGCCCATGGCGAAAGACAACCGCACCTTGGGCAAGTTTCACCTCTCCGGACTTCCCATGGCTCCGCGCGGTGTGCCGCAGATCGAAGTTACGTTTGATATCGATGCCAACGGCATTCTTAACGTGACCGCCAAGGACGTTGCCACCGGCAAGGATCAGAAGATTGCCATCACTTCCTCCAGCGGCTTGAGCAAGGAAGAAGTGGAGCGCATGGCCAAGGAAGCCGAGGCGCACTCGGCCGAAGACAAGGAAAAGCGCGAGGAAGTGGAGACGCGCAACCAGCTCGATTCCATGGTCTATCAGGTCGAGAAGATGCTGAAGGAGAACGGCGACAAAATCTCCGGAGGCGAGCGTGGTGAAGTAGAAAACGCTCTCGGCGATGCCAAGAAGTCGCTGGATAGCGGCGATCACAAATCCATGCAGACCGCGCGCGACCGGCTGCAGGCCGCCTCGCACAAGCTGGCGGAAGCGATGTATAAAGCAACTCCGCCGAATCCTGAAGCCGGAGCCCAGCAGGCCGAGGCCGAGCCGAAGACGGAAGCCAAGAAGGACGAAGGAGTAATCGACGCCGAGTATGTCGACGTGGAGGACAAAAAGTAACCGGCGGCTCGCCGAAGTCAGGGCGGGCTCATTCTCGCGGCTGGAGCATCCGTGCTCCAGCCGCTTCACAACCGCCAAGTCGGAGTCGGGCGCCATTCGGCTCAACCGCGCGCGCAGAAGGGGAGATTCATGGATTTTGAAGTCAACGGCATCCCGTACTTTCTCACTTTCGATACCAGCGAGGCGCAGTGGTTTCTGCTGACGCCTTCGCGCACCGGCGTCGAGTCGGTCGAGATACACAACGACGGCACGCTGATGACTAGCCCAATCCTGCTCTCGCCGTCCAACGACGGCGCGCGCCGCCTTAACTAAGCTTCCCCGATTCCGCAGTGCGTTTCTAGATCTGCCCTGCGCGCAGCAACTCGAGGCAGCAGGGCGGCGAGCGCTCCGGACAGAAAAGCTTGGCAGAGTTGCAGATGGATAAGTATGCTGGCACAAGGTGTTTTGATCAGCGGATCTAGCGGGAAGAAGAACAACCATGGCCGCAACCGACAAGAAAGACTATTACGGCGTCCTTGGCGTTAAGAAAACGGCCACGGCTGACGATGTGCGCAAGGCCTTTCGCAAACTGGCGCGCAAATATCATCCCGACGTAAATCCGGGAGACAAGAAAGCGGAAGAGAAGTTCAAAGAACTCTCCGAAGCCAACGACGTTTTAAGCGATCCCAAGAAGCGCAAAATTTACGACCAGCTCGGCTTCTACTCGGACAATATCGACCCCAAAGCCGCCGAGGCCTATGCCAACAGCGGCGCGACCGGCGGCAATCCATTCGGTGGAGCGGCGGCAATCCATTCGGCGGCTACAGCAACCAGGGCGGCCAGCACGCGGATTTCGACTTCCGCGACTTTGATTTTGGCGCAGCCCAGCAGCCAGGCGGCCGCGGCGGCAACTTTCGGGATATTTTTTCCAGCATGTTTGGCGGGGCCGCGGCGCAGGAGCCAGCCAATCTCGCTGGCTCCGACGTGGAGTACTCGGTTCAGGTTCCTTTCTGGGAGTCGATCCGCGGCGGCGAGATGAAGCTGAATATTCAGCGCCCGTCAGCCGGAGGGCGCATGACCCCCGAGCCTGTTTCCTTCCGCATCAAGCCTGGAACCCGCGATGGCCAGCGCATCCGCCTGGCCGGTAAAGGAAACCCCGGAGTGCGCGGCGGACCGCCAGGCGATCTCTACATCGTCGTGCACATCGTCGATCACCCCATCTTTCACCGCGATGCCGACGACATCCACATCACCCTGCCCATTCTGCCGTGGGAAGCCGCCCTGGGAGCCAAGGTCGAGGTGCCGACCATTGACGGCCGCGCGGTGCTGCGGATTCCTCCCGGGACGCAGACCGGGCAGAAGCTGCGCATGAGGGAAAAAGGTGTGCCTTCGGCAACCCGCCCCGGCGTCATCGGAGACGAGATCGTCCAGATACGCATTGTCATTCCGGAGATCCCAAACGTCGAAGCCAAGGAGCTCTGGCAGAAGCTGGCAAAGCTGCATCCGGAAGATCCGCGCCAGGAGTTATGGAGCAAGGTGTAAACATGCAGCGGTAAGCCTGTGAGGCGCAACCATGACGAAACGTAAAGGCAAAGGCGCGTACATGATTTCGGTGGTGGCCGAGATGTATGAAATCCACCCGCAGACGCTCCGCCTCTATGAGCGCGAAGGATTGCTGAAGCCCTCGCGCAGCGAAGGCAACACCCGCCTCTATACCGAAGACGATCTCAAGCGCCTGGAGTTCATCCTCTCGCTGGCGCGTGATCTCGGCGTCAACATCGCAGGCATCGGCATCATCCTCAACATGCGTGAGCGCATGGAGCACATGCAGCTCCAGATGCAGGAATTTGTGAAGTATGTGCAGCAGGAAGTGATGACCCGCGCCAATCAGGCAATGCCCAAGGAAGGTCTGGTGCCGCTGCGGCGGCCGATGGTCATTCCGCCCGGCAAAAAGAAATAGCCGGGACCGCAAAAAGCTACTCAACTTACTTGATCCAGCCCACCCACACGGGCTTGCCATGATCGTCGCGCATGGTCATGATGTCGCCGTTGCGCGTCACTTCACGGGCCAGCAGTACCGCGTTGCCATCCACCGTAAGCTGTGAGCCGAGAACCTCGATCGCATCGCCCTTGGCGAAGGTGATTTCCATCTCCTTCAGGAAACTTTCCGGCGCGACCAACACGTCGAGCAAGCCCTTGTCGTTTTTCAATGTGACATGGACAGTATTGTCGGCAGTGGTTTTTACCTCGTCAATTACGCCCTTGATCTTAACTTCGCTGCTCTTGTCGTACTTGGGCGCAGGCACAGTCCCGGCGCTCCCCACCGCAAATACGAGTAGAACAATGAGAACGACTGCCGATACCAACTTGAAGGAATCCGGTCGTGACATGGTTCACATCTCCTTTCGAAGTCAAAGGAACGGAGCTCCGCGATGGCTTCGAACCGGGTATCGCGGGCTGGCCGTCCGTTCGGTGCGCATCCGTCCATCTTCCATCTCCTTCAACCGGCGGGCGGATTCTTCCTCTCTAACGGCGCTTGCGCTATCGCTCGCATAAGGTCGCAAACAACGTAGTCCCACCCTGCGGTTCGCACAGTGAGGCCAGTCACAGTGGCCCGTGATGGCCGTGCGGTCCGGCCCCGAGCTTCGCGTCCGGCGATCGCGGGAGAGACTAATTGCGTCACTAGGCGAGGTGAGATCAATCACATCCCAACGCAAGCCGATTGCGCCAGACTCTATTCCTCTGTACGAGTAGCACAATTCGGAGAGCTCCCATGTCCCAGGATTTGAGCGATGTGCTGCAGATGCTCCGTTACGAGTTAAATTACCTCGAGCAGGGCGGCTTTGACCGCGACCGCGCGGCCTTCGGAACCGAATCTCCCTTTTTAGGTACGTTCGCCTGCATTAACTATGGCGATCCGCTGCGAGCCCATGCCTGCAGCGAGTGCCTCCTCCATCAGTTCGTCCCCGCAACACAAGCGAACTGAGGAATTTCCCTGCCACTACATACCCCTGAGCGCCTCCGGGGAAACCATCGCGGAGTTGATCGAGCAGAAAGATCCAAACCGGATGGTGTCTGCCCTCAAGCAATGGCTTCGCACCACCATCGCAAATCTGGAAGCGACGTTGGAACCCAAGGATGAGTAAAACATTAAGGTAGACCCAGAACCTCACGAAGGACTATTTCTTATCGTCCGTCCCTTGTGCCGCGCTTCTCGGCAACGCATCCAGCTCCGCATCCTCCGGAAAGGACTTGAGCGTGAGTTCGTGCACTTTCCCGGGAGCTTTTCCGTCTGCATGCTCGGTCAGAGTCCCCTTCACCGTCCAGTACCCTTCCTCGCTTGGAGTCTTCGCCGACCCGCGCTCCACCCTCCCGGAAAACTCGAACCAGACGCCGTGGTCAGGACCCGGTTTGGTACGGAAGGTCAGAGTGGAGTCTTCGAGACTTGCCTGCTCAAAGTACTGGTCCACGAATTCGGCCTTGTCCATATCCTCGTTTTTGAAGCGCGAAACCAGCCCCGTGACTTTTCCCTCATTCACCTCGATCTGCACGAACTCACCTTCGTGAACGAACGAGTACAACCCCGTGATGTCTCCGCCCATCTCCGGCTTGGTGGGTTGTTGCTGGGCCGTCCCGGCCGTGATCAGAGTGAGCAACAAAGCTGCAATTCCGAAAACGTTTTTCATAATTGGATCGAGTATAGCCGAGCTTCGGAGCCTCAGCACAATTCTCCGCCTCGCGATATAATCTCGCCACTTGGTAGCCTTGCGAGCCACGCTCAAATTTCGAACTCCGCAGCCCACTGACAGCGAGCCAGCAGCCCCAGAGCCAGAGCTGCGCCTCCTGGTAGCCTGGGCCAACCCGCGCGCTGTCTTTGCCGGGAACCTCGCCGACCGTCTCCGCGGCCGGGTGGTACCTGGGCTGGTGACCACCTCCGCTCCGGATCACGGCTTCTGGCACGGCGTTGACCTGCGCACGCCCTTTCCCCGCCGCGGATTTCTCGATTCCGTCTTTGCCCACGCCGCGCTGTTGGGACTGCTCTACGCCATCTCGATCTGGCCGCAATCCTCCATCCACCTTGCCGATCCGCTCTCCCGCCGGATGCTCCGTGGCTACACGATCAGCCCGTATCTGCCCGAATTGCACGGCGCGCCCACGCATCCCCATGCCAGCGGAAAGCCTGACCCGGTCCTGGCCAAGCAGGAGATTCTGTCCCTCCCCGAGACCCCGGACAATCTTCACCAAACCATCGTCGCTCCCCCCAAAATCGAGCTCAAGCAGGACGTCGATCTCCCCAACATCGTCGCTTACCAGACTACCGTCCCGGTGCAACCCCTTGCCGCCAGCGAGCGCGACTCGGCCAAACTGCGCCTGCCAAATTTCATGCCTGAGGTGATTCGTCCGGCGGTCGATTCCAATGCCCTGCGCTCGCGCTCCAAGCTGCCGGCCTTTGAGCCGCAAGTCGTCGAACCTGCCCCGGAGGTTGCGCAGGCCAATCTCCGCCACGCCCTGCCCGCCTTCCAGCCAAAGGTGGTAGAACCAGCGCCCGACCTTGGCCGCGTCAGTCGCGGAAGCTCTGCCGTCCTTGCCCATCTGGCCCCGCGCATCGCCGAGCCAATTCCTGAGGCGCCGCACCTTCCCGAGACCCAGCGCATGGCTGGCCAGATCATCGCCCTAAACCTTCATCCAGCTGAAGTCCACGCCCCTGTGCAACTTCCGTCCGGCAACCGCCAGGGAGCCTTTGCGGCGTCGCCCGCCGGGCGCGCGGAGGCCAGCGGAACCCCAGGTGCCGGTCTCTCCACTGGAGCAGGCGCGCCCGAATCCAAAGCTCCGGTCAACGCCCCGCCCGGCATCAGTGTGGCCGCTCCGCCTGTACCGGACAGCCCGGTCACCGCACCCAACAAGGCCGCCGATCCTGATGTGCGCGCCAAACTCATGGCTGCGATGCACCCTCCGGCGATATCTCTCCCGGCGCGTCAACCCGTGGCGCGCGAATCCGCCGCACCGCGCACGGATTTGGAGAAGCGGATCTTTGCCGGCCGCCGCTCCTACACCCTTTCCGTCAACATGCCCAACCTCAACGCCGCCACCGGTAGCTGGATTATCCACTTCGCCGAGCGTGACGTGGACCACGGCGGAGAACGCGGCGGAGATCGCAACCCAGCCTCGAACTCTTCTCCCATCGCCGCGCCCGAGGTGGTCAGCAAATTCGACCCGGCTTATCCGGGCGACCTCATGCAGGATGGCGTGCAAGGCACTGTCGTGCTCACGGCCACCATTCGCGCTGATGGCAGCGTCGGCGACATCGCGGTCGCCAAGAGCCTTGATCCGCGCCTCGATCAGAATGCCTCCGAGGCGCTCTCGCGCTGGCTCTTCCGCCCCGCCCTCAAGGACGGACACGCAATTGACCTCGAAGCCGTGATCGCAGTTCCCTTCCGCCTTAAAGCCGCGGGGCTCCGCTAATAATCCAGCTGTGCGATTGGTAGCTATGGATTGCTGGCCGACTGATGAATTCGGCCACAGGCTTAGGTTGGCTGTCCGGCGACCCGCCGCTCAGTGGCCGCAATCAGCTCCGGATTGGCGCACACTTCGTAGTAGATATGGTCGGCCCAGCGCACAGAAGCCAAAGTCGCGCACCTCAACCTGTGCCGCTCTTCCCTCTCGCACCAGAATAGGATGAAAGACCCCAGGGCTCACCGGAACCAGTCCCCGAAAAAGCCGCACGCGTTCTGCGCCCCATGGCATCGGCAACTCCATCTCAAACTCTTCCAGTGAAATCTCATCCCGCATCTTGTCGAACCCGGCTCGCGGCAAGTGGATTCCGCCAACGTTGTAGTTGAGCAGGAAATCCTCCAGCGCACCCGCCGCCGCATCTTCATCCGCCGTCTGGAAGACAAAGACGTTGAACAGCAGTTTACTGTCCTTCACCTGCCGCCGCGCGCGCTTGTGGCAGGCGCTCAGGCGGTCGCTCAGGTTCAACGCCTCGGAGATCATGATCCGGTGCGCCCCGTCCATCAGGTAGAGCGGCGCGGAATTCTGATAGGCAATGCCGATTCCGATCTCCAGCGGAGGCAGTCCGTTTTCCGTCGATGCGTTGTTGTAGGCACGCACGATGTTCAGCATTTCCCGGGCCAGTACGCAGGTGCGTGACACGCCGAATCCCCGCTGCCCTTCGTTCTCCAGCAGCGTCAGGATGACCGCGTCGCCTTCGATGAAGACCTTTTCCGCGCCATATTTCGGCAGCAGCTTGTTCACCGGCTCAAAAAAGTTGAGGCTGAAGAACGATGCCGGATTCAATCCGCGCTCCAGCAACGAACGGGTCAGGAACGTGGAGTCGCGAATGTCCGCCTTGAGCACCACGTGATCCTTCACCCGCTGCTCTGCCGGCTTTTCCTCTTCCGGCAGCAGAAACTCGTAGAGCGTTCCGTTGATCTCGGACAGCTCCCGCAGGCGTGCATTGTTGAGCACGTTCACCGAATCCAGGGCGCGCTCCAGCACCTCCATCTTGCGCAGGTCGCGATGGAAGCGCGACAGATCGATGAAGTAGCGTGCCGCATACCTCATGCGTTCGGCCGTGCCCGCCGAGCGAACCCGTTGCACCGCCGCGTGCAGCTTCTCCAGCGGACGACGGTCGTGCATCTCCAGCACTTCCTCCACCCGCCGCAGTTCGTTCTTCAAAATCAAGGCGCACTTCAACTGTTGCGGTGAGACCACGGCTCCGTAGTCGCCCAGAATTGGAACCGTTTCGTAGGCAGCTACCGCGTAGTCCATGACCTTGGCGTCTTCCAGGGCCTCCATCCATGCCGTGGTGATCGCCCGCTGCGCCTTGCCCCGGGGAGATTCATCCGCCAGTCCGCTGAACATCAGCACCTTGGCATTTTCCGGCACGTTCAGCAGCGCCTCCGCCTCCGGGTCGCCGTGCGCCACGCCCAGCTTCTTCAAAAATCCCTTGGCGATCGCCACCACATTCTCGAACAGATCGGGATCGCGATCGAAGCTTCCAAACAGCGCGTAGTGCTCGGCCCGCAGAAATGGGTCCTGGCTCGACTCCGGGAAGATAAGACGGTTCGCCAGAACCTCGTAGCCGGCGGCCTCGCGATCGCCGAAGAGCGAGCGCCGCGTGCTCGCCACCGTCTCCCGCTCCACCTCGCTCAGCGTGGCCAGCACATCCTCGGAGACCCGGCGCAGCACCTGCCGCTTGTTCACCTGGAAGCGCAGGAAGCGGTCGCGCAACACCATCTGCTGCAGCTCAAGATGCCGCTCGTCGCGTTTTTTCAGATTCTCGCGGCAGCGCTCCAGAACCTGCGCGAACTGCAGTGCCAGCTCGGTGCGCAAGAACTTCACCAGCCCCACCCGGCACAGCAGGTCCAGTTGCAGATCGTCGGCCTCGCGCGCGCGCCGCAAGGACGCAATCTGCAATCCGCTCAGGCAGCGCTTGAACTCCGCCGGGTAGTCCACCTCCTGCGCCGGCAGCGCGTCGTGCTTGATGTGGGCGCGTCCGTAGCGCGAATCGCCGAACGGATTCTCTTCCGGCACGCGAGCCAACTGCTGCACGTCCCCGTGCTGCTCAATCAGGTTGGCCAGGTGGATCCGTGCGATTTCAGTGAATTTTGGGCTGAGGAACACGTCAGGATGCAAGTTGTCAACGCCCGCAACCAGCCCTTGAATGGTGAGCTCCGGCGTATAGGAAGCCAGCGTGAACTGGCTCGCCATCTCGCGCAATTTCGCCCGTCCAAAAAACGGAAACGAAGACATTCTGATCCTTACTGATGGGCTCATTTTGTGAGCTGACGTTCGGACTCTATCACACGGCAATGCGCAGCGGGAGGGCCGAATTCCTTACTCCCATTACCTTGGGAAATTACTGCCTGGAACTCCTAGCGCGCCCTCTCAAATTGCTCTCCCGGCTTCCATTGCACCAGCTCCGGTTGCTCCGCCGCGCGGTACCCCAAGGCGATCCCGAAGCGTGCCAGCACCGCGTTCGAGCGATAGTCGTACTCGTCTTTGTACTCGTCGCTGGGCTGGTGGTAACTCTTGTCCATCGCCTCGCTATTGGCCTTCACCCATGCCTCGGGATGGCCGCTGAAGCGCTCGCCCGTCTCGATGGAAAACGCCGGAACCCCCATCTTTGCAAAGCTGAAATGGTCGGAGCGAAAGTAGCCGCCATTCTCCGGATGCTCCGGCGCAAGAACCGTCATCTTGAAGTCTGCCGCCGTCTTCTCAAACACCGCGCCAAAAGTGGTTCGCTCATAACCCTCCGCCTCAACCTCCCGAGGAATTCCCAGCGGCTTGATCGCGTCGTAATTCAGATTCAAGCTGATGCCGGAGAGCGGAACCGGAGGATGCTTTGCCAGGTAAGCCGAGCCCCACAGCCCCTGCTCCTCGGCGGTCGTGGCCACAAAGTACATCGAACGCTTCGCCTTCACCGGAGAGGCCGCCACCGCCCGCGCCATCTCGATCACCATAGCCGTCCCGGTCGCATTGTCCAGCGCCCCGTTGTAGATGTTGTCGCCCGGTTGATCCGGACGTATCCCCAGGTGGTCGTAGTGGCCGGTGAAGATCACCGCCTGCTTCCTGAGTTCCGGATCTGAGCCGCTCACCTTGCCGATCACATTGCTCGACTCAAAATGGCGGATTGCCGAGACCACGTGCGCGTTCACCGTCAACGGCAGAGGCACCGCCCGAAAACCCTTCTCCTGGGCCGCGGCAATCAGAGCATCCAGGTCCTGCCCGGCATCGGCCAGCATGGCACGCGCCTGGGCCAGTTGAATCCAGGAAGCCAGCGCCAGCTTCGGCTCCCGATCGTCGGCCAGCCCTGAGCGCTCGCCCGACCACGAGCTGCGCACCACATCCCAGCCATAGCTGGCCATCTCGGTCTGGTGAATCAGAATCACGCCGGCGGCGCCCATCCGTGCCGCCTGCTCGTACTTGTACGTCCAGCGCCCGTAGTAGGTCAGCGCCTTGCCGCCAAAATATCTGGGATCGTCCGAGGGCGGTTCATTCACCAGCATCAGCAGGACTTTGCCCTTCACGTCGGCACCCGCGTAGTCGTCCCAGGAAAATTCCGGAGCGGTGATGCCGTAGCCGACAAAGACCACGCTCGGAGTTCACATCGCTCACTTCCTGTTGGTCCAGGCTGAAGACCACAATGTCGTCCAGCAGCTTCAGCTTCATCGTCTGCCGGGGAGTCTTCACCGAGAGCGTCGTCTCCGGCAGCGTCGTCACTCCCACCAGTGGAACCTTCTGGAAGTAGCTTCCGTCGTCGCCCGCCGGTTCCACGCCCGCATCCTTGAACTGCTTCGCGATGTAGTCGGCCGCCAGATCGCCACCCCTGGTGCCGGTTCCCCGGCCCTCCAGGGCGTCGCTCGCCAGGTACTTTACGTCGGCGCGGATGCGCTCTGCCTGCACCTTGTGCATCGCCGCCATCATCCCGTCAGGCTGTCCTCCCATGCCGGCCGCAGCCTTCTTCGCCGGATGAGAACCGGCAACGCCCGCGCCCGCCAGCGCCAGGCACAACACACCCATCATCAAAACTCTGCGCATGGTGAAAACTCCCGATCCTGCGACCACCAGAGTGGCTCGCGGTAAAACCTCATTGTACGCTGTCCCGTACCTTACCGAGTGCCCGGCGTGCCGCCGCTGCCGCCCAGCTTGCGCAAAATCTTGCGCGTCAGCCCGGTCAGAGGCAGTTCGACGATTTCCTCATATTCCACCCACCGGCCCGGCTTCTTTTCCTTTGCGCCGAGCGCCTTCAGCCCCAGCCTCACCACCCGCACAATCATAATCGGTGTCGGTAATCGCGTGCCGCATCACGCACAACTCCTGTGCGCTCCCCTCTGGTGCGGATTCTGGTTTCCCCGCGGCTTTGCCAACTACGTCCGGTTTCGCGCTTCGGGCCACGCCACACCGGGAGCTCCCACATTCCGGCCATCTGTGCCGCATCCGGGGCGCGCTGCACCAGGTACACGCGACCGCTCCGCTCAATCAGCACGCGCGTCATCTGCACTCGTTTGCGCGTGCGTCTTCGGCTTCTGCGTCTCCGCCCCCGGAGCCTGGCACCAGGCGCACCGGGCAAACCAGGCACTGCGGACTGCGCGGCGTACAAACCGTCGCACCCAGCTCCATCATCGCCTGGTTCCAATCCCCGGGATGATGGCGATCCAGCAACTCCTCCGCCCGCTTCCACGCCGCAGCGCCGGTGCGCGGCTCCCCATCCATGCGGCTCAGCACCCGCTCGACGTTGCCGTCCACCACCGCAAACGGCTCCCCGAAGGCGATGCTCGCAATGGCCGATGCCGTGTAGCGCCCGACTCCCGGCAACTTCCTCAAGCTCCTCCACCGTCGCGCGGAATGACGCCGCCCAGCTCGCTGACCACCACCCGCGCCGCCCGGTGCAGCATGCGTGCGCGGCGGTAGTAGCCCAGCCCGCTCCACAGCGCCAGCACCTGCTCCTCCGGCGCCAGGGCCAGCGCCTCAACCGTCGGAAACGCCTCCAGAAAGATGCGATAGTGCTCCAGCACCGCTGCCACGCGCGTCTGCTGCAACATGATTTCAGAGACCCACACCCGGTAGGCATCGCTGTCCTGCCGCCAGGGCAGCTCGCGCTTGTGCTGCCCATACCACGCCAGCAGCGCCCTCTGCAATGCACCGGAGTTTGTCCTGTTCTGGTCATCGGTGAGCCGATTGTAACAATCCTTATCTTTCCCTGTGCATTAGCCCAATGTGCTCCGCCGTCGTGTCGGCGGCTTCACTTTGGCTTTGCCGTCTCTGCCGCTTTGTGTTCTGATTCCTAGTATGAAAACTCCTCACCTGAAAACAACTCTGACCGCGACCACTATGCTTCTCGCTGCCGGACTCACGCTGGCTGGCACGCGCTCTGGCCCAGCAGACTCCCGCGGCGAAATCCTCAACCGCCTCCACCCAGAAAGCACCTGCGGCCAAGAGCACTACCGAGCGCTCCCGTGCTTAAAACCCAGAAAGATAAAGCCAGCTACGCCATCGGCATCAGCATCGCAAGAAGCCTGAAGCGCGATAGCATCGAAGTCGATCCCGCCATTCTTCTGCGCGGATTGAAGGACGCACTCGCCGGAGGCAAGCTCCTGCTGACCGAAGAGGAAGCCAAAGCCGCGATCACCGACACTCCAGAAGGAAGCGCAGCGAAAAGACAGGAAGCCAAATGAAGCTCGCCGGCGAAGAAAACAAAAAGGAAGGCGAAGCTTTCCTTGCCGCCAATAAATCCAAAGAGGGAGTCGTCACCCTCCCCAGCGGATTGCAGTACAAGATTGAAAAGCAGGGCGACGGCCCCAAGCCGACTCGCCACCGATACCGTCGAGTGCAACTATCGCGGCACCCTCATCAACGGCAAGGAGTTTGACAGCTCCTACAAGCGCGGCAAGCCCGCCACCTTCCCCGTCAGCGGAGTCATCAAGGGATGGACCGAGATCCTCCAGCTCATGCCCGTCGGCTCCAAGTACCAGGTCTTCATCCCCGCCGAACTCGCCTACGGCGCGCGCGGCGCAGGTGCTGACATCGGCCCCAACTCCACCCTCATCTTCGAGGTCGAACTGCTCTCGATCAAGGAAAAGCCCGCGGCCGCAACCGCACCGGCAGCCTACATCCGGGCCAAACAACCGAAGCGGCCCAGCCACCGATCGCAAGCCAGCCGAACCCGCAAAGTAGCATCCTGTTCCGCAGCAAGAAAAGAGCCCGCCATCTCCTGGCGGGCTCAACTTTTTCATCTCGTTCATCTCGCTCAATCCAGTCGGCTACTTCCCGAGCTACTTTCTAATCTCGACGAACTCAAAGCGCTCCAACTGCGCCTCGAACGGAATCGAGAACTCCTTCTCGATCTTCTCGCGGTAGGTCGGCCCGGAGTTGTAGGTGCAGAACGGATACAGCTTGCCATCCGGCGCCGCGTAGTGAATCACGCAGCGCTTCACCCGCTCGATATCGTAGTTGTAGATTGTCCTGGAAGTGCATGCCGGCCACCAGCAGGGTGCGATAGGTGAACGTGCCGTCCATGCCGTCGCGGCCCAGCTTCTTGTTCGTCATGCCCTGGATCGTGTTGAGGAATCTTCTCGAAGGTCAACCCCGCCGGCGCCAGCTCGGTCTTGAAGTGCTTCTTCAGCTCCATCCAGCCCTTGGCGCCGTTGTAATACTTCATCAACCCGCCGAACTTCTTGCGCGACAGCATCTCGATATCCTGCAGCATCGCCGGAATATCCACAAACTGCGTCACCGGCACCGCCTTGCGCGACTTCTCGTCCACGAACATGTAAGTTCCCAGCGAGCAGTGCGGATGGCTGGAGATCGTCGGTACGCCGCGATGCTCCACCGCCGCAATCAGCTTGCTGAACGGCGTGACCGCCGACAGCGGGAACCAGTCGTTGTACTTGTCGAACATCCCCGTCTGGTCGCTCAGGGCAGAACGCCAGATCGGTCAGGGTGAAGCGCTTGGCCTCCAGCTCCTTCTTGGAGATGCGTCCGGTAAACGCCACCGGCTGGAAGCTGATGCCGCTGACCGTGTCCACGTTGTCGATGGCCACCTTCAGAATGTCGCCGAGCTGATGATCGTTCAGCCCCTTCACGATCGTCGGCACAAACACGATCTTCATTCCCGCCTTGCGGCAGTTCTCGATGCACTGCATCTTCATGTCGAACAGCGCCTCGCCGCGCGTCTTCAGGTAGATGTCGTCGCTGACGCCGTCGAACTGCAGATACAAGGTTGCCAGTCCGGCTTCCTTGCACTTCTTGGCAAACTCCAGGCTGGCGGCGATCAGGATTCCGTTGGTCGCCGCCTGCAGGTGGGTGAAGCCCATCTCCGTTGGCCATCGCCAGAATCTCGATGAACTTGGGATGAATCGTCGGTTCGCCGCCGGAGAACTGCACCACGCGCCCATCCACCGGACGCTCGTTGCGCAGCGCCATCAGCATGGTGCGCACCTGCTCCATGTCCGGCTCATACAGGTATCCCGCCGCATTCGCGTTGGCAAAGCACACTGGGCAGGTCAGGTTGCAGCGGTTGGTCAAGTCCACGTTGGCCAGCGCGCTGTGCGAGGTGTGCAGCGAGCACAGTCCGCAATCGTCCGGGCAAACGCTTCCGCACCCTTATCGACCGCCGGATTGCTCAGCCCCGTGTTATCGCCGAACTCCCACTCCTCCATCTTCAGATAGAGCGCTACATCCGAGTACACGCAGTCCTTGAACTCGCCGTGCACCGGGCAGGTCTTCTCCATCATCACGCGGCCGTTCTCTTCAAAGATGCGCGCCGGGATCTTGCGTCGTCGGCTCGCACTCCGGACAAAGCGACATGGTCGTCTTCGGAAGCCCCTTCTGCAACGGCTGAATTGGGCCACCGGTCAGGGTCTTTTCAGGTTGCAAAATTTTCAGGTCCGGCCGCTTCGCCGATGCAAATGGAGTGCTCAAGGCTCTCTCCGCTCAACAGTTGGGATATTAGTGGGAGCAAACACTACTCCCGCGTATATGTAGTTTGCCTCGACCAGAGCACTGGCACCGTACCCTTTTCAGCGAATCGCAATTTCACGCATCCAGTGGCGATTTCAGGAACTTAGTGCGTGGGCCCGGGGTCATACCCTGCAGGCGCGCAATATCGCCCGCAAATTGCAATCCGTCAATCACCATTGTTTCGCATCCTCGCAACCGTTCCGCACCAATACCCGCGTTCTTAAGGAGACCGCATGAGACGACCGCTCGCAGTGCTTCCCCTTGCATCTACTATCTCTGCTCGGGTCCGGGTTCGCCCAAAACACCGCCCAACCCGCCCCTCGATCCGCTGCCCAGCGTGCCGCCAAACTTCCGGCCAAGTCTCCGCACCGCGGAAACCCGCGAGGCCGCAGCCGCCGAACTCCCCATCCGCCGCGTCGTCCTCTACAAAAATGGTGTCGGATACTTCGAACACCAGGCCCGCGTCACCGGCGATCAGGAGCTCAACATCCACTTCAGCACCGCGCAACTCAATGATGTGCTCAAGTCCCTTACCGTAGTCGATCTCGGCAGGCGGCAAGGTCGGTGGCGTGCGCTACAACTCCATTGCCCCGCTCAGCCAGCGCCTCAGCACCTTGCGTCTCGCCCTCGACGGCAACCCCGACCGCGCCTCGTTCCTCAACGCCCTGCGCGGCGCGCGCGTCGAAGTCCACGCCGCCGCTTCGTCGGCCACCGGACGCCTGCTCTCCGTCGAAGAGATCACCCGTCAGGACAAAGAAGGCAGCGAGCTGAAAACCACCCAGATCTCCCTCGTCTCCGACTCCGGCGATCTCCACACCTTCGATCTCACTCCCGCAACCTCCGTGCGTATCCTCGAAGCCGAAATGACCCATGAGGTCTCCCGTTACATGGCCCTGCTCGCCAGCGCCCGCGACCAAGATATCCGCCAGATGACCATCTCCACCCGTGGCGAAGGCCCGCGCGATATCGTCGTCAGCTACATCAGCGAAGTTCCCGTCTGGAAATCAACTTACCGGATCGTCCTCCCGAACAAAGATGGCCCGCAATTCCAAGCCGCTCCTCCAGGGCTGGGCCGTCGTCGATAACACGGTCGGCGAAGATTGGCGCAACATCCAACTCTCGCTCGTCGCCGGAGCCCCACAGTCCTTTGTCGAGCCAATCTCGCAGCCCTACTACGTCCGCCGCCCCACCGTCGAACTTCCCAAAACCGCGCAGCTCACCCCCCAGACTCATGAGGGAGCGGAGTATGAGCTGCCCGCAGTTTCTCCGGTTAAAGCGGCAAAGGATGGCGCAATCGGCAGCGGCAGCGGCGGTGGAGTCGGCAGCGGAAGCGGCGGCGGGGTCGGCCCAGGTCGCGGCGGCGGCATCGGCGGCGGAGTTTTCAAGGCAGGCGGAGACAGTCAACGGCCGAGTCGCTGCCGCCCAGGCCCAGGCCGACAATCCCGAAGCCTATGCGGGTCTTTCCAACGCTCCTTCTGAAGCCTACGAGCAATCCTTTGAAGCCCAGTCCTCCGGCGAAGCCCTCGGCGATATGTTCGAGTACGCCATCAAGCAGAATGTCACGGTCCTGCAAAACCAGTCCGCGCTCGTTCCCATCGTGCAGGCCCGGGTCGATGCCGAGAAGGTCACCCTCTGGAATGAGCGGGAGCATACCCCCGTGCGCGCCCTCTGGCTCACCAACTCCAGTGGCCTCACCCTCGATGCCGGAAGCTTCAACATCGTCGAGGGCGGAGCCTTCGCCGGAGAAGGACTGCTCGCCGAGGTTCATCCCGACGAGCGCCGTCTCATCTCCTACGCCGCCGACACCGCCGTCCGCGTCAAACTCGACGGCCAATACGAGGAGCGTCCTTACACCCACTTGCGAGCCGCTCGCGGCATCCTCTACCTCACCCGCGAACTGCGCGCAACCCGCACCTACACCATCTCCAACTCCGATATCACCGCCCGCAGCGTTGTCATCGAGCACCCGGCCCGCCCCGGTTGGCACTTCCTCGACAAGGATCTCAAGCCGGAGGAGACCTCGAACTCTTATCACCGCTTCCGGGTTCAGGTCGCACCCGCCTCCAGCCAAAAGCTGGTCGTCGCCGAATACTATCCCCAGGAGACCACCTACGCCCTCAACATCATCGACGACAACCTGATCGCCTTCATCCTCAAGTCCAGCGGAATCCACCCCGAGGTGGAATCCTCGCTGCGTACCCTGCTCACCAAAAAGGACGAGATCGCATCCATCGAGCGCCAGTTGCAGGAGCGTCGCGACGAAATCGCACGCCTCGATAAGGAGCAGGCCCGCATCCGCGAGAATATGAAGTCGCTCAAGGGCAGCGCCGAGGAGAAAGCCTTACTCCAGCGCTATGTCGCCGGCCTCAATCAGCAGGAGGATCGGCTCGCCTCATTAAATTCTGAAATTTCTTTGAAAGAAGTGGAACTAAATGCCCGCCAGGGTGAATACCAACAGATGGCTGAGTCGATAACCTTCGACCAAGCCGAATAGAGTTTTCTCCTCCCGAAACGATGTCCGCCGGAAAACCGGCGGACGATTTTTTTGCCCGGCATTCCCGCTCGAGTCGGCGCCTCAGTCTCCCATCACTTCTTCTTCGCGTGTCTTTCTCGTCCACCTTTGCCGCCGTCTTCCCGCCCAGGCTTTCCACGGAAACGAATCCGCCGATCTCCGGAGCCTTCTCGCCCAGAACGTGCTGCTTGTAGAGCGCCATCATCCTGGCGTCCTCGGCGCTCTGTTTCAGCTTGGCGTCCCGGGCGCGGAGCTTTTCTTCCCGCGCGGTCTTGGCTATCCCCTGATCGTCCAGCGTCGTATTGCGTCCGGCATGCACGTGCTCCTGGTTCAGCGTCAGCGAATGCTCCGTGCTCTCCAGTGCAACCTGCTTGCCGCCCGCGAAGATCTCATGCCGTCCGTGCTCTTCGTACCACTTCGTCAGCGTCGCCGTCATGTGCATCTTTTCAATGATGTTCCGCCAGCCCACGCCCGTGTTGTAGGCGCAGAAGCTGATCTCGCCTTCCTGCGTGGCATAAGGAATGATGCACTGCTCCGTGCGCCGGAAGTCATAGTTGAACAGATCCTGGAACCACATGCCGGCGATGAACAGGAAGTTCCAGCGGTCGGCCCGGCGCTTCTGGATGTCTTCCAGCGTGCGGTCCGGGCTCGACTTGCCGTACTTCACCTCCGCCTTCTTGGTCGCCGCAAAGGTCTTGTCGAACTTCTTCAGCAGGTCGGTGAACTTGAAGTGCGTCGGCGACTGGAACGGATCGTAGTTGCGCGCCAGCGCCAACGCCATGCCCAGGTTTGACCAGCGTGCGCCGCGTCCCGCATCGTTGACCTTGGCCACGTCGCGAGCCACCTGATCTGCCCAGATGAACTTTGTGACCGGAACGGCTTCCTTGGTCTCCTTGTCGATCATCAGCGCCATGCCCACGCCGCAGTTCGGATGGCAGCCGCAGTTCACCGAACCCCAATCCTTGGCCGAGCCGTGCACCACGTCAGCCCAGTCGCTGAAGGTGCCCATGAACGAAATCGGGAACCAATCGCGCGCCGGCTCGCCCAGTCCGGTCTGATCCTTCACGTCATGCGCCAGATGGCTGAGCGTGTACCGCTGCGCCCGGCGCCGTTCGTCGGTAATCCCCTCATCCCGCCCGGTGAACGAAACCGGCTGGAACGAGAGGAACGAGATGCGCTTCGGATTATCCAGCGCAAACTGAATGATGCGTCCCACCTGCTCGTTGTTCACCCCGTTGACGATCGTCGTCACCGGCACGATCTCCACCCCCGCGCTGTGCAGGTTCTCAATCGCGCGCAGCTTCACGTCAAACAGATTGCCCACCTTGCGATGCGAGTTCGCCGCATTGCCGATGCCGTCAAACTGCAGGTACGCATACCGCAGACCGGCTTCCGCCGCCTGCTTGCAGAACTCCGGAGACTTCGCAAACTCAATCCCGTTCGTCGCCGCCTGCACCGAGTTGTAGCCCACCTTGCGGGCGTACGCCACGGCCTCCAAAAAATGCGGAGACAATGTCGGCTCGCCGCCGCTGAACTGCACGCTCATCTGCCGGCGCGGCTTGATCGTGATCGCGTTGTCCAGCATCGTCTTGATGTCTTCCCACCCCAGTTCGTGCACAAAGCCCACCTGGTTGGCGTCCATAAAGCAGGGATCGCACATCATGTTGCAGCGGTTCGTCAGATCGATGGTCAGCACCGAGCCGCGTCCGTGCTTGATCGTCGAAGTGCCGTGATGATGCAGCCGCTCGTCGTTGTGCGCCCGCATGTCGCGCCCCGGAAACATCTCTTCCAGGTGCCGGAAAAACTCCACGTCAACCGCCATCACGTCTTCAAAGTGACCGTGCTTCGGGCAGTCCTTCACCATCAGAATCCGCCCGTCGCGCTCGATGATCTGGGCCTTGATCTCGCCAACTTTTTCGTTCAGCAGAATCTCATGCGGCAGCTTGCCGTCCACAATCTGCCGCCGAATCTCCGGTACGCACTTCGGACACAGCGAGTCGGTCGTCCGCGGCCAGCCCAGTGGCGGCTTCGTCTTCTCATACGACTTCAGCAGCGGTTTGTCCGCCCACTTCGGCGTAATCGAAGGCCTCGGGTGGATGCGGTTCAGCTTTTCGAAGACCACCCAGGCGCCCTTCGCCACATAGGTAAATGCCTTTTCCACGTACTTGATCGGCTTGTGCATGAACCGCTGCTCCTTGTCGGGTCCGCCCGTTTTCAGTTTCTCGTTCCGTCTATCCCTGAAGACACAAATGCTAGGGTGTTTCACCGGCATTCCCAACTGGGAATCCACGAACGGCTGCCTCCCGCCGCCGATCTGCGAAATATCACATCAAACGGTGACCTATGTCACACATTAACCACTTGAAAACACGCGTGTTCCGTTCGAATGAAAATTATCACTGGCCGCTCCCGTGGCGGTGCCCCACATCTGCCGCCGTTAGCAGATGTGGGTATCCCGTGGGTCTTCGTCCCCTGCCGTCCCTGCCACGACGCCTTGCGGCAGGGTTCCCGAAAGTGTAGAGTTTGCCTTGCCATGAATGGAGACCTTGGGTTATCACCCAACGCGATTGCCGCCGGACTCGTCATCAGTTCCGTGATTATCGGTATGCTTCTCCTGTTTGTGACTGGACGTTCACGGAACCGATAGAAATCCTCGATGCCAGTCGGGCTCTTGAACTTTGCGCATCCCTCTGACGTATCATGTTCCAGCCCTTGCGGAGCTGAGATTCGACCCGGCAAGGCAGGAGAAGCCATGTATTGCTCGAATTGTGGCAAAGACATCGGTGAGCACCCAGTTTTCTGCCAGTTCTGCGGAACCCGTGTGGCCCCGCTCCCGCAGCTCGCATCCAGAAGCGCCCCTTCGCCCGCTTCAGCGCAGACAAAAAAATCGCCGGCGTCTGTGCCGGCGTCGCCCGCTACCTCGACATCGATGCCACCCTCGTGCGCGCCATCTGGCTGCTCTGCGTTCTGCTCGGAGGCACCGGTCTGCTCGCCTACATCGTGCTCTGGATCGTCATGCCCCTGGACCCGGAGTACCCGATGCTGCCCGCATAAGCGCACAGGTGGCCCACCTCCGCCATCTTTTGCGAATGTGAGATGTCATGGCCCACCTCGAATCGGCGGCTTCGCCGTGCAGTGATCAGTGGTGTTCCACCTCATTGACCATCCCCGGCCGAGAGCCCAGAATCAAACTGCCTTGGAATTCTCCGTGCTCGCCCATGAACCAACCGTTGCGGCTATCGTCGGCTCATGCGCCCACGCGCGCCGCCTCCCGCGTGCATTGCTGTTCGCCGCCCTGCTCTCATCGCTCTGTTGGCCATTGGCTGCGGCGGCAAAAAGCAGACGGCGCGCAATGTTCCGCCCGCACCCTCGCTTCCCGAAGGCTCTTCGCCGTCCGCGGCGACCGGGCAAACACCTCCGCTCCGCTCGCCTCCGTTCCCGGAATCCATGTCGATCCCAATGCCCGGGTCATCTGGAGCGAGGTGGGTTACGCCAGTTGGTACGGCCCCAACTACCACAACAAAAAAGCCGCCAACGGAGAGCTCTACAACCAATACGAGATGACCGCCGCGCATAACACTCTGCCGCTCAATTCCATCGTGCGCGTGGTCAATCTCAGCAGCAATCAGTCCACCGTGGTCCGCATCACCGACCGCGGCCCCTTCGTCGGCGACCGCATCATCGACCTCTCGGTCGCCGCCGCCAAGGCCATCGACGTCTACCTTCCCGGAACCGCGCAGGTGCGCCTCGACGTCCTCGAAGCCCCGCACTCCATCGAGACCGGTGGCCGCTGGTGCGTGCAGATTGGCGCCTTCAAATCGCAGTCTGACGCCATCACCCTGAAGCAAAGTCTGCTCGACCGTTATCCCGGCTCACAGGTGATCGAGTTCAAGGGCCCCACCGGCTACTGGGTCCGCATCCGCGTTGCCGCAGGACGACAAGGAGAAGACCCGCAAGGTCTACCAGCACACCCACGTGGAAGAAGGCGGAGTCTTCATGGTCCGCCTCGACTAACCAGCGCCAGCCATCGCCGCTCCCGACTGTGCTAAATTGGCCTCGCAAGGAGCGTTCATGAGCGACTGTCTTTTCTGCAAAATCATCGCCGGAGAAATTCCCTCGAAGAAGGTGTACGAAGACGAGCAGGTCTACGTCTTCGAGGACCTGAAGCCTGCTGCGCCCACTCACGTTCTGATTGTGCCCAAGCGTCATCTTCGCCGGACTCAAGGAGGCCGCACCCGAGGACGCGGCGATCATCGGCTACTGCCACATTATTGCCGCCAAACTCGGACGCGAGCGCAACATCGAGGATGGATACCGCACGGTGCTCAACGTTGGCCCGCGCAGCGGCCAGTCGGTCTTTCACCTCCACCTGCACCTCATCGGCGGACGCGACCTCAAGTGGCCTCCGGGCTAATCTGACCAGGACTCCAAACATTTTTTTGGAGGTTCCAATGACTTACCTGCTTTGTCGCAATCGGCGTTGCGACTTCCCGCGCTGGAAGGCCGTCTTCGCTTCGCATGAGGCTGCCCACCGCAGTGCCGGGCTTCGGCTCCTGAACATCTGGCGCGAGGTCGAAGAACCCGCGAACATTTTCTTCCTCTTCGAGGTTGCCAGTATGGAAAAAGCTCGAGAGTTCATCGGTAATCCCGAGGCCGCCAAAGCCGGAGAAGCCTCACGGCGTGATCGATGGCGAGTACCATTTCGTCGAGCAGGCCGAGGGCTACTGATCGCGAGGTGCGTACTATGAAGGGGTCAGCCCGAGCGTAGCGAGTTGACCCCATGCGCCGCCCATGTCTCCGGCGCGGCCTCGATCTTTCGGCAACCGACCTTCATGCTCTTCATGGCGTTTGCGGAATTTAGCTGGCGATTGGAAATCCCTCGCGCCCCAACTCTCCGGCAATAACCTCGTCGACATAGCACCACACCCACGCTTCCCCTGGTTCGATCGAGCGCATCAGGGGATGCTTACTCCGGTGAAAATGCTTGGTTGCATGCTTGTTCTTCGATGAGTCGCAGCACCCAACGTGGCCGCACTCCAGGCACATGCGCAAGTGCACCCACGTGTCTCCCGTCTTCATGCACTCTTCGCACCCATGCTTATCGGTGCTGGTAATCCTGATCTGATCAAGATGCGAGCATACCGCCATCGATTTCTCCTCTGCTGGATGTTCTGCTGGATGTTCTGCGCACGCTGACCCCGCCTACGCTGCCTGCCTGTCTTTCGCATCGTAAAACGATTTTCGCCAGACCACGCTCAACAGCGCCAGCGCCGGCGCGGTCCTGACGAATTCATCCACTGTCTCCCGGACCTCGCGTGCCTGATCCGGGCTCAGGGTTCTGAGTATCTTCTCGTGATCGTGCACCGGGATAGCTCTGACCAGGGATGCCGCGCGTTGCGAAACTCCCTCGGCGGTGTGCTGAAAGCTCGGGTCGGCGAGCACGCTTTTGGAATCCACCCACGCCGAAGCCAGATAGCTCGGAAACGGTGAGAGCGCCCGGTACAGGCACATCACGCTCTTCGTTTTCATCGTGCGCCGCATGTCCGCGTAGAGCAGCCAGACCCGCAAACCCGCCTCGCGTTCGTTGGGAACGTGCAGGGTCACCAGCCGTGACAGCGCCGGGGCCTGTTTCCCGGTGAGACTCGACCCCGCTGACCACCGTGATATCCCCACTGCATCAGACGCGCAAACAGCAACAGCCGTGGCAGCGCGCGCACAAAAATTCCCACCACTCCGGCCAGTACCGGCATATCGTTGGTGGAAATCTTCTGTTCGGCCAACATGCGTTCCTGGTCGCGCAGCCGCCATCCGCCGCCGACCGCCTGAGCGCGCACAAAATCATCCAGCGTGTCCGAGGCGGCGTGGAATTCGCGCGAGGACGCAACCGGCCCCAGGTCGCGCCACATGCCTTTCAGATACGGCGGCACCGCGGCCAAATTCTTGAATAGAGTGGGTACAAACGGCAGGTCGAAGTTGCCCCGCAGCTCCGTATAGATTCGGCGCAGCTCCGCTCCCACTTCGTTTTCTTCGTAGGCGCGACACAAGGGCCATGGGCTCAGCGCCGGACTACTGGCGCTACCCTTGTTCAGATACTCGAAGGCTCTAGCCGGTTGCCGCTTAGTCTCTTGCCGGGTCAGTATTCCTGAAGCTCAGCTTCGCTGGTGGCGTGCCGCCGCAGCAGTTGCGGCAGGTTCTGCGAAAATGCCGAGCGGGGCAGCACCATATCGCAGCCCACTTCCTGAGCCTTCACCTTCAGCTCTCCCTGCAAATGCGAGAGGAAGCCGATGATGTTGGTTTCTTTCTTGAACTTCGACTTAAGCTTCGGAATCACCGTCAGCGGCTTCACCGTGTGGTGGTTCAGGTCGATGATGATCAGCGACGGCTTCTCTTCTCCGGCCGCCACCATCTCCATGACTTCCTTCTCGCTCTTGACGAAGTCCACTTTCACATTGAGCTTGCGAGCTGTCTCCTGGATCTTCGCCATGAAGAACAGATCATCCACGAAGACGAAGATCGGCTTCGAGCTTAAGTTGTCTTTCACAGGCATCGCCTCGTATCCCGGGCGTCCGGCATTGCCCTCATGCTGCAGAGAGCGGTAGGAGTGGTCCATCGGGGCGCTGTAAATACCGGCGTCGGGAGTTTTTTGATTTACCACTGAGCGAAAGATGCGTTTGCTGCCGTTACCATCTCCATTGCCATTGGCATCGGTAAAGGTCTTCCGCGCCACTGGTTTGGATTTGAACTGTCTTTTCATTGCTGGCTTCCCTTGGATCACTGGCTTTCCCGGAGAAGCTTGCGACACAGTCTGGTTGGCTTGTCCTGTTCCAGCTTGGGGCTGGGTTCCGACTTGCACTCCCGCACCCTGGTCACCGCGACGCCCACGGCGCCGCTTGCGTCCTCTCCCGCCGTTGCTGGCGGGACGGTTCGTTCCACTATTCATATTGTCAGGCTTCTCTAGTATTAAGTAGCTGCTTGCGATCATATCCGCCAGGCACAGGGCTTGCTGTGGTTCGGAGCCGCGTACCGGCTGGATGTCTTTGGTACTACCTGGTCGTGTGACCGTGCTTTGGATCAACGCCGCGACCCTAAGGTCTTCCTTTAGATCCGGAGGGATACCCGATACTACTCAACGCCCCCTGCACGGGCAAGCCAAATGTTTCGTCCGGCTGTGGATATCGGCTGATTTCAGAAATCCCGCCAATACTTGTTCAGATGCTAAAAACCCGCCGCGGGTCGCTACAGAATGCAACTGCCGGCACTCTTTGCTTCCCTGCCGAAACATCCGGACCGAAACCTTCGAACCACTCTACCGGGGGTATGGGAGTGGTGGGCGCTGTAGGATTCGAACCTACGACTTCCACCGTGTGAAGGTGACACTCTACCGCTGAGTTAAGCGCCCGTACTGCCTGCTCACCTTGGATTGTAACAAACCCTTCCGATTTCGCAAATCCTTCCCCTTGTGAGGTGTGGATAAGTTTCGGCTTTGAAACAACTCTCGACAAAATAAACCATTCTGTCGAGAGTCACTCCCCCTCCCGTTCGGAATCGTGAGCTACTTGGCGATATGTCGCCAGCTAACGATGCGGGTGCCCCACCTTAGCTTGCCTCTTTTGGCAAGCTAAGGTGGGATCTATGAAAGCCGCGCGAAGCGCGTTCCATGTTCCTTCCGCTGCCAGACAGATACGTGGATACTTGGCGACTTTCCGCTCACTATCGTAAACCGATCAGTCCGAAGATGGTTATTTCCGCAGGTTCGAATCGCCGCCACGCCCAACCGCACCTTGACGTGCCTTTGCGAGCGCCCAGCTAATCGTTACGAGGTGGATCGAGGGACCATCGGTAAGCCAGTGCCATTTGCCGTGCCGCCTCCTCCGGCGGGACCATCCCGCAGGAAGTACCGAGGCCGGGACAAGCGATGGACCTAATTCTCCGCTTGGCTTGGCGATTGTGCTGATGCACAGCAATCAGCATTGCCCACATCGCAGCAAAGACATAGTCCGTGGTGGCAATTGTCATTGGTACGCGCATTGTCGGCGTGTGTGCGATGAAAGGGTGCTTAGCGTTGCCGGTCTCGACAATAACCGATGTTCCGACAGGTTGCTCCCCCAAATAGTCCCGAATGATCCTCTCCTGTACTCGGTCCATCAACTCGACGCCGAAGTAGCAAATGATTGCGAGGTCAACTCCACCGTCCATCAATCCGAAGGAGTTGGCTGCGCTCACCATACAGTCAAACTCCTCCAGTTCCTCGAACTTCCCGTTCACTATTTCAACGTGGGATAGGCCGCGGAACTGCTGTTTCCAGCATTCGCACAACTCGCGCTTTGGGTCGACCAAAATCAATTTAGGAGTGGAGATGGACATTGGCTATCGCTCTTAGCTTTCAGCGTCTTCGAGATAGCAACAGAATAGCTAACGCAAACGGCCCGAGTAACTCACTATCCGTCCGGACCAGTCGGGCCGATGGCAAAACCTCTTGGACAAAGCTAAAGTGGCTCACTCTCGACAAAATAGACCACTTTGTGGACAGTGAGCGACGACGACGCCCGGTTAACGCGGCTCTCAGGGGCGTCGAGCAATGAAAACCCTCGGAGGCCTTGGCACACTGCTCCGGCCAGACCACAGCGATCCCGAAGCTGACCCACTACCCCTGGGTCACTTTCCCAAGTTAGTGACTTTCCCAAGCGATCCCCCGCCTTCGGGCATAATAGCGCAGTAGTGTTCCCCATCGGCATGATCTGGAATCGCAGGAAGCCCGACAATCCGGAAATCGCAAATACCGGTGCTGAATCCGGCGAGCCCCCGCAACTTTCGCCAGCCGAAGGGGTTCCAAACGACATGAGTAGTATGGCCATCGGCGGTGCTTTCCCGGCTTCCAGCAGTTGCAGCGGGCAGCAACTTCGCTTCAGCGATCCCCGTACCCTGGCCGAACTCGACGACGCTCAGGTCATGCTCCGGGTGCGCGATGGCGACGATGCCGCCTTCAACTACCTGGTCAGCCGCTACCGGCGGGCAATGATTAGCTTTATGTACCGCATGGTTCATAATTCCGCGATCGCCGAGGAGCTCTCGCAAGAGGTTTTCCTGCGCGTCTATCGCTCCCGCGCAAGCTACTCGGCCGACGCCAAGTTCACCACTTGGCTCTACCGGATCGCGACCAATTTGGCGGTCAACCACGCCCGCGATAACAAGAACGAGCGGCCCGAGGTAAAGGCCAGCCTCGATGAGAGCGATGAGGAAACTGGACTTTCGATTGACGTGGCGGACGAGCGGCCCAATATCGAGCAGGAGATTCTGCGCCGCGAGCGCCTTCGCGCCATCCGCAAACACGTCGAAGCCTTGCCTGAACGCCAGCGCATGGCCGTCATGATGCACAAGTATCAGGAGTTGGATTATCGCCAGATCGCCGAGGTCTTGCACCTCAGCGAGTCTGCCACCAAGAGTTTGCTCTTTCGCGCTTATGAGACGTTGCGCGAGAGTTTGAAAGATTTCGTTTAGAGGCCCTTATGAATTGCCGGAATATTCACGATCAGTTGCCGGACGTCGCCCTGGGCATCACCCCAGTGCCGCCCGAAGTCGAAGCTCATCTCGCCGGATGCCGCGATTGTGCCGGAACCGTGGAGGCACTGCGCGCGACCATGAACCTGCTCGATGAATGGAAGGCGCCCGAACCCTCACCTTACTGGGATGTCCGCATGCAGGCTCGGCTGCGCGAAGAGCAGCAGAAGGCTGCCTCGGGATGGTTGCAGTGGCTCCGCCGTCCGGCGCTCAGTGTAGCTGCCGCGCTCAGCCTTGTCGTCGGCATCGGTGTCTATCAGGCGGGCCGATTCATCCGCCCGAACGAAAATCCACCGGCGACCGCCACCGCTCATGTCATTGCCCCGACCGGATCGGCGGTGGGCGACTTGCAATATCTGGACAAGAATTCCGACCTGCTGCAAAATTTCGACGCCCTCGACGCCATGGACGGCGACGATGACACCGATAGCAGCAACTAGCTTAAGGGCCTGAGATTGTGATTGCGATGCGCACGAACTACATCCCGGCTCTTCTGGTCACGCTGGCGCTGGCCGTGCCCCTCTGGGCAGCGCAGCACGGGTATGCCGGCGGCGGGCCGCATCGTGGGCCGGGACCAGGGCTGCGCGCCCATGCCGCCATGCGTCGCCAGCCAGCCATGCGGCCGCAGCAGGCATATCGGTCGCAGCCCGCGTTTCGGGAACAGCCGGCGTTCCGGGCACAACAAGCCCAGCGAGCTCAACCCGCGATGCGGGCACAAGATTCGCGTCCCGCTCCCGCCGTGCGCAATGAAGCTCCCATGCGTCCGCCCATGAACTCACCCGCGGCGGCAGTTCCCGCCATGCCCCACCAGATCATTCGCGGAGAAGGCCCGCACAACGGCGACTGGCTGCGCAACACCATGCGGCTTCCGCCCCAGGAGCAGCAGCAAAAACTCGAACAGGATCAGCACTTCCGGCAGCTTCCGCCACAGCGTCAGGAGCAGCTCAGGAACCGCCTTCAGACCTTCAACTCCATGCCTCCGCAACAGCAGCAGCGGGTGCTGAATCGCATGGAGATGATCGAGCACCTGCGGCCCGAGCAGCAGCGGCAGGCGCAAGCCTTATTCGGCCAGTTCCGGGGGATGGACCCGCAGCGCAAAAACATGATGCGCAACACGCTGCGCGAGATGCGCACCATGCCTCCCGACGCCCGCGAGCGCCTGTTGAATTCGCCCGATACCCAGTCGCGCTACTCCCCGCAGGAGATCCAGATGCTGCGCGGCTTCAACGACATCGGCTTCGCCGGACCATAAACGCCTGTAGCGCGGCTTTTCGGGTGTCCTTGGTGTGTCCTTTAGGGCGTCTTTCGGAAGTTTTCGGGGGCGGTTAAGGGGCTGCTTTTATGAGGTGCTTTTATGAGGTGCTTCTTTAAGGTGTCATTCTGTCTATAACAACGTCCCCCGTTGTCAAGGCATACTTCGCCTGAGACGCTGGCATTAGAGCTTTTGCGCCAATCTCACCTGTCTGGTTGTCAAAGATCGCAATCTGCTGAAAGCCGGAATGGAAATCGCAGCCTATAATCAACATCGTTGGCTCCTCTTCTCCGGTCTTCTGATTCCTTCGACAAGAACAGCCTACCGCCGAACGGAGCCAACGTTGTTATGAGATCAAGCACCGCGAAGGATCCCCGTCCTGCCTGAATTGCCCGCGCGGCTTCATTCTTCTATCTGCGATCGATTCTTCTCTCGTTCAGCATTTCTGGTCCAGCAGTTCCCGCGCTTCCCCGGCATTTAATTAGACATTGGGACGCTCTACCCCTTGAAGTAGTTTTTCGCCAGAAACAGCACATTCGCCGGACGCTCCGCCAGGCGGCGCATGAAGTACGGATACCATTCCGTCCCGAACGGAATATAGCAACGCACGCCCCATCCTTCTTTCGCCAGCTGCTCCTGCAACTCGCGCCGTACCCCGTGCAGCATCTGGAACTCGAAGGCCGACTTCGCGAATCCCTCCTTAAGCGCCCATGCCTTTATCGTGTCGATGATGTTTTCGTCGTGGGTTGCGAGGCCATGAAACACTCCGCTTCTGAGCATCTGCTTGGCAATTTTGAGGTAGTTCGCGTCCACGTCCTGCTTGCGCGGGTAAGCGATTCCAGCAGGCTCCTCATACGCTCCCTTGCACAGGCGAATCCCGATTCCCTCCGCACACAGCAGCCTGGCGTCTTCCTCCGTGCGATAGAAATAGGCTTGCAGCACGGTCCCGATATGTCCGGCTGCACCGGGCCGGCGATGCAGTTCGCGCACCAGATCAAGCGTCTTCTGCGTGTAACGCGAGCCTTCCATATCAATCCGGATGAAGCTGTGGATGGCGATCGCGTGATCCAGCAACTCCTCCACCACCTCACGCGCCAGTGCTTCGTCCACATCCAGTCCCATGTGGGTCAGCTTCAAACTCACGTTGGCATCGAGCTTGCGCTTGCCAATCTCATCCAGCAACTGGTGGTAGAGAGCTTTACTGCGCAGCGCCTCTTCGCGATTGGTTACACTTTCGCCCAGGTTATTCACCGTGACGCGAACCCCCGCGCGATTCCTGGCCACCGTTGCCAGGATCAACTCCTCCATCGAAACCCCGGCCACAAACCGCTTGGAAACCCTCTGCCCAACCGCCGAATGCTCCGCCACGGAACGAATCCCCGCGCTTTGCGACAGCGTGCTAAACAAGGACCGCAACATGGCTCAATGCCCCGTCATTTCCAGATACCGCTCCACCTCGATGGCCGCCATGCAACCGGTACCCGAGGCCGTAATCGCCTGCCGGTAACGCCGGTCCGCCACGTCGCCGCAGGCATAAACTCCGGGGACTCCGGTGTGCACGTATTCCCGCGTCTTCAGGTAGCCATCCGCGTCGCTCTCCAGCACCCCGTGGAAGATCGCCGCGTTCGGAACGTGTCCAATGCCCAGGAACATCGCGCTGGTGGGAAAGTCCCAGACCTTGCCGGTCAGCACGTTGCGCAGCTTCAGCGCGGTCACTTCCTTCGCCGCCACGTCCATCACCTCTTCCACCACGGTGTCGGTCATAAAGTGAATCTTGTCGTGAGCCCGCGCCCGGTCCAGCATGATCTTGCTCGCCCTGAATCCGTCCCGCCGATGGATCAAGGTCACGCGGCTGGCGAAGCGGGTGAGGAACAGCGCTTCTTCCATGGCGGAATCTCCGCCGCCGATCACCGCGACCTCCTTGCCGCTGAAGAAGAAGCCGTCGCAGGTGGCGCAGGACGAAACCCCGTGCCCGATCAGTGCCCTCTCGCTCGGCAATCCCAGCCAACGCGCGCTGGCCCCGCTGGCGATGATCAGGGCGCGCGTCTCCAGCCGCTGCTTGCCGACCGTCAGCACAAACGGACGCTGCGTAAGGTCGGCTGCCGTAACCTGGCCAATGCAAAATTCGGCGCCGAATCTCTCCGCCTGCTTGCGCATGTTCTCGATCAGTTGCGGCCCCTGGATACCCTCCGGCCAGCCTGGAAAATTCTCCACCAGGGTGGTCATCGAGAGCTGCCCGCCGGGCTCGATGTCCCTCCAGCACCAGAGGCTTCAGGTTGGCTCTGGCGGCATAGATCGCCGCCGTCAGCCCGGCGCATCCAGCGCCCATAATCACTACGTTACGTATTTCGTCTGCCATCGTCTCTCACTCTCTCTTATCTATATCAATGATTCCCGGAGGCGGCTTTGGATTCTTTGTGCCCCGGCAGTTGAGCCATCTCCGAGGGAACCACGCGCTTCACCGCCATCGCCGCCCGGTACTCCTCCAGAATGTTTGCCGCCGTCTGAAACAGCGGCTCATATGCTGACTGATCGACGGCGCCGCAGCGTGCCAGCACGATCGAAGCCTTGCCGAAGCG
Source organism: uncultured Acidobacteriota bacterium (assembly GCA_963779365.1). Classification (GTDB taxonomy): domain Bacteria; phylum Acidobacteriota; class Terriglobia; order Terriglobales; family Acidobacteriaceae; genus TOLSYN. Next base: position 92,870 of record CAVZYB010000007.1, on the reverse strand, counting down.
CTCGACGCGTATGCGGTCCGGCGGCGTGTCCACCTTTACCACCTGCGCCGCGCTGCCCACCACCGAATCCGAGATCAGAATCTGCAGCACTTCCCGGCTGTCGCGCAGATGCAGGGCGAGTACCTCGCTGGCCGAATTCCCCTCCACGCTGAGCGAATATTGCGCGTCCGTAAGCACTGCGTTCTCTGGAAATTCCTTGCGGATTCGCACATACGTCGAGGTCGTGTTGCCGCTCCCGGCGGGTGCTCCGGCGGCCCGTGCCTCGGCCTCGGTCAAGGTGGTAACCCCGCGCGAAACCTCAAAATCCGCCGCAAACAGCGGACGCTGCCTTCACCCGCGCCAGCGCCCGTCCCATCTCTTCCAGATCGCCCGGCGCCGGACGGCAACTGTTCAGAAAATTCACCTGAATCTTGGTCTGCGGTGCGGCTGCAGGCTCCTGGGCCGCGGCCGGGAGCGTCAGCAGAGCGCCCACTGACGCAATCAGCCACGCCATCAATGCCGGCGTCTTCCCCATAAATTTCGTCCGAAGTTTCCGCACTGCTGGATTGTAAATGACTCCGCCAGGAATGTGGCAAAGCTGCTCTTGCTCTTCCTTTTTGCTCCTGCCAAGTGCCTCACATCTGCCGCAGTCGGCAGATGTAGGAGAGCTAAGTTGGGAATCTACGCACTCCACCTACATTGACCTTGCCTCTGCCCTGCTCTTGCCTCTGCTCCTGTTACCTCAGCCCTCACTTTTTTCCTCCTCTCCAGTGACTTAAGTCGTCGGCGAACACTTCGCCCTCGGATATCAATATCCATAGGCTTCTGTAGAGATTCTCCGGGCTGCGAGGCTCCGGCAAAGAGGAGAAACCATGACCAACACCATTGAACTACGCGGCTATCTTTTCTTGTATGACACCTTCCGCCTGAGGGGCTGGACCAACCCCCGCCGCCTAATCGTCGAAACCGAAACTCCGGCCCTCGAACTCTTATCCCGACTCGAAATCCCGGAGCAAGAGGTTGGCGTCATCTTCGTCAACGGCAAAGCCCACCCACCCGCCAAGGCCGCCATCCGCCCCGGAGACCGTGTCGCCCTGGTCTCCCCCGGCGCTCCCATGTTCATGGACCTCGGATCGCACGAGCAAGCCTACGGCTTCGTCAGCTAACTGCACTCTGATCGCAGTGGTTCTAGCGGGGTAGACTAACTTCGCAGTGGTTCCGGTGCCCCATGTGCGCCTGCTGTAGGCTAGCGTGGGGTATTGTAACTTCCAGCCCCTAAAGGATTCTCCATCTCGCCAATCCTGCTGCACCAGCCATGGTGCAAACCGCCAGACACCACCGCATTCCAACCACCTCGAAACGCCCCAAACACCGCCTTCTCACTTCAAAAACGCGCTCTTCTGCTCCGAAATCGTCCCGTTCCGCACTGTTGTCAAGTACAATATTTTTCAATTTCCTTCTACCCAACTGATTCCACACCACATACAGTTCGTCAAGAATTGATGGAATCCCTTCCAATTTTGCTGCCCTGAAGTTAGTGAGCTTTCAAAGCAAATCAGGAACGGGCGTTCTGGAGTTTTGGCCTTCAACCTTTGAAACCCTTGAAACCTGCGAGACTTTAAGACCTCGAACTCTCCTGTTTTCAAATTTTTGCCCGAAAATATAGGGATACATTCCCCGCCGAAAGCGCGGTTCCTATTCGCGAAACAAAAAGAAAAGCGCCCCGGGGAAACCGAGGCGCTGATAGCAAGTCTAAACCTGAACTCTTCGTCCGAGCAGCCTCGGAATTTGCTCAAAAAATCGATGCACTTGCCCCACGAAGTCGCATCTGAGTACCTATGTGCACAGAAGAGCTCCTTCGGATGCAGAACAATCAAGTTCGCGAATGGCTTAACGAGATGGGAATCGTCGTTTCCACGATGGAGCGCAACGACTTCGGTGGCGCTGACGCCCTCCCAAGCCGTGAGACCGCTGATGATTGCGGCGACCGTGCTGCTTAAACAGCTCCCAGAGTGATTGGCAGATTCCTTTAGTCGGCTGCGCTCTCCAGGGTTTGCAGCACGCCACCGCTTGGCTGCCGCATATCCATAGCTGCTGTCGGTATTTCATCAGCCAGCACCCACTCATATTGGGGAACGATATTCTTGACCTCAGATCTGATGCGGCCCGGCACGCCGGCGTCTGTCACGGCTCGTAAAGTTTCCAATCTATGCGCCAGATCTGACCACGCCGCCACGTGGCTCTGCGTTCGGAATACTTTTTCCGCTGGCGTACTAAGCTGCTGCTCAGAATCATAGAAGAGTTCCTCGAACAACTTCTCGCCAGGTCGCAATCCCGTGAACTTAATCTTCACATCGCTTTCAGGAATGCCGGACAACTCAATGAGCATCTTGGCCATATCCAGGATACGAATTGGCTCTCCCATATCGAGTACCAGGACGTCGCCCTTGTTGCCAATGGTAAACGCCTGCAACACGAGCGACACCGCCTCTGGGATGGTCATAAAATAGCGCGTAATTTCGGGGTGGGTGACGGTGATCTGCCGCGCAGACTTGATTTGCTCCTGAAACACCGGGATGACGCTACCCTGAGATCCAAGCACATTCCCGAAACGCACAGACAGGCATCGCATCTGCGTGAACGGATGCGCCGCAATCATCAGTTCACCAATCCGTTTTGTGCAACCCATGAAACTTGTTGGATTGACCGCCTTGTCTGAAGATATTAGTAAGAAGTCCTCACAACCGCATCGATCAGCCACTTCCAGGAGCGACAGCAAGCCGAATACGTTATTTTTCACAGCCTCCTGTAGATTATCTTCCATTAGCGGAACATGTTTATATGCTGCAGCATGGAAAATTGCGTTTACGTCATGCTCTTGGATGATGTCGCGCATCCGTTCAGTATCGGTTATGTCCGCCACGCAATACACGCTTTCAGCCTTCGCTCCTCCAACATTCGTCTGCTGCAAATAGAAAAGGGGAGTCTCGGCTTGATCCACGCAAACGAGCTTAGTCGGTCCATAACTTAGCAATTGATGGCACAGTTCGGAGCCTATGGAACCAGCAGCCCCTGTTACCATTACCACCCTGCCGGCGATCGTTCGCCGGACTGAATCTAATTTGAAGTTCACCGGAGGCCGCCCCAAAAGGTCCTCAAGATTTACTTCCCGCAATTGATCAGTGGTTACCGTGCCATGGATCAGGTCTGCAAGCCCGGGAATCGTGCGGAAACGCAACCCAGTCTTGTGGCAGAATTCAGTGATGTGACGCATTTGCTCACGTTTCGCGGAAGGTATCGCAATCAACAGTTCATCCGGACAGTAGTGCTGCGAAATCGCCGGCAAATCATCGACCCTACCCGCCACCTGCACACCGTGCAGTCTCACGCCAGCCTTTGCTGGATCGTCATCTACCAGCGCTAAGGCGGTGTAGCCACTCCGCGGCAATTCCCGCAGTAGCATCGCTCCAGCACAACCGGCGCCGATAACTACAACGGTCTTGTTCGCGCTTTGGGTTGTATGGTTCTTTACTTCCTGTATAAAGGCCCGCGACGCCACTCGAACTGCTCCTAGCGCAGAAGCCGTCAAGATCGCTTCAAGGAAATAGATGGAGATGGGAAAGGACTTTTCTCCGATTACAAATCGCTCGGCGATCAAGAAAGCGGCTGAGCCGAGGGCGACAGCCTTGCCAATGTCCAGAGCGTCACTTATGCCGGTGTATCGCCAATAACCATGAAACAGATCCAATCGGGATAGTGCTGCGAGGCGCAGCACTATCAAAACCGGCAACGCTGACAACAATATCGCTTTCTGCTGGAAATGAAAATCGAATCGCAGCAGCCATGCGAATGTCACCGAAAGCACGATCAATACCGCTTGTAAAGAAATAATGACATACGAACGCTGTTTCATAAGCATTGTCTTATTGACCTTTTTATCTGGCAGGAACCATCTTCGCTGAATGTGTTTAGCGTGGAAATCCTGAAACAAAGCTCCACTTCTCTTGATGGATGTTTAGTCCGTTCGACCCGAGAACAATATTCATCAATTCGGATTTCCCGGAATCGATCTCAGTGTGCTACGCCGTCTCGGAGTAAAACTTTTGTCAGTGTCTTCCGGATAATTCGCCGATCAAACGACAAAGAGCACGAACGAAGGTATTCGGCGTCGTACGCCACTTTGACCGGGATCGGCAATTCGTCCCGCCCGTTCACCTGCGCCCAACCCGTGACTCCTGGAAGCAGTCCGTGAACACCAGCTTCGGTACGCAGTGCGATTAGATCGTGTTGATTGAACAGAGCTGGGCGCGGTCCCACGAGGCTCATCTCCCCTCGCAATACACTGATTAGTTGCGGCAATTCGTCCAAGCTTGTACGGCGAAGTAACGAGCCAATCGGAGTAATGTAACGTTCAGCGGTGCGGGCCATTAAATGGGTTGCCAGCACTGGAGTGCCAACGCGCATTGTGCGATATTTCGGCATGCGAAATATTGTATTGTTGATGCCGACCCGATCGGACCAGTAGAGTACGGGTCCCTTCGACGTAACTTTTATAGCGACAGCAATAAAGAGAGACACAGGAAGGAGGAATGGTAGCGCTATACTCGTCACCACGATGTCAAACAACCGCTTGCCTGGTATCTTCTCAGCGATTGCTCTTTCCTTGGCGGGCGCAGTGCCTATTGTGATACTCATGTTCACCTCGGATACAAATGCAGGATGGATTGACGACTTTGAGCTTTACCACCATCGGAAACTTGGATTTGATTTCTGTTATGTGTCGGTTAGCTTGGTGAAACTCCAGTCGAACAGGAACAGCAATCCTCCTCTGGAATTAGCGTCTGTCTTTACCGTAGTATCCATTTAACATTTCGCGCGCAGGTAATCGTCGACCATTTGTTGGCGCAACGCTCCACCGTCAGTGCCCCACTCAAAGCCGGTCTGTGCCAGGCGGCAGGTACTGAGTGTAAAATCCGAGGTCAATTTCGAGACGACTTCTCGTGAGATCGGCAGATGAATTCCGACGGTTTGCACGGTAGAGCCAATAGTGCCCATGGCACGCAGCACAGCAGACGAGACTGTACGTGGTCTCCTCCGCTTCATTCGATCAGACAACTCGTTTGTGAAATCAACAAGTGAGAACGGATTCCGGTCGGCAAGATTGTAGGCACCTTCCGCAGAACGGCTATTCACTAGATGGAGTAACGCGCGCGCCGCATTCTCTAAGGATAGGAAGCTGCGAACCGGATTCACGCCCGAAAGATGAAAATAATAGCCCGCATCAATGGCGCGCATCATCCTGTTCAAGTTGAAGCGCGCACCGGGACCGTAAATCAAACACGGTCTCGCGATCACGATCTGCATCCCCTCTTTACCTGCATCGCGCACCAGTTGTTCCGCTTCAATTTTGGTCTGCGAGTAAAAACTTGACGGGGCGATGAGCGACGCTTCCTCGAGATCACGTCCTGCGTGTACCGCATAAACATGGGCGGTCGAAACAAACACGAATCTCTGAACACCGTGCCTCAACGCCGCACCCAGCACCGTCCTCGTTCCTTCCACATTCACTTCGTACGAACGTCTTCTTTCTGCTTCCGTGCGCAATCCAGTATGCGCAATTCCCGCCATGTGGATAACCGCCGTGCAACCGCGAACAAATCCATCCGTCGACTGCGGTGATGTTAGGTCGCCGATGACGTACTCAGTATTAGGACAAGAGAACGATGCAATTCGGCGGCACAGCACTCGGACCGCGGAATCCTGTGCCAAGAGTGCTACTAAGCGTTGGCCGATAAAGCCAGTACCTCCGGTAACGCCGATCACCGCCGCTCCTCTTCTACCGGATCGCCGCCTGCAAATACGGTATGGTGTCTGACCCTTAGCTGGCCTTTGTCGCACGCTTCCACCGCTGCTGAAACGCACCCGAATGTCAATTCTTCATAAACTTGCGACCTTGCCTTGCGTACGATGTCATGATGAAAGACAGTCTCTACCCAAGCACGGCCGTCCGCGCCCATGAGCTTCCGTAAAGCCGGATCGATCAGAAGGCGATCGATTGCAGCAGTAAGTGCATCCACGTCGCCGACGGGCACAATTAATCCACTCTGTCCGTCCAGCACCGCGTCAATCGCCCCGGTGGCCGTCGTAGTAACCACCGGAATCCCTGCTGCTTGTGCCTCCAGTATTACCCCAGGAAATCCTTCTCGATAAGTCGGTAAGACAAATACGTCCATGGTGAGATAGTACGGCGCGGGATCAGGCACGACTCCAGTCAGAATAACGCCAGGGTCAGTTTCGATGGACCGTCGAACGTCTGCGTCAACTGGATCGCCCGGCTCAAAATCTCCTAACAACAGCAATCGCAAGTCGGAATAGCGTGTGCGTAAAGAATTAAATGCACGGTAAAGTTCTGCAGTGCCCTTATCCCGCGTAAATCGGCCCACAAAACCAATAACAAGCGCGTCTTCGGGGATCCCCAAATTGCATCGCAGGACGCGTGCGCTTTGCATGGCTTCCGGTGAGGCATGGAATCGCTTAGTATCAACCCCTCCGCAAGTGCCAGGACCTATAACCACCGCCTTATCAGGTTCAACGAGGCCGAGTTCAATAACGCGCGCCCGTAAGCTGGGACTGACGCAATCCACTTTATGCGCACATCGACATGCCAGCCACTCCGTGTACATCAATATCTTCTGTCTCCAACCATGAGTGGTTTCCAGACGCAGCCCATGAAGGGTGTAGATGCGATGTGGAACGCCGAACATTACCGCCGCTAAACCACCTAGCAGTCCGGCTTTTGGAGTACCCACGATCGTAAGGTCCGGGCGGACCTTACGCATAACTCGGCACAAACGCCAGAGCGAAACCACATCGCGCCATACCGAAATGTCACGTTCCATCGGGACCGCGAACACTTCCGCGTCTTCCTGCCGGAGCGCCTCCAACTCAGGCCCAGGGGATGAAATCACGCTCACGTCAAATCCTTTGCCCCCCAGATATCCGTACTGACCAGAATTAAACCTGACACTGGATGAATGCGTGACAGCAAAGACTAGACGGCGGCGACGGCCAGTTCGATCGGCAGCAACGTGTGTCATCAAACCACCATCTCTCGTTGTTTTCTCTTTCCCAATGCCCCACGGTACAGTTCTTCGTAGCAATCCCTTGTCCTGGCGATACTGAACTCCTGAGACCGTCTTTTTCCGGCATGAGACATGCGTTGCCAGAGTGTTCGGGACGCTATCAAGAGATTCAAACACTCCGCTAGTCGCTCATGATCGCCCGGGGGAAATAGAAGACCACCCTCTCCGACCACTTCGGCCAAACCAGGGACGTCGCTAGCTACAACTGGCAGACCCGAGGCCATCGCCTCAAGAGCAGCTATACCAAAGCCTTCCCATCGTGATGATTGAACATATATGTCGGCAGTCTTTAGCAAGTGAGGAACATCCCTCCGGATTCCAAGAAACTGCACACGCTCCGACACTCCCAGGGTGTCTGCTAGCAGTTGAAGCTTGCCTAAATTACAGCCGGTGCCCACGATCGCCAGGTGAACGTTACGTACCCCGGAAATCGCTCGGATTAGGGTTTCGTGATCCTTCTGATTCTCTAGACGGCCAACTGTAAGTACGACTGGTGTCGTTTCCGGAACAGAGAACACAGAAGCTCTATCCAAGGCAGTCGCAGAGGCAAACTCATCCACATCAATTCCGTTTGGACATTCTATAACCCTTTTTGAGACCTCCGGGCACCACTGCACTAGACTCGTTAAAGTGGCCTGACTGATGCAGGCTATTCCTGCGTAATGTGCATACAAGAATCGATCAAACCCACGAAACCACTTTGCTCTTCGGCGGTTTGTGGTGTTGTGTTCCGTAGTGAAGAATATCGTATTCGTTCGAGTCATCGAGGCGGCTAAGGCCACCCACAGTTGTGCTGGAAATAGATGCACATGCACGATTTCGTACGTGTTGGCGCGAAGATGGGCGTGTAGCGCCAGCACATGCAGCGGGGAGTATACAGATGCGTTGAGCGGTACGTGAACTCGCGCCCCACGCTCCAGCAAACCCCGCTCCAGTGTGCTGTTCGCTGACTTCAGCAGGTAGTATTCACACTCGATGCCCCGCTCGTGGAATCCTGCATGCAATTGCGTAAGCAAGACCTCTGCACCGCCCATCGCAAGACTATCGATGACTTGCAGTACCCTCATCTGAACAGACCACTACCTTTCCGAAAACTCATAAATGACATGCGCACCAGCCAGGCTGGGGAAAAACTTAACATCCAAACGGCTAACCCGCTGCCCGACAGCTTTCGGTCAAACGCCATCCGAAGATGCGCCCGAGCAGCAACACGATCTCCGGCCAGAAGTCGGTAAGTTGCGGCACCGATGATTTTGCTTAAGTAATATGATGGATACTTCGTTGAAAGCACATGCCCAAACTCGCTAATCGTTAGCTCTTGAAGCTGTGCGTATTCGGCCGCATGCGATATCTGATTTTTGACTGAGGTCAGCCTAATAGGAGCGTCCGTATGTACCCGGCATACTTCCCGAGCCCAAGTGGGGATGCCATACTCTTCTGCAATCCTCCACCAGAGCAAGTGCTCCCCTGCACTGCGAATTTCCGGATAAGCGAAACCAAGGCTCAGAAACAACTCACGCTGAATTACAGGAACGAAGTCTCCCCTCAACGCTCCGGAAATGTAGTCTTCCATTCGTGCAATCATGAACGGAGAGGGGATCGTGCCATTTTCGCGGGCGAATTGGAGGACTGGATACTTGTCACTTTCGGCAAAACATTCAATCCGATCCGCAATTGAGGCGAGCGCGCCAGGCAATAAGGTATCGTCGTCGTCAAGAATCGCAACCCATTTGTTCTTAGCCTCGGCCAATGCGCGATTACGCGCTGCGCAACAACCTCTGTTATTTACCTGCCGAAAGTACCGAATAGTCGGATATTCTTCTGTTATTACCGCCTCGGTATTATCTGTTGAAGCATCATCAACGATGATAATCTCAGCCGCAGAAAGGTCCTGGCTAAGGACCGAGTCGATCGCTCGCCCTACCAACCTAGACCGGTTGAAAGAAGAAATTGCCACTGAAAGATTGATATCAGACATGAGCTTCGACGATTCTTGGCTCGAACAACGCAAACTTGCGAACAATCGCATAGGGGATAATGAAAAGAATCCACTCAGACCATTCTGTGCTAAGCGGATGGAAGATCCCGGCCAAACCAAATACCATAAGTAAGAAAATTGCGTTGTAACAGATTGCCCTGCTGCGACAGTCAGAGACGTTCCTCAGACCTCGTAACATTCGCGGAAGCCACGGCAGCCAACCCCAAACTAGGCAAACATACGCAGCGAGTCCGAACAAACCGAGGTCGGCCCACACTTGAAGATATGTCATATGCACAACCATGGGACCTATTATCGTTTCTGACTTGGTTGTTTCGATACCTGTTCCGAATACTGGGTGTGACTGCACGGCGTAGATCGCATCCTGCAGCATTGTTAAGCGCGTAATGTCCTCCACGTTACCAACTCGTGTTGCTCCGCCCACCGCATTATTCGCCGAGCCACTCAACAGCCTCGACCTAGCCATGAACCCAGACACCCCAATAACCGCAGCGAAGCTGATACATAAGACCAAGCGTGAATGTTTGGTTTCGCTCGAGAGTACGAACATCAGAAACAGAACCCCAAGTGACACAAGAATGATTCCCGTTCGAGCCCCGTCCATCAGAATCAGAACTGTGCTGCCTACCAGAAGGGCAAATGATGGAATCGACTTCTCTTTGGCGACTCGATAGGCCGCAAACATCCAGACTGAGATCGCCATTCGCCACAGCGATCCCGGGTAATTCAGGAGTGTGCCCCATCGCCCATCGCCAGTCATCAGCCCGGCTGTCCCCGCACCCACAAACAAATTTAGGACTACAAGAATCACGTTCACCCACACGGCGACAATCAATCCGCTGAAGGCACCGGATAGAAGATGGGGGCGAGCCGCAAAGAGTGCTAGGCTGCCAAGCAATATCACAATGAGTTTTGCCGCTTGTTCCGCAGAATGCCCCAACTCCGCGCCATAAAACACAGGCAAAAGAACAGAGAAGACAAAGAGCGCTGCCGGAAGCATCGCCGGAACTCGAGGAAAACGCTCAGTGTGACAGATATAAGGAACGACCAAAAAGCGAAGAAAATAAGGAAAGAGCAACACAGCCGCAATGACAGAAACGGCCCAATGGATGTAGGGACTAATACCAACCTTTAAATCCGCGGATACCACCAATACAGTCCATACTAAGGTAACTGCACTGCCCCACGTCTCCCCCGTGCGTTTCCGTACAACCGATTGCATCATGCGATTTCAGCTGACCCCGTAGCGTTTCTGTCAGGCAAACGACTCACAGTGAAATGACGCCTTGCTAGCAGAATGACAAGCGCAAGAAGCATGAATATCTCTGCGATCAAAACCGCCCATGCCATTCCGATGTGAGCAAACCTAGGGGCGAGAAATACAGCAGCGCAAATGTTCACTCCGATTGCACCGGCGATTACCGCACTCACGGTTCGATCCAACCCCAACGGCAGCAACCATTGCATGATTAGGCCGTTGTTCATAGCATTAATGGGCAGAAGCAAGGCAAACACCTGGAGAACCGGAATAGCGCCGTCGTAGCCAGGACCCAACACAAACAGTATTAGCCGACGTGCAGTAAGCAGCAATAACACCCCGGCGATTACGCTTGCGCCAGCGGTGAATAAAAGGGTTAGCTTAACCAGGTTTGCAGCTTTATGTGGATCCTTCGAGTGCAGATAACTCATCCTCGGATAAAGCGCAGAAGTCAGTGGGCCAGATAGTCCTTGCAGTGCTTTGGAAATCCGTTCTCCGGCTCCGAAGAAGCCAACTTCCGCTGGGGAAGCCATAAGGCCCAAAATAAACGCGTTTGCGGTGGCAAAGATGCTGTAGGTGCTTCGAAACAAGAACATATTCCAACCAATTTTCAGAGCGGTCTTGCTCTGTTGCCACCTCGGCCAGAGGAACGGTATCTCCTGATACATCCAGAGCGTCTGTACAGCTGTCATCGCAATGGCGCTGCAGCCTTGCAAAGCTAGTACTTTCCACCCGTCATTGGAGGACTTCACAATTAGGAAAAGTAGCCCCGTACTCATCAGCCGTACCGTAAATTCTGCCGAAACCGCCCTAACCATTCGCTCTGTGCCTTGAAAATACCAAAACGGACTGAAGCCTCCCGCCAGTATCTGCGGAATCGACAACAAGAGGTATACAGGGTGCTGCCGAAATACTCTGACCGCCAAGGCGGCGAAAGACGCGCACACGAGCACCACCATAAGAAGCATGGTCTTCGCGCCTAAGACGCCCGCGGCCGTTTGGGCGGCACATTCGGCATCCCCCCGACTCCTGGCGATTTCGCGTGTCGCCGAGAAATTGAACCCGTATTCCACCACAAGAGCAGACCAAAGGCCGAACGATTGTGCGAATAGTAGAAGACCAAAACCTTGCGGATGCAGTGTTCGTGCCAAATACGGAAACGTCAGCAGGGGCAAAACATATCCCACAACCTGCAATCCTAGAAGGGCTGCGGCGTTGTGAACAACCGGGTGAGCGAGGCAAGACCTTAGAAACGCTTTGTTGAAAAGCATCAGTTGCCCTTTAAAACTGCAAAGAGAAAGCGTAGCTGCTCGGCGCGCACCGGGTCTTGACGCATTATTTTCAACATTTCCTTTGCGACAACATAACCCACAGCAACGACGAATGCAGCGAGCGAGGCAAGAATTACAATTGCGCTCCTTTTTGGCGACGATTTCTTGTCTGGCTCCACAGCGGGATCCACCACCTGAATCACGGCCCCTTGTCGTGCTTCGTCCAGTTTGGAAGCTTCCAGTTGTTTAGCAAGTAACTCAAAGATGGTTTCGTAGTACTTCACATCCCGCAAACTCCGGATATATTGCAATCCGGCTTCCGGCACGGCGCCGGTGGGGACTTGAATGTCGCCTCCGCCAGAGTTCTGCTGATTTTCCAGCTTCGCCGCTTGCGCTCGTAATCCCGCTAACTGCTGACGAAGCAGCAACAGGTCTGGATTCTGATCGGTAGCGGAGAATTGCATAGCGTGCAATTCGACTTCCTTTGCGGCAATCTGCGCCCGAACCGCCGCCACTGACTCGATGATGGCCTTCGCTTGACTATCCATCTGGATGAGCCCCGTCTTCTGTTGCGTCTCTTTCAGAGCCACTTCCGCATTGGCCAAGTCGTCTTTCGCTTTGCTAAGTTGCTGTTCAAAAAACAGTCGCCGTTGACCGGCTTCCGTGATCGCGAGATTCGACGTCAGATTGCGAAGCTCTCCCACATAAGCGTTGGCGAGGTCGGCGGCGCGCTTGCTGTCTTTGTCTTCGACCGCAACAGTGATAAAGCCTTCCTTGCCGTTTTGAATATCAGTTGCATCCTGCAAATCCTTGCGGGCGCCTGATAAACGCTTGTCGCGGTAAACCTTCATCAGATCAAATTTTTTGACCAGCGCATCATTCACAACCCGGCTTTTCAGCATCCCGATGTAGATATCGTTCGGATTTTTTAGGCCGAGATTGCCGCCGGCAACCGCACCGAGCATGCCCCCCGCCCCACCCATCTGTGCGGCAAGGGCCGACGCCAGTGACTGTGGCTGTTGTGGGGGAAGCAAGCTGGTGGTTGCGGTGTAGCGATTTGGGATGAGGAATGAAATGATGGCAGCGACAACTGCTGCTGCTAGCGTAGTACGGAAAATCAGAGTTTTTCGGTTGGCCAGGATCGCCAACAACTCCAGCAGCGAAACTTCGTCCCCTGGGCCGGACAATCGGCACTTTTCAACAACGTCAGTCACTTCTTCAGCAGTAGTTTCAATCTGCTCCGTTGCCATTTTCAGTCCTTTAATGTAGGTCAGTCCCTTTTACGCGTGAGAGGATGTATGAAATTCGTTCCGAATGAGCAACAGGGTCGTCCGCTGCCGTTCTACTTGAGGACGTTAATCGCGGCAGCCCCTAACCCGATCTGCCCGATGACCTGTGACCAGTCTTTGATGGCGCGCATTGCACTTCCCCTATCCAAGCGTGCAGGCACGACGATCGTGTCTCCCGGAATGACCCTCATTGACCCCAGACTGGCAGACCAAGTACCGGAAGTATTGGTTCTACTGAGTACGCTGCCGTCGGCGCGGATCACAAACACGTATTTCATATCAGCTTCGCGAGTTCCTCCGCCGGATAACTTTAGGTAATCGCCAATCCGTCTATTCTCGCGGAATAGAAGCGAGTTCTGGTTGTAGACCGCGCCCACGACATTGACCATCGAAGGCTTGTGCGGCACCAGAAGGTCGTCACCGTCTTCCAATTCCATATCCGGGAAAGCATCCACGCCTGTCCGAGATGGCCCGATCTCAAGCACAATGCGCCCACTCGCTTTAATCTCGCGCAGTTTCTGAATCAGGGAACGCTGTGACTCCATCTGTGCTTGCAGATTTCCTCCCTGGTCCTGAGGCGTCCTTGCGGAGTTGACCGCCTTATGCTGCGACTCCAACTCCATCTCGCGAACCATCTGATCCAGACTCGCCTGTTGTTGTTTCTGCGCCGACTCGCGCGTAAACTGCGCGCCGAAAACAAAAGCCCCATCCGTCAGGCCTCCCGCTCGAATGATCAGCGATCGTAACGTCTCCCCAGCATTTACTTTGTACACTCCAGGAGCGCAAAATTCTCCTTCGAGTTTGACAAACTTACTCTGATGCTCATTCGATACTGCGATGTCGTGCTGAGAGAAAATCGTTATGACATCACCAGGCTGCAGTGAAATGTTATCTGCATCGCTGTTATCCAAAATCGCTTTACCAAGCTTGAATGGAATCAGGGAAGTAGACAAATCAACAGGATTAAGTCGCTGAACAACCGCGTAGTCCCAGTTAATGTCCGGAGCATTGCGCTTCACATCATTGCGGAGTTCGGCTTGCCCTGACACCACGGCAGTCTGCTCATGCCAGTCAACGTCGGCGGCTGTGCGTTTGCTTTTGTGCTGCTCCCCTTCCAGGCTCACATTGCTGATGGGCTCTGTCGGCTATGGAAAACTCGGAACTCCCCCCCGTCTCTGCACGCGCTAATAGAACGGGACTGTTTCCATCCGCATTCTGGCTGTTCCAGAATCCACGGGTCAGTAAGAACTCTTTGTTCGGAATCAGGTCCCGCACTCTCATCCCCGGACGAAACGGATAGCGGCCCGGCTCTGCCACATTGCCGCGCAGCGTGACGGCGTTATCAAATTTTGGCGAGATCGAGAACACCCGAACCAGGTCACTGTCCTGTAACTGACGGGCCTCGCCGGCCGCGTCTAGTGTGAACTCCTCGACCTTTCGCGTAGTTCGGTTCTCAATACGCTCCACCGCCACTCGCTGCCCGTCGGCAACGTTGGTCAGACCGCCTGCGACATCAAGTTCTTCAGCTAATGTTGCCGCGCTATGTAGCTCGTAAATAGCGGGAAAATTCACGCTGCCCGCTACGGCTATCTGTGGCCCGACCGGCGGAATGTAGATCACATCGCCTGGAAGCAACACCACATCTTTGGACTTATCGCCTTTCAAGAGCAAGTCATACATATCAAAGTCGCTGACGACATGATCGCCACGCTTAAGTTGAATGTGTCGCATCGATCCATGGATCGAAGGCCCCCCAGATGCAAAAAGCGCATTGAGCATTGTGCTGAGCGATCCGACAGTATATGTTCCAGGCCGGCGAGCGTATCCGACCACAAAAATCTGAATCGAGCGCAATTGTCCCAGCGTGACTCTTAAATCAAAGTGACGGAAAACTTGCCCTACGGCATTCTTGAGATGATCTGGTAGCTGTTCATAGCTAATGCCGGCAACCGAAACGGACCCAACTTTTGGTAAATAAATTTGGCCGTTACGGTCAACGGTGACGCTGGCATCAACATCAATCTGGCCCCAGGCACGAACGAGCAGTTGATCGCCCGGGCCGATAACGTAGTTAGCTGGTACAGCGATGCGGTCCAACGGAGCAAAAGTGCTAGGTACGCCCTGAAAAAGATTGTAGCCAAAAATTGGAAGACGCTTCCCGACTGAACTCTCCACAAACGACTGAAATTCCGTGGGGTCATCGGGAACAACCACAGAACTTAGAACTGCCGCTCCTGCGACGTCTCGCTAGCCTTGGTCGAGTCAGTTGTTGTGTCATCGATGTGGATGCGAAAACGGGTTCGAGCGCGTCGTATTGCCTTCCGTCAGCGTCACGCGTCTGTCCCAGGCATATTTTGAGGGGAGGATGGCTGAGTCTGCGCCGAAGCTAAGGCAAGGCTCAGTAAAAACGCGAATATCAGTAACGAACCATTCTTCAACATAAAAAAGCAGTTCCTATTTGCGGGGCTCACGAACTCTAGTTCGTTATTTTCATCATTTAATTCGCCGGTCCATTCAGACCGGTAAGCGTTGGGTCGAATCCTTCAGGATTCGGCGACTCGTCTACCGACTCGACAGTTTCCAACTCTTGGGGCAAAACGAAAGCTGTATCTGGCTTACTAGATTGACTTGCGGTGTCGGGGCAAGAACGGGAGCCCGCCAACGCTCGGCTTGCAGCATCACCTGCAGCGCCAGACCGTTGTGCCAACTGTAACGTAACTTGGCATAACCGTCTGTCTGGCTTACTCCTTGGGGCACGAAGAAGTATGAAACTTTCAGAGTTCGATAGCCCAACTGGAGCGTGCTCTCTGGGCTGAACCAGTACGTTGCCCAAGCCTGTCCACCGGTACCTTCTCGGCCTAACCAAGTGCTGAGCAAGTTGCCCTTGTTAGTGTACCCATCGCGATAGACACCTTCGTAGTAATAGTACTGTCCTCCCCTCGACTTGGTGGTGATGTCCGTCGATCCCCCTTCGACGTGCAGGTCAAGTTTGGAGATACCAGGAAATTTCGCGAGGTAGATTCCGGGGTACCAAGCAGCATGGCGGGGCGCGTCTACTGGTGATATATCGTCGTGAACCACCGAATCGGAATATAGCGTGAGCCAGTTCCTCAGCCACGGTAGACGATAGCGGAAATCAAAATTGCCATGGCGGGCACCCAAAATATTGTGCCCTGTAATCTCGTAGGTGCCGCTCGAAGCGCTGGTGAAGCTGCTCCAGAAGTTCCCGAATGTAAGCGGTGTTCCTCCCGGTCCGGTACCCGCAATGACAGCGTCGCGAGAGAATCCTACTTCCAAGTTCTCGGTGGGAGAGAAGTTGATCTTCTGGCCGTAAAAGAAGGGCTGCCTCGGATATTGATGTCCCGAAAGCTTGCCGAAGAAGTTGTCCCACCGAAAGGGCCCAAGCAGTTTAGACAAAAGAGGAATATAAAGGGGAGTCGTGCGAGTGATGCGCAGCGAATAGAATGGCTCAGCATTGTTGCTGAGCATCATGGCGTTGCCATCATCCGGGCCCCACCAGTAACTTTGCTTTCCTACTGAAATTTCCTGACCCAAAAGATGCATCGAAGCGTAAGTATCGAGTAGCCGAAAAACGTTCGTCGCGGCTTGTGCGTTATAGCTCTGCAACGGAGTGTTGTCTTGCGTAGCAATTACCTGTGCGACATCGGCGGAGTAGCCGGGAATGCTCGGGGAGTGCTGATACTCGCCGCGCACAAAGTAGGAGAATCGTCCCTGCTCGGCACGCGCTTCAAAGCCTGTGATCTGTTGCCAGCCCTGTCCATAGCGACGACCAAAGTCATCGGCCAGCGTCTGTCCAAAGTGATAACTATCATTGAGCGGCGTCCCTGAGAGGTACTGCGTGCGACTGTAGAGTTCGTCCAAGCCGATAGCATGGTTCAACTTCCCCTCATCCAGTTCCGCCTCGCGATGGAGTTCCATCCTCAGCGAAGTCACTAATGAGGCCGTCGGCGAGTGGTCCGACTCCTGCACGTTGACGCCATCGAGCATGCGGTATACGGCGATGCGTGTCCACGGACGCAAGCCCAAGAACTCGTCCCGAACAACGCCGCTTGCGGCCAGGCGTTCAACTGCCGGATATATCCAGCTATCCAGTTCGATGTAGCTTGAACTCATACTATCAACGGACAAAACGGAAGCTTCCGATTCAAACGTCCCGAAACGGTCAACGTCGGGATCATGGTGACGCTTTTCGACGCTGCGGCCGATAAGATAACCCATCGCCGCGCCTACAAAAACATCCGATGGAAAGTGCTGTTGACCGCCAATCCGCGCAAGGCTGATTGCAGTTGCTGTCCCATAAGCCAGCAACTGGGTCATCGGCCCCGGATACTCCTTTGCCATTACCGTCGCCAAGGCGAAGGCGGTGGTGGCATGGGTCGAAGGAAATGAAGAACCGCCCGATTGAAAGAAGTTGCCCGCACCGGTTTCTTCATAAGGCCGCTGCCGCAGAAAGGCATATTTGAGTGCTTCGTCCACGCCCAGAGCGTCAACACCTGCCTCCATCGAAAGCAGGCCCGTTTCGTGCAGGTGATCGTTCCCGGTTCGTATTCCGGTGATGTACATGGCTCCGGCCGTAAGCCCGAACATACCTAGTCCAGCATTAGAAAAGTCGTTACTGATCCGCGGATGGCTGTCGCGAGTTATTTCGTGTGAGGCCGTTCGGTCGGTCACCATGAGGCCGGTCGTAATGCCGATCAATGGGGTCATCCATTCGGCGTCCTGCATTTGTAGACGCAAGGGACTCGTCCAGATAAACTTCTGGTCGTCGAGTAGATTTGCCGAGAAATGCTTGACATCTCGCGGAAGCGAATTAGATACCGGTTGTTCACCAGTGGGGTTCTGCTCAGGTCCCGAATTCGATGATGTTTGGGCGAAGGCGAGAACCTGCATGCCGAGCAGTAGTAGCGCTAAAACACAACTCTGTTTCCGTATTAATAGCATCTTCTTTACTGGGCTGGCTGCTCGCGGGTGGTCGGTGCCAAGCGTATAAAAATTACGGCCGACAGCAATGGCAGGAGCAGGAGCACGGTTTTGGCTTTGCTGCTTCTGAACACGAATTGTCAGCATATAAGGGTCACGATCAGGCTTGCTCAGCCGGTAAGCCATTCACGAATAGAGTCTGCGCGGCGATGAATCCGGCACAGCCGTTAACAAGAACACAATCCTGCATCTTCTCTAGTTTCCCGAAACGCTCGCCATTGCAACCTCAGAACCGCGCGAGTCTGTTTCTGGTCTAGCAGAAAGAACTCGATACCAGAGTTCAGCGTACTCGGCAGCAGCGGTTTCGGAGGATGGAAAAGGCAGGACAGAACCGGTGAATACCGAATAAAAGTTCTGCAGCATCACGACGGTTGCCACAAAGGACAAGACGGTGACCGATGCGCTCAGGTCGTGGAACCCGTAATCCTGGGACCATTTTGTGAAATTCTTAGCGGAGGCGGCGACAATTGGACCTAGATGCCTTTGGTAGACTGGGTCCATGTCCGATCCAAGCTCAAGGGCGCTGAAGTTCAGCAAGCGCACCAACTCGGGCCAGTTAACGACGGTATCGGTGATTAGTTCGAATAAGGCGCGGAATGCAAGCTGTGGGTCCTCAGCATTGGCGATCCGGGCAAGCACTTCGGCACGGACACTTAACTTACCCAGTTCGGAATCAACGGCAGCGATGAACAAGTCCCGCTTGCTTGGGAAGTAACGGAAGATATTGCTTTCGCTGACATTGGCGCATTGGGAAATGTCCTTGGTCGTAATACCGTTAAGTCCAGACCGTGCAAAGAGGGTCACGGCTGCGGCAATCATTCGGTCTTTACTGGCGATTTCACTCATTGGCTCTCTTTCGCAACGTCTGTTTTCACGGCTGGGCTCGCTAATGTTCCAATCAGTTCCAAGTCACATTCCACTTCGACCGCAACACTCTTCATGATCTCCTGTAATGTGTGGATCACTCGCCATCCATTGTTGCGCGTAACGCTACCTTGATGGCCCAGACTTAACCCGTGCCCGTTCGCTTTAGGATTGCGCTCGGTTACTCGCTTGTACAAAGGTATCTAATGGAGATTGGGGGGAAGCCATTACCCACGAGGCGAAGCTTCGCTATTGGCACTGAGCAGTGCCTTTTTCACAGCTTCATTGTTCTGATTGCAATTCACGGATCAACCCCATCCCGGCTTGTAAGGCGCACAACCGGAACAAAGAAGGGTGCGCTTCTGTCCGAAGTAGACGAGTGATCGTTTCCTCTTTGAGGGATGAGAACAAATATACGGATTCAGAGTCTCTAAGTCAACGATGCGAGCACGGTATTAGACGGACGTTTGCGCTATCGCAACATTCCGTCGAAAACCGTTCCCAAAAAGAGTGTCGTCTTCTAAGAGTGAACACTTATACGTTCACTGGGCTCATACTCTGATACCTGTATCCTGTACAATTCGGGCAACCATGAAATTGCTGGCAAAGCTCGGCATTGTGCAACTCTTCGTTTTCATGCTGACGATAGCCGTGCATGCTGAACCGGTCGCGCAGTTGCACCCTACCGGCTACGTCAATGACTTCGCACATGTTCTCGATCAAAATACGGCCTCGCAAATGGAGACCATCTGCCAGCAGATCGATCAAAAGGCTCACGCCCAGATTGCGGTGGTCACCATCAATTCCCTGGATGGCGAAGATGTTGAGAGTTACGCAGTCGACCTTTTCAAGCGCTGGGGCATAGGAAACAAGTCGACCAATCGTGGCGTTTTGATCCTGTATGCCATCAAGGACCACCGGTCCCGCATTGAAGTTGGCTACGGTTTGGAACCCATTCTGACTGACGGCAAGGTCGGAAGTTTTCAGCGGGAAGCGATAACGCCGATGCGCGCCGGAAACTACAGTGCGGCCCTCCTGCTGGTCACCAGTAGAATAGCGGACGTGATCGCGCAAGATGCGGGAATTCAGGTGCCTAATCTGCCGACCCCCGCAACGGTCAGGCCGCAACCTCAGGCGGACGACCAGCACATTTCGCTCGGCGGGATCATTGTATTTGTAGTGATTCTGGTAATCATCCTGTGCACTCCTCTGCGCGGTATATTGTTCTGGCTTCTTCTTTCGCAGGTCTTCGGTGGCCGATCAGGCGGAGGATGGGGCGGCGGTGGGTTCGGGGGCGGCGGTGGGTTCGGAGGTTTTGGCGGCGGAAGTTCGGGTGGCGGTGGAGCAAGCGGCAGTTGGTAGGCAGCGAGGACTCGATGATTCCTGAGAAAAAGCTTGAGGACTTTGTAAAACGCATGTGCGGCGCAGCAGGCACGAATCTGGAGAGCGTAATCCTGTATGGATCGGCCGTGGCCGGAGATTATCATCCGGAATTCTCCAACCTGAATGTGTTCTGTGTGCTGCGCGACAGTTCCTTTGCGTCAATGCAGGCGATGGCGCCGGTTGCCCGGTGGTGGGAGGGCCAGAAACAGCCTCCGCCGCTTTACATGACCCGTTGCGAACTCGAATGTTCCACCGACGTCTTCACCATTGAAATGCTGGATATGCAGCAACATCATCGAGTACTTTTCGGCGAAGATGTGCTTTTAGGTTTGCGTATCCCCATGTACCTTCATCGCGTCCAGGTAGAATATGAACTTCGCGAGAAGTTGCTCTTGCTGCGCCAACAGATGCTTCTGGCCTCCGACAGCAAACGGCGATTGTGGAATTTGCTGGTGCGCTCCGCTCCCTCTTTCGTTACACTTTTTCGCCACGCACTGATTGCGCTCGGACACGCCGCGCCGGTCAATAAGCGCGAAACGATCGCGGCCATAGCTGAGCGGTTGAGCTCCGATATGTCCCCAATCCAACAGGTACTGGACGTTCGGGAGCACAAGGCTAATCCCCGGGAAATGGACGTTCACAATCTCTTCGCCCGCTACCTGATAGTCGTTGAGCAGGTCACGGCTGCGGTTGATAAGGCGCTCGGAGCGGATGCGCCAGCCGGTTCGTAGTCGCATTACATGCAGTTGCCCAGGAGAGAGCTTATGAAAAAACTTTGGATCGTAATCGCCGTAGTGGTTCTCATCGCATTCATCTTCTTCGGACAGTACATAGGAGTGCGCAACACCCTGGTGGCCAAGAATGAAGCAGTAAAGGCCGCCTGGTCGCAAGTGGACATTGTTTTGCAGCGTCGTGCAGATCTTATTCCGAACTTGGTCGAGACCGTAAAGGGATATGCTCAGCAGGAACAAACGGTGTTCGGTGATATCGCGAAGGCTCGCTCTGCGCTTCTTTCGGCCGGCACCCCCGAGCAAAAGATCGCCGCCAACGGGCAACTCGACGGGGCACTCGGCCGCCTGCTGCTCGTTGTCGAGAATTACCCGCAACTCAAGTCCAATGAGAATTTCCTGCGACTACAGGACGAACTCGCGGGAACCGAAAATCGCATCGCCGTCGAGCGCAAGCGCTACAACGACACGCTGCAGGATTACAACACGTATGTCCAGGTATTTCCGAACAATATCTTTGCCGGATGGGCGGGATTCCAACCCAATCGCGCCTACTTCGCCGCAACCGAAGAATCTCGCCAGGTCCCAAGGGTGACCTTCTCGAATCCCGGTACACCGGCACCGCAACCCACACCGCCCGTTCCCGCAAAGTAGTACGGGCAGTCGAGCGGGGGCGCTATCTTTATTTCCTTATGGCTGCGACCGATTCAATCGAGTTGATTTTGGTAGCGATTCGTAAAGCCAACTCCTCGGGTTCGGTCGGAAGCAGGCGACGCACCCGTTCGGAGAGTGCGTTCGTTATTTCCTCATAGCTGCAACACTCAACAGAGTGCGCTGCGGAGAATCCAATCGTGTCCGCCAACCTGCAACTGAGACGAACGACCGCGAGTAAGTCAAACCCGCCGCCATCCTCATAGGCGCTATGATGGCTTGCGATGACATTGAGAAACTGGTTCGGCAGCTTCCAATTGGCGGCCAACTGCCTGCCCACCTCGCAATGGTCGATCTCAAACAACTCCCGCTCTCTCTGGATGGCCTCCAGAGGCTCTCCTTGAACGCTTTGCAAGAAGCTCGCATATGGTTCGGGCCGGATGACCGCCAACGCCACTCTGCCAATGTCATGTATGATTCCAGCGGTGTAGGCCGTCCCTTTGTCCATCAGACTTTGGTCGACGCACTCCTCGGCGAGCAAACCACAGGCCAGGCTATGGCGCCAGATGGCTCGCAACGATGAATTCTCCAGTGCGCCGCCCAGATACACACGAACCCCAACCGTAACCGCCAGACCCTTGATACGCTCAAGGCCGAGTGTAGCAATGCCCTGAACGATGCTGGTCACCGGCCTGCGATTAGGATAAAGAGGTGAATTCGCGATCGTGAGAATCTCACTCGAGAACACCTGGTCGGTCGAAATCAACGCGCTTACTTGACGCAGGGACGAATCGTCCTTAGACACAAGTTGAAGTACTCTTGTGGCCACCAGCGGAAACGGAGGCAACCGCACCAGCGCCCAAGGAACCCTCACGTGATTTTTTGGTTGTTCACCCGCCACTAGAAACTCTCCCCGGCAAGGGCGTACCAATGAAAAATAAGTGCGATACAGCCGTGTCGTGTGGAACCGCCATGAAACGTCATCGGCACTTTTCCCCATTCGCTTCACTTTTGCCACGCGTCTTTCCGCCGTTCTCGCTTATAAGGGTCGTGCAGAAACGATTCGTTGAGAAGCTCCCACAGAATTGAAAAACCACCGGCCCTTTTGGAATCGGTGGTCATCTAATCGGCAGCAATATTGCTCAATCAAACATTTCTCACGGGTCCTATTGGATCGTTAGGTTGAGGGTGATCGAGTGGTGCAATGCACCGCTCGTCCCCGTAAGCGTCATGGCTGTGGTTTGGGCCGGCGGTAACGAACTTCCGCCGCCACATGCGCTCATGCCCATCACCATCAGTACACTCAGTGTCAGGATGAACATCGCCGTCATCATCCGCAGACGCAGGGCGCGTCTTAATTTGCGCCTGCCGAGCAAGGGCAGGAAGATTCCCAGCAGTAGCTGCCTGGGAAACCCAAAGCCCCCAGTGAGAGATTTTGACGAAGCACTTGTCTTCGTCGTGTTGATGGTCACAGTGATCGGCGTTGCACCGCTACCCGCCGAAATGGTGGATGGCGTGATCGTGTAGGTTACACCCGCGGGCAGTCCCGTCAACGTCAGCACCACCGCACTAGCGAACGTTGAGCCATTCGTTGGCGATAACTGCAAAGTATAGATTGCGGAGTTTCCCGGCAGCACCGTAGCCGCGAGCACCGTTGGCGTAGTTCCGCCGGTAGAAAAGTTGAAATCCTCTACCGTTTCGGTGATTGCGCTGGACGTGCTGACCAGATAGTCAACATTGCCGGAATAGACCGCCGTTATGTTGTGTTGCCCAACGCTCAGCGTGCCGATCGCTAACGTCGCTGCTCCCGAGTTGTCCAGTGTTCCCGTTCCCAACACGGTGCTACCATCCATGAAACTCACGCTTCCCGCCGGAGCACCCACGGAGTTCGTCGAGACATTAGCTGTCAATGTCACGTTGCTTTGGGTCATCGCGAGCAACGCGCTCGACAGCACGGTTGTTGTGGTTATCGCCTTACCGACCGTCAGGGAAACTGTCTGCGTTGCCACTGCATAGTCGGTCGCATCGCTCGGAGTGAAGGTCACCGAGAGCGTATCGCTTCCAGCCGCCGGAGTGCTACCCGCCGCAGGAGTGTAGACGAGGCTTCCTGCCACGCCGGCCGAGGAGGCATTCAGTTGCGTGCCCGAAAGGGTCGTGCCGTAGGTGATCGCCGCAGGTGTCGCCCACGTGATCGTCGGCGTCGCCTTATTTACCATGACGCTCACCGAAGCGGTGGCCGTGCCGTAGTCCGTTATGTCAGTGGGAGTGAAGGTGACAGACTGCGAAGCCGTGCCTGCATCCGGTGCCGTGGTTGGCGTCGTGAAGGCAAAGCTACCCGGCGTCGAGCCTACACCACCGCTCAGCGTCGAGCTGGTCAACGTCTGCCCGTAAGTGATTGAGGTTGCCGCCGGCGCCATGGTGATCGTCGGTGTCGCTGGGCTGATCGTCAGGCTTCCCGCAACGTAGCTGATCGCGTAGTTCGGGTCTACCGCCCCGGAGGCGGTGATCGCATAAGGACTGCCGGCTACCGGCGAAGCTGCCGTGGCTGTGGTGGTGAGCGTGGGTTGTGTGGTCAACGAAGCCGCGGTGTCGCCATTGACGAAGCCCGCGTAGGAGGCGGTGAAGCCCGGCAACGCCGCGCCATAGGCCTTGCTCGGGCTGCTCGCCGTGATCGTCAGCGAAGCCGGGCTGATCGTCAGGCTTCCCGCCACGTAGCTGATCGCGTAGTTCGGGTCTACCGCCCCGGAGGCGGTGATCGCATAAGGACTGCCGGCTACCGGCGAAGCTGCCGTGGCCGTGGTGGTGAGCGTGGGTTGCGTGGTCAACGACGCCGCGGTGTCGCCATTGACGAAGCCCGCGTAGGAAGCCGTGAAGCCCGGCAACGCCCCGCCATACGCCTTACTCGGGCTGCTCGCCGTGATCGTCAGGGAAGCCGGGCTGATCGTCAGGCTTCCCGCAACGTAGCTGATCGCGTAGTTCGGGTCTACCGCCCCGGAGGCGGTGATCGCATAAGGACTGCCGGCTACCGGCGAAGCCGCCGTGGCCGTGGTGGTGAGCGTGGGTTGAGTGGTTAACGACGCCGCGGTGTCGCCATTGACGAAGCCCGCGTAGGAAGCCGTGAAGCCCGGCAACGCCGCGCCATACGCCTTACTCGGGCTGCTCGCCGTGATCGTCAGCGAAGCCGGGCTGATCGTCAGGCTTCCCGCAACGTAGCTGATCGCGTAGTTCGGGTCCACCGCCCCGGAGGCGGTGATCGCATAAGGACTGCCGGCTACCGGCGAAGCCGCCGTGGCCGTGGTGGTGAGCGTGGGTTGAGTGGTTAACGACGCCGCGGTGTCGCCATTGACGAAGCCCGCGTAGGAAGCCGTGAAGCCCGGCAACGCCGCGCCATAGGCCTTGCTCTGGCTGATCGCAGTGATCGTCAGGGAAGCCGGGCTGATCGTCAGGCTTCCCGCAACGTAGCTGATCGCGTAGTTCGGGTCTACCGCCCCGGAGGCGGTGATCGCATAAGGACTGCCGGCTACCGGCGAAGCCGCCGTGGCCGTGGTGGTGAGCGTGGGTTGAGTGGTTAACGAAGCCGCGGTGTCGCCATTGACGAAGCCCGTGTAGGAAGCCGTGAAGCCCGGCAACGCCGCGCCATAGGCCTTGCTCTGGCTGATCGCCGTGATCGTCAGCGAAGCCGGGCTGATCGTCAGGCTTCCCGCAACGTAGCTGATCGCGTAGTTCGGGTCCACCGCCCCGGAGGCGGTGATCGCATAAGGACTGCCGGCTACCGGCGAAGCCGCCGTGGCCGTGGTGGTGAGCGTGGGTTGAGTGGTTAACGACGCCGCGGTGTCGCCATTGACGAAGCCCGCGTAGGAAGCCGTGAAGCCCGGCAACGCCGCGCCATAGGCCTTGCTCTGGCTGATCGCCGTGATCGTCAGCGAAGCCGGGCTGATCGTCAGGCTTCCCGCAACGTAGCTGATCGCGTAGTTCGGGTCCACCGCCCCGGAGGCGGTGATCGCATAAGGACTGCCGGCTACCGGCGAAGCCGCCGTGGCCGTGGTGGTGAGCGTGGGTTGCGTGGTCAACGACGCCGCGGTGTCGCCATTGACGAAGCCCGCGTAGGAAGCCGTGAAGCCCGGCAACGCCGCGCCATAGGCCTTGCTCTGGCTGATCGCCGTGATCGTCAGCGAAGCCGGGCTGATCGTCAGGCTTCCCGCAACGTAGCTGATCGTGTAGTTCGGGTCTACCGCCCCGGAGGCGGTGATCGCATAGGACTGCCGGCCACCGGCGAAGCCGCCGTGGCCGTGGTGGTGAGCGTGGGTTGCGTGGTCAAGCTGACGCCGAGGTATCGCCGTTGACGAAGCCCGCGTAGGAGGCCGTGAGGTTCGGCAACGCCGCGCCATAGGCCTTGGCTCTGGTTGTTCGCGGTGATCGTCAGCGGCGCCGGTTGACGGTCAGGCTTCCCGCCACGTAGCTGATCGAGTAGTTCGGATCTACCGCACCGGAGGCCGTGATCGTGTAGGACTGCCGGCCACCGGCTGAGCCGCCGTGGCCGTGGTGGTGAGCGTGGGTTGCGTGGTCAGCGAAGCCGCGGTATCGCCGTTGACGAAGCCCGCGTAGGAGGCCGTGAGGTTCGGCAACGCCGCGCCATAGGCCTTGGTCTGGTTGTTCGCCGTGATCGTCAGCGACGCCGGGTGATGGTCAGGCTTCCCGCCACGTAGCTGATCGCGTAGTTCGGGTCCACCGCCCCGGTGGCCGTGATCGCGTATGGACTGCCGGCCACCGGCGAAGCTGCGCGTGGCCGTGGTGGTGAGCGTGGGTTGCGTGGTCAGCGAAGCCGCGGTGTCGCCGTTGACGAAGCCCGCGTAGGAGGCGGTGAAGCTCGGCAACGCCGCGCCATAGGCCTTGCTCGGGCTGCTCGCCGTGATCGTCAGCGAAGCCGGGCTGATCGTCAGGCTTCCCGCCACGTAGCTGATCGTGTAGTTCGGGATCCACCGCCCCGGAGGCGGTGATCGCATAGGACTGCCGGCTACCGGCGAAGCTGCCGTGGCCGTGGTGGTGAGCGTGGGTTGAGTGGTCAGGCTGACGCCGCGGTGTCGCCATTGACGAAGCCCGCGTAGGTAGCCGTGAAGCCCGGCAACGCCGCGCCATAGGCCTTGCTCTGGCTGCTCGCCGTGATCGTCAGCGAAGCCGGGCTGATCGTCAGGCTTCCCGCCACGTAGCTGATCGTGTAGTTCGCATCCACGGCCCCGGAGGCGGTGATCGCATAAGGACTGCCGGCTACCGGCGAAGCTGCCGTGGCCGTGGTGGTGAGCGTGGGTTGAGTGGTCAACGACGCCGCGGTGTCGCCATTGACGAAGCCCGCGTAGGAAGCGCTGAAGCGCCGGCAACGCCGCGCCATAGGCCTTGCTCTGGCTGATCGCAGTGATCGTCAGGGAAGCCGGGCTGATCGTCAGGCTTCCCGCAACGTAGCTGATCGCGTAGTTCGGGTCCACCGCCCCGGAGGCGGTGATCGCATAAGGACTGCCGGCTACCGGCGAAGCCGCCGTGGCCGTGGTGGTGAGCGTGGGTTGTGCGGTCAACGACGCCGCGGTGTCGCCGTTGACGAAGCCCGCATAGGAGGCAGTGAGGCCAGGCAATGCCGCGCCATAGGCCTTGACCTGGTTGTTCGCCGTGATCGTCAGCGGCGCCGCGTTGATGGTCATGCCTCCCGCCACGTAGCTGATCGCGTAGTTCGGGTCCACCGCCCCGGAGGCGGTGATCGTGTACGGACTGCCGGCCACCGCCGAAGCTGCCGTGGCCGTGGTGGTAAGCGTGGGTTGCGTGGTCAGCGAAGCCGAGGTATCGCCGTTGACGAAGCCCGCATAGGACGCGGTGAGGCCAGGCAACGCCGCGCCATAGGCCTTGACCTGGTTGTTCGCCGTGATCGTCAGCGGTGCCGCGTTGATGGTCAGGCTTCCCGCCACGTAGCTGATCGCGTAGTTCGGGTCCACCGCCCCGGAGGCGGTAATCGCATAAGGACTGCCGGCTACCGGCGAAGCCGCCGTGGCCGTGGTGGTGAGCGTGGGTTGTGTGGTCAACGACGCCGCGGTGTCGCCATTGACGAAGCCCGCGTAGGAAGCCGTGAAGCCCGGCAACGCCGCGCCATACGCCTTACTCGGGCTGCTCGCCGTGATCGTCAGCGAAGCCGGGCTGATCGTCAGCGAAACCGTCTGCGAGGCGGTAGTGTAGGTGGTCGTGTCATTCGGAGTGAAGATCACCGAGAGCATCTGGGATCCAACCGTCAGCACCGAACCGGACGCGGGCGTATAGGCGAAGGTTCCCGCCACGCCGCCGGAGGTCGCATTGAGTTGCGCCGACGAGAGCGCCGTGCCATAGGTGATTGCCGCAGGTGTCGGCCAGTTGATCGTCGGCGTCGTTTGCAGCCCTGTGCCACTCAAAGTTACCGTCTGGCTGGGCACGACAGCATTGTCGGTCAGGACTATGCTGCCCGGATTGGGGCCACTCGTTTGCGGCTCAAACTCGATACCAAGAATGCAACTGGCGGCTGGATTCAGCAATTGACCGCTGATTAAGCAAGTTGTGTCAGCACCGAGGAGGTTATAGTTGCCGGTTGTGTTGATCTGGCTGACGTTAAGTTGCGCATTGCCGGCATTTGCGACCGTAACGTCTTGCGCGGCACTGGAGACGCCAACCGACGTATCAGTGAAGCTCAGAGTTGGCGCATCCGCGAAATCCATCTTCAATATCTGGCCAAGGCTGCTGTTGGTGAAATAGACGTCACCGCTGCCATCCACGGCCACGCCCTCCGGGTTCACCAACCCGCTGCTGATCGTGCTCTGGGCATAGCTACTGCCCCCCAATGGTGCCTCTTTCAAAACCCGCCCGGTCATTGTATCGGCAATATAGACATTGCCGACGCTATCCACCGCTACCCCGTAGGGTGAGGAAAGTCCATTCATGGACTGGTTCGCCACTGTGGCCGCAGTCCCATAGCCGGAGCCTGTCCACGGCAGCATTAGCACCTGGCTATTGTTGGTATCGGCGATATAAACGTTGCCGCCGCCGTCCACCGCAACACCATCGGGATGAAGCAGACCATTTGTGGGCTGGTCTGCCACTGTGATCAAGGCGCCGTAACCTGTTGCTGTCCACGGCGCCATCAATACCCGGTTGCTGCCGCTATCGGCGATATAGACGTTGCCGCTGCCATCGATTGCTACACCGTCCGGGTCAATCAGGCCGTTAAGCGCGTTGTTTGCCACGGTGGTAGGGTTGCCGTAAACACTGCCTGTCCACGGCACCATCAAAATCTGACTATTCCCGGTATCGGCGATATAGACATTGCCAGCGCCATCGATCCCAACTCCAGCAGGAGCCGAGAGGCCACTGCCAACCGTACTTTCGCTGTAGGTACCAGCCGACAGCGTTTCCTTCAACACCCGGTTATTGACGGCATCGGCGATGTACACGTTGCCGCCCGAATCCACCGCGGTGCCAAACGGCCAATGCAGCGAGGTGGTTGTCGTCACCATGCTTTGGGTTCCCGGCACAAAATTCACCAGCGGTCCTGTCCCCGTGCCGGAGATGTACTGGGTTGCAAGGATGGTTCCCGTGCTATCCTCCAGCACCACCGCGCCATAGCGCACGCCTGGATAGCTAGCTGTAAACGTCACGTTCACCGTGCAGGTAATTCCTGAGGAGTAATTCGTTCCAGCCGTGCAGCTTCCTGTCGTGGCATCGAGAAAATCAAGGCCCACGGCTCCCTGCGTCGAGACCACCGGGGCGGCCAGAGTTCCATTGCCCAGCGCTCCAGTGAGGGCGAAGGTCAACGTCATCGTAGTCGGGCTTTGGATACCAACATTATCTACCCCAAAGCTTGCATTCACCGTCAGTGGCACCGAGGCCGACGCGCTCGCGTAGTCAACGGTATCGTTCGGCGTAAAGCTCGCCATTATCGTGTAGCTTCCGGCGCCGAGAATCGTGGTCGATATTATAGGTGTCGCCGTCCCGCCGCCCGGCGTTGCGGTGTAGGAGAAAGTACCTGCGATCGGGTTATTGCTGCCGTCCACGGCCGCTGCAGTCAGAACGGTGGTGAGGTCCGATCCGTAGTTGATGGCCGACGGCGGTGCCCACACAATCGTTGGAGTGGTTTGAGACGGGGCAGACGCCGTAGCAGTGCCGTATACAGCGATGTTCTGGATAGAAGCCACTGCGTTAAGGCTGTTGTCCGTCAGCGCTATCATTTCGCTGAGGGGGTTGCCGGTCGTTGTCGGCGCAAAGCTGATGGTAAGGGGGCAACTGGTTCCCGCTGCGAGCGGCACGCTCACCGAACAATCACTTGTACCGCTGTCGATAAAATCGGCTGGATAGCTCAGCGCCGAAAATGTCAGCGCCGCATTGCCGATGTTTTCCACCGTCACCACCGACGCACCATCCGTTAAATCCGTGCTCCCCACCGGCGTCGAGCTCGGGAAATTCAGACTCGGGGCATCGGCGTAATCCAATTCAACCACCCGATCGTTCCAGGTATCGGTGACGAACACGTTTCCGCTTCCGTCCACGGCAACAGCTTCAGGATCGTAGTAATAGTTGGTGCCCGGGTTATTGAGCGCGAGCACCGTGGCGTAACCGCCGGTGGCAAGGACTTCTTTGACCTGCTGGTTGTAGGTGTCGCAGACGAAGAGATTGCCTTTCCCATCGATGAAAAGGCCGCTAGGCTCATTGAAGTTCCCGTTGGCCGCAGCAACGGGCAGGGTGTTGATATAGCCGCCGGCTGCCAGAATCTCGGTCACGCTATTGTTCGCATGATCGGAGACGAAGACATTGCCGTTACTGTCCAGGGCGATGCCCCAGGGGTTACCCCAGCCGCTGCTCAGGGGAGGCTTGACGCAGCCTTCCAAATAACAGCCGAACGGAATCTCTTGCACGGAACCGTTGAAATCGGCGACGAAGACATCGCCGCTCTCATCGACCGCAACACCGTACGGAGAGATGAAGCCGCCACCCAAGAGGGTGACGCAAGCCGAGGTTATGCAGCCGGAGGGTATCTCATACACCGAGCCGGCGGCATCGGCGACGAAGAGATTTCCGCTCCCGTCCAGCGTGATGCCACGGGGTCGTTGTATGTTCCCGTTTCCGTTGCCCAGGGTGAGAAACGTTGAGTAACCCGTCGCCGCCAGAAACTCTATTACCTTGCTGTTGTTGGTATCAGCGACGAATAGGTTCCCCGCTCCATCCAACGCCACGCCACGGGGTTGGTTGAAGGCGTAGCCGCTGCTCTGCAGAAGGGGCAGGGGAATGGTGTTAGGCTGGAAAAAGTTCACCTGCGGCCCGCTTCCACTGCCGGTAACGTTGCCCGTAGCGATGGTGTTTCCGGAGCCATCCTGCAGAGCGACCGCGCCATTCCGTGTTCCGGAGGATCTGGGCGCAAAGGTTACATCCACCGTGCAAATGTCGCCCGGATTGTAGGAATGGCTCGTTCCATTGGTGGTGCAGCTACCCGAGCCGGCATCGCTAAAATCCAACCCGGGAGCGCCTTGTGTCAGCACCACCGGGCTGCCGATGGTTCCGCCGCTGTCAAAGGTAAAGAGCGGAGAAATCACCGACGAACTCGTGCTGCCGATGTTCACCGCCCCGAAGTTTCCTGCCGAGGTCGAAATCTCCAGAATTTCGCTAACGTTGTCATTGGCAAAATAAACGTTGCCGCGCGAATCCACCGCTACACCGTAGTCGCCATACTGCCCGCTGGCAAGCGTGAGCTGGGTTCCGTAACCACTGCCCGTCCACGGCTCCTCCAGCACTCGGCCGGCAATTACGTCGGCGATATAGACATTTCCGGCAGCGTCTACGGCAATTCCGGAAGGGTCAACCATCCCAGTGCCGATCGTGCTCTGGGTATAGCTGCCAGCCGACAGCGTCTCTTTATACGTCTGACCACTGTCGTAGCCGGCGATATAGACGTTGCCGAGCGAATCCACGGCAACCCCGGTCGGACCACTAAGGCCGCTGCCAATCGTGGTCTGGGCATACGTCCCGGCTGAAAGTGTTTCCATGTACACAGTCGAGCTGGGCCAATCGGCGATATAAACATTGCCGGCCGAATCTACGGCAACGCCCACGGGACCATACGGTCCCCCAGACGTACTGGAGGTAACAGTACTCGGAGTGTAACCACCCCCCGATAGCGTCTCCTTCAAAACCTCATGATTGCCGGTGTTGCTGATATAAAGGTTCCCGCTCCCATCTACCGCAATGCCTTGGGGGCCGCTTAGTCCGGTGATGATCGGATTAGGGGCGCCGTAGCTACTGCCATTCCACACTAGTTCCAACACCTGGTTGTTGTTGGTGTCGGCGATATACAGATTGCGGCTGCCATCCACCGCGACCCCTTGTGGGCTGCCCAGACCGCTGGCGATGATGCTCTGGACCCCGCTCAAATGGGCGGTCTGTGCGGAAGCAAAAGAACAGCAGAAGAGTCCGACAACGACCAGCAATGGCGACGCTAGGCGAAGGGAAGAGACTATGCTGAGGCCGAAAGCGGCGCGATGCTTGCGAACGAAGCGAGTGATCATCATGGCAGTCGAATCCTTTTTAAAAACCCACGCGGAATAAACACGAAATAGAGGCAG
This sequence comes from uncultured Acidobacteriota bacterium, assembly GCA_963779365.1. GTDB lineage: Bacteria > Acidobacteriota > Terriglobia > Terriglobales > Acidobacteriaceae > TOLSYN. The sequence continues at coordinate 60,689 of CAVZYB010000007.1, read as the reverse complement.
CAAAAACGCACGCCTGATTTCCGGACAGGTAAGTAACGTGGACTAGTTAAGCCGAGACACTTACTTCGTGTCGACCAGCTAGACCAGATTCGACGAATTGATAATGTTTACTTTGCCCAGCGAGGGATAAGTTTGATTTTGGGAAAGAAGAGAATGTTCGAAGTGCATCGAGAGCGAAGTCAGACCTTTGTTTCGTCGACTCTGCACAGGAATCTGAGCGAATCCGTGCCTCGCCTTGGGTTCTGCATTTTCTGGTCGATCAGATTGACTAAACCTGGAATATCGGCTGGTTTGATGGGGTAATGATCCACCTGATTGCGGATGCCTCGAATGCCGGGAAGAGGAGGTTCGACTCGTCATCGACAAACAAAACCCGCATGGCAACAGTGCGCGACCAACCTCCTGATTCCGTAGGAAATGGCGACGATGGCGACTAAAGCCTTTCAGCACTGTCAGATCGGATCAAGCGGCAGCGGCAAATCGCCCGCATCTCTTGGAGCGCGGTCAAGAAAATCAGCGCCAGTAGCGGCGTGGTCAACAAGGAAATAAAAAACCAACTCGCGCCGTCGCGCTTACGTGCTGAGGCCACAGCACCTACCCAAATTGCGACATAAACATAGACGATAACTATTAGTAGATCCATGATTGAGTCACCGCAGCGGCAGTGTCCCAGAGTCTTGCACCATACTCTGAGCTGACCCAAAAAGATGCCCGAAACCTACAAAGGGTTTGCCCAACACTCCTTGAAAGCCGTTTTCAGCGCCGCCAGACGACCGGAGCATCCTGCTCACGAATGCGCACCTTCCGATCATACTTTTCGATGATCTCAAGAATGCGCGTTGCTTCCGTCCTGCATCCATCTGAAACCCCGCCAGCGGACGCTTCGCCTCCGGCTTGCGTGTCTGGTGCTGAAGTTCTGCGGACTCTTTGCGATTTTGCTGCTGCCTTCGGCGACCCAAAGCGCAGAGCGAAGCGAGCCGTTGAGATTTCTTGGCAACGAATCAATGCCGCCGATGATATCGCTGCAAGAGGAGAGACCAGAAGGGGTAGCTGTCGATCTCGCGTATGCGGTTGCCGAAAAGGCCGGTCTCTTCCCGCCGGTGCTGGAACGCATCTGGATGCTATAAGAGCAACGGCTACGACGTGCTCACCGCGTTGAGCGGACCAGAAGGTCTGAAGTTGTTTTTGCGCTTTGGTGCCGATGATTACGGTCGGTGTGTCTTTGTGGGTACCTTCGGCATGTCCCCAATCTTAATGTTTTCCAGAAAAAGCCATTACCTCCGCGATACTAGTGTGGGGGACAGTCATGGGACTCTGGGTATCGGTTATTGTTGGTCTGTTAGTCATATTCGGATTGGCCTTGTTGGCACTTTTCATTTACATTATCCATCTTGCCATCAAGAAAGTCGGGCGGGTCGTGACATTCGCTTATATGGTGTTCGTAGTTACGATCATCACCGGAAGTGGTGTGGCACTGGCGATGATGGCGCTTGCCGTTGCGGTCGCCGCTTTTCCCACTGGCCGTACGATCCGGAAGAAAAAGGAAGAGCAGACCGGAATGGTCTCCTTCGGGCAGCCAATCTCCGTTGGGAATGCAGATTGATTTCTACAGACCCCGGCGCGGGAATAGCTCTTGTTCCGCATTTGGCGAAGATCAGGTCCGCAGATAGCAAGATGGCGAGAGACACCACTTTCAGCCGGTGTCTCTCGTTTTAAGGCTCGTACCTTCCCAAGGTGCTTTGCTTTCTAACACACTCGGATCGTTCTGCTGACTCTTAATAACTTTGCAACTGCCATGCCACATCCACCGCTCGCCGTCTTCCGATCCTTAGTCAATGATCGCGAAGAGCTTAGACCACGCTAAGCAGGCACACTCGACTCCGCGACGTCCTTCTCGTTAAGCGGAGTAGTAGCACCCTCGGCGCAGGCGGCACATTCAGGGCATGTTCAGAAAAATCTCGCTAGGGTCGCGGTCCCTTGTAAATACATCTGCCAACCGCGTCAGGCTGAATAGCTCTCTAACTCGCTGGTTCAGATTGATGAGCTTGAGTTGGCACTTGGCAGTCTTGGCCGACACATAAAGTCCAACGATCGCGCCCAAGCCCGAGCTGTCCATGTAGCTCACATCAGTAAGGTCCAGTATCACCGTCGGAAATCGTGTGATCGCTGGCTTCACCTCGGACCGTAGCGAACCAACGGTGTCCGACACGATCCGGCCCGTGCAATGAAACGTGCACTCATTGCCGGAACTCTCGACATGAAGGGTTAAATCGGGAACGTGCGGAACAGGATTAGTGGCCACGGAACCTCCTTGCGCCGCTGCCATGAACGCAACGCAACGTCGCAAACGATCAACTTCGTTGTAGCGGAAACGGCGCGGAGCAGATAGACAGATGCAGCCGGATCGGGAGGTGTTGTAACCCATCTCTGAATCATTCATCTGCGCGGATCGGGCAGCTTCGGTCTTAGTGCTCCACCGCAGTCTGGGCGCTAAATGACGGCTATCCCGCATTTAGATCCGAAGTGTGCATCGCCTTCAACTTCAAGGGAGGTATAGCAAGGAGGGCACTGTACGTCTATCGTGCGCGGCCTCAGTGGGTCGCCTTTTCGGTTCTTTGTGAATGACTATTAAGATATTTGGCGTCCCCGGCGGGATTCGAACCCGCGTTATCGCCGTGAAAGTGTCACGGCATCACGCCTTTACAACAACTTAGACGATACGGGCGGCACCGTAAGTCACTGTAAGTTCATCGAAGAAAAGTCATTTGTGTCCCATTTTGTGTACCACGCCACTGTATTGCGTGATCTGCCCGGAACCGAAGATGGCCTCCGGTGCAAACGGATCAGTACAACTTCCCCCAATGAGACTTCGGGACCGCGCGGTTGGGGACGTGTGGCGGGAGGTCAAGCCGATTTACCAGGAAGTGGGATCATGCCGCTGGCGAAGATCGTCTTGGTAGCGAACCTAGCGGCAGCTTCAGCTTACGACGGCATTAGGTGGGAACGGCGGATCAGCACTCGCACCGTATCCAAAGTTCGCGATAGACGGTCACTCCCGCGATATCCAGCTCACGGCATTTCTCCACAATAATTGCTTCATACAAAGGCTTCGCTTCGCATTTGTCATCTTCCCCGAAGTGAATACGCAGTAGCTTTGCTTTACCCCCGATTCACGGGCGCGCCTCTAGTCGTCGCTCGGTTTCAAGATAATCATGGGTATACTTCACCACTTCCACTTCTGACATCACAACAAGGCAGTCTTTTACCATCTTTTCCAGCAGCGAAAGAAATCCGCGCAGCTTCTCCTCGGCGTCGATCACGGTCAGCACCATAGGACGATTGTGCGAGAGCTACAGTACTTTTTCGTGAAAAATGCGACGGCTCGAACCATAACCCATAATGCCGGCGAGCACGGTTACGCCCGCAATGTCGTTGGCGCGCAGGGCTTCCACCAAAGCTTCGTATAGCGGCTTCTCTCCCCAGCGGTCCTCCTCGTTGACGTAGATCCGGATCATCTTGGCTCGGCCTGCCACTTTTCGGGCCAGCGCCGCTTTGGGAGGCTGCGAAACACGGGCAGGCTTTACCACCTGGGTGTCTTGCACCTCAATCAGCCCCGCGCCGGCCATCTCATACAACTTGGGCATTAAGTCATCGACCATTTCCGGTGTCTCGATGAATTCAATCTTGATCGGCAAACTCTGCGAAATGTCCACCAGCCGATTGGTATGAAGGTGGTGGTCGGCGCCGAATCCGGCCATGCCATGGATTACCGTCGCTCCGGCGATGCCGCGAAAAAACAAGAAATCCAAAATCGCCGAATAGGTCGCTTGGCCGTGGCGAATCTGATCCTGGCGCACATAAATGGAAACTTTCTTTGCTGGTCCAGAACCGAGCACAGTACCTCCTCGCAGAACTTCGGCATTGAAATCATAAACCTAGCCCAACTACGCCCACGTCCGCACCTATTCTTGCACGGGCCCGCGGCAGGATTCCTGCGTATTTTGCCTGGAACATGTCTCGACCTCACGCCGAAAGTCCCTGATTGCGCTGATGTCCTTTTCCAAACCATCGAGACGATGCAGCGCGGCTTCGACCGCGGGCGCTCCCTCGTCCAGTGCCTTGCGGGCACGCGCCAAGGCTTGTTCGGCGATGCGGCTCACTTCGTGAAGCAATTTACGAATCTCGGCTTCGAGCTGATTGCGGCTTTCCTCAATCCGATTGAGGACATCGTTCTGCACCCGTGAACTGTTGACTTCAAACAACCAATCGAGAAACCATCACGCATCGTTATCGATCCAGTTGCGAAGCCCGATGAGGCCAAGACCCACGTCAGCAAGCCGGCGCAGTGGCGAAGACGGCTGCGCGATTTCGATGAACTCGCGAAAACGGAATTCAGAGCGGACGCGAAATCCCGTCTCCGGATCGAGGGCGTGAAGCATACGTCCAAGCTCAGGGACTCCGGCCTGCGACCAGCTTTATCAGAAAGTCGTTGCCCATTTGTGCAAAGCGCCGGGCAACTATCCTGTACTGCCTCTCTCCTTCTTCCTGCTCGGTCTGCAACCAGGGGACAACGTCGCGGCGTGCGATTGTTTGTGCCTCATGCATGACGTGGCGACGATGAACGGAGCCGAGAGTGCGCGGAGCAGAGCGCAGAAAGCTCTCAAACTCCTGAGTGGCCTTGGGCATCACCGCAGCCAGAAATGCCTTGCGGCGGTCCAGAAAGAAATCGGAGAGTCGATGCTGTTCTCCCATGAGCAAGTAACCGAGTTCCCGCATGGACCGCTCAGCTTCAGCGATGGTCTGCTTCATCATCGAAATGCGTTGCTCAGATTCTTCGATTGGGCGCAGAAGCGCATCGCGATCCTCGCAAACAATGGCCAATAACTCCTCACTGAGGCGCTGAATCCCGCGATCGCCAGCGGCCTGGACAATGGCGCGCCCGGAATCCTGGACCAATTCTTCCAGCGTACGTACCAGCTTTCCCCAATCGCGCTCGGGGCCACGCTTTTCAATCTGCTCCACCGCGCTCACTTCAAACACCAATCCCGACGGACGCTGCAAACGCTTCTGCATTATGCGTTGAGTGAACGCTACAGCCGCAGCTTTCTCCGCCTCGGTCGCCTTATCCGCCTTGTTGAGAACGACGACGAGATGGCCGACATGTTTCGCAACAGATTCAACCAGGGCAAGTTCTTCACCAGCCAGTGGGGGGTCGGAACCCGTTACCACAAGCGCTGCATCGATGTGGGGAATGAATGCCTGCGTGGTTGCTGTGTTGCCCGAAAAGACCGATCCGAGACCCGGGGTGTCCACCAGGCACATGCCCTTAGCAAGAAGCGGGCTGGGTACAAACACCTCGGCTCCCGAGACCCGTTTGATGTTCTCCGGGTTGTACTCCTCGGAGACGTATTGTTCCAACTCGTGCAAAGCGATTTCGTGCCACGTACCGTCGGCGGAGCGAATCCGTGCGCGCTTGGCACTGCCGAAACGGATGACCGTCGGCACGGCGGTCACGGGAACAAACCCTGTCGGAAGAATCGACTCGCCAACCAACGCACCGATAAGCGTGGACTTGCCGCGCTTGAATTGGCCGACACATGCAACGAAGAAACGACCCTCTGCGAGGCGCGCAGCCAGGTCATTTGCTTCGGTGGCGACATGTTCACTGCCAAGTTCCCTCGCTAACGCGGTTAGCTGCAGCAACCGGGTTGCGCCGTCGCCGCCTTGCGCTAACTCGGGTTGTGGCGCATCTGACATGTGTATCTCCGAGACGTAACCGCAATTGCAAGGCTCAGACGGCGTTTGCCGTCGCCCATTCCATCAGAAAGTCTATGTAAAGAGGTGCCCACTTAATGTGATCATCACTGCGATATTTCGACTGTTTGGCCATCGCGATCATGCGCAAGATGGCTCCAGGATTTCCTTCGCTGGACTTGATCATGCTGTCGAGAACGCTGTTCAGATTCTCTGCCGCCAACTGCTGCTGAGAGCAGGCCTCGAGCGCAAATGCCTTGGCCGTCTCAGAATCGAAGTTCTTGATCGCCAACCTTTCGCTCCGATCTGGCAGGAGCGGCGACACAGAGCCCGCATCTTCCATATGCGCAGATCGAGCCACTGCCACGACCGGTGTCGACGACAATAGCATGACCTCGCTGATCATCGCCCCCAAGGCCGGGGATGGACGGTTCAAGTGATCGAGTACGATCAGATACTTTTCCGCGCGCAGTGCATCCCACACGATTCCCTTCAGCGATACGGAAGACTTGCCAAGAAGGGCATCGACCCGTCCTTTGCAGATGCGCAGGACCGTTGCGTCGTGCCTGGCCGCGAGCAACTCGGCAAGACAGCGACATACGGCTTGTGGACTGTGGGAGGCGGGACAATAGAGAACCTGGCCGAACTCGGCCATTACCTCCTGCAACAGAAGCGTCTTACCCACGCCGGATGGCCCATGCACAAGCGTAGATTTCCGGCTTGCAAATCGCTTCCGTAGCAATTCCAGTTCGTCCGCTCTGCTGAAAATCTGCACTATCCCTCGCCGCTTACTTCGTGTACTTGCCGGCACTGATGAGTGTAAGTAATGACCTCAACATCCGACATGGCAATCAGCCCTTTGGAGACCATTGAGTCCAATAGCGGTAACAGCTTTTGAATTTGTTCTCGCGTGTCGATCACCTGCACCAGAATCGGAGAGTCCGATGAAAAGCGAAATGTATGCGAGCGCCGAATCAGAGTACTGGCACCATAGCCTTCAAATCCCCGGTAGACCGTCGCTCCTGCGATGTCCAAGTCCCGGCACCTGTGGACGATTGCCTCATAAAGAGGGCGGCCTTCCCATTTATCATCTTCCCCTAAATAAATACGAAGCATCTTTGCCTGGCCTTGGAGTTTCATTCCCGCACCTCCTCGCGGCGTTTGGCTGTGAGGTAATCGTGTGTGTACTTGATAATTTCGACATCTGACCTCGCCACCAGTCTCTACTGTGTCATTTGGACGAGCACCGGAGCAAAAGCTCGAAACTTCTCCTCGCTGTTAAATACAGAATTGGCGCACCGTGAGAGAAGGTACTCATGCATACGGCGATTCGCTCCACACGGATGCCGTGATGGACCATTTCTCCCTCAATATCGCTTCGTGTAATGACCGTCCGTTCCATTCATTGTGTCCGCAATTAGGATGTGCATCATCTTGGCCCTGCTTCTTACTCTTTATGCGAGCGCCTCCGGAGTATGGGTTTACAGTCGGGAACCGGGCGACCGACATGCCGTGAATCTCAAAGAAGCCGCTGCCCGCCATCTCTGTGAATTTCGGGAGAGAGAACACGGGGCGCAGTGGTACTGCTCGCCTCCCATCACATAGACCGCAACTTTAGTGGCTGGTCCTGTCGTAAACAAGAGATCCTCCTACCTTGTGAGCCCGCGCTGTGCAACCAGGAACTCAGCGGCGCGTCCAAGAACCCCGCCACCAGCATGCCCACCGCCTCGCGCCTTGGCGGCAAATGACTCCAGCAACTCTTCGAGTTGCTGCTGGTTGTTCTTTATAACCTTCGCGATGATCTTTGCGTGTTCTTCGGGAAGTATGGAGCAAAGGGCCGCGCCGTGGAAACGGCAGAGCGTGCCATACTCTTCCATCCATTCGGCGAACCTGCGGCGCAGCATTTCACGACCGAACTCCCGTAGCCGGGCGATCTCGTGCTCACGAATCGCCCAACAAAGATCACAGTCAATGTCTTTTTTTCGAACTTCTCCGCTGTTTGGGCCTCGCAACATCGCCAGGAAAGCCTCGGCGACCGAACTTGCGGGTGCGGATGCAGCGATCGCCCACGCGTGATAATTGCACACCATGGAAGCTCCATTCGGTTGGAGTCGCTCGATCAACTCATTCTGGAATGCACGCACGAGGGAGCAGATGGGGCAAACGCCCTTTGCCAGCGCAAGAAGAACCGTGTTTCCTGTTGAGAGAAAAGATTCGCATTTTTTCATGACAACGCCCGCCCTGCCACAATTCCCACCCACACAGCGGAAAAACCAGCGATAACGCTCAAACTGACGTTCGTCAAGGCGATGAGTTGATCAACCATTCCCATCATCCTGCCTCTAATTACGACGCCCGCGCCCGAGCACCTGACTCGGTTGCGCAAATGAACGGTTCAGCCAACGACTCCAGGTCTGATTCGAGGCGATTCACTCCACCTTCCGAAGTTGGTCGTCCACTCAGCAGCCGGTCCAACTGCGCGCGATAGCGATCTGCGTAGAGATTGAATTGTTGTTCGACATCGATTAAGGCCCGTTCGCTCCAGCCAAGCAGCAGCAGCGAGTAGCTGCTGAGTGCTTGCTCTAATGCCGGATGAAGTGTCTTAAGTCCCTTCTCGGCGTGTCGCCTCAGAATGCGATGTCCGAATAACCCGGCAAGAAGCGGTTTTCGAACGAGAAGCTGCTCGCGATTCATATGAAACATGGGCATCTCGCGATTGATTGAGATTTCGTTCGCCGACGGCGCGTTCGCCGCTTTCAGAGCGGTGGATGCTTGCAGAAGCTCAAGTCTTAACAAACTTACCGTCTGATCCAGGATCGTGCACAATTGTCCCGCAAGTTCAGTCAGCGCCCGCGCAGCGATCGTCCACAACAACTCGCCGAGATCGAGCCCTGGCTCGGTCGCCCACTGCAAGGCTGCAACGTCGGCAGCCTTCCGAATAATCGAGGGAGCGAGTCCGGACGCTTGCTCGGCAATTTTTCGCAACTCCGGCACGGTGGCTTGAAGAGCGCCACTAGATCTCCGCAACTGCGAATCGATTTCTTGTAAATTCGATAGATCCCCGCGTGGATTCATCACGGCATGGAGATCCGCTTCGAGCGCGCCTCGCACAGAGTCTCGCAGCGCCAGAATTTTCCGGCAGATCGATTCGCGGTGAAGCTCTTGATGGCGGGCATAAAGAGAGGTCAAATCTTTCTGAAGCCAAGCATCGAGGAGATCTCTGTGGCCGGGGATAATACTGACGGGATATACGGCCACTTCCATCGCAAGTTCGTCGAACACCTGATCGTGAACGTACTGGTGAACGCGTTGCCGGTCCGCGTCATTGAGTAGGTCAGCCTTACTTAATACGACGGTGACCGGAATCGAGGCATTCGACAGCGCCTGGATGATCTTCAAGTCATCTGGCGTAAGCGTCGAGGCGGCATCGATTAGAAGCACCCCGACATCGCAACGCGGCAGATAAGCCATGGTTTCCGCAGCGCCACTTGTCGCCAGCGATCCGAGCCCCGGCGTATCGACCAGTACAATTCCTTCACGCAAAGAATCCGATGAAAAACGGATCGCTAGTCTCGCAACTCGCTTCTCGTTGCCGCGGTTCAGCCGCTCATCGACAAATTCCGCCAAGCGTGAAATATCCGCATCTTGTGCGCCAGAGCCTTCAATCCAAACCCTCACTCCAGGTTCGCGACCATAGGAGACGCGGGTCGGAACTGCGGTGATCGGAGTTACGCCAACGGGCAGGATATCGGCGCCAATCACGTGATTCAGCAGCGATGATTTTCCAGAACTGACCCTGCCGAAGATTGCAATCTCAAATGCCGTATCTTCCAGGCGATCGAGCAGCATACGCAGCGTCGAGCGAAATTCGACAAGTCCGCGGCGGGTCACAATCTCTTCAATCCTGCGGAGAAGCTCAACTTCGTCTCCTCGCTCATCCAGGTTCTTCAGCCGGTCGCAAAGATCAGGTGCGTCACGCTGTAATACGTAGCCGTGCAATTGCCGCAAAATCGATTGAAGCTCCTGCATAACACCATTCAAATCGGCGGCTCCGGCTTCAGAGACAGGTCCGTAGCCTCGCATCCTGTCCGGGCTGAGTTCTTCAATTGCGATTTCAACAAAGGTAAGCGCGGTATGGACTGCGTGCGATGCCGTGATCCGTGGTTTTTCTACCTCAATCGCCTGGCCCGCCAGAACGCGAACAAGTTGCGCCCGAATACGGGCGAGATAATCCTCAATGGTCTTCCGTCGAACGAGTGTGATGTCATGAATGTACTTTGGAAAGACAGAGTTGGAACGCTCCGAATTCAACACCTCCTCGACGCTATTTAACAGCGCGTCCATGTGCTGGCATGAGATCCGCAGATTCCGCTGCTGCGCATCGTTCAGCGGAGAAAGTGCATAACTCTGCTGGTGTGTACTCATGCCGCTTCTCCCCGTCGCGCGATCGCCCGCAAGCGCGGCAGCAGTTTCATGGACTCAAGGTCGCACGCGTCCATCCGCTTCTCTATTTCCGACTCAATCGCGCTGCACGTGTGGTAGTAGTTCTCAAGCAAGCACTGTTCCGCCTCGGCGGCCACACTCCAATCCTTGGCCATCAGCTGATTTAGCAGAATGCGAATCGGCGGGGCTGTATCCAATCGATCACCGACGGCAAGTGCAATCCCGGCAGCACGAACCGCGAGAAGTGGATCGCGGTCATAGAGCAAGAAGCGCAGCCGCTCCCATTCCGCTATGGACAGGGCTCCCGCCGATAGCACCTTGAGTGCACTCTGACGGCGTAGAAGGCTTCCCGGCAATTCGTGGTCGGCGGATGGCTCTGGCGACCTGACAGTAGCGATCAAATTCCCAATCGCCATACTTCGCAACTGTCTCAATGCCTCTTCGGCCGCAGGCCGGGCAACGTCGTCTTCTAAGTGCCGGATGAGTGCGGGTACAGCCTCCCTACGTCCGAATGTTCCAATCGCCTCGACTGCGCCCCGCAAGGGGCGCAGACTTACGACTTCCAACAAGGCTTCGAAGACCACTTCCGTCTTCCATCGCTGCAGCTCGCGTGCGGCGCTGTTTTCAACCGCCTCTTCCGAATACCGCAGCACAGGGTCGGAAACCCATTTTTCGGCGGTCAGGTATTCAATCAAAACCGAGACTGCACCTAATTGGCCTAAAGCCTGCACCGCCCGTTGCCTGCCCACATAAACCGACTTCGGCGACCCGAACAAAAGGAAGCGGCGGAGTGGAGGAATCGCACGCTCGCCACAGACAACGAGCAGGCTGACGCCGAGCTCTCCTTCAGAAACCGAGTCGAGTCCGGCAATCAACCGCTCGATCTCGGATTCGGAGAGATTTCGAGCCTCCAATGCCTCCTTGTGTAAAGCCGCCATCGCTGCTTACCTCATCACCGGCTGGTCCCACTTCGCATATGCGGAGTGGCCGGCGAATTTCGCTTTGCTGCCGAGCTCCTGCTCAATTTCCAGCAACCGGTTGTATTTTGCAATCCGTTCCCCGCGAGAGACTGATCCAGTCTTTAGCTGGCCAAGCCCCAGCGCCACCGTAAAGTCCGCAATGGTGGTGTCGTCGGTTTCGCCAGAGCGGTGGGACACTACGCAGGTATAGTCGTGCTTGCGGGCAAGCTCGATGCAGCGCAGTGTTTCCGTGATGGTGCCGATCTGGTTCAGCTTGATGAGAACAGAATTCGCAATGCCTTCGCGAATGCCTCTTGCGAGAATTTCTGGATTCGTCACAAAAATGTCGTCGCCGACGAGCTGTACGTTCTTTCCTGCCTGTTTAGTAAGCTCCCGCCATCCGTCCCAGTCATCCTCGGCCAGACCGTCTTCCAGCGAATAGATCTCCGGGTATTTCTTGAACCACTCCATCCAGAGCCCCACCATTTCTGCCGAACGTTGCGATTGTGGACTTCCCGAACACGTATTGGCCATCCTTAAAGAACTCGCTGGCAGCCGGGTCAAGATTGATCGCGATGTCGTGGCCGATCTTGTATCCCGCTTTTGTAACGGCGAAATCGAGCAATTCCATGGCTTCTTCGTTCGAACGCAGCTGTGGGGCAAAGCCGCCTTCGTCACCAACACCGGTCGCATAACCCTTTCGTTGCAGAAGGCCTTTCAGCGCATAGAAGGTCTCCGAAGCGGCACGTAGCGCCTCCGCGAAAGCTCGGCGCTCCAACCGGCACAATCATGAACTCCTGGAAATCGACGTTGTTGTCCGCATGCTTGCCACCATTCAGAACATTCAACTGGGCACGGGAATGATGTACTCATCGCGATCTGCGAAGTATCGATACAGCGGAATGCCGCGCTCGTTGGCAACCGCTTTGGCGGCCGCAATCGAGACGCCAAGAATAGCGTTCGCGCCGAGGCGCCCCTTGTTCGGCGTCCCGTCGAGCCTGATCATTTTTTCGTCGATGTCGCCTGGTCAGCCGCATCGAGTCCGATGACGGCAGGCTCAATGGTGTTTAATACATTCGACACAGCCTTGAGAACACCTTTCCCACCATAGCGCCTCTCGCCGTCGCGCAACTCGACTGCTTCTCCGCTTGCCGGTAGACGCGCCGGAGGGAACCTTCGCCGTTCCTTTGGCACCGCTCTCCAGCATTACAGTGACCTGCACGGTGGGGTTCCCGCGAGAATCCAGAATCTCCAGTGCCTGTAGCTTCTTGATGCTTGTCATACATTCCTCTTTCTTTCTATTCATGCCTATTAACAGATCCGGTGCGCAGTACCGTTGCAAGGTCTCGCTTGATCTCTGCCGGTACCGGCAGTTGTTCAATGCGCTGCACCGCCCGTCTCCACCGGATAGGCAAACTGCTTTAAGTGAAATTGTCCGCCTTCCCAAACGGCATAACACGCGTCCGCCTTGCCAGTCTTTGGCTGGCCGACGCTTCCGGGGTTCACGATTGTCTTACCCCCAATCTTTCGGATGAAGGGCGTATGAGTGTGCCCTACCAATAGGAAGTCGGTTTCTACTTGTTCGAGCTCTTTCGGCCAGAGGTCAGAATCTTCAGGGCAATACCCATAGAGCGGATTGGAAGGAATGGCATGGCAAAGGAAGAAGCTACGACCGTCGCGTTCGAATTCTCGCGTCAGAGGCAGATCGCGCAAGAAAGCTATCGCATCGCTGTCAAGGTTGGCTTTTGAGTACTGCATCGTTGTGTCCGCCATCTCCTGCGTATCGCGGGGTGCAGCGTGGGTCAACGTCGAATCCAACCGCATTGTCATGATTGCCGCGAATGACAATTTCGCTGTGCGAACGAACAAAGCTCACCACCTCTGCCGGCATTGGGCCGTAATTCACCAAGTCTCCAAGCACCCAAAGCTCATCGCCCAGTTCAGGCAATGCGGAGAGTGCGTCAAAGTTGCTATGCAAGTCGGAGATGACAACAATCTTCATGTGTCTTGTGCCTCACTTCATGACCATCACCGGGCAGTGCGCGTAGCGGAGGACCCGCTCAGACACTGACCCGAGAATCAACTTTTCGAACAAGGAAGTCCCTCTCCGTCCCACGATGATCAGCTCGGCGTGATCGGTTTCTGCGTGGTGAATCAGATGCTCTGCGGGATGCCCGACCTCGATCATCGTTTCGAGTTGAACTTCAGCCGACTTTGGCACGTTCCCGCACCTTGCTCAATCCCTGCTTCAAAGTGTTCCTTCGCGTCGTCGAGCACCGCCTCCACCTCAACACGCGTCGCTGGCTCGGGTGGTCGCGCCACCGCCAGGACCAGAATCTCCGCGTCGATGCATTGCGCGAGGCTGATTGCCACATCCACCGCTCTTTCGGAAGGCGCCGATCCGTCGTAGCCGACCAGAATCTTTCGGAAGTATGGGTTATGCCGTCTTCCTTCCATCAGCCTCCTCCTAATCCGCTTCAGCCGGCACATCTGGAGATTCCTTGCACAATTCCTTGTCGCCTCGGCTTCCTTCTTGCCTGCGCAGCAGATGCCGCGGCATGAAAAACGCATTGGCGATTACGGTGGGAACAACCGCACTGCCAATGACCGTTGCGACCAGATGAGAGTATTGCGCCTCGGTCGATGATGTTGTGGTTCAGCCCGAACAAGGCAGAGATTGTGCCGAACGTCAGCCCAGTGGACATCATGAGTGTGTAGTACAGGCCTTCTTCACGCTGATACTTGAACGCCCTCACCGTTGGCAGCAGACCAATGACCTTGGACAACATCTTGGCAAAGAACAGAACGACGAAGACCAGCGGCGCCGCAATCAACGCCGGAACCGAAACGAATGAGCCTGCGCGGATGAAATAGAAAGGAGTCAATAGCCCAAAGGTCAGCGTCCGCAAGTCGCCGGATCAGACAGTGATCCTTACCGACGGTGCCGGCAAGCACCATGCCGATCATGTACGCCGGCAGGACGGCTTCACTGCCCGCCCAAACTGCAAGTCCTCCCATCGCGAACAGCAGAAACAACAGGTACTTCGCCTCCAGCTCCGACGACCCGGCCACCATAGCGGCGGAAAAATCTCGGAGTGAGAAATGGCAGCACTGCGAAGACGACAATGGACACGACAACAAATACAAGTGTCCTGTATGTGAATGGAGAGAAGATCAGGCCGAGCGCGATTACCGTGCCGAGATCGTTGACGAAACAGGCTGCGAGGATGGCTTTGCCGAAATCAGTCGTGTTGAATCCGAGTTCTAGCATCACTGCGTACACAACAGCCACCGATGTTGTGCTGAGAGCGACTCCCGCAAGCCAACTCGCGCGCACGCTCCAGTGCAGGACGAAAATGCGCAATCGCCGTGCAGCCGAGGAATGGCCCGATGAACCCGACGAGCCCAACGACCAGCGCTTCCTTCCATTTCGTTCGAAAAATCGTAGGATCAAGCTCGGCGCCAGCCAGAAACGTGAGGACAATTGCCCCTGTACCCGCCAGGAAACCAATCCAGTTGGTCTTTGCGCCCAAGCCCGCCGTGAACGATGAAGGCACCGATGATGAGTTGCGCAACCGTGCCGACGACGATCTCGGTTAGCGCAGTCGAAATCTTGAACCAGATCGCCAGCAAAGTGGCGACCAAAGCCAGACCCACCCAAAGAGCAGCAAGCACCCACACGTTCTCCATGGAACGTAACTCCTTCAGTTTTTGGTGGATCGGTGCCGGGGACATGACTCCGCGACAAGGATCCTTGTCAGGAGTCATCATCTGTCCCGGCTATGGGTGGGACAGCGGTTAAGGGTGAACTCCTTCACCCGCCTGCCGAATTAATACTCCGAGATGCAATAATTTGTCAAGCAGGTTGCTTGCGGGAGGGGGCCTAGGACTTACGAAGTCTTTTTGTGAGCATCCCGTACGCTTCCAACGCGCAGGCCAAGGGAATGAGTGAGAAGATCGCAGAAGTGCGTGGCAAAAATAAATCATCTTCGGAGCGTTGGACAGTCTGCGACAAGGGGCACGTCCACTGGGGCGCCCATGGCGCTGCGGGTCTTCTGTTCCGCTATGTGCCTCCGGAAGGCGAGCCAAGCTATCTGTTGCAGCAACGATCCAGGTGGGTGGATTACGGAGGGACATGGGGTATTCCCGGAGGAGCTATGAAGGAGGGAGAATCTGCCGAAATGGCAGCACGACGCGAAGTGGAGGAGGAGATCGGCTCTATTCCTTCCTACCGTGTGACGGGAGTTCATGTCCAAGACTGTGGGGCTGGCTGGAAGTTTCACATTGTGACTGCCGATGTCGATGATCCCTTTGTGGCGTATTGCGTGCGGGAGACCGAAGCCACAGGGTGGTTCACGCGGGAAGAGATGAGTGGTCTCTCTTTACACCCCGGGTTCCGGAAGTGGCTCAGTCGTGGCGGAGACGTGTAAAGACTCGTTTTTTTTACCAAGGTTTATGATCCGGTAGCGCGCCTATCAGGTGCAGTATGCTGGCGCCAATATTCTGCGCGATCATGTCGTGAACTAAGCCTTACCACTATCTTCTGTCCAACATGCCCTAATTCAGCCTCCTCTGCGGTCATGGTGGGCACACCCCGATCACCATGCCCGAGGTCGATATTGAGAATGCTGTAAGTTTCCTAACTCGAGGGCACATAACTCGGGGCAGAGTGGCTTATGCCGTGTTGCCGAGTTCGAAGACCTCACGATACAGGTCCTCGCCATAGCTGGTTTCCAAAGGTCCCGCTTCCGCGAGTCTGAATGGCCTCGTGCCATCGGCTTTCCTCTCGGCACGCAAGAAAAGGGTCCCAACCTCCTTCTCATCGAAGAATCGGCTCGCGAAGTCGTACAAATGCGTAACGTAGAATATTTTTGCGCCTTTTTCTAATAAGGCACGCACAATCTGCCCGGCGATATCTGATCCCTCTCGATCGTTCGTGGCAGCAAATGACTCGTTGAAGAGCAGAATACAATTGGGGACGATGTGGTCGGCAATTTCGCTCATTCTGGCAAGTTCCTCGTCGAACTTGCCGCTCTTCATCGTCGTGTCTTCTTCGCGCTTGTAGTGAGTAAATAAAGCGGGGCATAAATCAGCCGAAAAGGATTCCGCTCCGACAAACAATCCGCATTGCATCATGATCTGGGCGACACCGATGCTTCGCAGGAAAGTCGATTTTCCTCCCTGGTTAGCGCCGGTGACGATCACCAGGTTCTTTCGGTCAGCATCGACGTCATTTCCGATCACTCCCCGATTCATGGTGAGTGCCAACGAGACATCGTATAGCCCCCTGAATTCGTGGCATCGTTCTCCGGGTTGTCGAGGGATCGGAAAAGCGATGGGCATTCCTTTGGCCGAGAGTTCTTCATGGAGATTGATGCAGCCGACATAGAAGGCTAATTCAGTCCTCAGCATCTTGAAAAAGCTCATCACGTGGTCGGCGGATTGCGCCAGAGCGCCTGCAACTCGGACAATTCCCCGGTTGCGCATGTCGGTCACGATTTGCCCGCCAGCTTCGTCTCTCGGGTCAATGTGGAAGGTGTATCCGGCAGGGCTATTGCCTAGAATTCTATCGATCCAGTTTTGCTTTTTGTCGTGTGACTTGCAGAGCATGTAGTTGACACCCTCGTTCTGGTCGCCCAGTTCAGCACTCAACAAGGTGCCTTCGCGGAACTTGAGCTCCTTCAAATGATCGTTGACCGCGGCCAAGTATTCCTCGCTGAGCTCCTTTCTCAGCATGGCAAAAAGCGACGTGAATCCCTCGGACGCAAAGTTGACAACATGTTTCTCAGCGGCCAGCCTCAACTCCAGCAACACGCCAACGAAGGTATCCATCAGGTCGACCGAGTTGTGGAGCGTGTAACCAGGAGAGTCGCTGGGGAGAATCCACCATTTCCTTCTCGTCTCTTCCGCCACGGCGGTCATGAGACCGTATAGCCCCCTTACCTGCGCCGGGTTTGTCAGGCAGTCCTTCAGGATCGCCTGCCGGTAAAGGATCACGGCCACATCATTTTTACAACCGGAGAGCAGCGCCTGCTGGGCTACGTCAAATACAAACTCGTCTCCCCGGGCCATCGCATGCAGGAGCGTATCGAGTTCCAAGTCCTGCGCCAGAGCCGGTGCATTCCACAGCAAAGTCCGAAGCAAAGCATCCCGATCAATGTCCTGTCTCCGAACATACCGGTTCTGTGTAGGCGGCTGGTAGAGTTCGAAGTCCCGGTCGTGGTACATCAGACACGCTTTCATTTCCTGATCCGCTCCTTAAGCCAGGCGTAGGTAACCCGGTATTTCTCGGCGATCGCATGCGCGTAAGCCAGCCCATCGGCAGGACGTCGTTCCACCTTATAGGTACGAATCGCTGGATCCTGGGCGTTGACCGTGCTCACCATGCTGACCGTCTTTTCGCTGAATGAGGCCATCTCTTCCAGGAATGTTACCCAGACGCAGAGCACGTCCAGATCGGCAACCTTCGCCATGATTCTCCTGCTCAGATCGACCGCATCCTGGAGCGTGGTCGAAGAGAAGATCTCGTTCATAATGACGATGCTTCCGGGCGTGGCCTGATCGAGGATCGAACGAATTCGCACGAGATCGTCGTGCAGCTTGCCGCGAAGGGTTGCAATAGATTCTTCGCGCTCAAAGTGCGTGAAGATCCGGTCGCAGACAAACAGATAGGCCTCTTTGCCCGGAACCGGACAGCCTAGCGTGCCGAGATAATGCAATTGAGCGAACATGCGCGCGAACGTAGTCTTGCCGCCCTGATTCGGGCCGGAGACAACGAAGATGCGCTCCGGATTGAGCAGGAAGAAATCATTGCAGACCACAGCAGCGTTCTCGCGGAGCAGCTTGTCACCCAGTGCAATATCGAATGCGTTGCAAGCGCGTATTTCCTTGGAAGTTTTTGATAACCGTGGCAGACAGAAACTCAAGCCGGCGCTGCGGAACTTCTCGGTATAGAGCCGATATGCGACGTAGAACTGGATCTCGCGATCGAAGCGAGAGATCGTCCGGTCGAGGTAGTTAGCATACCGCACATTAAACTCATCCAGGGCCCGGAATGCATCCGGATACAGCTGCGCTATTCCATCCAGGATCTGGGCCTGGATGTGATTCATTGTCTCTGGGACTGGGACTTTGATGCGAGAGGTGCTGCTGGTCTCCCGCCTGAATTTTGCGAAGGTTTCCTCTACCGTGGCGCTATAGTCGCTCTCCCCCTCGTAGTGTCGAACCGTTACCGAGCCGTCCCTGAGAAGCAGGCAGTAGCGGATCTTCGAGAAATCCGAAATCAGACTTTCCCCTTCGTTCACGATTCGCCTGAATCGGGCTGAAGCGACGTGCTGAGTCAAAAATTCCCGGAAGGCACGCAGGCCGACAAGACTCCAAGTCGATGCTGGCCAGTTCGTGCGCTAGAGTCTCCACGGCGTTGTAATAGATCGCCACCGCACCCAGGAAAGCCCGCTCGATCGCGTATTTGTAATAAAGCTTCTTCGCGTGCTCGATATGCTCGCGCATCGCGCGCATATCTGTGGAGAATGACTTGATGGCTTCGATCAGGCGAGAGTTTTCGAGGTCCCGCACGATCTCCTGCCGGTAAGCAATTGCGTCGAGATCGTTCAGCGGAGCATAGAAGAAGGGCGCGAGGTTGTAGTCTTCAAAGCCAGCGGTGATGGCTCTAACGACCTGATCGAGATTCAGGTCCTTGAAGAAATCCGGCGCTGTTTGTCCGTCAATATCATCGAGGTATAGGTCAGGGTGAGGAAATAAGACACCTTGAAATCGGAATGAGCCTTGAGAATGCGTCTGGGATTGGATCAAGCTGAATGCCATTTCATGAACTCCTGACACAAGAACCCTCCTGTCAGGAGTCATCAGCTATCCATCAGCTTGGACAGCGGTTAGCGGTGGAACTCCTTCACCGTTCAGTCATAATAGCAAAAGTTAGGCTCAAACCTCCGTCGCTGTATTCAAATCTGTAGGTGGAACGGAGGACATTTTTTCACGATGCCTGGACCTGGCAAGGGCGCAGCACTCAAGTTTGTGCTGATGATCGGCGTCGTCAGCTTTTTTGCTGACTTCGCTTATGAGGGTGCTCGCAGTGTTACCGGCCCGTTCCTGGCAACTTTGGGCGCTAACGGCATGGTGGTCGGCATCGTTGCCGGGATGGGAGAACTGCTTGGATACGGACTTCGCCTGGTTTCCGGCCGTCTGAGCGAGAAAACACAACAGTTCTGGCCAATCACTCTCTTCGGATTTGCCATCCAGATGGCAGCCGTTCCGCTATTGGCGCTTGCGGGGAATTGGCAAGTGGCGGCCTTGCTGATAATCGTTGAGAGGATCGGCAAGGCCACACGCAACCCGCCAAGGGACGTGATGCTCTCACACGCCGCAAGAGAGATTGGCTATGGATGGGGCTTCGGAATTCATGAAGCGCTAGACCAGGGAGGCGCACTCTTTGGGCCGCTGGTAGTTGCTGGGGTGCTTGCTCATCAGGGCAACTACCGCACAGCCTTTGCAGTTCTTGTCATACCTGCCGCGCTCACCTATGCCCTCCTCACCGCAGCGCGGCTTTTTTATCCTCGACCGCAGGATCTCGAAGCCGGTGAGATACCGAATGTGAATTCAAAAGAGCTTCCCCGCATTTTCTGGAATTACCTCGCGGGTGCGAGCCTTGTTGCCGCAGGGTTTGCCGACTTTCAGCTTATCGCCTACCACTTCGCAAAAGCCCATTCCGTGAAGCCGGTATGGATTCCGGTGACCTATTCAATTGCGATGGGAATCAGCGGAGCGGGATCGCTCTTTTTGGGCCGGATATTTGATCGGTCGGGGATCGGCATACTGGTTCCGCTGACAATCATCTCGTCCTTATTCGCCCCGCTGGTATTCCTGGGCGGATTCTGGGCGGTGATCGTCGGCTCGGCACTGTGGGGCCTGGGAATGGGGGTTCATGAATCGATTGTTCCGGCGGCGGTCGCGACGATGGTACCGCTTCAGCGCCGTCCATCAGCATACGGACTCTTCACTGCTGGCTATGGCATAGCTTGGTTCATGGGTAGCGCGGTGATGGGAGCCTTGTACGACTTTTCAGTTGCCTCCGTCGTAATCTTCTGCATGATCCTGCAGCTTGCTGCGGTCCCGATCTTCCTCAAGCTGAGGAGTGAGGCCCAGATTCAATTTCGATGATGTCTGAGCAGGCGAAGAACAACCGTTCAATTGCGGCGACTATTCCACAGGAACACGGGCGAAATGATGCCGCCGTTGTTTGCAAATCGCCATCTTCAATCCTCCTTGCACTGCTTGCCAATCACGCAGTTCCTGTGGCCACACAGCAGCATCAGTGCCTGATGGTACGCGCGTTGCTCCTCTTCGCTTACCAAATCGCGCCGCAAGGCGTCGTGTTTAAGCGAGTATCGCTGCATATCCTCACTCGTACGACGCAATAGGGCCGCTGCACGGCGGACCATCGCCTGCCCCAGGCTCGTGTCAGCGGACGTGATCACAAGCTTGAGATGCGGCAAGCAGAGCGCCGACATATTACGCAAGTCTGACGCGCTAGTGACGGCTGAAAGGATGGATGTTACTGCCTCCCGCTCTGCCCCCGCAGCTACTGCACATGCTGGGCATCTTGAGAAGTCGCCGGATACGGACGCGATGGCTCTCTGCATTTCTGCCGCGCCAGTTGCCGAATCGGCAACCCTGTTGAGTCCTTCAGTTACTCTCGTAAGCAGAGCCGGATAGGCGGTACAGACTCCACGCGGCGATGCTAGCTTTTCATATTGCCAAGTGTGTTGAGTACAGAACCCCCCACGACCAGCATGCTCTGCCTGCGTTGCCGTGCTCGTCGACAGATCGTATTGATAGCGGGCTAAGAAGTGGAGAACTGCATTGAGAACACTTCTACATACATCGCAGACAGAAACGTCATGGAGGCCGCGTGCTACCGCTGCAGCCGTGAAAGTACCCTCTAAGGCTGTGCGTTCTTCCGCTCTGATTTGGCCGCCAGGAATGTGGTTTTCGATCTCCGTGGTCCGAGCCATGAGAGCCTTAAGCTGCTCGGTTTGAGGTTGCGCTCGCAGAAGGTTCAGGAGGCGGTCACAAACGAGCAGCAGCAGCTCAGTCGTTTTCTCTGTCATCAGGAATTCGATGAGAACATTCTCGACGTCAAGCACGCCACTAGCGTGGAGCCGGTCCTGATCATGTTCGTGCTTGGCTTCGAGGCCGTCGCGTGCGGAAACGCAGAATATTCTCGGTACGGCACCGTTCAGCTCTTGCTGCAGCCGAGCTTCAATGAACTGCTGAACCTGCGCCCTCTCATCGGGCGAGGCAAGATCTGATTTGTTAATGACAACAAAGACCTTCTTGATTCCATCCTTCGTCAACTGAAGGAAGCGAATCTCATCATCGGAGAGGGGACCTTCGAAGCTAGTGACAAGTATCAGAGCATCGATTTCAGGTATGTAACGCATGGTCGTGAGTTCGTTGGCGGCGATCGCCGAGCCCAGGCCGGGCGTGTCCACAAAGCAAAACCCACGCCGCAGCAGTTCAGCGGGTAGCTTCACGTCGGCCACCTTGACGCGCATGTGATTGCCGGGATTACCCTCTTCAGTGACAAACTTTCGCAACTCGGCCAGCCGGATGTCGCTTCGCAATCCGCCATTCTCATATTCAATGAGAACCCGCTCTCGTGTGCCATAGCTCACTTTTGTAATCACAGAGGTTAGCGGCACGATGCCGGTCGGCAGCCGGTCTGATCCGAGGATAGCATTCATCAGCGAGGTCTTTCCCCGGCTGAACCGTCCAACAACTACAACATTGAACCGGTCTTCAGCGAGGCGAACTAACAGTCCCTGGTAGCTCCGCTCCGCTTCCTGTTCCGAATGTAGCTTTGCAGTGCGGATCACTTCGGCAAGTTCAAACTTGAACTGCTCGTATTGGCGGAGATCAATCATGATAACTGCGCCGGTCCACGGAATACTGGACGTGCATAACCCCGAGGCCTGCACTAACCGTCCGTGCTTCTTTGGGAGGTTGCCCCCCTGAATTAATGGGCACTGTTGAGATCACGTGGATCACATGCCTGCCTTGGCAACTAAATGGCGGGATAGGCAGAAGCGTAGCGGACATCGGG
Organism: uncultured Acidobacteriota bacterium; assembly: GCA_963779365.1. Taxonomy (GTDB): domain Bacteria; phylum Acidobacteriota; class Terriglobia; order Terriglobales; family Acidobacteriaceae; genus TOLSYN. The sequence goes on along the minus strand of CAVZYB010000007.1, from coordinate 38,411 downwards.
TTAGAGTCTGTTGGCGACATGATTCCGTGGCCTCTTCTCACCAGGAGTCATCATCTGCCGAGAGCACAAGCGGGGCAGCGGTTTGAGGTGGTACTCCTTCACCCGAAACATCAACCCAAAATGCTAACACGGTGCCGATAACATCCCGCGGAAGTCCAGCAACTGAGTCGTATTCGGATGTCTTAATATCTGTATTTTCAAGAGAATGCGCCGCCTGTGATTTGCCATACCATCGCCAAGTCGACTAGATTGAGCTCATGCGATGGCTGAAATACTGCTTATGTACGCTTCTCCTTGGACTGATGCCCGCTGCGCAGGCGCAGACGGCTGAAAAGACGATCGCTTTCACCTTTGACGATCTACCTGTGAGCACCATTGGCCAGAATCCTGAGCCTGAGTCTCGGCTGCAGGCCTCGGAAATCACTGCGAAGATGCTGGCGACCCTAAAGAAACACAACGTCCGTGCCACGGGATTTGTCAATGAGATGAAGCTCAACACGCCGAGTGCCCGTGACTTCTACACGGGCCTACTGGAGGATTGGCTGCGCAACGGACACCTTCTCGGTCATCATGGCTACAGTCATCTTCAGTTTGGAGAGGTAACTCTGGCGGCGTACGAGGACGACTTTCTACACGGCGACGTGATCGTTCCCCTGCTACTCAACTATCGCGGAATCAAGGAGCGTTATTATCGCTACCCGTACAATGACACCGGCGATACTGCGCGGAAAAAGAACGGCTTTCTGACCTTTATGGCCGCACACGGCTACACTCCCGCTCCGATGACCTTCGAGAACGACGACTGGATGTATGCCAGCCTATATGACGACGCACTGTCGCGGAAGGATACGGCCTCGGCGGAACGACTGAAGCAGGAGTATCTGTCCGAAAGCCAGCGCAACATAGCCTTCGTCGAGAAGCTTTCGGAGATTAACTTTCACCGCCAGATTCCGCAGATCGCCGATCTGCACGTCAATCAGATAAACGCCGACCTGCTCGACGAGCTACTAACTCTATTCGAGCGCAACGGTTACAAGTTCATATCCATGACGGAGGCTCTTGCCGATCCAGCTTACAAAACTGAAGACCAATTTGTAGGATCCGATGGCATTTCCTGGCTGCTGCGCTGGCAACCAGCTCTGGGAATTCCAATTGATTACAAGGATGATCCTGAGCCTCCGAAGTGGGTGCAGGATGCCAACACCGCTCTGGAACACTCCGGAGCGCCGCGTTAGAAGGCTCTCGCGATGTGACGTGACCGAGAAAAATGCGTCCATGCCGCGCGCGTGTGCGACATTTGGCTTTGTAATAATCATGGGTGTACTTGACAACAGGCTCAACCTCCTCACACCCACAATGCTTAAACAGCACGCAGTTCAAAGCAAATAGAAATCGAGAGCAGAATAATCTTGACATCTCCATGGAGTGTGATTAAATCGCTCACGCACTGGTGATGGAGCTCCACCATTAACCGCTATCCCACCGCACTAAGCCGGGATGGATAATGGCTCCTGACAGGGATATTCCTGTCGGGAGATATTCCGGCAGGAATCCAAAAACAACCTGAGAGTTACGCATCGGAGTTCAGTTACATGACTCAACTCCGCTGTCGTTGACCGACAACTGTCTCCGTTGTTCGAACGGATCACTAGCGCATGGCGGTGCAACAACAATCTAATAAGCGTTATAGGAGAAGATCATGGCATTAGCAGACCAGACATTCGGCTTTTTCATTCCTACCGTGACATTGTTGGGCATCGGAGCAGCTAAGGACGCCGGTACTCAGGCAAAAGCACTCGGAGCGACGAATCTTCTGATCGTTACCGATGCTGGACTTGCGAAGATCGGCGTTGCCGACCAGATCAAGCAGTTGATCGTAGGTGCCGGCCTGAAATGCAGCATTTACTCGGGCGCAGAACCGAACCCGACCGACAAGAACGTCCGTGACGGCGTGAAGGCCTACAAGGACAACAAGTGCGACGGCATCGTCTCCCTCGGCGGCGGCAGCTCGCACGACTGCGGCAAGGGCGTTGGCCTGATGATCGCTAACGGCGGCGACATTCGCGATTTCGAAGGCGTAAACAAGTCCACGAAGCCAATGCCCCCGTTCCTGGCGATCAACACGACCGCCGGCACCGCGAGCGAAATGACCCGCTTCTGCATCATCACCAATTCCGACACGCATGTGAAGATGGCGATTGTTGACTGGCGCGTAACTCCGAATGTTGCCATCGACGATCCTCTGCTCATGGTCGGCATGCCGCCGGCTCTGACGGCTGCTACCGGTATGGACGCCCTGACCCACGCGGTCGAGGCCTATGTATCGACGATCGCCAACCCGATCACCGATGCCTGCGCTCTGATGGCAATCAAGCTGATTGCCGACTGGCTGCGTCCGGCAGTTGCCAATGGCACCAACCTGGAAGCCCGCGACAAGATGGCCTATGCCGAGTACCTGGCCGGAATGGCGTTCAACAACGCCAGCCTGGGCTATGTCCACTCGATGGCCCACCAGCTGGGCGGCTTCTACAACCTGCCGCACGGCGTCTGCAATGCCATCCTGCTGCCGGAAGTTTGCGCCTACAACAAGATTGCCTGCCCGCAGCGTTTTGCTGACATCGCGGTCGCGATGGGTGAGAACATTGCTGGGCTGGCTCCGGTCGACGGTGCTGACGTCGCGATCGCTGCGATCCGCAAGCTGTCGAAGGATGTGGGCATTCCCGCTGGCTTGGCCGAGCTGGGCGTAAAAGAGTCCGACTTCGAAGTGATGGCGGCCAATGCAAAGAAGGATGCTTGCCAGCTGACCAACCCGCGTCTGGCCAACCTGCAGCAGGTAATGGGCATGTTCGCGGCCGCCATGGGAACGGCTGTAAAGGCGGCTAAGGCGTAACTGCGCACATCAAGTGTGCGGCTTCGAGTGGCAAGGCTGTAAGACTGTCCCTCATAGGACATCTCTGTCAGTTGAAGGCTTGCGGGCTCCGTGGTGGCATGGGGTCCGCAGGGCGGGCGGAAAGTAAGGTTACTTACTGCCGCCCGTCTTCTATGAGTGCTGGTGGCCTAGAGAGGACTGGCGTTGCCAAAGGCTGTACGAATTCCGAGAAGAAGGTGAATTGAGCAGATATTGGCGAATCTGAATTGTGACACAGAGGAACGCTATGTTTGATTCTCTCGCATCGCAAAGAGCCAGAGTATTTGGCGCTCTGTTTCAAGGATATGAAGGGCCAGTTTTTTCCATGCGGATGTGGGATGGCTGGCAGTGGGCCTCTTCGACCGCAGAAAAACCCGTATGCACAATTGTTTTGCAGACTCCGAAGACACTGGAATCGCTCGTTGCCGAACCCAGCGAGATTACGCTTGGTGAGGCTTTCATTCACCGAGAGTTGGAGATCGAGGGAGATATTTTCTCCGTTTTTCCAGTTGCGGAGCATATTTTCAATCGTCCGCGTCGGCTGCGGCAGCAGCTATTTGAGAAAATCTCGCGCACGCTCTTCAGCTTCGCACGGTGGGTGAAGCAGGGTTCCTGTCATTCCTTGCGAAGAGATCGTTCCGCCATTTCCCAACATTACGACCAACCGGTTGAATTCTTTCAGCCGTGGCTGGGCGAATCGCTTGCATATTCTTGCGCGTACTTTCATACACCGGACGACCCTCTGCATAAAGCACAAGAACAGAAACTTGAACTGATCTGCAATAAGCTGCGGCTCCGGCCCCTCGATCACTTTCTTGACATCGGTTGCGGATGGGGAAGTCTTATTCTGCATGCCGCTACGAAACACCGTGTACACGCCCACGGAATTACATTGAGCCAGGAACAAGCCACAGTGGCGAAACGCCGCATCAAGCAGGCTAATTTGGAACAATGCTGTGCTGCCGAGCTTCGAGATTATCGCGAATCTGCCGATCTCCTTGATTCGTTCGACAAGATCGCCAGCGTCGGGATGTTCGAGCATGTAGGCATGAAGAATCTGTCCCAATACTTCAGGACAGTGCGTCAGCTCTTGCGGCCTGGGGGCGTATTTCTCAATCATGGAATCACGTGCTCATGTTCGTCTCCAAAGAGGAAAGAGTCATTCATTGATAGGTATGTGTTTCCAGACGGAGAACTGGTCACTCTCTCGCAAGCCTTGAAAACCGCGGAAGCTGAGGGCCTGGAAGTGCGTGATGTCGAAAATCTCCGTGAGCACTATGAAATCACCCTGCGCAGATGGGTCGACGGTTTGCTGCGAAATGCCGACACACTGCGAAAATATGTGTCAGAAGATACATATCGCATCTGGCTGTTGTACATGGCAGGATCGGCTGCGTCCTTCTGCAGAGGAGACATTGCTGTTCATCAGGTGTTACTGAGCCGTCCGAATCGGGGGAACAGCCAGCTCCCTCTAACGCGCAAAGACTGGTACTCCATTAGTGTGTCCGAACAGCAGATAAAAGCATGACGAATCTGCTGTCGGAGATACCTGGAGAGCTGATGAATGAGTTGATTGCTACGCGGGACTCGCGCCAGGTTGCTGTCGAGGTCGAGTTCATCTAACGCAGCTTCGAACAATTCGAGCTGAAGATCGAGATCCATGCCGACCGGGAGTCTTTCGCGGCGCCTGCTCCGTCACTTATGTCCTGCATACGGACGACACGGAGAGGCACCCCACAAAATGGACACACCTCCAGGCGGGGGAGTTTTGGTAGAGGGAAAATATCGGAGATGATTCAGTGTTGGAAGGGTGATCTCAACTTGAGGGAGCAGCCCGACACACAGGGCTGCCGAGCTTGCAGAAACGCACCTAAAGTTTGTCAGAGTATATGCTGACCATTGCTGGAAAAGTTGCCGCTGTCAAAGAAATAGACTGATGACGACTGCGTATCCAATGTCGCGGGAGTGAATTGGAATTCATTTCGGAGGCTGCCTCTGAGCGCGATACAGCTTTCCGCTGAAAGCGAGCATGCGTTGCTTGGATGTCGTCAAATAGCGCTGCTTTGCGTTCGGGCTACTTCGGATTCAGCACATCTATGCCTGCAACCCTCGCTAGCAAATCTGTCGGGTGAATAGGCTTCGCCAACAATTCAAAATCATATCCCTGCCCCCGAACCTTTCGAGGATATCCACCGTACCAGCCTGCCCTGAAAACAGCAGAACCTTGCACGTTGGGTGGAGTTCTCTGATGAGAACAGCCATCTCTACGCCGCTCATTCCAGGCATCACAACATCGCTCATAATCAGCTCGGGGCTGCATGATTTGACCTGCTCCAAAGCGCTCTGAGCGTTGTAGAACGCACGTACCTCGTACCCGGATTTACGGAGTATCACTGCCAGCGTGTCCGCTATGCATTTCTCATCATCCACGACAAAGATTAGCTTTGCCATCGGTCCCCGCTTTTTGAACTTGGGCTGCCAGCGACATCAACAAGGTCACTCTGCGGTGGCCGCCTTGGCTTTGGTTTCGGGAGCGAAAACCTCATCCGCAAGCTGCACATGCTCAACCCGGATTTTCGAATCGCCTGCCGCGAGATACTCGACCAAATGCGGGTATTGGGCGATTGCGTCTTCCGCGTCACCCAGGGACATGCTGGAGATGTGCACGCCTTCGAGCATCACCAATGTCGTACCGACAAGGTGCTTCCGCTGATCGCGGATGAACTGTTCCAGGATTCTCTTGGGCGCGACTAACTCAACGCATACCGGAAGCGTCTGCATTGGCGTGTCGCTGTTGTCGTGGCTCACGCTCTTGGCGCCTTTGCTGTAGCCGACACGTCCCAGAGAGACTGCGGCATGGGAAATTTCGGCTTCGAGCGCCGCATAAACAAGGTGGGTAGATAGCGGTTTTTCGAACATACGTCCCCACCAGGTGGACGCGCGGCGGTTATCACCCTGTTTCAAGTAGACGCGTAGAGCGGCCATGGGATGAAAGTTAGTCACTAATTTGTCCTTTCGTTCTGAATTTGTGCTTGCGGGGGTACAACAACAGGAAATTCAGTAGCAACGGGCGATCGACGTTCGTCAAGCAGTTTCTGCGCTCGATGTCGCGCCCGGAGAACATCAGTCGAGGAGAGTATCCCGAGCAGTTGATCCGTTCTGGGGTCAACCACCGGCAAGTAATTGTGTCGGCCCGCGGCCAGCAGTGCCTCAACATCCGCCATGGAGTGAGTGGGACAAATCGTGCGTGCGGTGCGGTCCATGGTGCTGATCAGGTCCGTTGTCGGCCAATCCTTCCGTGGAACAGTGTTCAACGCCTTCAGGTCCGCAAATCCCAGGAATCTGCCGGTTTTCGGCTCCACTACGGGCAGACCTTGGAAGGAATGCTCTACCAGCGAGCGCTCCATAAAATCCGATAAATGATCCAGCGGATGTGCCACCACAATGCGAGTACTCATCCAGTCGCGACAAGACATGCGTGCCAGCATGACTTCGTCACTATCCCGGCGATGTGCTTGCGACGGGGAGTTTGAGATGCCGGCCGATACCAGAAAGGCAGTACACGAGGCAAGCAACCCTGGAACGACCAGCGCCGGGCTGCCCGTGGCTTCGGCGATAAAGACTGCGGCAAACAACAGGCTGTTGTAGCTGGCGCCGGTGAACGCCGCGATTCCAACCAAGGTAAACAATCCAGGCTGGCTGGGGTGGAAAGCGAGGTCGCAGGCTGCCCCCATGGCTGCACCGATGGTCGCAGAGGGAACGAACCAGCCGCCGACACCGCCGGTGCCGAACGTGAGTGCACTGGCGAGCAACTTCGCAAACATTATGAAGATGCAAGCCGCAAGCACATACTTGCCGTTCAAAAGATCGTTGGCGACCGGCAATCCAGCTTGCAGCGTTACCGGCGCTCCGATTGCACGATTCGCGATGACGGCGGTGGCCGCAATCAGTGCCCCTCCTGCCAGATACTTGATCAGCGTATGGGAATTCCAGCGCTTCCACGTGGTCTTGATCCGGCTAACTGATCCAAGAAACAGGTGTGAAAGTAATCCGCCGAGGATGCCAACTGGGATGCACAGCAGCAGGTCGCGCTCGTGGATATGGTAGATGAAGTTGATCGGAAAATATGGCGTTGCAGGACGAAAACAGATGAATGTCGCGTAGCTGGTGGATGCGGCTACAAGCCCGTGGATAAGAGACTCGTGCGCCAGATCATGTTTGTAAGGCGACTCGATGCCCATGATTGCGCCGGTCAGAGGAGCCCGGAAGATGGCGGCGATGCCCGCTGCCGCTCCTGCAAGCATGGTGGTTTCCACTCGACCGTGAAACCACTTCAATTTCTTTAGCTTGTTAATCCGCCATTGCAGGTATGAGGCGATGGTCGCGCCGACCCACTTGCTGGCGCCCTCCATTCCCGCGCTGCCGCCAAATCCCATGGTCGCGACCGACGCGGTAAACTTTGGAATCGCAGAGGCGTAATTAATTCCTTTTTCCGGGCGATGGTAGGCGAGCACCACCTCGTCCGCCATCGCGGAAGTTTTGACCTTGAAAAGCGACAGGATCAGCCCAGTCAAGAACATGCCGATGATCGGTAAAAAACATAGGGTCAGCGAGGAAAAACGGTGCGTGAAACGGTTCCACAGCAGGACGTTGACGACATAATCATAGCCAGCAATCGCAAGTCCGACGAGAACCCCCACCGGAGCTGCTACTAGAAAAACATGACGTGCAATCCGGAAGTGTTCGGATAAATTTTGGGTGAGACGGGTAGGCCGCTCACTGGCAAGGATGGAGGGTACAATCGACATCGGCGCAGTGGGCTCCCTTGAAAGTCGTAGGAGTCATCAGCCGCGCTATCGCTACGGCAGTTAATGGCGGAACCCCATCGCCCCATCTGCTTAAATGTCCGGGCAGCTTAGCACATCAATTTAGGCAACCAGCGTTCCGCCCGTCACTCATCGTAGTGACGTTGATCACTTAATTTCCTGTCTTATGCTTCCGGCGCTGCCGACTATGTGTTCTGTAGCAATCGCAGCAGCTGTCCCGCGCTGATCGAGCGGGCGCGGAGCCGATGAGGAGGTAAGCAGCACCTCGGGGCCGCGAGCGATCCAGTGGCCCGGCTTGTGGCCAAAGCCAGAGTCCCCCGAAACCGGCATGTGGGAAGTCAGGAATTCCGCATGATTGACGGACAAAATCTGGAACTTCCTGCGAGATGTGCAACATCGGCATGCCAGCGGTGGGCCCGCTCGGGCCCGTGCTGGCGCGGGCGATTGCGAAGAATCACGGGTGTTGAATGGGGGTAGGATCGCGGCCGGGTAACAGAACGTCATTTCCTCCATCTACTCCCTCCTACTATTCTAACGATCTACCAACGATACTGAGCTCCTATCATCTCCCTCTCCCGGCCAAGCAGAAGCTTCTGGACGACCAACATTTATATATAGACAGCATGATCAGTAGACCGAGCACATGATCTCCCATATAGATGGAAGCGAGCTCAACAACCCCGGCAACCTAATCAGGAACAACATCTATATAGAAGACGAACCTTCTATAAAGCTGATTCCAAACTAGTTGTCATCTTTCTGCACCCATCAGGTCGCGCGGTTTGATGTCATATCAGGACACAACGACACGGCATCAGGTGGCGCAGTTTCAGAGGCCTGAAAAGGCGTCTGAACCGGGCCTGAAGCAAAACGTCCATATAGCCACCGTCATCTCCTACAGAACTCCTGCCAGCAGAGGGTGGAAACGATATATGACGGAATCCGGCGGTAGCGGATTCTGAAGGTCGCGACTATCGAAAACATATCGTTTTCCCTGGTTGCCCGGAGGTCAAAAGTTGATGTTGAAGATTACCTGGGGCCGATACCGGTACCACTCACAGGGACAGCGCCCTGTACAGCGGTCATTGGCTCGACAGCGCGCGCCACGAACGTAGCCTGCATCTCGGTGACAGCATCGTCGATCGAGATACCGGAACCTTCGTTAAGGATCTCGATACCGAAGATCTTCGCACAGGCCATGGCACCGTATTCGTTGGCACCGGCCAGGGTCACATCGAATGGCAGCACCTGGTCGGAATACCAGGGTGGGACTTCCTCGGAGGTCGATCCGACGGCAGTCAGCTGGTCTGGCGCATTCCAGCTGGTCGATGGTTCGATCCGATGGCTGGGCCCATATCGCGGGTCAGCGAAGACGCAGAAGACTGCGCTGGCGTCTTCACCGTTCTGGTACTGGGGACGGATCTCGTCGGCGTCGGCCAGGAAGGTGGCGCCGGCATTCCAGAACAGGTTGAGCAGAGCGTGACGGTCGAAGTTGACCCAGATGAGGGAGCCTGCGATGCCGCGCTTGTTACGGCTGTAGGCGCGCACGTCGGGAGATCCCATGGTGTAGATAGGAGCTTTCTTCGAGTGATGGAATAAGAGATGGCCTGGAGCTTTGGCTCAGGAGTTATTGAGTAGATACTCAGAATAGTTGTTAATTATCCGGCGATTCTGCCTGACAGGGTCGCCGCTTCGGAGTATTGAGTATATGAGCATGATAGATTCCGGCTCTACAACGCCTCCACCACCATCGTCAACGAAGCTTGCCGCCTTCAGTGGGCATCTGCCATTGCCCGTTACAGCCGTGCTCGCCGGGAACAGCTTGGACTGACCATCGACCAGGCCGCCGAATTATCCGGACTGGAGGCTATCACAGTGGATTGCTCTGGAGGATAACTGGGTACCGGAGAATCTGGCCGTGATCCGGGCGATCGCAAGTACGCTCGATACCCGCTGGACGGACTTTGACCTGCTCGGCCTTGTTCGCCCGCTCGGCCCAGCTGAACACGGTTAATCACGTTGGGGTCCGCCGCTGTCGGCGGCTGGTCCCGTTTCCTCGCCGGAATCTTGATGCGCCGGTACTCATGAACGTATATGCTCACTTCCAGGGGCGGCTGGCCCGGACTGGAGGTGACAAGAAATGGCAGAGCAGAAGGTGAAAAGCATGAACATCAATGTAGAAGTGAGCCTGCACGACGGCTTCAAGGCGGCAACCGCCGCCAGGGGCGAGAACATGACCGATATCTTACTGCAGTTCATCCAGGAGTATGTCGCCAAGAACGGTGTGGCGTCCGGAAGAAGAAAGCGCGGCGCTGGTGAAGAAGGCCGCCTTTATCTGCGCGTCTCCACCCTCGATCAGCATCCGGAGACCCAGATGTATGATCTGCGCGGCCTGGCCGCGCAGCGTGGTTTCGAGATCGTTCACGAGTACACCGACCGGATCAGCGGGGCGAAAGCCCGGCGCCCAGGTCTCGATCAACTGCTGGCCGATGCCCGCCGCGGCAAGTTCGACATCGTCATGTGCTGGGCCTTCGACAGCCTCGCCCGCTCCACCCGGCACTTCCTCGAGGTTCTCGACGAGCTCAACCATCAAAATATCGAGTTCATCAGCTTCCGAGAAAATGTTGATACGTCCGGACCGCTCGGCAGAGCCATGGTCGTGATCATCGGCGCCATCGCCGAGCTCGAACGCAACCTTATCATCGAAAGGGTGCGCGCCGGCATGCGGCGCGCCAAGCTGGAAGGACGGCGGATCGGCCGTGAACCCCTCGACGTGGACCGCCTGGCCGTGGTCAGGGATCGCGCCCGAGGACTGAGCCTCACCGAACTGGCAAAGCTGTACCAGGTCTCCCGGTCCAGCATCTGCCGCGTGCTCCGCGATGCCCAATCTGAACCAGTGTCCAAAGGGGTCGCTTCAGCGACTCCGCAACTTGCTGAAAACAAGCCGCCGAAGTCCGCGGCCTGAGGTAGTGTCCAAAACACTGGGTTCTGGTACACCCTTCCGGCTCCGTGCCAGTGATGGCAAAATCATCATTGACGAATCTTCGCCCTGACGTGCTGCGATTGTTGGTCTGACTCGTATAATCTTTATTTGTCATGTCTCTTCGAGTCCTCCACCTTTCTGACATTCACTTTTCGACCAAGTTCGACGACGAGAAGATCGTTCATGACGACGTAAAGAGCCAATTATTGATCGATCTCAGGGAAGATATCATTCCACGCTTGGGACAGATCGACTTGGTGCTTATTGCCGGGGACATTGCATTTTCTGGCAAGCGAACGGAGTACGAAGAAGCGGCGCGGTGGCTTGAACAAGTTACATCCCTTTGTGGTTGCAAGCGAACAAACGTCCTCATGGTTCCAGGCAACCATGACGTGGACCGCGATCGGATCCTTGCCGCAACGAAGTTGATCCACCGTCGACTCAGAACCTGCTCGACTCCTGAAGCACATCACGAACTCTTCGAAGTGGCAGCACAGAACGACGGCTCCCTTACAGACAAACTCACAGATTACCAGGCGTTCGCTTCAGCGTATGGGTGCCAGTTCGAATGCTCCTCGCGGCCGCAGTGGGGTCGCGCTTTTTCACTCGGGAACGACCTCTCGCTTAAGTTTGTGGGCTTGAACACGGTTCAAGTTTGTGATAGAGAGGACGAAAAAGGAGGACTACTTTTAGGCAAGCACCAGTACGTGCTTGAAAGAACGCCGCGAGTTGAAGTCATCGTCGTAATGCATCATCCTCCAGAGTGGATCAAGGACCGCCACGAAGCCTTCCAGTATCTCGATTCCCGCGCCCGCGTGCATGTGTTCGGACACGAACACATGCAGGAAATTCATTGTGTTGCAGACGCGAACCAGGATATGCGGCTCGTCATTGCGTCTGGCGCGTTGACTCCGGAACACGCCCGAGATCCGTATATTTATCGCTACAATGTCATCGAGTTTGCACTCGGGGAAAACTCTGCCGCCCCGTCTCTTGAGATCACAGTATTTCCTCGAGTGTGGAATTTTCAAGATACGTGCTTCGGCGCCGATCATAGTCGTCTACGCGGGCGTGAATCGGCAAAGTTCGCGCTGCCGTGCCCTCAATTCAGGCTCCCTGCATCAGGGGCTCAGAGCCTAACAAGCGCTGTTCCTTCCGAAAACGAGGAGAAATTTGTACGTGTAGGCTATTTCTTCTGGCGTTTCCTAAACTGGCAGCAGCAGCTAAAGGTACTCGTCGAAACTGACATATTGCCCACGACGCCATCAGTGCCACGGTTGCAGACGGTTGCACACATGGCTCTGGAGAGGGCGCGGGCTGACGGGAAGCTCAGTCAGCTTTGGGAGAAGATTATGGTTTTCGTTCCAGTCGCAAATAGGGAGCCGAACCCGTTCACTAATCCTTAATACTTGAGGAAGCAATGCTAAATCGTATATCTGATTTCTACCGTATCGTGAGCCCGGAGCCCTCGGACGCGCTTATAACCCAGCGAAAAGAGGCCATAGCCTCTTTTTTGGAGAATTTGTCGGAACCCGAGCTCCAGTATGCTTGCGCGGATATTGCGGCTTTCGGTCTGGGACAATCTCCCAGCTCACCTCAAGTGGAGGCTGCAAACTCAATCATCGCTGCAATCCAAGCTTCACAGCCTTCATTTTCAAGCGACCTAGGCGCGAATGCCCTCGATATAAGGGTATTCGCCGGGATTGCCCTGAGCGAGCACATTAAGGCGGAAAACAATGCCATGATCGCGGCGATGATTGTCTCCGCCCTCGGGACAAGATCCCTCCCGCAAGAGCGTTATCTAGCGGAATTCGCGTCCGCTTTGCTTGAGGTCGCGTCTCGATTTCTGGAGACAGCAGGATGTGAGCACAGACGCCGTCCCGAATTGAAGATGCCTGCCATCCAAGGCGTGGATCTGCCGACCGTTTCCAAGAGCCTCAAGAGTGGATTGGAAAGCTTCAAGCAAGCCGTCGATTCGAACCTGAGAATGGACCGAGAAGAACTCGATATCTTATGGTGGGTTTTCGGCGGCCATTCCATAACGCTCGGAAAACCATTTCACGCAATGGACATTGCCAGACGAGCGATTGCTTCTGCTAGCGAATTGGCTGAACTGGTTATCGTGCCACCAATGATTGGATCGTCACAATTTCTTTACGCAACACTCAAGGAGGACCGGCCACTGACGCTGCGTCAACTGATTGAGCCTTGCACTCCAGATTTACTCAATTCTGTTGCCCGCCTCAGAACCGAAACATCAGAGCTTTTGTCGGCGCATCCAGCGTTGTTGCCTTTCATGTGGCTAAGCTGTCGTCGCCTCGATAGTGGCATGGCAGGAGGGTGGGAAACTGAATTTGAGAACAAGACGCACATTTCGGTCAACGAAGAACGAGCCGCGACCAACTGGGCTGCCCAGGTTTTCAATGAGTGTGTCGCTGCGCGGCTCCTGTCTGCGTTAGGGGAGCAGGACGAAGAATGAGCAAGTACACCTGTTCAAATCCGGATTGCACTGTCGAAGTCACAGGGAAGTGCCTCCTGTCTCATCTTCCAGCCGAGACGTGCCCGAATGCCAGCATCAGCGAGGCGGGGTCTCCGGGCCAACGATTGGGAGAAGATGAGCAGCGATTGCTCCTTCCAACGACGTTGGTCCATCACGGCAACGAGCTTGGGGTACAGCAGGCTAGCGAAATGTTCTCAACGCGATATGGACATTTGGTTGGCGTGCTTGGAGCGTACGGAACGGGAAAAACCTGCCTTTTATGTTCACTGTATTTGCTTGCGAGCTACGGCGACCTCCGTCCGACCCGGTTATTTGCAGGTAGCATGACGCTTCCCGGTTTTGAAAACCGCCTGAGATTGCTTCGCAAATGGAGTGGGCCCGGGTTGCCCGACAAGATAGTAGATCACACAATCTTGTCGGACCCTCGTCAGCCAAGTTTCCTACACATTGCGTTAAAACAATTCGACGCGATTCGCGACCTCTTTTTTACAGATCTACCTGGTGAGTGGACTACAGACCTAATCCAGCGCGCTGATGTTGCCGAAAGGTTCCGTTTTCTAACTCGCGCTGATGGCCTGATAATAGCCTTGCAAGCACCAAAGCTACTGGCGCCAGAAACACGAAATTCACAGGTACAATCGACGCGGATGCTATTACAGCGGCTTTACTATAACGTTGGCATCGCGTCGAGCATTCCGGTAATTCTTGCGGTCACGCGGTGCGATATTACTGGGCCCACGGTTCCTCCCGCCATATATCAAATTCTGGAGTTCGCGCGGGAGCTTGGGTTTTCCAATATATCCACATGCCGATCGCGGCATTCTCCGATCGCCCTGACGTGCCTTCTGGAATGGGCGTCGCATCTCTTCTTGACGCGATCCTCCCAAAGACGAGCCAATCTTTCCCGGTACCTGTTTGCCACTCTGGTCCTTCGAGGATGATCGCACGCTTCAGATTTATGTCTGAGGTGCACATATGATCGCCCCATCTAATGTCATTTTCGTTGGTGGGCCGGGCTCTGGAAAAAGCAATTACCTGTTTCGAACCTGGATTGCGATCGAGCGAAAAACAGGACGGCTGATATCGAACGGATTGCCCTTGGAACTTGGATATCTTCATGACGGCGCATCGATTTTGCTTGATGGCAAGTTTGCGCCTCATACTTCTAGGGACACGCGGCAGATTTGTGAGATCCCGATCACGCAGCGCGACAATCCTGCATTTACTGGCACTCTCGTCGTTCCCGACGCCACGGGAGAACTTTGGCTAGATCTCTACACTAAGCGTGAATGGCCGGTGCAATGGGACAATCTTGTGACAGGCAGTTGTGGATTTGTCATTTTTCTTTGTGTCGGCTCGCCTCACAACGTGGCTCCGCTGGATTGGATCGCATGTGAACGACTTTATAGTTCTAGCTTAGTAATGAGGCCCACGGATGTTCCGACCCAAGTGCTGCTAGTCGAGTGGTTACAGATCTTGCGGTCGATCACAGCGAATAAGGTCGGCTCCCACTATATGCCAAGGCTAAGTGTGGTCCTGACCGCGTGGGACCGGGTTCCAGTAGATAGGCGACAAGAGGACCCCAAAAACTACTTGGACACGGATTTCCCTCTGCTTGGTCAATTCATCCGAGCCGGCGCGCAAGGGTTTGACGTGAAAGTTTTCGGTCTCAGCATCGTTGGAGGTGACCTGGAACTCGATCCGGAGTTCCATGATTGTTACCTCAGAAGCGAACCGTCAAGTCTCGGCTATGTGGTTTCGCAGATGAAGAGTGGTGTCGAGCAGAGTGGAGACGTTTTGATGCCAATCTATTGGGCGCTCGGACTTGCATTATGAGTGACCTTACGATCCACCAGCTTGTCCATGGCTATGAGCACGGCCACTCTCTGCTGGCGGCAAGTACCGAGTTGGAGCGCGACGATCTAGATCTTATCGGCAGACTCAGCGACCTGTCGGGTGCGTTGGGACCTGATTTGGGGCTTTGTTCGTATCTTTCGTTCTACCCGCTACCTTCAAAGAGGTTCTTCGCAGTCGCCCGAACCTGGCCAGATGAATCGGCTTCACGGTCCGGCTGCGTACTAACCCAGACAATTCTGATTCCGGCTGACATCTGGGCTACAGACGACTCTCCCAATCGCTTCGCAAGTGCTTTTCGAGTTCCTACCAGAGGCACGCTGGGTGATTACTCGGTCCCGGCGAAGTCGGTGATGGCCGCTTCCAGCAGAGTCATCTCAAGCGAGCCCCTCGGCGAGTGCTTCATTCAGCGCTATTTTGGAGAGGGGTTAGCACCTATTGTCTGGCTTGGGGCTAAGAATCCAGAATCGGCTGCATGGTGTGTAATTCAAGCCCTGTGGCCAAGCTTGCGGGCCCGCTTTGCGTGCTGCACGCTTGCACTCCAACCTCGAACCTTGGGCGATAGACCTTTTGATCTCGTCTTCGCGCCTCCATCTGTTGCTTCTCGATTTGTCGATTTTGCCCGTTCGCACATCGTGGACGGCCGTGCGACGTTAGGTGCTAGCACAACGGAGAGTTGGTTTGGTTATTGGTCCACCTGTGTCTTCGATGGAAGTCCGTTTGAGGCATGTGAGCAGGTAAGAAAGCTGTCATCCAATCTTGAACCGTATGCAACCGCCATTAGAAGTGTTTTGTTGTTCCTTGAGCTTAAGAAACGTTCTGTCGATTCGCCAACGGCTGCCTTGGGCGCTTTGGATCTGCTTGAGAAGCTCGCGCTCGGTAATTCGCGTGCACAGGAAGAGAAGTTTGCCCTGGTGACAGCGGCTAAACGGTCTATCGAGAGATTGCCGGCTCATGACGCGAGGGAGCTTTTGTACCTCCTTTGTGGTCGTCTTGAAGAATATTCACTTGTACCGGACCAGGAGCTGCAAGCCGATATTAGGAATCTTGTTCACAAACTGATCAGAGATGATCCCCAACAAGGAATCACGGATGCCGGTGTGCTTACAACCCGCCATGCAGCGGCGGCTCCTGGTTTGTACATGCTCGGTGTGGGAGACGCTTTAACGGGAATGCTTGGGGCCTTCGCGATTGAATCTCTGCTGCTACAGCAAACGAGATTAATGGAGAACTTGATTCCCCATAGACCCGAGATTCCGGCTCTTATCCTCAGAACATCTGGACTTGACAATCGAAAGCGAACTATCTCGTCTATTGTGGATTGGTGCAGAGCTGAGAGAGTTTGTCGCGTTCGCCAGACGCTCCGACTAACTCTCCTTCCAGAGATTGCGAATTCTGATGACGCGCCGCTGTTAGAAGAGCTATTGCGGGACTTGGGGTGCGAGGAGGTAGCAGAGGTCTGTGAAATCATTGCGAAGCAAGCCGCGTTTCGGTTCAGACCTTTGTCTGATATTGTCGGGCGTCTAGTTGGCGAGCGTCAATCGGAGAATGTGAGACTGTGGTCTCGAACACACGATTGGAGCAGCTATCAAGCTGCTGCCGTCATTGCCGCCAGCTACTCGAATACCGAGGAGGGCCTCAATGAACTCTTGAGCACGGCGACTAATGATTCAGCCAATTGCTCGCTCCTCTTAGCTGCCTTCATCGAGAGGGCATCTGCGTATTCGCCTCCTGGTTGGTTGCTTGCGCATCTCGAGGAGGATTACAAATGCTGGGAGGTACTTGTCGATGGAATGAGCGACCAGGCAGTAGTTGACGTGGTGATGAATGTCATTCGTGGCGGGCTGAGACGATCTCGAATAGCTCAAGTGACACACGCGGCACGGAAGATTGGGGGCGTCAGCGGTAGAAATTCAAGCGCCTTGCAGGAGTATGCTATCCGCCAACTCCTGGCAGACTATGTCGAGGAGACTTGCGAGATCGACAAAGTAGAGGCTTGGTTTGAAGAGCGTTGGGTGCAGGACGTCCTGACCCATGCACGTACAGATTCCGCCAATGCAATCATTACGTATCAGTTGAAGCGGTCGTCTAGTTCTTGGGTACGGATTTGGAATGTGATTGAGAAAACCCCGAATGCGGTTGTGTTCGAGAATGACCGCTTAATAGTTGAGATTATTTCTATTTTGCTACGGGCTGATTCAGCACGATGGACTGTTGGCGTGGCGGACAAATGGAGAAGCTTGCTTTCGAAAGTGTCGGGGGGCGATTGCGTGCGAATTAACCTTTGTGGTCAAGCCCTTCACTTTGCTCTCGAACATCCTCACCTTCCTCTCGGAGGAGTGGTTGCGGAAGCTTTTTATCCAGTTCACGATGCCGCGATGGCGCAGCAACCTGATCGAGGGCCTTGGTTTCTTTGGGGTTTCGGTACTTGGGACAAGGCCAAAGATCTTCGTAGGTCGCTGGTTGATTCCTTTCTCCAAAGCGACTGGTCCGCGTCGCATTTCGTACTTGCGGCTCGCGAGCCATGGCTTCTGAGGAAAGTGTGCACTCGAATGTTACGACAGTGGAAGGGCCAGCAGTTCCTCGATAGAGCGTACTCAGAACTCAGAGGTGTTCGGAGCCCCAGAACTCTGGAATTGCTCAGTGTTCTGCGTGACATAATGCAATCTCCCGAGACGGCTGAGGAGTGGGATTAAAAAACTCACGGATTGGAAGTACGAGCCGAAGCCTCAAAGCCACGTATGTTTTTTTGATGGATTCGATCCGTGTGAGACCTGACCTGTGGCGAACTTGATTTTTCGTTTTGCTTTCACGGCTGTGACAGCAGAGGGGGGCTTGTAAGACTGGCTCAGGCAGGATGGACGCATACACTAGCCTCCAGATGGTTACCGCGGCGCTGGCGGTGCGCCATCCTTTGCGGTCCGCGGGCTTGGCGGCTACTTTCGGGCCGCTGTTTATGCGGGTTACGGCGGCGCGATTTCCGGTCTTTTCACGCGACAATTGGGAATTAGCGTAGGCCTAGGGTGTGTGAAAAGCATTGGCCGTGTTCGTTTGGGCGGTGGTCTTTTCGCACGAGCCCGTCTCCAAGACCAGTGTTTTGGACACTACCTCAGGCCGCGGACTTCGGCGGCTTGTTTTCAGCAAGTTGCGGAGTCGCTGAAGCGACCCCTTTGGACACTGGTTCAGATTGGGCATCGCGGAGCACGCGGCAGATGCTGGACCGGGAGACCTGGTACAGCTTTGCCAGTTCGGTGAGGCTCAGTCCTCGGGCGCGATCCCTGACCACGGCCAGGCGGTCCACGTCGAGGGGTTCACGGCCGATCCGCCGTCCTTCCAGTTTGGCGCGACGCATGCCGGCGCGCACCCGCTCGATGATCAGGTTGCGTTCCAGCTCGGCGACGCAGCCGATGATTACGGTGATTGCCCGGCCAAGCGGGCCAGACGTGTCAACATTTTCTCGGAAGCTGATGAACTCCATATTTAGATGGTTTAGCTCGTCGAGAACCTCGAGGAAGTGCCGGATGGAGCGGGCGAGGCGATCGAATGCCCAGACCATGACGACATCGAACTTGCCGCGCCGGATATCAGCCAGCAGCTGATCGAGTCCGGGCCGCCGCGCTTTCACTCCGCTAATTTTGTCCGTATACTCCTGGACGATCTGGAAACCACGCTGCGCGGCCAGGCCGCGCAGATCATGAAGTTGCGTCTCGGGGTGCTGATCAACGGTCGAGACGCGCATGTACAAGGCCGCACGCTTCATCAGCGACGCCCCTTCTGCTTCTGGGCCAGGCCATTCTTCGCAACGTAGTTCTGAATAAACTCCATCAGGACGTCGGTCATGTTCTCACCCTTGGCGGCGGTTGCGGCCTTGAAGGCATCATGCAGGCTGACTTCGACATTGACGTTCATTCTCTTCACCTTTTGCTCTTTCATTTCTGTCACCTCCGGTCCGGGCCAGCCGCCCTAAAGGTGAGCTTATCTGTTTATGAGTACCGTTGCATCAGGATTCTGGCGGGGCCCGCCACGGGCGGCAGCAGACCCCGGCGCGGCTTAACAGTTTTCCTGAGCGTTGCGGGACAGGAATGCGAGCAGATCATAGTCAGACCTGCGCACTTGCAGGGTCGTGGCGATCGTCCAGGTCATGGATAGCGCGCTGGGTGCCCAGCCATCTTCCAGTGCGCACCACTGTGAAGCCTCCATTCCGGAGAGTTCGGCAGCAGAATTGATGGTCAGACCGAGCTGTTCGCGGCGAATACGGGTGTAGCGCGCCAGGGCGGATGCCCAGTGTGCACGTCCAGCTTTGATGGTGGCGGGGGCGGAGGGGGCGATGAAACCGGTGTACTCATATACTCACTATCTCCTAAGCGGTTGGCAATGTCAAGCAGAATGCCACCGGGATAATTAATAATTACTGTGCTGAGTATGTACTCAATCCGCCAGGAACCAAAGCCCTAGGCAATCTCATATTCACCACTCGAAAAAGCACCTATTTACACCATGGGATCGCCTGACGTTCGCGCCTACAGCCGTAACAAGCGCGGCATTGCCGGCTCCCTCATCTGGGTCAACTTCGATCGTCATGCTCTGTTGAATCTGTTCTGGCAGGCTGGCGCTACCTTCCTGGCTGATGCCGACAAGATCCGTCCGCAGTACCAGAACGGTGAAGATGCCAGCGCAGTCTTCTCGTCTTCGCTGTCTCGCGATATGGGACCCTCCATCGGATCAACCATCGACCAGCTGGATGCGCAGACTGTCTCTTCTGTCGGACAGACCTCGGAGGAAGTTGCTCCCTGGTATTCCGATCAGGTGCTGCCATTCGATGTCACCCTGGCGGGCGCCAACGAATACGGTGCAATGGCCTGTGCGAAGATCTTCGGTATCGAGATCCTGAACGAAGGTTCCGGCGTTTCGATTGACGATGCTGTCACCGAGATGCAGGCTACCTTCGTGGCGCGCGCTGTCGAGCCAATGACCGCTGTACAGGGCGCTGTCCCTGTGAGTGGTACCGGTATCGGCCCCAGGTAATCTTCAACATCAACTTTTGACCTCCGGGCAACCAGGGAAAACGATATGTTTTCGATAGTCGCGACCTTCAGAATCCGCTACCGCCGGATTCCGTCATATATCGTTTCCACCCTCTGCTGGCAGGAGTTCTGTAGGAGATGACGGTGGCTATATGGACGTTTTGCTTCAGGCCCGGTTCAGACGCCTTTTCAGGCCTCTGAAACTGCGCCACCTGATGCCGTGTCGTTGTGTCCTGATATGACATCAAACCGCGCGACCTGATGGGTGCAGAAAGATGACAACTAGTTTGGAATCAGCTTTATAGAAGGTTCGTCTTCTATATAGATGTTGTTCCTGATTAGGTTGCCGGGGTTGTTGAGCTCGCTTCCATCTATATGGGAGATCATGTGCTCGGTCTACTGATCATGCTGTCTATATATAAATGTTGTCATCAGATGCTTCTGCTTGGCCGGGAGAGGAAGATGATAGGAACTCAGTATCGTTGGTAGATAGTTAGGGTAGGAGGGAGTAGATGGAGGAAAGGACGTTCTGTTACCCGGCCGCGATCCTGCACCTCCTCGGGTCCGCCGCGCCAACGCGCGGCGGTTCTAGGATCGAGGTCATTTCCGTCGAGTTTGATTGTGTCGCCTCCGGAAATGCACTCATGTTTGTGGCCGTTGCTTTGCAATGCCATGGCTGATCCGCGATGAGTCCGCCCAAGCATCCTGCCGCGACCGAATCCAACGTGAACCGTGCGTTCGACGACTTGCATTCTTGCGCCCTGAGGAAGCGGCTGTCATTCGGGCGTACTCGGCATGCGATCTTCGGCGCCGGCTTCTCGCCGGGCTGCGCACTGTGCTGTCTCTGGCGCCAATGGATTCGTGGCATGCTGCCAGAAGCGAGCTGAATACCAACAACTACTGCAGGAAAGTCGACAACTGGGAAGAAAGCCAACGAAAGCGCTCGCACGCCGGATTGGCAGCCATCACAAGTCGCCAAGCACAATTTTCCTCGACTTCCAAAGAAATCTTCCCGCCCAACGCCCCGGCCCTACCGTGCTGTGCAATGCAGCCAACGCCTGCTATTTGCTCGCCTTCCGCACGAATCTATTGCTCTTGTTGCGAATACTTGTAAAACTAGCCTTTCCGTAATCTTAATTTCCGTTTTCGTCACTCTCCGGAACCGGCGTAACGAGGGCCATGCTTACAGGCGAAGTTCGCAATCAAATTGATCGTATCTGGGACCAGTTCTGGTCGGGCGGCATCTCCAATCCCCTGGAGGTGATCGAGCAGATCACCTATCTTCTCTTCATGCGGCGGTTGGATGAGATTCAGGAGTTGGAGGAGCGCAAGGCTGCGCGCACCGGCAAGACCATCGAGCGCGTCATCTTTCCCAAGGGCAAGGACGCCAGGGGCACGCTCTACCAGAATCTGCGCTGGTCGAAGTTCAAGCACTTCGAAGCCCGCGATATGTACGAGGTCGTCAGCGATCACGTTTTTCCGTTCCTGCGCACGCTCGGCGGAGACGAATCGACCTACGCGCACCACATGAAGGACGCACGCTTCACCATTCCTAAGGCTTCGCTGCTCCAGACCGTCGTCGATCTGCTCGACAAGGTTCCCATGGAGGACCGCGATACCAAGGGCGACCTCTACGAGTACATGCTGGGCAAGATCGCCTCGGCGGGGCAGAACGGCCAGTTCCGCACGCCGCGCCACATCATCCGCCTCATGGTGGAGATGACCGCGCCCAAGCCTACCGACGTGGTCTGCGATCCGGCGGCGGGCACCTGCGGCTTCCTCGTCGCCGTCGGCGAGTACCTCCGCCTGCGTTACAAGGAACTCTTTGCCGACCGTGCGCTGAACAAGCACTTCCACTCCGGGCTCTTCCACGGCTTCGACTTCGACAGCACCATGCTCCGCATCGGCAGCATGAACATGATGCTGCATGGCGTGGACTCGCCCGAGGTCGTCTATCGTGACTCGCTCTCGCAGGACCACGCGGGCGAGGAGGAGAAGTACACGCTAGTGCTGGCGAATCCGCCCTTTGCCGGATCGCTCGATTACGAGAGTTGCTCCAAGGATTTGCAACAGGTTGTCAAGACCAAGAAGACGGAGCTGTTGTTCCTCGCACTCTTCCTGCGCCTGCTCAAACCAGGAGGTCGCGCCGCGGTCATCGTGCCGGATGGAGTGCTCTTCGGCTCCAGCAACGCGCACAAGGCGCTGCGCGAGATGCTGGTGGAAAAGCAGAAGCTGGATGCGGTGATCTCCCTGCCCAGCGGAGTCTTCAAGCCCTACGCTGGCGTCTCCACGGCCATTCTGCTCTTTACCAAGACGAATTCCGGCGGCACCGACCATGTCTGGTTCTACGATGTGCAGGCCGATGGCTGGTCCCTCGACGACAAGCGCAATCCGATGCTTGCCGAAGAACACCTCAGCTGCGTGCCTGCGAACAAACTGACCAAGGAGGAGCACGCCAAAAATAATCTCCCGGACGTTCTCGCCCGCTGGCAGCAGCGCGACAAGGCCGAACGAAAGCGTCCGCGCACGGCGCAGAGCTTCTGTGTACCCAGGGCTGACATCGCCGCTAACGGCTACGACCTAAGCCTGAACCGCTACAAAAAAGTCGTCCACCAGGAAGTCGAGCATGTCGCGCCGAAGAAGCTGATAGCTGAACTGATGAAATTGGAAAATGAGATTGAGCAGGGCCTGAAAGAACTAGAGGGGATGCTGAAATGACAGCGACCGCGACTATTCAGGAGCCTGCCCGCTCCCAATGGGCGACCACTTTAGGAGAACTATGCGATCGGTTTGGTGGCGGGATTCAGACAGGGCCATTTGGCAGCCAATTGCATGCTTCTGATTATGCCGAAGACGGCACGCCGGTCGTAATGCCGCAAGACCTTCACGACGGAATAATAGTGTGTGATCGCATCGCTCGGGTTCCAGCGCAAGTTGTCGCCAAACTTCCCCGGCATTCCCTTCGATTCGGCGACGTCGTGTTCAGTCGCAGAGGTGATGTGACCCGCTTTGCTGTAGTTACTCACGAGCAGGAGGGCTGGCTGTGTGGTACGGGGTGCATTCGTATCCGCATTAACTGTCGTGAGGTTAATATTCCATTCTTTCGGCGATACCTGCAGCAAGGTTCGGTCGGGGGTTGGCTCAAACATCACGCAAAAGGCGTTACTATGCCCAACCTCAACACCGACATCGTGAGGGAGCTACCGTTCGTCTATCCACCGCTTCCCGAGCAGCGGCGCATCGCGGCGATCTTGGACAAGGCCGAGGCCCTGCGAGCCAAGCGGCGGGAGGCAGTTGTTCGTCTCGCTGAGTTTGAGTCGTCTCTCTTCGATCAGCTTTTCGGCGACCCGGTGACCAATCAAAGACACTGGTCCCGTCAGTCGCTAGGTGATCTCTTGGAGCGAATCGAAAGTGGTTGGAGCCCCACATGCCTCGACCGTTCTGCCAAAGACAACGAATGGGGGGTACTGAAACTCGGGGCTGTGACGCGGTGCGAATACAATGACGCAGAGCAGAAAGCATTGCCGGATTCGCTGCAAGCAAAACCTGAGTTAGAAGTGAAAGTCGGCGATATTCTCTTTACGAGGAAGAACACCTACGATCTGGTCGCAGCTTGCGCTTTCGTTCGACAAACGCGCCCAAGGCTGTTGTTGTCCGACTTGATTTTTCGTTTGCGACTCAAGTCTGATGCTCCGATTGACCCTGCCTATCTGCATCGACTACTCATTGCCCCTTCTAAGCGCAGCCAGATTCAGAGACTTGCAGGGGGCTCCGCTGGTTCCATGCCGAACATCTCAAAAAGCAAGTTGTGCACGGCCGTGATTGAGGTCCCGCCTATCGAACTTCAGCGTGAGTTTGCAAAACAACTTTCAGTAATCGACTGTATCCGCCAGAGGCATCAGGCTGGACTTGCGAATTTCGATTGCTTGCTTGCCTCGCTCCAACACCGCGCATTCCGAGGAGAACTCTGATCGATGACGAACTTCGGCTTCTTGAAGTCTGAATGGCCTGCGCTGTTCGAGTCGGCAAGTAAAGCCGAGGCCACTGTCTTTCCCGATTCCCGCACAGCCTGCTTCTATGCCCGTCGCACGCTGGAGCTGGCTGTGGGATGGCTCTACCAATATGACAAGGCGCTGAAGCTCCCCTATCAGGATCATCTTGACGCGCTGCTGCATGAGCCGAGCTTCAAGACTGCTGTGGGCCCGGCGGTCTTCACCAAGACGGTCGCCATCAAGAAGCTTGGCAACATGGCCGTGCACAGCCACAAGCCAATCACGCAATTGGACGCGCTGACGGCAGTGCGTGAACTCTTCCACGTCTGCTACTGGCTGGCGCGCACCTATGCCAAGGGTGTCAAGCCCGCCGACGGCGTGGTCTTTGATCAGAAGTTGTTGCCCACGAGTTCTCCGCTGTCCGTGCGGACGCTGGGACAGTTGCAGGCGCTGGCGGCCGAGGTATCCGAAAAGGACGCGAGGCTCTCCGCACTACTGACGGGCAAGGCTGAGGTGGATGCCGAACTGGAGAAGCTGCGCGCCGAGATCGCGGCCATCAAGCTCCAGAATGCGGCCACTCCCGACCAGCACGACTACTCCGAGGCGCGAGACCCGAGACTTCTTCATCGACCTGCTGCTGAAGGAAGCTGGCTGGACGCTGCCTACTCCGGGGCACGACACCGAGTTCCCCGTAAAAGGGATGCCGAACAAAGGCGGCGAGGGCTTTGTCGATTACGTGCTGTGGGGCGACGATGGCAAGCCGCTGGGATTGGTGGAGGCCAAGCGCACGCGCCGCAGTCCGAAGGAAGGGCAGCAGCAGGCCAAGCTCTACGCCGACTGCCTGGAGGCGAAGTTCGACCAGCGTCCGGTGATCTTCTACAGCAACGGCTACGAGCACTGGATGTGGGACGACCTGCAGTATCCGCCGCGCCCGGTGCAGGGCTTCTACACGAAGGATGAATTGCAACTGCTGGTGCAGCGCCGCCAGACGCGCAAGCCGCTGGCGACGGTGGCAATCAACAAGGACATCGTGGAACGGTACTACCAGGAGCGGGCCATCAAGCGCATCTGTGAAGACTTTGCGCAGAAGAAGCAGCGCAAGGCCCTGCTGGTGATGGCCACGGGCGCGGGCAAAACGCGCACGGTAATCGCCCTGTGCGACCTGCTGATGCGCTGCCAACTGGGCCAAGCGCGTTCTCTTCCTGGCCGACCGCGTGGCGCTGGTGAATCAGGCGGTGGGTGCCTTCAAGAAACATCTGCCGAGTGCGGCTCCGGTCAACCTGTGCACGGACAAAGACACCGCGGGGCGCGTGTACGTGGCCACCTATCCGACGATGATGAACCTGATCGAACGAGGCGGAGGACGGTGAGCGCCGCTTCGGAGCGGGACATTTCGATCTGGTCGTCATCGACGAGGCACACCGCTCGGTCTATCAGAAATACCGCGCCATCTTCGACTACTTCGATTCGCTGCTGGTCGGGCTGACGGCCACTCCGAAGGACGAGATCGACCACAACACGTACAGCCTGTTCGAGCTGGAAACCGGAGTCCCGACCGACGTGTACGATCTGGAGACGGCGGTGAAGGATGGCTTCCTCGTCCCACCCAAGTCGATTTCCGTGCCGCTGAAGTTCCAGCGTGAAGGCATCAAGTACGACGATCTCTCCGACGAAGAAAAGGAGCAGTGGGACGCGTTGGAGTGGGACGAAGACGGCAACGTGCCGGACAACGTGGAAGCTGAGGCGGTGAACCGCTGGCTCTTTAATAAGGATACGGTCGATAAAGTTCTGGCGCACCTGATGGAGAAAGGGCAGAAGGTTGCCGATGGCGACCGGCTGGGGAAGACCATCGTCTTCGCCAAGAATCACGATCATGCTGAGTTCATCGCTGAACGGTTCAACGCCAACTATCCCCATTACGCTGGGCACTTCGCCCGGGTTATCGACTTCAAGACAGAGTATGCGCAGTCGTTGATCGACAGCTTCTCGATCCTGGACAAGGCCCCGCACATTGCGATTTCCGTGGACATGCTGGATACCGGAATCGACGTGCCAGAGATCGTGAACCTCGTCTTCTTTAAGCTGGTGCGCTCGAAAACAAAGTTCTGGCAGATGGTGGGGCGCGGCACGCGGCTGCGGCCCGATCTGCGCGGACCTGGGAAGAATAAGACCGATTTCACGATCTTCGATTACTGCCAGAACCTGGAGTTCTTCAGCCAGAACCCGGAAACGACAGACGGCTCCTCTGGGGAGTCTCTAGGCAAGAAGCTGTTTACAACGCGAGTGGAACTGGTGGCGACCCTCGACAAACTTCTGGGGGCGGGGAACGGCGATGGCATCGCAGGGCTGCGCGCGGATACCGCTGGATTACTGCACAGCATTGTGGCGGCAATGAACGTGAATAATTTCGTGGTGCGTCCGCGGCGTAAGCTGGTGGAGCAGTACGCTGACGTGAAAGCCTGGGAGCTGTTGACTCTGGAACATCAGGCCGAGTTGGAGGAAGTCGCCGGCCTGCCATCAGAACTCACCGACGAAGATCAGGATGCCAAGCAGTTCGATCTGCTAATGCTGCGACTGCAACTGGCGCTGCTGAACCCCGACAAGAGTTTCCAGCGTATGAGTCAGCAGGTTCGCGACATTTCAAGCGATCTGTCGGAGATGAAAAGCATCCCGATGGTAGCGCAGCAGATGGCACTGATCCTGGAGGTGCAGACCGACGAGTTCTGGCAGGATGTGACACCCCCGATCCTGGAGAACATCCGCAAAAAGCTGCGAGCCCTGATGAAGCTGATCGAACGCAAGAAGCGCAACCAGGTCTTTACTGATTTCGAAGACGAGCTTGGCGCAGCGACCGCGATCGACTTCCACTGCGTCAGCGCGGCAGGCAATTTCGCGCGCTTCAAAGCAAAAGCATTGCAGTTCCTCAAAGCCCACGAGAACGATACGGTCATCCACAAACTGCGCTGGAACGAATCGCTGACTTCAACGGACCTCGAAAACCTGGAGACGATGTTGGTGGAGGCGGGAACCGGTACCCCAGAGGACTTGGAACTGGCGAAAAAAGAAAACCTCGGCCTGGGGCTGTTTGTGCGTTCACTCGTTGGCCTCAATCGCGACGCGGCCAAGCAGGCATTTGGAGGTTTTCTCCAGGACAAAGCTCTCGAAGCCAACCAGATCGACTTCATCAATCTGATCATCGACCACCTTACGCACCGCGGCTGGATGGACACCAGCGCGCTCTATGAGTCTCCATTCGTCGATTACAGCAGCAAAGGCGTTGACGGTCTGTTTAACACCACTCAAGTGGACAAGCTCCTTTCAATCCTGGATGATGTACGGCAAAGGGCGGCAGCATAACTCTTATGTTACGGGCCATCAACCGAGATCCGGCTGCAATACGGTTTCGCCTGACTCCAACCCAGTCGTCTCTCATTTGGCGCGGCCTCGATTTCATCGTGAAGGCGCACATTGCCCGCCGCGACAAGGAACTTACTCCTTATGCGTATCCGTTTGGGCTTTGTCCGCCACCCGTCGGATTCGATCGCGGCGCGTACGAGTCTACGATGATGGATCACATCATGGATCTCTGGAACACACTGCGATCAAAGGGCGCTGCTGGCGGTCGCGTGCAGATGAATGCACTACAGGTTCGTGCAGCCATCTTTGCCGTCCGGGTGCATATCGATCTTTGGCGAAGTGAGAAGCGGCGTGGGCGGCGTTGGAGTGCCGAGACGAAGATCCAACACTGTATTGATGAAGCCGCATTTAAGCAGCTAGGGTTAAAATCTCAGCGGGTAATCCGCTCGTTGGAACGCCATATGAAGCGGGCGAACCGCCAGCTTCAAACCCTAGTGACTCCTGAGGAGTACGCGGCGCGCATGAATGCATGGAAAAATCACCTTCGGTGGATGCGACTCCGTCTCGTCTACTTCACCCCTCTCCCGCCGGTGACCCAGGGCAACAAGACCCGGTATCAGGCCATTCTCGATAAATTAGGGGAGATGGCCGAAGATGGGATTCGCAATGAGGGTTACCGACCACCGGACGCCAAGGAACTCAGAAGGATGATGCGGATGTTTGTCGGGTCTTCTCGGCGCGGACGCGAGCACGGGTACGGGTACGGGAGCATCGCGTACATCTTGAAGTACGCGAACACTTCCAGCGCGAAGTCGTTTGTGGCGAATTTCATTCTCCGCCGTCTAGATTTAGAGCCCCTACCAAAGCTATGACGCCGCCCAGAAAAGCCCCAAAGAGGACGCGCAAGCACGTGACCGCGCACCGACGCGCGCTCAAAGATCCTCACGTAGTGAAGCTGATTGCAGGTCTCCGCAAACGCTGGAAATTGATAGACGGCATTGAGCGCGGCGATAGGCTCCGTGCACTTGCGGCCCTCGGGTGCTCCACGCGTGGCCTCGGGAAAAAACTTCGCCAGTCGGCAACAACAATCCGCAGGCACCTAGATTTGGCGGCATTGCCTACTAAGAGTCGCCAGGCCGTGAAGGCCGGGGCCTCGGCAAAGATGATCCTGGCGAAGAAGGCTGATCTTGATCGGCAGCGACGGATACGACAAAGAATCGTTGAGGATCAAAAGACTGGCGCGCTGAGCGATGAGGTCGCGGACATCATTCTCGAGTTTTGCCGCGGTGAAGGTGATCCGTCCCGTACACCGATATTGGAATCAGAAATCGCGGATTTTATGCAAAGCGTTGCATTCTGTCTGGGCGATTGTGAGGCTCGTTGGCAATGTGGGATCAAAGCCACCAAACGGATGGGCATTGTCGGGTTGTTCGAGCGGACTAAACCGCCAGTCGCTGCCGAGAACTGGATGGAGTATCAAACAGAATGGCTGGCCAACATTGTTTTGGCCAAAGCGCCTGAGCTCCAAATCAGGATGGCCGCTCTCTACAAGGCAGTACGTCGAGCCGTCGAACTCAAAGTCGCAACAGATCAGAGAACCCCGTTGGAGGCTTTTCACGAGCAAGCCGTACGGAAATTCATACGTCACGCGGAGCTCTATACCAGCCTTCGTCCCCAGTATTACCCAGGAGGCGTTTACCGTATGCGCAAACAGGGATCCAAACCTGTTTCCTGAGGCGCTCACAGCCTTCAGACACGTTCCTGGCAGGCATTGTCCAAACAAATCAAATATTTCTCCAGAATCGATCTTTTTGGCGCTTGACAGGACTGGGACAATGTTGCGACTATGTATTCATGCCGGACGAAACAGACAACGCGGATGTGGAGCTTAGCGCGATGGAGTACTTCATCCTAGCGCTGATTGGGAGGGCAGATTTAACTTCCCTTTATGACTTCCAGCAAAAAGCAGGGCTTCAGCCAGGCGGAATACGCTCTGCGTTGAAGCGACTGGAAGAGTTCGGTCTGATTCACCGTGCAGAGTCGTCAACGCGAAGACGGAGAAATCTTTCTCTCTCCCCAGAGGGAGTTCGCTTCTTGAACAACTCCTGGCAACGGTGCCTGCAAGTGTACCCGGACTCAGAATCTGTTTTGCGTGCGGCGGCGGTCGCACTCCTTATGAATGATGAGGAGCTTGCAGCGCAGTATTTGGAAGGCTTGGCATCCTCACGCCGGCATTCGGCTGAGGAGAAAACCATGATCGGAGAACAGTTGAGAATGAGGGCGAAAGAACCGCTCTCGACGTACATCTGGATGAGGTCCTTATGTGAGGCTCAGCGGCACAGCGCGGAAAGTATAGCGTTTGCGGCGTTGGGCCAGTTCCTTAAGGAGAAACCCCAACCCGATGTTGTTGAGCAACCATAGCAATTTGCCCAATTTGACTGGCCCCTCGGCTTTGCCGGTGCCAGTCGTTAACCAGCAATCGCACGAATCCGTGAACCCTCACCAGCCCCCCGGTGCTCGTGAACTGCGCCGTTTCCTGGAACGCCGTCGCGCCCAGGAGCTCGGCTACGAGATGCCTCTGAACACTGAAGAGGCTGCCGCCTTTGTCGGCTACCACAAAAAGACTGTCGAGCGCATGGCGCGCGACGGAGAGATCCCCGCGCATCCAGCGTCCGGTGTACGCCGCAAGACCTGGAAATTTTATGCCTCCGAACTGGACGCATGGCTTCGAGCAGTGTGCCTGGCCGGAGGTGCAGTATGTCTGAGCTAATAGATGTCCAACGGCCCAATGCGTTTCCGATCGAGTCGTACGTCGATGCAAATGTGGTAGCTGAGTTCACCGGTTATGACCGTCGCACGGTGTTGAGATGGACTCGTGAACGAAAGCTTCCCGGGTATCCACCGCCAGGTGGGAAGAAGTGCCGTAATAATTGGCGCTATAAGCTCTCGGAGGTGGACGGCGCCATACGCGCAACCGTACACTCAGATCGCCGTCCGTGTCGTCCTCATGGAGAGCAAGTTCAGTGAGGAAGACATACAACCAGAAAGGCAGTCTGAAGCGTGTGCATCGTAATGGAGGTCGTGAGGTCTGGATCTTCCGCTGGCGGGAGATCGGGCCTGACGGCATCCGGCGATCACGTAAAGTGGTCATCGGTACAACTAAGCAATTCCGCTCCGAAACTGCGGCATGGAACCGAGTGGAACAGCTCAATCTCAACATCAACCTCGACCGCTCCGTCGAATCGCCATGTCCGCGCACCTTCGGCGAGTTGGTCGAGCACTTTTCGGCAAATGAGTTGCCAGAGGCGGACGACCCCGATGGAGAAGGTCGCGCGTTCTCGACCAAAGACAACTACCGCTCGTATCTTAAAAGGTGGATCACACCCAAGTGGAGCGGATACGCTTTGAGCGAAATCAAAGCGGTCTACGTGGAGAACTGGCTCGGTGAACTGCGCATCGAGCCCAGCAAGAAGTGCCCCGATGGGAAGAAGGCAGCCAACGGGACAAAGAAGAAGATTCGCGATCTGATGCACCTGATATACCAGCACGCGATTCGTTACGAGTGGGTTGAACGCAATCCAATCTCGCTCGTACGGCAAAGTGGCAAGCGCGAGCACGTGCCGGACGTCCTGTAAGTTGACGAACTGGCCGCATTGTTGAACGCTCTGGAGTTGAGAGAGCGCATCGCCGTCTTCATCGACTTCGGAACCGGGGCGCGGCGCGGAGAGCTGCAGGGATTCAAGTGGGGAGACATTGATTTCACGAAGGCAATTCTGTATCCGAGGCGTTCCATCGTGAAACAGCATGTCGGTAAGCTCAAGACGGAGGCATCGGACAAACCCATGCCTCTCTCCCCCTTGCTCATCCGCGACCTGCTGGAGTGGCGGCAGGAAACACCGTACGCGATCGATGCTGACTACGTATTTGCCAGCTCGGTAAAGCATGGCAAACAGCCGCTTTGGATGGCCGTGATGATGCGTGATCACATTCAGCCAATCGCGGCCAAGGTTGTGTCGGGCAAGCGCATCACTTGGCATACCTTGCGCCGAACGTACGCTACCCTGCTCCAGGCACACAATGACGACCCGAAGGTGGTCCAGGAACTTCTTCGCCATGCGTCGATTGGGGTCACCATGAACATTTACGCGCAGGCCGTCACCGGGAAGAAGAGAGAAGCTCAGAGCAAGGTTGTGGAGTTGGTCGCAGCTTCCCAGAGGTCGGCTGCTGCGAACACCCTTTCAGTCAACCCAAACCGCGTTGACAGGAGCGTTCAGTGATGCGGGAAGAAATTAGCGAGGACTACAGAGAACAGGGGCCAGTCATTTCCCGGCTGGAATGAGGGAGGATTACACAAGGCTGAGCAATCTCCAGGAAGCCCTGCCTATGTGTGTACCATTTTGTGTACCACGCGTTTTCGGAAATTCTCGGTAAGTCGCTGAAAAGATTTGGCGTCCCCGGCGGGATTCGAACCCGCGTTATCGCCGTGAAAGGGCGGTGTCCTAGGCCGGGCTAGACGACGGGGACGCAGCTAGGAGGGTGGTACGACCTGATTCATACTAGCAATCGTATGACGGCGTGTCAAAGCGGAGCAGCCTGGATCTGTGGAAATGACCGGCAGTTTACGCAGGCATCAGCGTGAGTGCGAGGCGCTCGCGACGACGGCCGCGGTAGGGTAGCATGGATGGCGGAGACGCGGACGGAGCAAGGTTGCTCGCAGGCAACACGGGCGCGGCGCGCGGTACTCCGAGGAGGGTACGGATGGCGGATACATTGAACCTCAGCCTCTGGTTTCCGGGCTTTGATGCGGAGTTGATGCTGCCGCGCCTGGTGGAAGTGTTGCGGCACTTCCCTTTTTCCGAGAGCCGCAGCGGCGTGCAATATGCTTCGGTGCAACCAGTGGACTGGGCGGAACCTACTTTGTTTGAGGAGAGCTTTTCGCCGGGAGTTAGCGGCGAGGAAGCGGCTGAGGCGCTGCGAGAGTACGCGCAGGCGGATTTTGCGGTGAGCCTAGAGGCGTACTGGGATCTGTGGATGCTCGACGCCGAGAGCAAGGAATGGATGCTGCGTCCGGAGAGAGTGGTTTTCACCGCGCAGGGACTGGAGTTCGATGAAGGAGGATTCGCCGAGCGCGGACATATACTGATCGACTTCGGACTGGATTTTCCTTTTCTGCATGAAGGCGTGGAGTTGAACGCGGAAGATGCACTGCGGGTAAAAGCGAATGTGGCGGCGCTGATCGAGTTCACCCATCGGGTGGAGCGCAACTGCAATACGACCGGGAGGGTGCTGTGGTCGGAGAGCGAGGAAAACCTGGCTCAAAAGCTGATTGCGCGGCTACAGCAGGTGCAATAGGGCTCCGGCCTCGCAGGCGGCAACGATTAACCAATCAGTACATCGTTTGTTACCAATCAGTACATCGTTTGGGGGGAACGATTCACTCATTGGGTAACGATTGGAAGCCGCGCTGTAACCAGGTGGTACATGGTTGCGAACCATTGACTCGCTGGTCATCGTTCGGCTTCACCACCAGTACCTTTCCAGCTAATCGTTGGCGTGGCAGACATCAGTTGCGAAGACGTCATTTGGGATACCAGTCGAGGAGGCGGACCTCGATGCCGGTTCCGGCCAAGTCTTTCTGGAAGACTTTCAGGTCCGAGCCTCGGTAGTGATAGGGGATGACGACCCTCGGGTGGAAGGCGCGAACCGCGTCGGCAGCTTCGTCGGGAGGCATGGTGTAGGGGAGATTCATGCAGACGAAGGCGACGTCGATGTTCTTGAGGGCGCGCATCTCGGGGATGCCTTCAGTGTCGGCGGAGAAGTAGAAGCGCTTGCCGCCGTAGGTGAGGACGTAGCCATTGTCGCGACCCTTGGGATGGTAGAGCTGTCCGGGGGCGGGACCGCGCGTGAGGTTGTAGGCGGGGACGGCTTCGATCGTCCACTGCTGCCATGGGCGGGACTGATGGTTGGCGATGGGTTTGGCGGAAGGAAACTTTTCGACGACCGAGGCGGGAGCGAGGATCTCCGTGGTGGGCTGGCTGAGAGCCGCGACGGATTCGGGATCGAAGTGATCGGCGTGCATGTGGGTGATCAGGATGAGGTCGGCCTGGGGAAGTCCGGCGAGCTTTGCGGGCTTGGCAGGATCGATGTAGATGGTTTTGCCTCCGGCTTGAATGAGCGTGCTGGCGTGGTAGAGCGGAGTGATCTTCACGTCTCCGGCGGCGGTGGAGAAAGTTTGGGTCTGGGCGGCAGCGAAGAGCGAAGCGCCGAGGGTGAGCAGCAGCATCGTTTTCATGCCAGACATAGTAAGTAGCAATCGCAGGGTTAGTCAAAGGCGGTTGGTGCTGTAGAATTTCCTCAGGAGCTACTTTCATGGAGTGTCTGTGAAGAAACTTACTACTTGTATTCTGCTATTGCTTTTGGCGCTGCCGGTGGCGGTGCCGAGCTTGGCCCATGCCCGCACGAACTCCGCGGATCGAAAGGCGGATAAGAACGCCAAGAAGTTAGCGAAGAAGAACAAAAAGCAACTGAAGAAAGATCGCAAGGCGTCACAGAAGGCGACGAAGAACTGGAAGAAGCATCACCAGTCGCCCTTCTAAAAACCTGCTGGTAGTGTCCAGTTTTTTTGTAAACGTTTTGGTTGAGTCATGCACCTTGCTCCGGGAAGCGGTCTTCCCATCGGTTGAGTGCTTCCTTACGGGAGCCGATCTTCTTTTCCGCCTACAAGTTAAACCTTGCTACAAGGTTGTACAAAGTATGTTTCAGAGTGTCTATTCTCGTGCTAGGTTTACTTTCAGTCAAGGATTACTGCTTCCCTGCGAAGGATAAGTGGCCCCTCCGACATATCAAATACGGAGAACCACCATGGCAAAGCGTCACAGCCGCAATAAGCTCACCGTCGTAGACCCACACCTGGGTCACAAGGCCCACACGGGCGGACACAAGCGCGCGGAGATGGCGCAGGAACAATGGACACAGGAACTAAGACAATCGCCCAAGATTATGCAGTCAAATGGATGGTTTGGAATAGGTGCTTGGTGGTTTGCTATTTTCCTCAGCATCGCTCCCTCTGTATGGCCACAGACTTTCAAGTCACATCCGTATCTTGTAATCGGATTGGGCGTAATTGGCTTCCTATGTTTCCTAATGCCTGTTTTTCAACACCTCTGGAAGTCATATGCCGCAATCACAAGCTGAAAAGCTCAAACTAGGACACTACCCTGATTCATTCGGCAATCCATCCGGCACATCCATCCGGCAATTCACCCGCCCGGGGTCGAGTGGTCGATCAACTCAGAGAACTTTCGCAGCGTCTCGAAGTAATGGCTTCCGGCAACCAGCGCGAGGTCGTTGTGACCGGCTCGGTCCACCCAGTAGGAGACCTTGGGGTGGTTGGCCGCCGCAAAGAGCGTCTCTCCATGATAGAAGCTGATGATGCCGTCTCTCTTTCCATGGATGACCAGCACAGGACAACGGACTTTGCCGATCTTGGTGAGATTGGGAAACTTGTCGAAAGGCAACAAGGCGAATCTGGTGAGAACCCGGAAGGCGCTGGTGAATGCGCTCTCCATGATCAGTCCGGCAAGCGGATGTCGGGCGGCCAAATCCACGGCTGCCGCGGCACCCAGGGAGCGGCCCCAGGCGATGATTCTGCCGGGAGGAACGTGCCGGTTGTTGATCAGATAGTTGTATGCCGCCTCGCAGTCCTGGTAGACGTGCGGTTCTGATGGTTGGCCT
The DNA here is from genome assembly GCA_963779365.1 of uncultured Acidobacteriota bacterium. Classification (GTDB taxonomy): domain Bacteria; phylum Acidobacteriota; class Terriglobia; order Terriglobales; family Acidobacteriaceae; genus TOLSYN. Next base: position 3,233 of record CAVZYB010000007.1, on the reverse strand, counting down.
TGGCTGGTTCCGTAGCCTTGGTAATCGTAGGCGAAGACGGCGAATCCGGCGTCGCGAACGGCTTCGAGGAATGGAGTGTCATAGCCAATGTCCTCGGCATTGCCATGGCTGAAGAGGAGGGTGAACGTTGCCTTTGGGGTGGGAAAAAATCTGGCCGAAATTGTGGCCCCGTCGGCAGTGGTGAGTTTGAGTACGGACGCATCATCCCGGTAGCCTGGCGAAGGCGGTTGGAAGATGATGCGGTCGGCAAAGCAGGCGCCATAGATCGTCAGTGCCAAGTAGACTCCGGCCATTAGCAGTACGACTCCTCGAAGCATTCCGGGTGTTATATTACGCGAGACGCGATAACGATCGGAGAACCGCGATGGAACCGTTTCGCATTCATCTCTTTGTCTGCACGCGACAAAAACCAGAGGGTGTTTCCTGCTGCGCGGCCAATGGGTCACGAGCAGTACTCGCTGCACTGGATCGCGAGATTCAGGGGCGCGGGCTCGACAACGAAGTTCAAGTGACGACCTGCGGGTGCATGGGGCTTTGCGAGGAAGGTCCGGTGGTGGTCGTCTATCCGGCGGGGGCATGGTACCGGCGGGTGCGGGCGGCCGACGTGCCGGAGATCGTGGAGGCGCACCTGCGGCAGGGGAAAGCGGTGGATCGTCTGGTGTGGGACGACGCCGCCGCGATGAAGGCCATGGCGGTTGCGCATCGGGAGAAGTTTCGCGCGGTTATGGCTGCTCACGAGAAGGCCGGGATGCTGCCCGAAGAGATCGATCAGATGATCCGCGGGTATATGCCGAGCCGTTGCATGCTTACGGCGCTGGAACTCGACATCTTTACCGCTGTCGGGGATGGAGCCAACGCCGAACAGATCGGAGCAAAGATCAACGCGGATGCCCGCGCGACAGGGATGCTGCTCGATGCGCTGGTCTCGCTGGGACTGCTCGGCAAGAGCGGTGAGGATTACCGGAATACGGCGGAGTCGGCGCGCTACTTTGTGCAGGGCTCCAAGGACAACCAGCGCAATGGGCTGCTGCACTTTGCCAACATCTGGCATCGCTGGAGCACGATGACCGAGGCGGTGCGAGGTGGCACCCGCGTTCCAGGGGATCGCGAGGATAACCCGGAATGGACGCGGAACTTTATCGGCGCCATGGAACGCATTGCGAAAGACCGGGCGGCACTGGTGGTGAAGGCCCTGGGGACGAGTGGGGTGCGGCGCGTGCTCGATCTCGGCGGCGGCTCGGGCGCATACTCGATTGCATTTGCGAAGGCTTCGCCCGAGGTGCAGTGCGAGATTCTCGATGTGGCCGAGGTGGTGCCGCTGACAACGGAGTACGTCGGCAAGGCAGGGGTTGCGGTGCAAGTCAGGCTGCGTCCGGGGAATATGCTCGAGGACGACTTCGGTTCGGGCTACGACTTGATTATGCTGAACGCGATCTGCCATATGTTTTCCGAGGAGCAGAACCGCGACATCTTCCGCCGGGCACGACGGGCACTGGCTCCCGGGGGACGGCTGGTGGTGCAGGACTTCATTCTTAATGCCGACAAGACGGGGCCGCAATTCGCCGCGCTGTTCTCACTGAATATGCTGGTGGCAACCGAGGGCGGCGCCAGTTACAGCGAACCTGAATACACCGCGTGGATGAAGGCGGCGGGGTTCGATGCGATCAGCCGGATCAACCTGCCCGGGCCTAGCGATCTGATGGTGGGAGCGGTGAAATAAGGCCGCGGCGCGAGCAAAAGGAAAGTGCGAAGACAGAGTCAACAGCTTGAAGACAGAGTCAACAGCTTGAAGACAGAGTCAACAGCTTGAAGACAGAGTCAACAGCTTGAAGACAGAGTCAACAGCTTGAAGACAGAGTCAAACAGCTTGAAGACAGAGTCAACAGCTTGAAGACAGAGTCAACAGCTTGAAGACAGAGTCAACAGCTTGAAGACAGAGTCAACAGCTTGAAGACAGAGTCAACAGCTTGAAGACAGAGTCAACAGCTTGAAGACAGAGTCAACAGCCCCACTCAAGCCCAAAAGAAGGGCTTGAATGGGCCACCCTCCCTTACAATGGGCCGCCCTCCCTTACAATGGGCCGCCCTCCCTTACAATGGGCCGCCCTCCCTTACAATGTGGTGTGGGCCGCCAGTTGCGGAATCGCGCTGCCAGAGGTTAAGCGAAGAGATGAAGAAGAAGGCGTTGATCACCGGCATCACCGGGCAGGATGGATCGTATCTGGCCGAGTTGCTGCTCTCCAAGGGATATGAGGTGCACGGAGTGAAGCGCCGCAGTTCGCTGTTCAACACGGACCGGATCGACCACCTCTACCAGGACCCGCACGACCGGGACGCCGCTTCTTTCTGCACTATGGCGACATGACGGACTCCAGCAGCCTGGTGCGCATGATGCAGGCGGTGCAGCCGGACGAGATCTACAACCTGGCGGCGCAGAGCCACGTGGCGGTTTCGTTTGAGGAGCCGGAATACACGGCCAGATGCCGACGGCTCGGCACGCTGCGCCTGCTGGAAGCGATCCGCATCCTGGGGCTGGAAAAGAGACGCGCTTCTACCAGGCCTCGACCTCGGAGCTGTACGGGCTGGTGCAGGAGACGCCGCAGAAGGAGACGACGCCGTTCTATCCGCGCTGCCCTATGCGGCGGCAAAGTGTAGCGTACTGGATCACGGTGAACTACCGCGAGGCGTACGGCATCTATGCCTGCAACGGCATTCTGTTCAACCACGAGTCGCCGGTGCGGGGCGAGACCTTTGTGACGCGCAAGATCACCCGCGGGCTGGCGCGCATCAAGGTGGGGCTGCAGGAGAAGCTGTATCTGGGCAATTTGGATGCGCAGCGCGACTGGGGCCACGCGCGCGACTACGTGGAGATGCAATGGCTGATGCTGCAGCAGGAGAAGCCCGAGGATTATGTGATCGCCACCGGCGAACAGCACAGCGTGCGCGAATTCATCAACCTTGCCGCTGCAAAGCTCGACATGAAGATCGCTGGGAAGGCACCGGGCGTGGACGAGAAAGGCTTTGACGAGCAGGGCCGCTGATCGTTGCCGTCGATCCGCGTTATTTCCGGCCGACAGAGGTAGAAACGCTGCTGGGCAATCCGGCGAAGGCCAAGGCCAAGCTGGGATGGGTTCCGAAGCCTAGCTTTGACGCGCTGGTGACCGAGATGGTGACCTCCGACTACGAGCTGGCGAGGCGGGATGCGCTGGTGCGGGAAAAAGGGTACAAGATACT
>CAVZYB010000006.1:0-28430 GCA_963779365.1 uncultured Acidobacteriota bacterium | reverse complement strand
GTAAAGGGCACCGGTGCGGTGCCCTTTATTATTGCTATTGCGACTTCTCTTTGCTAATTGCTGGTTGCGGCGGCTCGTGCCTGGTTGTGCTCGGCGATGGTTTTGCGCGCGTTGTCGGCGAGTTCCTTGGCTTTCGGCATCAGTTCGAGAGCCTTGAGCACGTTGAGGTCGGACTCAGCCTGGACGCGCATTCCCTCCTGCTGGCCGAAGGCGCCGACGAAGAGTTCGCTCTTGATGCTGGAGCGTACCCAATCGTTATTTTCCGCCAAGTCCTTTTCCGTGAAGGGCAGTTTGGCGTCGGAGAGGAAGTTGCGGAACTCCTGCATAACGCCGTCATCCACCTGGAAGCTCTTGTCGATCTTGTGGCTGATGGAGTAGTGCTTGGAGAAGTTGAAGAAAGCGTACTTGCGCAGCAACTCTTCCTGGAATTTGTTGGCTTTGAGGGGCGGGATCTTGACGTCCGGAGTGATTCCGCCGCCGCCGTAGACGGTGCGTCCGCTGTCGGTCAGTTTGACTTCGCGATTGGCGTCGTCCTGCTTGACGCCGTTGATGGAGTTATCGTCGGCGTTGCGGTTGTAGTAGTAGTCGTAGAGCGAGACGCCGTTATAGTCACGCTGAATCAGGCGTCCGCTGGGGGTGTAGTACTTGGCCGTGGTCAACGCCAGGCCGGTGTTCTCGCTCAAGCGGTAGACGGTCTGGACCAGTCCTTTGCCGAAGGTGGTTTCGCCGGCGATCAGACCGCGATCATGGTCCTGGATTGCGCCCGAGACGATCTCCGCCGCGGAGGCCGTACCGTGGTTCACCAGCACGACGATGGGATAATCCTTGGTGCTGCCGTGGGCGGCGCGATAGACCTTCTCCGGTGAATTGCGGCCGTGATGGCTGACGATGACCTGTCCCTTCTTGAGGAACTTATCGGCCACGCCAACGCCCTCGCTGAGCAGGCCGCCGGGGTTGTTGCGCAGATCGAGGATCAGGCCCTTGAGATCGCCCATCTCATCGAGCGCCGCCGTGGTTTCGGCTTCGGTGGTTTCCTGGAATCCGCTGATGTGCAGATAGCCGATGCCGGGACGGATGAGGAAGTGCAGGTCGACCGAGTAGCGCGGAATCTCATCACGCACGACGGCGAAGTCCAGAGGCTTGGTATTGCCTTCGCGGAGGATGGCGATGTGGACGGTGGTGCCTTTGGGGCCTTTGAGCAGGTCAGCCACGTCGCTGGTGGTCATGTTGTCGGTGGGCTTGCCATCGACGGCCACGATGATGTCGCCGGGACGGATTCCGGCACGGTAGGCGGGGGCTCCGGCAAAGGGCGCGATGACAATGACCTTGTTGTTGCGGGGGCCTACCTGCATGCCGACGCCGTAGTAACGGCCGCGCTGCTCTTCCTGCAGAGCCGAGTACTGCTTGGGGTCGAAGAAGTTCGAGTGCGGGTCGAGCACGCGCAACATGCCGGGAATGGCGCCGTCGTAGATGGCCTTGTCGGCATCCACTTTCTCGGCATAGTTCTGCTCAATGACGCTGTACACCTGGGCGAAGGTGTGGACCGAATCGCGCATGTCATTGTCGCCGTCGCCGTCGGCGGGCGCTGCCCCGGTTCGTCCGAAGACCACGCCAAGGAAACCGCAAGTCAGAATTGCGAGAAAAACAAAAACCAGTGAGCGACGGGAACGTCCTGCCATTGATGCATCCTTCTTTTGGCCTGCGCTTGAGCGCTGCGTGAATGTTTGCCGCGCCATGACGCTGGGGAAAGGCGCAACCCTCGATTTCACAAGAGTATAGCAGTTTCGCCGGGAGATGGGTTAGCCTGCGGCAGATGCTGAATTCGGAAATCGTCAGCGCGCTGCGCTACGGTTAAGATGCCGGTGGGCGTCACTTGGCTTCGTAACTTCTTCGACCATTCGTTCTGGCATTTTCACGAGCAAAGGACGATCGGAAACCGATCACCAGCCCCACTTCAAGCCGGATAGAGGCTTGTGGGCTATTTTCCAGCCTCCTCAGGCGGCTTGACTGTATCACCGGCGGACGGATTTGACGTGTATGATAATGGGGTATGTCGACGCCTGATATGTTGTTTATCTTCTTGCTGGCTTTGATCTTATTCGGGCCCAAGAAGTTACCGGAAATCGCCCGCCAGATCGGCAAGTTCGTGGCCGAATTCAAACGCGCCTCCAATGATTTCTCGTCTCAGTTCAAGTCTGAGATCGAGAACGCCGGAGTTGACGTCGATTCGATCACCTCGATGACAAAGCCGGGAGCGCAGCAGACTTCTTCGTTCGCGCAGACGTTGCTGCCGCCTGCGGTTAAGTCGGCGATTTCCGAAATTGACAGCGCGCATGAACGGTTGATGCAGACCGCCCGGATGGCCTTCGACGCCCAGAACTTCACGATGCATCCGCCGGAAGCGCCGGCGGCGCCAGCTACGGAATCGGCTACGGAACCGCTCGCTATGAGTGCGGAAAACCAGAGTGCGGAGCACAGCGCGCCGGCAGAGCAGTCCAGCGCGGCACCCGCCACGCCTCCCGCAGCAACCCCAGGAATCCTTCCCGGTTGAAGCTGCGACCGATCACCCCACCCCTGATTCGGCGACGGCCAGAAGCGACTCTGCACCGCAGAACAGCTAACCGGACGATCCAACAAAGGTTTTGATGGCAGACACGGCTACTCCCGCAGGACGATTGAAAGACAGACAGGAACTGTCATCCATGGGCTTCCTCGACCACCTTGAGGAGCTCCGCAAGCGCATTATCTGGAGCATCGCCTACATCGGCATAGGATTCAGCGTCTGCTACTGGTGGCACGAAGCGATTTTCGGCTGGATGCAGAAGCCGATCGTCTTCGCTCTGAAGAACCACAATTTACCGGTCAATCTGGTCTACACGAATCCCACTGATCCGTTCAATATGTATTTGAAGATCAGCCTGATTGTCGGGATCTTTGTGGCTTCGCCGTTTGTGCTCTACCAGGTGTGGGCGTTTATTGCTCCGGGCCTGTACAAGAGCGAGCGCAGATACGTTGCGCCGTTCCTGTTCAGCACCGTCGGGTTGTTCGTGGCCGGTGGGTATTTCGCCTACAAGATGGTGTATCCGGCGGCGTTGGACTTCCTGATCGAATACAGCGCGCAATTCACTCCGATGATTACGATCAACGAGTACACCAATCTGTTTATGACGATTGTGCTGGGACTCGGCGTGGTCTTCGAGATGCCGATCCTGGTGTTCTTCCTCGCCCTGTTCGGGATTGTGAGTCCGGGCTGGATGTGGCGGAACCTGCGCTACTCGATTCTGGTGATCTTCATCATCGCCGCGATCATCACGCCGACCACCGATATCATGAATATGTGCATCTTTGCCGCTCCCATGGTCGTTCTGTACCTGGCCAGCATCGGAGTCGCCTACCTGGTGCATCCCAAGCAGCGCAAGAAACGGGAGCTGAACAGCAAATGATGAAGAGGCATGGCGGCCTCCTGAAATCTGATTCGATCAGGAAGGGAGGCCGCGTGATTCTGGCGGTGTTGCTGGCGGCCGCGACCTTGCTCACCGGGGATTGCCGCGACACGAAAGCGGGCTCGGAGAGCGTAGCCGCACAGACCCAGCAGGCCCGGCCCGAGTTACGCGCCGAGGATTTCGATCCGAAGCCGGAGACGCCCGCGGCGCTGAAGATCAGCGGGGAACGGGCTTACCAGAACCTGAAGGACTTTGTGGCTCTCGGACCGCGTCCGCTGGGCAGCGCCGGACACGCCAAGGCCGAACAGTTCATCCTGAGCCACCTGGACGGCGCACAAATCGAGCAGGACAAGTTCACGGTGCAGACCGCCGCGGGTCCGTTTGCGATGAACAATATCATCGCGAAATTCCCGGGCAAGAAAGACGGCATCATCGTCCTCGCCGGTCACTACGATACGAATTATCCGCTGCGGAACACGAGCTTTGTGGGAGCCAACGATGGCGGCTCCAACGTGGGCTTGATGCTGGAAATCGCCGCCCAACTGCGCAGTCATCCGCCCGAGGGCTATAGCATCTGGCTGCTGTTTACCGACGGCGAAGAAGCCACGGTGGAGTGGACCGACGCCGACAGCGTTTACGGCAGCAAGCATCTGGCGAAGCGGTGGTCCGAGGACGGCACGGCGGCGAAGATCAAGGCGTTTCTGCTGCTCGACATGATCGGCGACAAGGATCTGGACCTGGATCGCGATACGAATTCCACGCCGTGGCTGGTGGATGTGGTGTACCGGGCGGCGCAGCGAACCGGGCAGCAGTCGCACTTTTCCACGCGCAGCAATGCGATCCAGGACGACCATCTTCCGTTTCGCGCGGTGGGAATTCCGGTGGCCGACATCATCGACCTGGACTACGGCTTCGACAACCTGTATCACCACACCACCCAGGACACACCGGACAAATGCAGCGCGGCGAGTCTGCAGATTGTCGGCGACATGACGATGGAGACGATTCGCGCCCTGAATACGCGCTAGCGTCAGGCAACGCGCACGAGCTAAAGAGCGACGAGAACGCTGGACGATGCAGACTCCTCCCAACCTGATGTTCTGGATCTTGTTCCTTGCCTTCGTGATCCTCATGCTGGTGCTGGATCTCGGAGTACTCAACCGCAAGGCACGCGCATTCAGCCTGCGCCAGGCGCTGGGCTGGACCGCGCTCTGGGTGGCGCTGGCAGCGGGGTTTGCCGTCCTGCTGTATTTCCACGGGCACCGCATGACCGGCGATCCGGCGCACGCCAATCGTCAGCTCTCGCTTGAATTCGTGACCGGCTACCTGGTGGAAGAAGCGCTGAGCGTGGACAATCTATTTGTCTTTCTGCTCATCTTCCGCTACTTCAAAGTTCCATCGGAATTGCAACGCAAGGTGCTGTTCTGGGGCATACTGGGCGCAATCCTGATGCGCGCGGTTTTCATCGGCGCCGGAGTTACGCTGCTGAACCGCTTCCACTGGGTGATGTATCGTGTTCGGAGGCTTCCTGGTTTATGCGGGCATCAAGCTGCTCTTCCAGGAAGAGGAGCAGGAAAATCCGGGCGACAGTTTCATCACGCGTTTTGCGCAGTCGCACCTGAGACTGACGGACGACTTCGGCGGCGGAGGCTTTACCACCGTGCGGGACGGCGCGCGTCTGTTCACCAAGCTGGCCCTGGTGCTGATCGTAATCGAAACCACGGACCTGCTCTTTGCCGTCGATTCGATTCCCGCCGTGCTGGCCGTAACCCGGCAGCCGTACGTGGTGTTCACCTCGAATATTTTTGCCATCCTCGGACTGCGCTCGATGTACTTTGCTTTGTCAGGGCTGATGGAACTCTTTCATCTGCTCAATTATGGACTGGCGATCATTCTGATGTTCATCGGGGTGAAGATGCTGGGGGCAAATTACTTTGAAATTCCAACCGCGTACGCGCTCGGCGTCATCGTCGCGGTGCTGGCCGCCTCGGTCGCACTCAGCGTGATGATCAAGCCGAAAGCGAGCGCGCGCAAGGCAGAGCAAGCCGGTGGATGAGTGCGGTGGAACTCCGGAGTGAATCGGAAAGCCGCCATCAGCGTCTATACTGGAGAAGTGAATACGATGTCGACAAGAAAGATTGCTGAAGCCGATTTTCCGACCCGCTGGGGACACTTTCGAATTCTTGGCTTTGAAGGCTTTGTCCCGGGAACACCCGCGACCGGCTCTCCGGACGGCACGGAACGCCGCAAGGAGGAAGCCGTTGCGCTGGTGATGGGGGATATCTACTCCGAGCCACCGCTGGTCCGCATCCACTCGCAGTGCCTTACGGGAGACGTCTTCCATTCGATGCGCTGCGATTGCCGCCAGCAACTGGAGCTTGCGCTGATCAATGATCAGCGAACTCGGGCGGGGCATACTGATTTACGAAGAACAAGAGGGACGCGGCATTGGCCTGATGGCGAAATTGCAGGCCTATGAGTTGCAGGACCAAGGGCTGGACACGGTGGAAGCCAACGTGAAACTGGGCTATGAAGCCGACTGCCGTGGCTATCATATGCCGGTGGAAATTCTGAAGGCGCTGGGCGTGCGCAAACTCCGTCTGCTGTCCAACAACCCGGAAAAAGTGGACGCCGTGCAGGCTGCGGGAATCGAAGTGGTGGAGCGCATTCCGGCCGATGTGGACGCCTACGAGAGCAGCGCAAAGTACATCCGCACCAAGCGGGAAAAGATGGGGCATCTGTTCACCCCGCTGCAATAATCGGTCTGGCAATTCGTTATCTTCCGGCTCTTGCGCCTCGACGGCGCAGGAGCTTTTCCATCTCATCGCGTCGCTTCACCGGCAAGACCTCGGCGGCATATTCCATCAACGCGCGATAGACCGACGACTCAGGCGAAGCGCCGAGCGCCTCCAGGTGCAAGGCGACGGTACGGACATCGCCGCGCGCCAGCGGTCCGCTGAACGACTTCCCTGCTCCGTTGCGCAAAACATTTTGCACCGTGCGCAGCACGATCGGCTCCATGATGCGGCGCACATCGCGAGCGCTGATTCCGGCGCGCAGGCCGACCCGCTCGGCGGCGGCGAGTTCGGTGGCCAGCATGGGCGAAAGCATGGCTCCGAAGGCGTGGTAGAGAGCCTTGCTGCCGGGCTGAATGGTGAAGCTATGGGCGCCGAGCGCACGGGCCATCGCCCGCGCCGCACGCACCGCCGTCGGGTCGCCCTCCACGGCAAACCACGCATCCTTGAGGCTCGGCGGCTCACCGGCAACAAACGTCATCATCGGATGCGCGCTTCCGGTATGGACACCGCGCTCGGCCAGAGCGGCGAGCACCTGGCTGGCTCAAGGCACCGCTGGCGTGCAGGATGACCGGCGGCAGTTCGCGCGCGCGCGGCGAGGAGTCTGCGCGACATCCTCAATGGCCGCGTCCGGCACCGCCAGCCACAGGGCGTCGCAGCGAAGCTTGGCATTCGCCAACGTGGCGACCGAGGCGCCAACCGTGCGCGCCAGTGCGCCGCCCTTGCGCCGGGAGCCGGAAGCGGGGCGGGTAACGATCTCCGCGATGCGGAAGCCTTGCGCGTGGAGTAACTTTGCAAGGCCGCTGGCGAGCGCTCCGGCGCCGACGAAGGAGATGGTTTTCACCTGATTCACGAGAGCAGAGTAGCACGGCAGATGGGTTCACTTGTGTATAGTGTCGGCATGGCAAACCCAAGCAAGAAGATTGTCCGCAAGAGCGCCGGCGAAGACATCCGATCGACAACCGGCAAGGCATCCACGAAGAAAAGACGAAGACAAAAGCAGCCGGCAAGCGGAAGACGGTTCGGGTGCTGTCTTCCAAGGTCGTGTACGCGGCTCCGGTCTTCCAGGTGACCAGCGATGAGATGATCGAACCGTCCGGCGCAAAGGTGCGGCGCGACATTATTCGCCACCCCGGTTCGGTGGTGATTCTGGCGATTGATGAGCGCAAGAGCAAGCCTTCGGTTCTGCTGATCCGGCAGTATCGTTACGCGGCAAACCAGGAATTATGGGAGCTTCCGGCGGGACGCATCGATGAGGGAGAGGACGCGCTGACGGCGGCCAAACGCGAACTGGCCGAGGAGACGGGCTACTCCGCATGCAGAGTGGAAGCTGGCGCTGTATTACTACGCAAGTCCGGGATTTCTGGACGAGACGATGTCCGTATTTGCGGCTCGCGATTTACGCAAGGGCAAGGCTTCTCCCGAGGAAGACGAGTGCATCACCTGCGAAGCTTGTGCCTCTGAAGAAGGCCGTGCAGTGGGTGATGAGCGGAAAAGTGCATGACGGCAAGGCCATCGCGGGAATTCTTTGGGCAGCCCAGAAATTCCACATCTCCGGAAAGATAAGGCAAAGCGAGCAGAAGCAAGTCAAGTTTCAGAGATCCGGCAAGAGATGCTGAAACCCGCATGAAACAAGGCTTTTCCGGCTATGTACTATGTTGACAACCCAGGAAAAGTGGCGGACAATCGTCGCAATCAGGTCAACGACAGGATTGACCATGCAGTTCAGCAACGCAAGACCGAAACCTGAACTCCGCGAGGTCTGCGCCGGTTGAGACCGTCGGCAACGTCGCCGATAGCAAGACGCACGGAGGAACAGTAAGTGTCTCGTCTCAAGGGAACCGTCAAGTGGTTCAACAATGCAAAGGGATTTGGATTCATCGGACGCGAAGATGGTCCGGATGTTTTTGTACATTACAGCGCGATCAGCAGTGAAGGTTACAAGAGCCTTCAGGAAGGCGATCAGGTAGAGTTCGAAATCGTCGAGGGGCAAAAAGGACCACAGGCTGGAAATGTGATGAAAGTCGCCTAGACGGCATCGGCAATCAGAAGCAGAGCAAGGCCCAACCTTTTGAGGCTGGGCCTTTGTCTTGAACATAGTTTGCCGGCCGGGTGGCCTTTTAAGCAGCCCTGCTTCGAGAATTACCGGTTGGTGCTGGAACCGGCGGCACAGGTGTCTGCCACTTTGTGAACATCGCTGACATGGAACTGCGTAGCCGTTGCCTGGGATGAACCGGACGACATGGAGCCGGTGTTCGATCCGCTGTTGGGCGTGGCCATACCATCGACCCGAACTTGCTTGCCGAGATTCTGGTTTAGCTTGGCCGTGTCGCCACGCAGTTGGAAGCTGTTTCCAGAGCTGTCGGCGATCATGAAGTTCCCGTCCGGGGACTGGCTCAGGCAGCCCTCAATGGTGGTCACTTGGGAATTGGTTGCCATGCCTGTCTGGTTCTGCGGATGAGCTTGGATGTGGACTGGTTTGGGTAGCTGCCTGCCTGCGCGACGGCAGCAAGACAGCAGGCCAGGATGAGGGTTGCGAGTTTGAGAGTCTGCTTCATGCAATTTCCTCCAGATGGCTTATTGCATGGTGCGTGCCATTCCAGCAGCCCGGAATTCGCGGGCGAGACGGAGTGCGATGAGAGCATTTCTTGCCCGTGCGGCGATAAATTACACACGGGAAATCATCCCTGCGAGAACGCAACTACGAAATTGTTTAAGGGCGGAACAAACGCATGAATCCCTGGGGCGGAAGGTCTGGAATGAGGAAACGGCGGGGGTCTCCGGCAGCTTTGGAGAGCGCTTCGGCGGTGAGATATCCGGCTCGCACCGCGCCTTCCATGGTGGAAGGCCAGCCGGTCGCGGTCCAGTCACCACTGAGAAACAGGCGCGGCCAGGGACTTGTCGGAGAGAGCCGGAACTCGTCGCTGAGCGGGGCGGGAGCAAAGGTGGCGTGAACTTCCTTGATGACGGTGCCTTCACCAGCTTGGCATCGCGCACCCGGGGAAAGAACTCCGCTAATTCTTTCATCGCGAGTTCGATGATTTCAGCGCGGCCCAACTCCAGCAGAGTTTTCGACGAGCTCACGACCAGTTCCAGGTAGCTGCCGTTGGCCGGCTGCGGCGGGTTACGCGTGAGGATCTTCGATTTCTGAAACATCCACTGGATGTTGCGATCGAGCAGCGCGGCGTGCTCCAGCTCTGTGATCTCGCGATCGAACCAGAGATGGATTCCGGTGATGGGCACGGTGCGGAGATGACTCAGCTTACGCTGCAGCTCTTCGCTGGCCGGAGTTTGCGGCAGGATGCGGCCGAGCGCATGAAACGGAAGCGCGCTGATGGCATAGTCAAAGGTGAACTCGCGATCCTTGGAGCGCAGCTTCACCTCACGGTCATCGAACGCGAGCGCTTCGACCGGGCAGCGCAGCAGAACCTCGCCGCCGCGGGCGCGAATGTAATCGGCGGCCACTCCGTAGAGTTCGGAGAGCGGAGAGGTGGGCACGCCCATTTTTCCGGCCTCGGCGGATTTCAGGAAGGCATCGCGAAAGACCATCGCGGCATATTTCACCGAAGACTTGTCCAGGTCTTCGTTCAAGCTGCTGATGAGCACCGGAGCCCAGAAGCGGTCGATTGCGGCCTGGGTTTGCCCTTTGCGGCGCAGCCAGGAGAGGAAATCTTCGCTGCTGTCCTCGGGAACTCCGGCGAGCAATGCGAGCAAGGCGCGGGCGATGCCGAGCTTATCGACGGGCGAGAGCAGCTTGTATCGCAGAAACGAAAACGCGGTGTGAAACGGCGCGGGCAGAGACGAAGCTTCGATAAAGCTGGAGCGGCCACCGGGCTCGATGAAGGTGATGCGCTTGTACCAGCGCACTTTGTCCTCGACGCCAAGGCGACGATAGAGATTGAGCAGATTGGTGCAGCAGCCCAGCAGCACGTGCTGGCAGTTGTCCACCACCTCGCCGGTGCCGGGATGCTCATAGGAGGAAGCGCGGCCGCCAAGGAAGGAGCGGCGCTCAAAGAGCGTGACCTTGTAGCCGGCGTCGGCCAGCGCACAGGCGGCAGAGAGTCCGGCGAGTCCGCCACCGATAATGGCTACATCTGGATGCTTTGCGTTCACCGCGCGCGACCGGGATGCTCACAAAAGTCTCTTCCCGAATCCTTTGGCCAGGATTTTGAGTTTATCTCCCAGAGAGAGGCGCACGCGCTCGGAATAGACGTCGAACTGGCGGCGTTCGATGCGGTCGAGGATGCCGCGATAGATCTCCACCATGGCCCAGAGCGCGGGTTGGCTGACCTCGTCGATGAGAGGAAGAAGACGTCCGGCGGAAAGGTAAAACTCACGGGCACGCGCGGCCTCAAATGCCAGCAGCGGACGCAGCTTCTCCAGCGGCACGCCGGAGCCCAGCTCGGCAGGAGTGACGCCGAAGCGCTCAAGGTCTTCCTGCGGAAGATAGATGCGGGCCATCGCCGCGTCTTCCTTGACGTCGCGCAGAATATTGGTGAGCTGGAAGGCGATGCCGAGATGTTCGGCATACTGCTCGGCTACGGGGTCGCGATAGCCGAAGATGCGGATGCAGACCAGGCCCACGACCGAGGCAACGTGATAGCAGTAGTGGTAGAGATCGTCGAAGCTGCGATAGACCACCAGCGGAGCATCGCTCTGTGCATCGCCTTCGCTGACGTCCATGCCGGTTCCTGCGACCAGTTGATCGAGCAGCTCCATGGGGATGCTGTAGCGCTGCTGCGAGTCGCGCAGGGCGAGGAACACCGGGTCATCGGTGCGTCCGGTTTCGAACGAGCGATGATAGGATTCGATGAACTCGGCGAGTTTGACGCGGCGCTCGCTGGAGGCCATGCCGGGATCGTCGCTCAGGTCGTCGGCGTGACGCATGAAAGCGTAGACCGCGCTGAGCGCGTTGCGCTTTCGAGCGGGCAACAACATGAAGCCATAGTAGAAATTCTTTGCGGAAGAACGCGCAATATGGCGGCATACGCTGTAGGCGGTGGTCAGCCGCAATTCGGCGTGCTGCATGGCGGGGCTCATCCCGCTCTTCCCAACGCGACGCGGCCAGCCAGGGCGCGGAAGGCCAGCTCAACCTTGCGGAATTTGCTGAGACTGGGGCGCCGCGCCAGCACGTTGTAATCCTGATTTTCGATTGCCTGCAGAATCGCCAGCCCTCCGCGGCTGAACAGTTCGAGATCCAGCGCAAGTGAGCGGTTCACCATCTTCACCAGGGGAAGTCCGCGCTCGAACCACTGGCGCGCCCGCTCCACTTCAAAGCGCATCAATTCACGGAACTGGCCGTTGAAGCCGCCCTCGGCAATCTGAGCTTCGCTGACGCCAAAGCGGCGGAGATCTTCCAGCGGCAGATAGACGCGTCCCTTTTTCCAGTCCACCGAAACGTCCTGCCAGAAATTCGCGAGTTGCAGCGCCGTGCAGGTGTAGTCGGAAAGCTGCTGCCGCTCTTCATCCTTGTACCCGCAGAGATAGAGCACGAGGTGGCCGACAGGGTTCGCGGAATTCCTGCAATAGCCAAGCAGTTCGTCGAAGGTTTCGTAGCGCGTGACCGTCTGATCCTGGCGGAACGCCGTGAGCAGATCGCTGAACTCATGCCTGGGAATCGCGCAGGTCTGAATCGTCTCCGCCAAGCGCGATGAAGACCGGATGGCGTACCGGTGCCGGCGATCGGCCGAGCCTGCAAGCGCGCTGTAGGTGGCGTCCAACTCCTGCTCCCAGCGGTCGAGCAGCGCCAGCGAGACCCGCGTATCGCCAACCTCGTCGCCGAGATCGTCGGAGATGCGGCAGTAGGCGTAAACATTGAAGAAATGCTGATGCAGGTGCTTGGGCAGAAACCAGGTGGCAACCGAGAAATTTTCGTAATGCGAAGTAGCCAGCCGCCGGCAGTAACTGCGCGCCTCGTCGAGCGAGGGCGCGATGGCGGGAATGGCGTACTCCGGCGGCAGGCTGGCCCATCCGCGAGCCAGCAGCTTCTCAATGTCGCTGGAATTCTGATCTGGCGCCGGAAGAACCGGCGCCGTTGGAATGAGTGCTGGGCACAAATGACGTCAATCGTCTTCCTTATCAGTGTCCAGGAATGATGGCGGTCTTGATCTCGCCGCCGCGTGTCAGCATCTCCCGCAACACGGATTGCAGCTTGGAGAGCGGCGCTTCCCCGGTGATGTAATCGGCACCCTTGATCTTGCGCTCGGCAATCAGCGCAAAGGCGCGGCGCACCGTATCCGGAGTGTGATGGAAGGTGGCCTTCAGCGTGATCTCCGAGTAGTGCAGGCGCTCGGTATTCAGCTGCACCCGCGTCCCCTTGGCGCATCCGCCAAAGAAGTTGACGGTGCCGCCCTTGCGCACCATGTCGATCGCCCACTCCCAGGCTTCGGGACGGCCCACGGCTTCAATCACCACATCCGAACCGCGCCGCTCCGGGGTCAGATCGCGCACCGCCTCAATCGGATTGGCGACCTTGGGGAACTGCACAACCTTGCTGGCTCCGGCGTGTTTCGCCGTGAGCAACCTGCTCGTCGTGCTTCACCACGGCAATCACGTCGCAGCCCATGATGTGGGCCACCTGCATGAACATCAGCCCGATGGGTCCGGCTCCGATCACCGTGACCGTTTCGCCGATCTCCACTCCGGTTTCGTGCAGACCCGCGCAGCACGCAAGCCAAAGGCTCGGTCAGCGCCGCGGTTTCAAAGCTGATCTCCTTGGGCACCACCAGCATGTTGTTTTCAACAATGCGCCGCGGAATGCGGATGAACTCCGCATAGGCGCCGTTGTTGAACAGCAGGTCCTCGCACAGATTCTCCTGGTGTTTCTTGCAGTAGAAGCACTGGCCGCACGGAGCCGAGTTGAGCGCGACCACGCGCTGCCCCGCCTTGAAATTCTTGACTCCCGGCCCAATCTCCTCGATCACTCCCGCAAACTCATGGCCGAACAGCGCCGGAGGAACGATCATCTTGGCATGGTAGCCGCGGCGATACACCTTCAGATCGGTGCCGCAGGTCAGCGCAGCCTGAACGCGAATCAGTACTTCGCCTTTCTCCAGCTCTGGAATCGGTACCCGTTCGATCTTCACGTCCTCTTTGCCATAGAGGACTGCTGCCGTCATTTGTCCGTTCACTCTGCTGTCCTTCCCAGACGCTGCATGGCTGAATCGCGATTTTCATCGTGTCCGGCTGCGGATGTGCAGCTAATCTCAAAGCTTCCAGCGACTGCGCCAATGGGAACCGGTGACTGTAAAGCCCGGCCAAATCCATCTCGCCGCTGAAGACAAATTGAGCCACTTCCTCATTCAGCTCCACGGATGCGCTGTAGGAACCCAGCAACGTCTTCTCGTCCACGCAAACCGAGGCAGGATCAATCACGACCTCACCGCGAACCGTCTGCGCAAATAACAGAACCCGCCCGCCGAAACGCGCCGCATCAATCGCCGGACGGATCAGCGAGCTGCCGCCCTACCGCCAGAATCACCGCGTCCGCGCCACGGCCCTCGGTCCGCTCCCGAATCGCCTGCACCACGTCGCACTGAGAGGCGTCAATCGACTGGGTTAATCCGTAGCGCTCTCCAATTGTAAGCCGCTGCGGGAACAAATCGGAAGTAATTACGTTCGCTCCGGCACGTTGGGCCAATTTCGCCCAGCATCAGCCCGATCGGCCCCTGGCCGATCACCAGGACGGTTTCGCCCTTCTGGAGGGCCAGCGTCTCGATTCCCTTCCATACCGTGTTCACCGGTTCGATATGCGAGGCCTGCTCGTAACTCACCGCATCCGGAATACGCGATCACGCCCTTCTCGACAATCCAGTCCATCACCCGGATGTACTCGGCAAAGCCGCCGCCGGAGGGCTCGCCAAAGCCCGCCGTGGTGCCCACCCGCTTGTACACCGGGCACTGCGAAAACACCTTGCGCTGGCAGTAGTAGCAACTGCCGCAGGGGATATGATGGAAGACCATCACGCGGTCTCCCTCGGCAAAGCTGGTCACCCCCGCGCCGCGCGCCACCACCACGCCAGCCATCTCATGGCCAAAGATGCGCGGCGCCGAGTGCGAGCCGGTGGAAATCTTCTTCAGATCCGTGCCGCAGATTCCGCAGGTATGAATGCGCACCAGCAGCTCGCCGGGGCCGATCCTGGGGACCGGAACGGTCTCCAGCCGCATATCGTTCTGTCCGTAATAAACGGCGGCCAGCATCCGGTCTGGGTATCGACTCTAATGCCGGCGCAACAGGCCTCGTATTGGGAATGACCGGCATTCTTTTCTACCACTCTCTTTCATTAAACTTGGGCGGCGTCCGAGCACTTGGCAGAAAAACTCCGCCAATCGCTGATGCACTCGGCCACCGCACTCTCCAGCGCGGCGCCGCCAGTTTGCTGTTCCGGTTCAGGGCCGCCACCTTCGGCCACAATCCGGGACGCAAGGCAATGTGGGCGACAAAGCGCCCGGTTCAAAGCCCTCCGGCGTCACGAAAGCCGGAGAGGAAACCAAGATCGTCCTCGGCACCGTCGGAGATCGCTTTGATCGCGGCAAAGTCCGTGCCGTGCTCGGCGGCGCCGGCGGCAACACCTGCCGCCTCCATATCCACCGCCAAGGCGCCGAAGCGCGCCAAAGCTTCCTGCTTCAGGGTCTTTCCCGCCACTCGATCCAGGGTAACCAGCTTGCCGCTGCCGAAGGCACAGGGGAAGGTTCTTCCCGTCGCCGCCTCCACCAAGGTCGCCGGAACCACCATCGAACCGGGGTGCAGATGCGGCACACACGAACCGGCAAACCCTATCGAAATTATCACCCTCGGCGAGCACTTCTCAATGAGCAGCTTCGCGGCCGCGTATGCCCGGTCAACGCCGGTGCCCGCGCAGATCAGTGCGGCATTCCGGCTGCGATAGAAGCGCTGAGGCGCACCCGCGACTTCGAGATTGGCGGCGCGCCAGCCCCCGACCAGGCCGGAAACCTCGCGCTCCAGGGCCGCCACGAAAGCCGAACTCCACCGGATTCGCACTCATGCCACGGGAACACATGGCCTCGTAGGCCGGCGCATAGCCCTTTTCCACAAACCAGCGGGCCGCGCGATCCAGCGCTTCGCGAGCCGCGCCATGGGTATATCCCAGCTCACGCTCGGCCTTGGCGGAGTCCACCCACATAAACTTCTTGCCCATGCGAACCTCTTCGATTGTCGCTCTTGGCTCGCGATTCCTCAAGTATCCGTTGAAGGTTTGGTCGAAGGCCGCAAAGGCCATGGCCACCGCAGTGGGGAACCTTCATGGTGGGCGAAGGCAAGCCGGTCAACTCCCCAGCATATCGAGAATCTGCTTCAGCGTGAGGTTCTCGCCGCCGAGGATGTAGCGCTCGCCACGGCGTCCCTTCTCAAAGGCCAGCAGATGTCCGCGCGCAACGTCGTGCACATCCACCAGGTTCATGCCGGTTTCCATGTAGGCGGGAAAGTTGCCCAGCAGAAAATCC
The DNA here is from genome assembly GCA_963779365.1 of uncultured Acidobacteriota bacterium. GTDB lineage: Bacteria > Acidobacteriota > Terriglobia > Terriglobales > Acidobacteriaceae > TOLSYN. The sequence continues at coordinate 12,730 of CAVZYB010000006.1, read as the reverse complement.
AGCACGATGCGCCCGGTGGGCGTCGGCTTGATGTCCTGCTCGCCGATCGGAGTGCTGGGATTGACGATCACCACCTCGGCGCCCTTGGCCGCCAGCTCCACCGCCTTGCGCTCGGCCAGATACTTGGAGCGTTTGTAGTGACCGATCATCTCGGCCACCTCCACCGGAGTGTCTTCATTCACCGCCAGGCGGTCATAGCCAAATCCCAGGGTGGCCACCGACGAGCAATAGACGGTCCGGCGCACGCCCGCGGCTTGGGCCGCCTCGATCACGGCAGCGGTGCCATCCACGTTGGCCGCATACATCGGGCGCGGATCGCGAATCCAGAGGCGATAGTCGGCGGCCACGATGGAAGACCGCTTCGCAGCCCTCCATGCCCTTGCGCAAGGATGCCGCATCGGTCAGGTCGCCGACCACCAGATCGGCGCGCAGTCCGTCGAGGTTTTCCCGCCGGCTGCCGGCCCTCACCAGCAGGCGCAGGTCGGCTCCCTGCGCGGCCAGCAGACGGGCCACGTGACTGCCCACGAATCCCGTTGCTCCGGTTACAAACGCCTTCACAATGCTCTCTCTCCGAAAGCATAAACGCAGCCCTCTCCAGGCTGCGCTTAAGGGCCTCGCTGACTCGCCGCCGTTGGCTCTAAGCTCCCTGGCTGCGGGAGTACTTGGCCAGCGCCATCAGCGGGAAATACCACGGATAGGAGTGATATTTCAGATAGAAGACGCGGGGGAATCCGGTGCCGGTGTAGGGCACCTCGCTCCAGCCGCCGTCGGCCTGCTGATGATCCAGCAGGTAGGCAATGCCGCGCGCCAGCGACTCCGAGCGGTAATCCCCGCCCGCCATCAGTCCCAGCACCGCCCAGGCGGTCTGCGAACTGGTGCTCACGCCCACGCCCTTCTGGTTCACATCGTCGTAGGAGCCGATGGTCTCGCCCCAGCCGCCGTCGGGATTCTGCATCATCCGCAGCCACTCGGTTGCCTGCTGAACCATCGCATCGTGGTTATCAAAGCCGATGGCCTCCAGGCCGCGCAGCACGCACATGGTGCCGTAAATGTAGTTGACGCCCCAGCGCCCGAACCACGAACCGTCGCGACTCCTGCTCCTTGCGGATGAAATCGATGGCGCGCTTGACCGCCTTGTCCTTGCAGGGTAAAGCCGTGCGCCGCCAGGCACTCCAGCACGCGTCCCGTAATATCGACCGTCGCCGGATCGAGCATGGCGTTGTGATCGGCAAAGGGAACGTACTGGAAGACCATGCGGTCGTTGTCTTTGTCGAATGACGCCCAGCCGCCGTTCTTGCACTGCATGGCCAGCACCCACTGGATTCCGCGCTGCGACGGATTCGCTCTGGAATCGCGCATCCTTGGTTTCAATGTGGTTCAGCGCCAGCAGCACCTGCGCGGTGTCGTCCACGTCGGGATAAAACTCGTTGTTATGCTCGAAGTACCAGCCGCCGGGCTCGGCGTCGGGAACCTTTACCGACCAGTCGCCCTTGCGGCGGTTCTGCTTCTTGAGCATCCACTCGGCGGCCTTCACCATGCGCGGCTCGGTCGGCTTCGACGCCGCTCTCGCCCAGCGCAAACAGGGCATAAGCCGTGTCCCACACCGGCGAAACGCAAGGCTGCATGCGGAAGGTGTCGCCTTCTTCGATGCCCAGCTTTTCAAACTCGTCCAGAGCGCGAATCACCTGCGGATCGTCGAGCGAGTAGCCCAGGCAGCGCATCGCGATGATCGAGTTCAGGATCGAGGGGTAGATCGCCCCCAGTCCGTCGCTCATTTCAAAGCGCTCCAGCATCCATTTCTCCGCCGCTTTCAATGCAATCGAGCGCAGCGGGCGCACATGCACGCGCTCGAAGGCGTGGACCAGGCGGTCCAGCACCAGGAAGAAATTCCGCCAGCCGATCAGCTTGCTTGTCCCACTTCAGCCGCAGCGAACTCGCCGTGCCGTCCCTCCGGAAAAAGTTCATCGATATTCCACTCGTCGGGAATCTTCTTGAACGGCTTCTTCGCGTAGCAGATCGAGAGCGGAATCAGAATCGCGCGCGACCACGAGGAGATCTCGTAGATGTTGAACCAGAACCAGTTGGGAAACAGCACGATCTCCGGCGGAATTGCCGGGACCGCGTCGTAATCGTATTGCCCCAGCGCGCAGAGATAAATCTTGCTGAAGGTATTGCAGGCGGGCACGCCGCCCATGGCCAGGATGCGCTCGCGGGCGCGTCGCCATGCGTGGATCGTCGGGCAGAGTAGCCGCACATTTTCAGCGCGAAGTACGCCTTCACCGCTGGCGGTGACGTTCGAGGGACCACCCTGGTAAATCGGCCAGCCGCCGTCTTCGTTCTGATGGCGCAGGATCTCCGCCGCGCACTGCTGGAAGCGGCGCTCGTCGCGGGTGCCGAGAACGGTGTGCAGAAAAATGTAATCGGATTCCAGCGTGGTGTCGGCTTCCAGTTCGCCGCACCACCAGCCATCTTCATGCTGCTTGGCGAACAGAAACTTCTGCGCCGCCTGGATCGAACTCTTAAGCCGCGCGCCCAGGCCTGCAATCTTTCCAAAGCGCATCGCAGTCGATTGCGCTGAACTTGCTTCCATGGATTCTTACTCCACCCGTTGGATCGTTTGGGAGCGGCCCCGATTGCGGCAACGATCTCCGGAGGCAGCGCGAAACGTACATGCTCCGGCATCACTTCAACCTCGCGCATATTCGAGAATCCTTTGCGCCCGAGGAAGGCAATTACTTCCTGAACCAGAATTTCCGGGGCCGAAGCCCCTGCCGTAAGAGCAATGGTCTTGACGCCCTCCAGCCATTTCTCGTCGATGTCCTGACAGGTGTCGATCAGAAACGAGTTGGTGCCCAGATTTCCGGCAACTTCGACCAGCCGGTTCGAGTTCGAACTGTTCGGCGACCCCACCACCAGCACCAGTTCCGCCTGCTCGGCAACATTCTTCACCGCCACCTGGCGGTTCTCCGTGGCATAGCAGATATCCTGCGCGTGCGGCCCGCGGATATTGGGAAACTTGGCTTTTAGCGCCTCGATGATGTCCTTCGCCTCGTCGAGCGAAAGCGTGGTCTGGGTCAGATACGCGACGCGATCCGGGTCCGGCACCACAATGCTTGCCACCTGCTCCGCGTTGCTGACCACCTGGGTCACCTCGGGAGCTTCGCCCAGGGTGCCGACAATCTCATCGTGATTCAAGTGCCCGATCAGGATCAGCGAGTAGCCGTCCTTGGCAAAGCGGATCGCCTCCACGTGCACCTTGGTCACCAGCGGACAGGTCGCATCGATGACGCGCAGCAGGCGCAGCTTGGAAGCCTCGCGCACCGAGGGGCAACCCCGTGAGCACTGTAGATCACGCGCTCGCCATTGGGCACTTCTTCCACGTCGTCCACAAAGATGGCGCCCTTGCCCTTCAGGTCTTCGACCACATACTTGTTATGCACGATTTCCTTGCGGACGTAGATCGGCGGCCCGAAGGTCTCCAGGGCGATGCGCACAATATCAATGGCGCGCACCACGCCCGCACAGAATCCTCGGGGCTTTAAAAGCAGAAGAGTTTTGGCTTCGATCGTCATTTGATTCTATTCAGGTGCGGCCCGCAGCATCTGAGTGCCCCACGGAACCGCCCATCACTATCTTGTAAGTCTATGGCTCCGTGCACTTCCGAACCACTACAACCCATAGAAGTGCGGGAACCGGCATTCAGTAGCTCATAACCGCAGGCGAATAGTGCCCTGCTCCGGCGATGAACTTTCTTCCTCGAGCTCTCAATATTTTAGCAGGTGGGATGCTGCGGGGATAGCAGGAGCTAGCCCTTTTCATTAACCAGATTCGACAACTCAGGCGTTTGCCCGAAGCAATTGCTCGGCATTCTGCAGGCTGGCTTCGGTAACCTTGGCCCCGCTCAACATCCGCGCAATCTCGCTGCGCCGCTCCTCGGCTGTCAAGCGGCCGGACCGTGGTCTTGGTGCGCCCCGCGCTCTCGTGCTTCTCGATCAGGAAATGCCGGTCGGCAAAGGAGGCAATTTGCGGCAGGTGGGTGATGCAGAGAACCTGCTTGGTGCGCGATAAGCGCCTTCAATTTTTTGCCCACGGCGTCGGCCGCGCGGCCACCGATGCCCGTATCTATTTCGTCGAATACCAGCGAGCGCTGGGCGTCGGAACTCTTGGCATGCAAGCGTCCGGCCTCGACGCTGGCCTTCAGCGCCAGCATCACGCGCGAGAGTTCGCCGCCGGAGGCGATCTCCTCGATCGGCCCCATCGGCTCTCCGGGATTGGTGGAGATCAGGTAGGCCACATGGTCAAAGCCTGAGGCGGTCCAGTTGGCTTCCTCGTCCGACGCCGGAAACCTCGATCTTGAACTTCGCCTTCATCGCCAGATCGTTGATTTCACCTTCAACCGTTTTCTCAAGTTTTCGCGCTATCTCATAGCGCCGCTTACTTAAAGAGCGAGCCTCATCCAGGTACTTGGCGGCGGCTCCGGCCAGCTCCTTGCGCAGAGCGGCCAGCAGTTCGTCCTTGTTTTCGATTTCGTTGAGCTTTGCGGCAATATCCGTCTGGAAGGCCAACACATCCTCCAAAGTCTTGCCGTACTTGCGGCGGAGTTTGTCGAGAATGGCGAGGCGGTCTTCCACCTCGGCCAGCCGCTCGGGCGAGGCATCGATGCCGTCGGCAAAGTCGCGCAGGGTGGTGGCCACGTCCTCCACCGTGATGCGCGCACTCTCCAAGCTGGCCCAGCGATTCCTTGAACGACTCATCGAAGCGCGATAGCTCTTCCAGGTGCTTGGTCGCGGCCCGGAGGCGCGCAATCGCCGATTCCTCCACCTCGTAGAGCACGTCGAAGGCGCCGATGGCCGCGCCGTACACCCGCTCGGAATTCGCCAGGACACGCTTTTCGGATTCGAGCTTCTGGTCCTCGCCGGCACGTGGGGTTGGCCTCGCAAATCTCCTTCAGCTGAAACTTCCAGAGATCGACGAGGCGGAGTTTTTCCTGCTCGCCCTGTTCCAGCTCGGCAATCCGGCGGGAGACCTCTTTCCAGCGCGCATAGGCCTCGGCAACTGCGCTCAGGCTCACCCCGGCAGCGGCATCCAGCAGCGCCAGGCGCTCGGGAGGATCAAACATCAGAATGGCCTGATTTTGCGCGTGAATAATCGCCAGCCGGGGAGCCAAGGCTTTCAGCACGGCCACGGTTGCCGGCTGGTTGTTGATGAAAACACGGCTCTTACCGTTGACTGCGATGTCGCGGCGCAGAATGATCTCGGTGCCCGCGCCATCGATTCCGTTTTCCTCCAGCACGGCGGCGATGGCCGGATCGTCACTCTCATAGACGGCGGCGACCGTGGCTTTTTCCGCGCCGTGGCGCACCACATCGCTATAAGCCTTCTCGCCCAGCAGCAGCGCCAGGGCGTCGATGAGGATCGACTTGCCCGCGCCGGTCTCACCGGTCAGAAGGTTCAGCCCAGCTCCAAACTCAACCACCACGTTGTCGATGACGGCGTAGTTTTCAACGCGCAATTCCCTGAGCACTGAGCACCCGTTCGTTGGAGTTTTCCCGGCGAGGATACCATGGCTGAGCTACCCTCGCCTCATGCTAAAAATCCATGCTGACAAAAGCGTGCGGGTATCCGCCGCATTTACCAGACTTTGCAGGCATTTACCCGGACCATCGGCTGCCCGGCCTGGCATCCGAAGGCCTGCTGAAACTGCGGCAGGTCGCTGACGATGCCGTTGACGCGGTACTTCCCCGGCGAGTGTGGGTCGGTAATCGCGTTCGCCCGCAACTCCTCGGGACGCACGTTTTCGCAGGCCCACTGGGCAAAGCCGATGAAGAAGCGCTGCTCGGGGGTGAATCCATCCTCCGGATTGCAGCTTCATGCCCTGAGTGGCTTCGCGCCAGGCGATGTAGGCCAGCAGGGTTCCGCCCAGGTCGGCTACATCCTCTCCGCTGGTCAGCTTGCTGTTGATCTTGATGTCGTCCACCACCACGTAACCGGCGTACTGGTCGCGCACGCAGTTCACCTTCTCCTCGAAGCGCTTGGCGTCGGCGGGAGTCCACCAATCCTTCAGATTTCCAGCGGCGTCGAACTGGCGGCCCTCGTCGTCAAAGCCGTGGGTCAGCTCGTGGCCGATGGTGGAACCGGTGTTTCCGTAGTTCGGGGCATCGTCCAGCTTGGGATCGTAGAGCGGCGGCTGCAGGACTCCGGCGGGGAAGTTGATGTCGTTCATCTGCGGGTTGTAATAGGCGTTGACCGTGGGCGGAGTCATGCCCCACTCGTTCCGGTCCACCGGCTTGCCGATCTTGTTCAGGTCGCGATGCACCTCAAACGAGGCGGCGCTCTGGTAGTTTCCGAAGAAATCGTTGGCCTTGATCTGGACCGCGCTGTAGTCGCGCCACTTGTCAGGATAGCCTACTTTGTTTCGAACCGCATTCAGCTTGACCAGCGCCTGCCGCTTGGTCTCCGGGCTCATCCAATCCAGAGCGTTGATCTCCTTGGCCATCGCCTTCTCGATCAGGGCAGTCATGCGGACGGTGTCCTGCTTGGACTTCTCAGGAAAGGCGCGGCGCACGAACTCCTGGCCCAGCGCCTCGCCCAGCAGAGCGTCGACGTCGGCAACGCAACGCTTCCAGCGCGGCCGCTGCTCGGCAACTCCCCGCAGGTACTTGCGATTGAAGGCAAAATCCTCATCGACAAAGGGCTTGGAGAGAAACTGCGCGGCTCCGGCGACCAGGTGCCAGCGGAAATAAACCTTCCAGTTGTCCAGGCTCTCGCTCTGGAGCTGCGCCTCCACGGCTTTGAAGAACTCCGGCTCGGTAACATTCAGCGTTTTTACTCCGCCCAGACCGGTGCGTTCGAGGTAGGCCGTCCAGTCAAAGCTGGGGGTGAGCTTCTGCAATTCCGCGGGCGTCATCTTGTGGTAGAGCTTGTAGGGATCGCGCTTGTCCACTCGCGAGAGAGTTGCTTTGGCCAGTGCGGTTTCCATGCGCATGACGGTGGCCGCATCCGCTGTGGCCTGAGCCTGCGATTCACCCGACAGGACCAGCATCTTCGCCACGTGTTCCACGTACCGCTGCCGCTGCTCTACCGACTTGGCGTCGGTCTTCAGGTAGTAGTCGCGGTCGGGCAGGCCGAGGCCGCCGCCCACGGCAAAGGCGATGACCTGCGTGGCGTCGCCATAATCCTGATCGGAGCCGAAGCCAAACAGCAGCCCGCTGCGTCCGCCCTCGGTATGTTCGGAGGCCAGCCAGCGCGCAAATTCGGTCTTCGATTTCATCTCCGCAATCTGCTTCAAAGCCGGCTGAATAGGCTCGGTACCGCGCCTGTCAATTGCCTCGGTGTCCATGCAGGAGGCGAAATAGTCGCCTATCTTCTGCTGGGCTGGGGTGCGTGAGGCCGAGGGTTTGGAAAGATCGCTGAGAATGCCCCAGAGGAACTGAAGATTGTCATTGTCGAGTTTGGCATAGACACTCCAGCGCGCCTGGTCGGGCGGAATCGGATTGTTCTTCATCCATCCGCCGCAGGTGTATTGATAAAAATCCGCGCAGGGATCAGCACTGCGGTCCATCGACGGCAGATCGAGGCTTGGCGTGTAGGGCAAAGCCTGGAGCGGACGCTCGGCCGCCGGGCGCTCAACGGGTGTGGCCTGGAGCACTGTCCTGCGCTGCGGACGCCAGGGTTCCAAACAGCAGGGTGCACATCAGGAGTCGAGTCTTCATGATTGTCGGTCCGGAGCTCGCCGTACTCGTTCATCGGTTCGGGGAATTCCGGCGCAAGCAGTTTACACCGCCGGAGTGCCTCGAAGGCTTGCAGGACGTCAATCGTACTCACAATGTATCGAGTTATATTCGGGGTTGCTCGATAAAGTGGACTTCTGCGAAACCGCGCGCAAAGGCCTACAGAGCTGACTATAATGAAATTGATTCGCACTACAGTCGCAGAGTCAGATGGGTCCGGGTTGCGACTTCAGCGTTTGCTCCAATGAGAAAAGGATGCCGATTACAAATTTCCTAGCTTTCGCACTTGGCGGAGAGGTGTTGGATATGGTCTCCAATACCGGCTTCATCGCCAAGATCGTGCTCTTGATTCTGCTTGCCGCCAGCCTTCTATCCTGGGCGATCATTCTCTCCAAGTACGGGCTTTTCCGCCGCGCCTCGGTGCAGAGCGGACGATTTGTCCGCGTCTTTCGCAAGGCCACGCGCCTGCAGGAACTCGCTGCCGTCTCCGAGCAGTTCAAGCCCTCGCCGCTGGTGGCCGTATTTGACGGCGCGGTGGAAGAACTGAAGCGCTGCGGCGCAAACCCGCGCACGCTTTCCGTGCAGCGCGCCACCCAGATTGCATCGTCGGAGGAACTGACCCGCCTGGAGAGCCGTTTGTCCTGGCTGGCCACCACTGGCTCCATCGCTCCGTTCATCGGACTGTTTGGGACCGTGTGGGGCATCATTGACGCCTTCCACGGACTGGGCACGGCTGGCGCGGCCACCCTCCGCGCGGTAGCGCCCGGCATCTCCGAGGCGCTGATTACGACCGCCGCGGGGCTGTTTGCCGCCATTCCCGCGGTGATTGCCTACAATCTTTTCCTCCAGCAGATTCGTGAATTCGGCGCGCGCATGGACGACTTCAGCCTCGAATTGCTCAACATCATCGACCGCAACGGCGACGCGCGATAGGAGGCAGCGGTGGCGTTTATCAAACAACAAGGGACGCACCCAATCCTCGCTCTCGGAGATCAACATCACTCCATTCGTGGACGTGGTTCTGGTGCTGCTGGTGATGTTCATGGTGACGGCGCCGATTCTTCAGTCGGGCATTGAGGTTGAGGTGCCGAAGACGAAGACGGTGAAGGAAATTTCCGAGGAGCGTCTGGTCATCACCATTGACAAGGATCAGCGGGTTTTCCTGGGCAACGATCCGATCAACATCAACGAAATCGCCGACCGGCTGCATGAAAAGATTCGCGACCCGCAAGGCCAGAGCATTTTTATCCGCTCCGATGAGAATGTGCCTTTCGGCGCCTTCGCCACGGTGATGGACGCCGTGAAGCAAACCGGTATCACCAACGTGAGTATCGTTACGCAACCGCTGATTACGAAGGCCAATGCCGCTGGACGCTGAAATATACGGTCATAAGGAAGCGATCACGCCATCGCTGGCAGCCTCCACCGCGTTGCACACGGCGCTGGTGCTGTCCGTGCTCTTCCTGCCGGGAATGTTCTCCCACAGCGGAGAAAATTGGGGCAATAACGGCAGCGGCGGCGATCCGGGCGGAGCCATGAGCGCGCATCTGGTCAGGGGAATTCCCTTGCCTCCCAATCCGCAGGCAAAGCCGGAAAACGTGCTGGCCAATGAGAGCAAAGGACTGTCGCAATCCGTTCCCGCGCCGCGCGCCAAGGAAGACGATAAGGCCATTGCGATTCCCGACCGGCAGACCAAGGTGAAACCGGCGAAAGCGAAAGAGAAGGCGGCGACCACCGCGCCGGGCCGCGAACTGCCCAAGCAGAAGCCTGCCTCGCGACGCCAACCCACGAGCAACCGCACGAGATGGCGAAGGTGAATAACACGGTTCCATTCGGCGCGGGCGGTCCGGTGGCCGGTCCCTACACCACCTTCCAGAGCGGCAGCACGGCTGGCGGCCTGAAGTTCGGCGAAGGCGGCAATGGCACCTTTGGCAGCCGCTTCGGATGGTACACCGACGCGGTGGCGAGAAAGGTTCACCAGGCCTGGCAGAGTGAAGTGAATCCAAGTATCTCGTCCGCCAAGCGGGTTTATATTCTTTTCGATATCTCGCGCTCCGGGACGCCGTCCAATGTTCGCATTGAGCAATCGTCCGGCATCCCCGCGCTGGATATTTCAGCGGTGCGAACCTTGCAGCGCATCGACACCTTCGGTCCGCTGCCGAGGGAATACAACGGCAGTTATGTATCCGTGGAGTTCTGGTTCGATTACCGGCGCTGAATAGTTTGCGCGCCCGCACGTTTGGAGAGTTGCATGAAGCGATTTGTAGCCTTGGCCGCGGTGCTGTTCGCGCTCGTATTACCCGCACTTTCGCAGGATTGGATTCGCACGGGCACCGGAGTCGGTGGCGAAAAGATTCGTCTGGCGGCGGCTGACTTCAAGGTCTTCGAGTGCCGAGGCCGCCGCGCTCGACAAGACCTTCAACGCGGTTCTGTTCAACGACCTGTACCAGGCCGGCATCTTCGACATGGTCTCCAAGAGCTTTTATCCGCTGGCGCAGATCGGCGCACCGGCCGATGTCCATCTGGACGCGTGGGGCGCGCCTCCGCCCAACGCTGCGATGCTGGCTTTTGGCAACCTTGCGGTCAGCGTAGGAACGCTCCAGGTGCAGGGCTGGCTTTTTGACGTAAAGAATCAGCAGAATCCGCAGGTGCTGGCCAAGCAGTATCGCGAGAGCGCAACCGATGAAAACGCGCGGCTGATCGCGCATCGTTTTGCCGACGAGATTATCTTCCGGCTGGGCGGCGGACTCTCCGGCATCGCCGAAACCAAGATCTATTTTGTCAGCGCGCGCACCGGACACAAAGAGGTCTGGGCGATGGACTACGACGGCGCGGGGCAGCACGCGATCACGCGGCTCGGCTCGATCTCGCTGGAGCCACGGGTCTCGCCGGATAATTCGCGCGTGGCCTTCGCCTCGTTTTTCAAGGGCGGGCCTAACATCGCAATGTGGTCGCTCGAACTCGGACGTCTGGTTCAATTCCCTTCCTTCGGCGGCACCACGTTATCGCCCGCCTGGAGTTCGGACGGAACCCGTATCGCATTTTCTTCTTCTCGCTCCGGCGATCCTGAGATTTACGTTTGCGATCAGAACGGAAACAATCTCAAGCGTTTGACGGCGTATCATGGACCTGACGTTTCGCCCGTATGGAATCCTAAGACCAACGCGCAGATCGCCTGGGTCAGCGGACGCACCGGTCTGCCGCAGATCTACATCATGGACAGCGATGGAACCAACGTACAGCGAATTACCGAGCAGGGTTATGCGGTCTCGCCCTCGTGGTCTCCCAACGGACAGTTCCTCGACGTTTGCCTGGGTTCGCCACTACGGCCCCGGCGCTCCGGGCGCCTCTGACATTTACCTGATGGACGTGGCCAGCCGCCAATGGGTGCAACTGACTCACGACGGCGGACGCAATGACTTTCCATCCTGGTCGCCGGATGGCCGCCACATTGTGTATCAATCCACGCGAGGCGGCGGGGAACAGATATGGTCCATGCTGGCCGACGGCAGCCAGCAGACGCAGTTGACCTTCGGCGGCTCCAATTCGCAGCCGAATTGGAGTTGGAAGTAGCAACAAACGTTTTGCAAGCAGTGGGTGTGGGAATGATTTAACACTAGAACGGTTCGGCGAGTTCTCGACGCCGGGCAAGGCGAACTCTCTTGATTTTTGGAGGATGATTTGAAATATCACAAAATGAAATGGACTTTTTTAGTGTTGTCCTTGGCGGCTATTGTCGTCGTCGGTGGTTGCAAGAAGAAACAGGTTCCGTCGGCACCGCCCGCTGCTCCGCCGCCGCCCCAGCCGAGAGCAACCCTGAGCGTCAACCCTGAGAGCATCGACCGTGGGGGCACTGCAACCCTTACTTGGTCCACCCAGGACGCTACCAGCGTGAGCATCGACGGCATCGGAGGCGTGCAGACGAACGGTTCCCAGCAGGTCTCGCCGAGCAGTTCCACCACTTACCGCCTCACCGCCCAAGGCCCCGGCGGCTCGGTTGACGCCACCGCTCGCCTCACGGTCGTTCCTCCCCCAGCGCCGCCGCAGCAGCAGCAGCCGCCGCATCGGAGGAGGGTGAAGACGCTTTGTTTTCGCAATCCGTAAAGGACATCTACTTCGACTATGATCGCTACGACCTGCGGGCCGACGATCAGGCGACGATCAATGCCGACGCGGCGTTCCTCAAGTCGCACCCGTCGATCCGGTTCACCATCGAGGGGCATTGCGACGAACGCGGTTCTACCGACTACAACCTTGCGCTGGGCGATAATCGCGCCAACTCCGCCCGTGAAGCTCTGATTAAGGCCGGTGTCGCCGCCAGCCGGATCAAGGTCATCAGCTACGGCAAGGAAAAACCGTTCTGCAATGAGAGTAACGAGTCCTGCTGGCAGCAGAATCGTCGCGATCATTTTGTGTACGGCCAGAAATAAGCAGTTCGTCTGAACCTTATCAGCGGGGCGTCTCCGGGCGCCCCGCCGCATATCTCTACCCTTGCCGAACGTGATGGCTTGCGAGACATTGTAAGTCAGTTGCATTAAACTCGATTTGGTTGTGATTCCCTCCCTCGCGCAGTGCGAACTGGAGTCCGGCGCCGCGGCGCCCGGAGATGAAGATGAAACTGAGAAAAGCAACAGCTCTCGCGGTGATGGCCCTGATGATTGCAGTTCCTGCGACGCCGGCCTTTGCCGTCTCCAAGGAGATCATCCAGCTCCAAACCCAGGTGCAGGATTTAGCCGATCAGATGGCTGCGATGAAACAATCCTTCGACGAGCGCATGGGCGTTATGCGCAGCCTGGTTGAGCAGACGACCGACAACATGAATAAGCTCACGGAATCGGTGCAGGAGATGCAGAAGGTACTGCAGCAACAGAACGCCGACTCCCAGACCAAGATTGACCAGGTATCCGGGCAGATCCAGACGCTCAACGATTCCATCGACGAACTCAAGGCTCGGCTGGCCAAGACCAGCAAGCAACTCGACGACATCCAGAACCAGCAGC
>CAVZYB010000005.1:0-26375 GCA_963779365.1 uncultured Acidobacteriota bacterium | reverse complement strand
GGTGAAGACGCTTTGTTTTCGCAGTCCGTAAAGGACATCTACTTCGACTATGATCGCTACGACCTGCGGGCCGACGATCAGGCGACGATCAATGCCGACGCGGCGTTCCTCAAGGCGCACCCGTCGATCCGGTTCACCATCGAGGGGCATTGCGACGAACGCGGTTCTACCGACTACAACCTTGCGCTTGGCGATAATCGCGCTAACTCGCCCGTGAAGCTCTGATTAAGGCCGGCATCGCCGCCAGCCGGATCAAGGTCATCAGCTACGGCAAGGAAAAACCGTTCTGCAATGAGAGCAACGAGTCCTGCTGGCAGCAGAATCGCCGCGATCATTTTGTGTACGGCCAGAAATAAGCGGTTCGTCTGAATCTTATCAGCGGGGCGTCTCCGGGCGCCCCGCCACATATCTCTACCCTTGCCGAACGTGATGGCTTGCGAGACATTGTAAGTCAGTTGTATTAAACTCGATTTGGTTGTGATTCCCTCCCTCGCGCAGTGCGAACGGAGTCCGGCGCCACGGCGCCCGGAGATGAAGATGAAACTGAGAAAAGCAACAGCTCTCGCGGTCATGGCCCTGATGATTGCAGTTCCTGCAACGCCGGCCTTTGCCGTCTCCAAGGAGATCATTCAGCTCCAAACCCAGGTGCAGGATTTAGCCGATCGCATGGCTGCCATGAAACAATCCTTCGACGAGCGCATGGGCGTCATGCGCAGCCTGGTTGAGCAGACGACAGACAACATGAATAAGCTCACGGAATCAGTGGAGACGATGCAGAAGGTCTTGCAGCAACAGAACGCCGACTCCCAGACCAAGATTGATCAGGTATCCGGGCAGATCCAGACGCTCAACGATTCCATCGACGAACTCAAGGCTCGGCTGGCCAAGACCAGCAAGCAACTCGACGACATCCAGAACCAGCAGCAGAACGTGGCTCCAACTGGACCGGCCACGCCTGGTGCGCCCTCCTGGTACGCCCGCCGGACCCACCGGCGCCGCCGCTCAGGCTCCGCCCGCTGACGTTCTCTACAATAATGCGCTGCGGGACTACAACTCTGCCCGATACGAGTTGGCGCTCTCGCAATTTCAGGATTACATCAAGTACTATCCCACCACGGATCTGGCCGGCAACGCGCAGTTCTATATTGCCGACGTGGAATACCGCTCCGGAAACTTCGAGGCGGCGGTGGCCGATTACGACAAAGTGCTCGAACAGTTTCCCGGCGGAAACAAGGCCGCCGCGGCCCAACTCAAGAAAGGTTACTCGCTGCTCGAACTGGGCCGTAAGGAGGCGGGAATCCGCGAGTTGAACGCCCTCATCCAGCGCTATCCCAAAACCATCGAAGCCACCCAGGCGCGCGAGCGCCTCCACAAATTGGGCGCGTCCTCAGCGCGCCCAGCAGCTCACAAATAGCCCTAACCGAAAAATAGCCCTGATTGCAAAGTTGATCCTCGTTTTTATTCCCTGCCCCTCGGCCAACCGGCTAAGCTACCAACCCCGCTCTCCTCCTGTTCATCTCAACTGCTGCGTATGACAACTCACAGCTCTCGTGAAAACGCCTTCGTTCAAGCACTATCGACGCTCACCCTGGCTCCGGAGCACGCCGGGCAATTCTATCCCCGGCTCTGTGAGCTGACTGAACCTGAGTTCGCCGAACTGACCGCGCTGGCCGACTCGAATCACGTGGTGCTACGTGCCTTGGAGCCCTTGCAGAGCGATGGCCGGAACCCTGGACGACACCGCGTTGTTCTCCCGTTGCCAGTCGCGTATTGCTCAGGAGAAGCTCCGCATCTCCAACGCAGTGCAGCACCTTTACCTTATCACTGGAGCGCTGGAAGCCGCCGGATGTCCGGTCACGGTGATGAAGTCGCTCGACCACTGGCCCGATCTTGGTAACGACCTCGACCTTTACACTACGGCGGATGCGAAGCAGGTCTGCCATGTTGATGACCACGCGTTTTCGGGCTCGCATTGAGCCGCGAAGCTGGGGCGACCGGCTGGCCAATAAGTGGAATTTTGCGATTGGCGGCTTGCCGGAAGCAGTCGAGGTGCATGTCCAGCGCCTGGGGCAGACCGGGGAACACATTGCCATGGCGCAGCGTTTCGTCTCCCGGCGGGTCACCAAGTCGGTGCTCGGAATGGACTTCCGGGTGCCAGCGCCGGAGGAACGCATTATCGTCGCCACGCTGCAGCGCATGTACCGGCATTTTTATTTCCGCGTCTGCGACATCGTCAACATTGCCGCGCTGGTCGAATCCGGCGTCGTGGACTTCGTCGAACTGCGCCGCGCGGCTTTGCTGGGAGGCATCTGGGAGGGCGTGTGCTCTCTTCTTCGCATCGTCAGCGACTACGTTCTGCAATATCGCGGCACGCCCGTTTCCCTGCCCTCGGAGGTTCTCTCCGGCTCGCTCTTCGGGGCGGAGAAAGTGTACGTCAAGGCGAAATTCATTCGCGTGCCGGTGATGCCGCAAGGCGCGCGGCTCTACACGGCGCAGGTCACCGCCGCCGCCCTCCGCGGAGACCTCGCCGGAACCCTGCGTCTCTCTCTGCTGCCCTATCTGGCATCGGCGGCGGCCATCAGCTACAAACTCACCGGCAGCGACAAAGGAATCTGGTAGTGCTTGCGCTAGAGCAGTTGAATGATCTCCGGACGCAGTTCACCGTCCACGATCTCAATTCTCCCTACCGTCACCGGGAGCGAGAAACGGCGAGGCCCTGCGCTGCCGGGATTGAAGAACAGAACCCCGTCGCGCCACTCGATCAAGGGCTGGTGCGAGTGTCCATAAATGACGGCGGCAATGCCTGCCGCCTTAGGCTTCAAATCCAGGTCGGCAATGCGATGCAGGATGTAGAAGCTTTTCTCCGCGTACTCGGCCACCTCCACCGCTGCAAGGCTTCGCCCACGCCTCCAGGTCCACGTTGCCGCGCACGGCCACCACGGGCGCAATGCGCTCCAGAGCGCGCAGCACCTCCGCCGACCCCAGGTCTCCGGCGTGCAGAATCAGTTCACTGCCGCCGAGCGCTTCCGAGGCTTCCGGTCTAAGCAATCCGTGGGTGTCGCTGATTACGCCAATTGCCATGCGCGCATTGTACCGGACAGAAGACGCACTGGACAGAAAACGTGCTGGACAGAGAACTCCACCGGAAACCGTCTGCCAGATAACCTGCATCTCCGGCCGAGGCTGAGCATCTGAAAGAGTGCAAAGCTATGTATGACGCGATTCTGCTTGTCTCCTTCGGCGGCCCGGAAAAGCCCGATGATGTGCTTCCCTTTCTGGAGAATGTTCTGCGCGGCAAGGCGGTTCCGCGCGAGCGGTTGCTGGAAGTCGCGGAGCACTACCGGCAATTCGGCGGCCACAGTCCCATCAACGACCAGAACCGTGCCCTGATCGCCGCGCTGGAGACCGAATTGCGAGCCCATGGAATCGGCCTGCCGGTCTATTGGGGAAACCGCAACTGGCATCCGCTGCTCGCAGATACGCTCGGCCGGATGAAGAGCGATGGCGTTCGGCACGCCCTGGGCTTTTTCACTTCGGCCTATAGCTCCTACTCCGGCTGCCGGCAGTACCGCGAGGACATTGCTGCCGCGCAGCGAATGGTTGGTGAAGGCGCGCCGCAGGTCGATAAGATTCGCGCCTTCTACAACCACCCCGGCTTCATTGAGGCGGTCACCTCGCATGCCGCCGAAGCGCTCGCGCAAGTCCCTGCCGAACGCCGTTCCAGTGCGCGCCTGCTCTTCACCGCGCACAGCATTCCGATGACGATGGCGACCACTTCCCGCTACGTGCAGCAGCTTGAGGAGGCTTCCCGCCTTGTGGCCGAAGCGCTGGCGCACCCAAACCACCGCCTGGTCTACCAAAGCCGCAGCGGATCGCCCTCGCAACCGTGGCTCTCGCCTGACATCCTCGAAGTGATCGAAGAGGAGTACTCCTGCGGCGCGAAAGATCTGGTGCTGGTCCCCATCGGATTCGTCTCCGATCACATTGAAATCATCTTCGATCTTGATACCCAGGCGCGCGAACGCTGCCAGGAGCTTGGCATCACCTACCAGCGCGCCCGCACCGCCGGAACCCATCCCCGGTTTGTGAGCATGATTCGCGAATTGATCGTCGAGCGCATTACTGCCTCGCCTCTCCGTCCCGCGCTCGGTTGCTACGGTCCGAACCATGACGTCTGCCCCGTCGACTGCTGCCCTGCGCCGGTGCCGCCGTCAGGCACCCGCCCCAATCGCTGAACCAACTCGGTCGCCAGAACCACAAAACCGCACGGAGCCACACACAACAGTTGCCAAACGCAATTTTCGTGGCTACCATGCCCTGAACAGCAATTCTGAAACCGTCGACCACTTTCTGTGAGCTGCATCTTCCGGCAGCGGCTGGACAACGCGAACTTATAAGGACACTGCCATGACACCCGAAGACCTTTATCGTAAGCTCCAGCAGCACTTGGACCGGATGCCGATCGGATTTCCAGCCAGCAAGTCGGGAGTGGAAATCAAGATCCTGATGCGGCTGTTCACTCCCGAAGAGGCCGAGCTCACGCTTGAGTTGAGCGCCACTTCCTGAGCCCGCCAAGGCGATCCACAAGCGCGTCAAAGCGAAGATGACGCTGCCTGAACTGACGAAAAAGCTGGACCAGTTGAGCGACAAAGGACTCATCCATCGCCTCCCGATTGCGGCCGAGCCTCTCTACGGCAAGATGATTTTCGCCGTCGGAATCTACGAACACCAGGTGCACCGCCTGACCCCGGAGTTCGAGCGCGAGTCCCAGCAATATCTGGACGAAGCGTTCGGCGATGCCTTCCATAGCAAGAAAACGACCCAAATGCGGATCGTGCCGGTAAACCGCGATATTCCGGTGGAGCGCAACGTTACTTCGTACGACGATCTTCGAGCCTACGTCGAGTCCTCCAGCGGACCGTTCGGCCGGATGGCGTGTATCTGCCGGCACGGAAAAGAGCTGCTCGGACATAAGTGCAAGCAGACCAACCTTCTCGACAACTGCCTCACCTTCGGCTTGGGAGCCAAATTGATGGCAGATCAAGGTGCCGCCCGGCTCATTCCTCGGGAGGAGATGCTGGAGTTGGTGAACGCCGCCGATGAGGAAGGGCTGGTGTTGCAGCCGGAGAACACCAAGAACCCGCTCTTCGTCTGCTGCTGCTGCGGTTGCTGCTGCAACGTGCTGAACTCAGCCAAGAAGTATCCCCGCCCGGCGGAGTACTTCAGTTCGAATTTCTACGCCGAAGTCGATCGCGAAGCTTGTAGCGCCTGCGGAGTCTGCGAGATGCGCTGCCAGATGGATGCCATTTCCATGAAGGACGAGAAGGCGGAGGTGGAATCCACCCGGTGTATCGGGTGCGGTTTGTGTGTCACCACCTGTTCGTCAGGCGCTCTTCGGTTACACCAGAAAGACTCCGGAAAAACACTTCCCGACGATACGCAAGCCCTCTACGGGAAGTTGATGCTGGAGCGCTATGGACCGTGGGGAATGGCGAAAATTGCCGCGCGTAAGCTACTTGGCAAGAAGATTTAGAGTTTCACGATTTTGCCAACCATTGCCAAAATCGGCACAACGGCGCACCCTATGTTGCCTGAGCAAGTAATGGTTCCTCAAACGTCCGGCAATCCAGGCTGAGGCTCCGGCGTTCCGCGGTTCGCCGGAGGGGACATTGTGGCCGCGCTGAAAGGTTTGGAGGTGGTGCCGCATCGCCTCGCACAGGATGATGGGTTCCGCGGGCAGTTAGTTCCTTGTGGCTGGAATTCGTAATCGCGAGCATCTACTTTACTATCTTGTCTGACATGTCCAATGTGTAGTAAAGTCGGCCAACTCAGATGGCCAGTGAGTACACGTCGTGGCAGCGGCGATTTACGGCGTGAAGGAAAAGTGTCAGGAGTGATCGGCACGATCCGAATGGCCTTTCACGGAGGCTCAACGTGAGTTCCTCAACCGCTTCCTCATCTGCAGCTAAGACGCCCTCTCCTTTGCCGCCGAAACCCAACTATTTTGCCACGGCCCTGGTGGTAATCTGCGGCGTGATCGCCTCGGTCGTCATTCTGCGGCTGCCGGTTCTCTCCTCGGCGTGGCAGCAAGGCTACAATCCCACCGGACATTGGCTGCTGTCGACGCTGGTTGCGGCAATCCCCATCGTTGTACTGCTGGGATCGCTCGCACTGGGCCACGTCAAAGCACACTATGCGGCGCTTGCCGGATTAGTGGCTGCTTTGATTACGGCAATGGTTGGATTTCACATGCCCGCGCGGTTGGCGGCGGCCACGGCGGTGTACGGCGCGGGATACGGATTGTTTCCGATTGGCTGGATCGTTCTCAACGTGATCTTCATGTACCAGTTGTCAGTTGAGTCAGGCCGATTCGCCGTGTTGCAGCACAGTCTGACCGGGATTACCAAGGACCGGCGGTTGCAATTGTTGCTGATTGCGTTTTGCTTTGGTGCGTTTTTTGAAGGCGCCGCCGGCTTCGGAACTCCCGTGGCGGTGACGGCAGCGTTGCTGATTGGACTGGGTTTCAAGCCGCTGCAGGCCTCGGGTTTATCGCTGATTGCCAACACCGCGCCAGTTGCCTTTGGTGCATTGGGCACGCCCATCATCGCGCTCTCCAAGGTTACGGGGATTAGCGACTTGGCGCTTGCCGCGATGACCGGCCGCATTCTGACTCCGTTCTGCATTCTGGTTCCGTTCTGGCTGATTTGGGCGTTTGCCGGTTTCAGCGGCATGATGGAAGTCTGGCCAGCGATCCTGGTGGCAGGCGTTACTTTCGCGATTCCCCAACTGATCGTTTCCAATATGCACGGCCCCTGGGTTGTGAACATCGTGGCATCGGTGATTTCGATGATCTGCCTGACGGGCTTTTTGCTGATCTGGCATCCCAAGCGGATCTGGAAATTTGAAGGCCAGGAGGCTGAAGAACAAGAAGATGCCGCCAGCGGACGCGTACTGCCGAGCTACTCGCAAGGCGAGATCACCCGCGCCTGGGTTCCGTGGATCGTTCTCAGCGTGATTGTGTTTGCGTGGGGGACACAGACCGGGAAGCTATGGATGAACACGCCGGAGAAGGTACTTCCCTCCACCGCAAGCTGGTCCACCAAACCGAGCCAGATCACCAATCCGCAGTTTCCGGTGAAGGTGCTGCACAACTTTGTGGAGCGGGTGCCACCGGTGGTGCCGAAGCCGACGAAGGAACGCGCGGTCTTTGGGCTGAACTGGCTGAGCGCGACGGGACCGGGATTCTGATTGCGGCCATCCTCTCCGGATTCATCATGGGACAGGGATTCGGAAAGATTCTGACGATCTATTTCCATACGCTGATTAAAGTTCGCTTCTCGCTGCTGACGATTGCGGCGATGCTGGCGATTGGCATGCTGACCCGCTACTCCGGCCTGGACGCCACGATGGGATTGGCGTTTGCCCGCAGTGGCCATCTGTATCCGTTCTTCGGCACCCTGCTGGGCTGGATGGGGGTGGCGCTTACGGGGTCCGATACTTCCTCCAACGTGCTCTTTGGCAGCTTGCAGAAGATTACCGCACAGCAGGTGCACGTTTCCGGAACGCTGATGGCATCGGCCAACAGCGCGGGCGGGGTGATGGGCAAGATGATCGACGCCCAGAGCATCGTGGTGGCTTCCACGGCTACGCAGTGGTACGGACACGAGGGCGACATTTTGCGCTACGTGTTTCTGCACTCACTGGCGCTGGCAGCGCTGGTTGGCGTCTTTATCTTTATGATTGCGTACGTGTATCCATTTACTCAACTGGTGGTTCGTTAGGCGGGGCGCAGCTCCCTCGCAAGAAGAAAAACTGTAACGTCTGCAACATTGCATGGCGGACCACGTCGTCCGCAATCTAGGGGTGGTATGAGCGCAATCGTCGAGTCTTCGGCAATGATTGAGTCTTTCAGAATGCGGGCTGAATCCGTGAGCGCGCAGGTAGAGCAAGTTGCGACGAAAGAGTTGGCGATGGAGTTGGTCGCTCGCCTGCTGCAACAGGAGGGGGTGGAAGATAAGCCGCATGGCTACGCGGTATGGGCTGCCAGTGCGATGATCGGCGAAGCCGAGAGGCTCCAGATGCAACGCGCAGTTCCGGGCCTTCGGTTTGATGTCACTCGCGAGTTGGCCGCCGACGCCAAAGTCGGGATCAGCCAGATGGATTGGGCGCTGGCCAACACGGGCACGCTGGTTCAGAATGCGGACGCGGTGGACAAGCGCCTGGTTTCCACCCTGCCGTTGTTGCACATTGCACTGGTCTCCACCGCGGCGCTGCTGCCGGACCTGCCCGCGGTCTTCCGCCGCGTCGATCCCCGCACGACGGCTTATCTCTCATTCATTACCGGACCCAGCCGCACGGCGGACATCGAGCGGGTGCTGACCATCGGGGTGCACGGCCCCGAGCGGCTGATCATCGTGCTGGTGGATGACCTGGAGGTGGCGGCATGAACAAGGAGTTCAAGCAATCCATTCTCGATGCGCTCGCCAATCCGAATCTTTCCGGAGCGCTGGGCAGATTCTCCGAAGCTTATCGGGTGAGCCGCGCCAAGGCTTACGAGGGGATTGATTTCGAGGCGCTGCGCACGGAGATTGCGGATATCAAGTCGCTGGCCGCCACGCATCTGGACAAGTTAGCCGAGAAGTTTGCGCAGGCGGCCGAAGCCCGCGGCACCAAGGTGTTTCGCACCAGCGATCCTGAGGCCGTGAAGGACTACATTGTGCAACTGGCGCTGGAACGCAACGTCAAGAGCATCGTCAAGTCGAAGTCCATGGCCTCGGAGGAAATCCATCTCAACGAGCATCTGGAAAAAGCCGGCCTTGATGTGAACGAGACCGATCTGGGCGAGTGGATCATACAGCTTGCCGGCCAGCGTCCCTCGCACATGGTGATGCCCGCCATTCATATGACCAAGGAGGAGGTTGCGGAAGTTTTCAGCCAGCAGGTCGAAGAAGGGCAAGCGGCGGATATTCCGAAGCTGGTGAAGTTTGCGCGGGGCAAGCTGCGGCCAAAGTTTCTCAAGGCAGACATGGGCATCAGCGGTGCGAATATCGCGGTGGCCGAGACCGGCAGCATCGTGATCATCACCAACGAAGGCAACGCGCGGCTGGTGACTACCCTGCCGCGCATCCACGTTGCGATTGTGGGGCTGGAAAAACTGATCGATCACTTTGCCGACATCACGCCGATTCTTACGGCACTGCCGCGCAGCGCCACCGCACAACTGCTTACCAGCTACGTCTCGATCATCAGCGGGCCCGTGCCGAACACCGATGGCACGCCGAAAGAGTTGCACATTATCCTGATGGATAACCGGCGCAACGAAATGGCACACGATCCGCGCTTCAAGCAGGCGTTGCAGTGTGTGCGTTGTGCGTCGTGCCTGAACGTCTGCCCGGTCTTCCGGCTGGTTGGCGGACACGTTTTTGGAAAGGTTTACACGGGCGGGATTGGAACGATTCTTACCGCGTGGTTTGACGCCCTGAAGGAATCCGATGAGATTCAGAGCCTCTGCATTCAATGCGGCAATTGCAAGGAAGTGTGTCCGGGAAAGATCGATATCCCGGAGCTGATTCTGGAGCTGCGCCGCCGCCTTGCCGTGGAGCAGGGACAGCCGCTGGTGCAGAAAGCTATCTTCTCGGTGGTCAACAACCGGCGTCTGTTCCACACCATGATGCGAGCCGCATCGATTGGACAGAAGCCATTTGCCAGGCAGGGATTTATCCGCCACCTTCCGATGTTTCTTGGCAACATGACGGAGTTCCGCTCGTTGCCGGCAATCGCTGAAGAGCCATTCCGGGATCGCATCAAAAAGATCAAGCAGCCAAAGTGCGCGGAAAAGGCGGCGTTTTACAGCGGTTGTCTGGTGGACTTCGCCTATCCGGAGATGGGCGAGTCGGTAGTGAGGATCTTGAACAAAGCCGGAATCGAGGTGGTCTTCCCCGAAGGCCAGACCTGTTGCGGAGCTCCGGCGCGCTACAGCGGAGCTTACGAGGTAGCCGCACAGAACGGCGCCGATAACATTCGCGCTCTGCTCTCCGAGGATGTGAAGTACGTGGTCTCGGCCTGCCCGACCTGCACGGTGGCGCTGAAGCAGGACTTTATCGCTACACTTTTATCCGTCGGCCGCATCGGGGAGTTGCCAGCCGCGCGCCAGCTTGCGGCAAAGGCGGTGGACTTCTCGACCCTGGCCAGCGAGCTTATGACACAGGGCCGGCTGAAGTTCAAAAGAGGCGTCGATGCAACCAAGTTCACCTATCACGACTCCTGCCATCTCAAGCGCACGTTGCGAGCCGAGAAAGCGCCGCGCAAGCTGATGCAGCAGGCGGGATACGAATTGGTGGAGATGCAGGAAAGCGATATGTGCTGCGGCATGGGCGGCTCCTACACACTGAAGTTGCCGGAGCTTTCCGCGCCGATTCTGGAGCGCAAGCTGGTGAACATTGAGAAGACAGGAGCGCCACTGCTGCTGATCGACTGTCCTGGATGCGTGATGCAGATTCGCGGCGGGTTCGACAAGCGCGGCTCCGAGGTAAGGGTAGAGCACACGGCGACGCGACTGGAGGAGTGCTTGGAGTAGGCACGCACGAGCTGAGATCGCACGGCGGGACGACCACACTGCCTCAGACGAGCAGGGTTTGTTGGAGAATTAATGAGATTGGCTGCGAAGGGGATGGAGCGGCGACCAGGGTTCGCAGGAGGTTCTGCTCGTGCTGCCACCAGCCCTGAAAGAGCTGATCGGCACCGCAGCGAACATGCAGGGGGCGCCAAACGGCGCAGCCAGGATTCACGGTGAGGGCTGATTCGCGCGGATCTTCATGACTGCGCGGAAGGTTTTTGCTTGGGAACCCAAACCCGCCTACGAGGTTGACGACTACCGAGCGGGTGTCGAGACGGAGGCCGGTGCGCAGGGCTTTGAGCGCGCTCTCCTTGGCGCTCCAGAGTAGAGCTAAAAGTAAAAAGCGATCCTGCGGGGTATGCCTGGGCGACCAACGCTTGCTCCTCCGGCGTGAAATAATCGTTGACGAAAGCGTCGCTGCGCGGCTCGACAATTTCCAGATCACATCCCAGGTCCACGCCGGAATCCGCTACGGCACAAATTGCGACGCCGTCGCGGTGACTGAGCGAAATGGTTACCTCCGCCGGTTGGTTTGCAAGAAATACCTCGGGGGCACCGGATGGCGCGGGGAGTACTTCTATCTCCGCCAAGGCCCGGAGGTCGGTGGGCAAGTCGAGGTAGGCGGCGACGGCGAGCTTCGCCGTCCACCGCCCCAAGCGCCAATCGTCGCGGCGTTTTGCAAAACGCATCCCTTCGAGACGAGTCCGATCACTCGCACTCAGCCAATCATTATGCGCCGGCAAATCCGCTGCGCTTCGTTCGAGCCAATAAACGTCCATGGTACCTGTCCGCCTGCCCACACTCGCCAAAGGAAGGCGGATGTGGGCATCCTTCGCTCTAACCCACTCAAGCCAAATGCAGGCTTGAATGGGGCACCCGGCCCTGAAAACGGGTAGTCCTCAGGCGGTGGCGTGCAGCGCTTTCAACAGCCCACTTTCGACGCGATCTGGAAGTGCCACGGTTTTGTAACCGGACAGCTCCAGGTAACGGTTGCCTGCCGCATCCACCACTTCCGCATCGAAGCTTCCCTGCTCCGAGGCGGGAGTGACCACGGCATACAGCGGCCCACCCGCAAGTTCCGGTGCACGCCAGAGGCAGACCCGGTCGACGTGGCGCGGCAGACCCATGCGGCCTTCCGCAGTGATCTCCCACAGTCCGGCGGTCTGGAAGCAAAGCTCGATGAGCCGCGGAGCCAGAAGCACCGGCCTGGTCGGTGGATAGTGATGCGTGGGCAGGTTTTCAGACATCTGGCCTACGACTCGATCTCCATCCAGCCAAGCTCGGCGCAAAACCTGGTACGCAGGGCCATGGAAGTAGATGCGATAGATGTCAGCCGCCTCAAGGATGGAGCCCTTTGGCGCGGCAAACTGGAGGGCGGCAACTTCCACGGACGCCTGCCTGGTTAAGCGCACGCGGCCGGTGAAGTGAGTTGTGACCTCCGGTTGTTCCTGCTTGGGAAGGATGCGACGGCCGATCAATCTGCAATCCGCCCGCACCGATCTTCCCCGCTGCGCGATCACGGTTTGAACGGTCACCTCTCGTGGCTGGTTGCGGTAGAACTTGAACGGAGCAAGGAAACTGACGTCTTCGACGGCCTCGACACGGTAACCGGGCAGCATGACGAGAGCCGCTTCGGCAAAGGCCTCGATACCCATGACGCCGGGCAACACGGGCGTGCCGCCAATTTGATGATCGTGCAAGAACGCTTGCTGTGCTGGGTCCAGCGTGGTCTCAACGGTGAGGCCAGTATGAACGGCCATACTGGCGACCCTGCCGATCATGGGCCCTGGCGCGGGTGAGCGTGCTTCGATAGCGGCGGCAACGGCGTTTACATCGAGCCCGCCGGTGACGTCGAATTCATGCAGGAGAATGCCGAGACGCTGGCCAATGAGAATTTCCCCGCGCGTTGCCCCGGAGGTCAACTCGCGGCGGATCAGAGGAATACCTGCTTCCGGCGGCAGCATATCGATACCGGCAAGTTCCATCATCTTGGGAATGGAGCCACGGGTCGCCATACCGATGCCGCCCCAGGCCGTCCAATCGATAGCAATGCCTCGAGTGGCCGGCCGGGTGGTACGGAAGCTGGAAGTGATCTTGCACAACAGGTCGTTGGCGGAGCTGTAGTCCGCCTGACCTCCGTTGCCGAAGCGGCCTGCAATGGAGCTGAAGGCCACGGTTGCCGCCAGAGGCATGTCGCCGATGGCGCGCAGAAGGTTGAACCAGCCGTCACTCTTGACATCAAAGATCAGGTCAAATTCACGCGGGTCTTTATCCGGCAGGAAGTGGCTGCGCTCCATGCCGGCAGCGTGCAGCAGCACGTCGATGCGTCCGCTGCGCTGACGCACCTGGCCGATGACTTCGGCCACCGCGTCGGCGTTGGTGAGATTCACACTGAAGTAGTGCGGCGTACCACCAGCCGCGCGCACCGCGTTGATTGCCGTCAGGGCTGCTTGCGCCCGCTCCAGGACCGCCAGTTCCTTTTCTACCAGAGCCGGAGTGGCGCGCTCGCCGCGTGCCTGTATGCGCGCAAAGAGATCACGTTTTAAGCCCTCTTTATCGCTGACGAAGCGCACTAGATCCGGATTCGCCGGATCTGGCTCCGGCACCATATCGAGCAAGTAGAATATGCCGCCGGACGCCGATGCGAGGTCGGAGGTGATGGCCGAGACAATGCTTCCCGCGGCTCCGGTGATGACAAACACGCTTTGGCTGTCCAAGGTCAACCCGGGTTGGCCATCCACGGCGGAACGTTCTTGCAAGGCAACGCTCCAGCGCACGGCTTGCTTGTAGCCAATCTCGACCGCGCCTGGATCGTACAGCGTCTCCTCGATGAGAGTTTCGGCGAGTTCCGCGGCATCGCGGCTGAGTTCGAAATCGACCGCTTTGACTAGAACCTCTCCCCGCTCCCGCTTGTATGTCTTGGTCATGCCGACGACTGGACCGCCGAGCGGCGCGACCGCTCCGGCAGCGTCATAACCGTGCTGTCCTCCGAGCCGGGTTGCCGAAACCAGGAACGTTCCGGGTCCCGCAATTTGCTCGTAGAGCGCGCGCATGGTCATGAAGAGTGCCTTGACACGAATCCGCAGCGCTTCACGCCAGACAGCCAGATCCATATCGAGGAGTGCGCCTTCGTGGTCGAGCGCGGGGAGCCAATAGACTCCCTGTACCGGACCAGTTGCCAGCCAGCCATAGAGGGAATTGAGGATCGCGTCGGTATCCGGCGCGCCCTCGATCCGTAAGACCTCGACGCCGAGCGTTTGCAGGCGTTGGGTCAGCGCATCCGCGACTCCGCCCTTGTCAGGCATCAACACGACGCGCGAGCCAGGAGCTAAGGTGACTCCGGTGGGCTTGCAAAGGCTGAGCGCCGGGCGCAAGACGGGCATTGGCACGCGGCGTGGGATGCGGTTCGCCGCGTCAAATGACGCGAGCGAGGGGCGTGGACGTGCAGGAGCCGGAGCTGATTGCGGCTCGGCAGCGGCTGCTGCTTTTTGCGGCAAGGCGGGGGCAGGTGACGGCGAAGAAATCGCGCCAGCCAAGTCCGGCCGCTTCTCATGTACGAGGCGGATGACATGCGCCAGCGTCGGATAGTCGCGCAGTTTGAGATTCTGATCGAGTGGAATGTTGTAGATTTCGCGAATTGCGGCGATCATCTCCGCCTGCTTCACGGTATCGACGCCGAGATCGGCTTCGAGATCCAAGTCCAGATCCAGCATGTCCTTGGGATAGCCGGTCTTTTGGGCGACAATCTCCAGTACTTTCTCCTTGATCGATTCATCCGTAATCGCTTCCTGGGCCGGAGCTGGCGGAGCAGCCGACGACGGCGGAAGGAGGCGCAGGCGACCGGATGCCGCTGCTGGCGGCGAAGAAATCGCACCCGCCAAGTCAGGCCGCTTCTCATACACGAAGCGGATGACATGCGCCAGCGTCGGATAGTCGCGCAGTTTGAGGTTCTGATCGAGTGGAATGTTGTAGATCTCGCGGATCGCGGCGATCATCTCCGCCTGCTTCACGGTATCGACGCCGAGATCGGCTTCGAGATCCAAGTCCAGATCCAGCATGTCCTTGGGATAGCCGGTCTTTTGGGCGACAATCTCCAGTACTTGCTCCTTGATCGATTCATCCGTAATCGCTTCCTGGGCCGGGGCTGCGGTGGCGCGATGGCGGCGAGAAGGAGCAGGCACGGATGCCGGAGCTGGCGGCGAAGCAATCGCACCAGTCAAGTCCGGCCGCTTCTCATGTACGAAGCGGATGACGTGCGCCAGCGTCGGATAGTCGCGCAGTTTGAGGTTCTGGTCGAGTGGAATGTTGTAGATTTCGCGAATTGCGGCGATCATCTCCGCCTGTTTGACGGTATCGACGCCGAGGTCGGCTTCGAGATCCAAGTCCAGATCGAGCATGTCCTTGGGATAGCCAGTCTTCTCGGCGACAATCTCCAGTACTTGCTCCTTGATCGATTCATCCGTGATCGCTTCCTGGGCCGGAGCTGCGGTGGCCGCAGGAGAAGGAGCAGGCATGGATGCCGCCGCCGGAGCGGCGGTGACGAAATCGCGCCAGCCAAGTCAGGCCGCTTCTCGTACACGAAGCGGATGACATGCGACAGCGTCGGATAGTCGCGCAGTTTGAGGTTCTGGTCGAGTGGAATGTTGTAGAGTTCGCGGATTGCGGCGATCATCTCCGCCTGTTTGACGGTATCGACGCCGAGGTCGGCTTCCAGATCCAAGTCCAGGTCCAGCATGTCCTGGGGATAGCCCGTCTTCTCAACCACCAGAGCAAGGATGCGCTCCTTTACTGGATGGCTGGCATTCGCGGAGACAATGATCGGCTCCGCGGGTTCCGGCACCTTCAGGTTGCTCTCTTTCACCTCTGGCGCTGTCGCTTTCACCTCGTTGCCGCCGGAATGGGCGATGGAGCACCAAGATCCGCGCGACGTTCGTACACGAAGCGAATGACGTGGGATATGGTGGGGAAATCGCGCAGCCGGATGTTGTCATCACGGGCGATGCCGTAAGCTTCACGGATGGTGGCAAAGACCTCCGCCTGTTTGACGGTGTCGACACCTAAATCGGCTTCCAGATCCAAATCGAGATCGAGCATATCAATCGGATAGCCGGTGATTTTGGCGACCAGAGCCAGTACACGCTCCTTCACCGAATCGTCCGTCGCGATAGAGTTCGGCGTGACGGACGGCGCCGCCGCGACCGGTGGAGCTTTCGGACTCGCCGGGGCGACGGCGGCGGATTGCGATGCGATCGCAGGTTGGGGTTCGGGGGCGGCTACCGGTTGACTGGGCGCGACATTGGCCTGTGAGTTGGCACGCTGGCGCGGGGATTGGTTGGGAATCCTGAACGGCTTCCGCGTCACCGCCGCATGCCCGTTATGCACGCGCAGGGTACGCTGGACTACTTCCAGATCGGCGGCCGGAGTGCCCGCGATTCGGCTGAGCCAAGCCTTCCATGCTTCTTTGTCCACCACGCGGTAGGCGTAGCCCAGGGCGTTTTGGCTGCGATGGACGCGGTCTTTGGTCGCCACCCATCGCAGCAGGGTCATGCTGATTTGCGAACCGAAGCCAGCCGCCAGCCGTAATGCGTACTCGACTGGATAGATGCCTCCCTTGGACAGGTTCAGGGGGCCTAGCTCGGGATCGATTTCCTTGAAATTCGCCACCGGCGGCACACATCCGGTTTCGAGTGCTTTGACGGCGACGACATCTTCGATTCCGGTGCCCATGGCGTGACCGGTGAAGCCCTTGGTGTTGGCGATCACGATCTGATCCGCGGTGTCTCCGAAGACGTGACGCAAGGCATGGATCTCCGCCGCGGCGCTACCGCCGCGCGCAGGAGTATAGGTTTCGTGCGAGACGAAGACCGTTTGTGGCGCGATTTCGCGACGTTTAATGCCGCTGCGGGTTTCGGCCTGGGAGACCAGATCCTCCATCATTTTGCTGATGTGCTGCACATCGAGGCGAGTGCCGTGGAAGGCGCTGTTGGCCGTCACCGTACTCAAAACCTCGCAGATAGGCTGGATTCCACGCTCCTTGACGGCGTCCGCGCTCTCGACTACCAGCGCTGCAGCGCCCATGCCGACGATCATGCCATGGCGGCGACGGTCGAAGGGAATGGCTGCGTCCGCCACCACTTCGTCGGTGGCTGCCGCACCGCTGGCAAGAAAACCAGCGCCCATCCATTCGAGCAGATGATCAGAGGTGACATCGTCCGCCGAAAGGACAATCACCCGGCGGCATCGTCCAGCGTGTATCCAGTCTTCCGCCAAGGCTACCGCCTGGGCGGTACTGGCGCAGGCGGCATTGACTTGCGTGTTCGGCCCCCGGGCACCGATGAATTCGGCGAATTGCGAATGTCCCATCGACAACACTTTGAACATGAAACGCCGGTCGAAGAGATATGGATTTTCTTCGACCGCAATCCGTGCCTCCTGGATGCGATGGTCGATTTCCTGCGCCAGGGTGGAATTGCCATTCCCGGCTGCTTGGGCCCGGAGGCTTTCGAGCATGGCCAACTTCTCGCGGTTTGCGCGGTCTGTGTAGTACCGTGACAACTCATCCGCGAAGGAGTCGTAGCCAGGGAAGGCCGAGGCAAAGACTACCCCGGTGTCATCGCGCAAGGCGTCCGGCAACTTCCAGCCATCCGGCAACTGCGTACCTTTGCTCGTGGTTTTGTAACGCATGACGAGAGGAATTCCGGCGTCCCGCAGGGCATCAATTCCGGCAGCGATGGCCAGCGAGGTAACGCGGTCGAGGGCGGCCGAGCGATCGGCAGAGATTCCGAATTCGCTTTCGACATTGAAGGCGCCGCCACGGCCTGCGAGCTTAATAACGTCGTCAAGACTGTCGATGGTTTCAAACGAGCCGCCGCCGGCGCTCTTCACCACTCGCGTGATGTGTTTGTCGAGCAGGGCACGGCGTATCGGAACAGGAATTGGGCGGATGAATTGTTCTCCCTGAAGGATGCGGCCGATGTTGGCATCGTCAAAGATGCGCTCGGTTCCCGGCAGCCCTAAAGCCGCGCCGGTTATCACGATCGAAGGCTTGGTTGAGCCGGCTGCAAAACCGGGCTCGGGATTGCGATCGGTCGTGGATGCTACGGGTGGAGGCGGTTGGGTATTTGCCGTGGGCGTGGATGTTGCCGGTTCGATATTTGCCTCGGGCGCGGCTGGAGCCGGTTGCGCTACCTCGGCACTTGCCGTAATCTCGTGAACGGCTTCGACCTGCCCGCTTCCCAATCCTGCCGAATAGAGACCGCAGAGGGCTTGATTGAAGGCCACGATATCACCAAATTTCGGATGGTTGGTGAAAAGGGAAAGGACGTCGCCGTACTCGCCGAGCACATCTTCGGCAAATCCCTGCAATGCCTTCTTCGGACCGGTCTCAATGAATACGCGAGCTCCGGCCTGGTACAGGGTTTCAAGGCCCTTCACAAATTGCACCGGAGAGGCGACCTGCTTGGCCAGCATCTCCACCATCTGCTGCTTCCCGTCAGGGCCGGTAGGATAAAACTCGCCATCGACGTTGGCCACGGTCGGCAGCTTCGGCGACTGCAGACGCAGGCGCTCCAACATGCGCTTCAATGGCTCACTGGCTCCAGCGACAATCGAGGTGTGAAAAGCGTGGCTCACCGGAAGTTGCACGGCGTTGAAACCAGCCTTCAGGAAGGCTTCCATGGCCTGCGCGAGGGCTTTGCTCTCGCCGCCGATGACGGCTTGGCTCTTGCTATTGACATTGGCGATCACCACATAACCGTCGATGGTTTTCAGGATTCGCTCGATTTCGCCGAGCGGGGCGAAGATGGCCGCCATGCCGCCGTTGTCTCCGAACGAGACGGCCGTCATTTCGCGGCCACGGGCGCTGACTGCTTCCATCGCGTCCTCGAACGGAAGACCGCCGGTGGCCACCAGCGCCCCGTACTCGCCCACACTATGGCCCATCGCCATGTCAGGCTGGATACCGTAAGCGGCCAGGAGGCGGGTGATGGCAACGTCGGTGGCGATTACGGCCGGCTGAGTGATGGCGGTCTGGCGCAGATCGTCTTCGGCTTTGGCGACGGCATCAGGATCGGATCCGTCGATGAAGATGTATTCGCTGAGAGGTTTGGCAAGCAGATTGGTCAGTGCGCGATCCGCTTCCGCGAAGGTTTCAGCCACGATGGGCTCAGCTGCACGGAGCGTCTGGACCATATTCACATACTGTGAGCCTTGGCCGGTATAAAGGAACGCTACTTTGGGCGCCGGTCCGTGACCGCGATGGATACCTTGAGCGCGCAAGGCTTTCCAGATTGGCGGCTGTTCCGCTGCCAGCGCTTTGAGCGCCTTGGCGGCTTTGTCCGCCAGTTCGGCGGCGTCCGCGTAATCAATGGCCAAGCGTTCGGGCGAGCGCAGGTCGGCTTCCGCCGGAGCGGTTGGAGCCGGAGCCTGACCGGCCGCAGCCGCTTGCTGCACCTTCTGCAGACGTTCGGCTAAGCCGGCTGACGAAGTGGCGCCGATCACCAGCGCTCCACGCAGCGGGGCCTTGCGCGAAGACGCGACCGGAGCGCTGACTACCGCATTGACCGCATTGGCAGCAGGGTTGCTGGTTGCGGATTGGTACGTGGAAATCTGGCTCTCGCCCACGGACACTGCACGCTTGCCATTGCCGTTCAGACGGTGGGGAATGTATTCCTCGAGCACCAGATGGAAGTTGGTGCCGCCGAAACCAAAGGCGCTCAAGCCAGCGCGGCGCACGCCATCCTGAGGAACAGTCCAGGGCCTCAGCTCGGTATTGACGTAGAGCGGAGAGTGAGCAAAATCGATATCCGGATTGGTGCGGCTGCAGTTGACGCTAGGCGGCAGCACTTTATCGTGAAGTGCCAAGGCCGCCTTCAGCAATCCAGCAGCCCCAGCGGCTCCCTTGAGATGTCCGATGTTCGACTTGACCGAGCCCAGCGCTACGGAGGCCGCAGGAAGATTGAACGGGGTGAGTGCATCGGCCATGCTCTGCACTTCGACCACATCTCCCACCTTCGTCGAGGTACCGTGGCCCTCAATCATGGTTACGGTAGCAGGCGATAGTCCAGCGTTCTGCCAGGCGCGCTCGATGGCGAATTTCTGGCCGATCGGGTTGGGTGCGGTAATGCTCTTCCCTTTGCCGTCGCTCGACCCGCCGATGCCACGCAGCACGGCGTAGATTTTGTCTTCGTCGCGTTCGGCATCGGCCAAACGCTTGAGCAGGAAGAGCGCGGCTCCTTCACCCATGACGAAGCCGTCGGCGCCCTCGGCAAAGGGCCGGGTGCCGGTTGCCGAGAGGGCACCGATTTTGCAGAACTTCACGAAGGTCGGCGCACCCATATTGTGATCAATGCCGCCGGCGACCACCACGTCGAAATCATGGTGCACCAGTCCGTTCATCGCCGCACTCAAGGCCGCCATCGTGGAGGCGCAAGCGGCATCCGCGGTGAAGTTAGGACCATGGAAGTTATAGGTGTTGGCGACGCGACCGGCGAGGCAGTTGGCCAATTCGCCCGGCATGCTGTCTTCGTTAATCTCGGGAAATCGCTTGTTCATCCGGCTGCGCAGTTCACGGGTGATATCGGCGCGCATGGCCGCGGGTAATGCGGCGAAAGTATCGCTATGGGCAAGCTCGTGCGCATATTCCGGGTAGTAGACGCGCAAGGCGGTCATGTAATGTCTTTCCCCGCCCATGGCATTGCCGAGGATCACCGCCGTACGGTCGAGGTTCAGCGGCCGATTCGGATATCCGTAGTCTTCCAGTGCTTCGCGGGTGCAAGCCAGTGCCCACTGCTGCCCGTCATCCATGGCCTCGGCGACGCGGGGTGGAATTGGCAATCGCCACTTCATCGGCTCCCATGGGAACTCTCGTACCCAGCCGCCGATCTTGGAGTAGGTCTTATCCGGCGCGCTATGATCGGCATCATAGTAGTACGCCGGGTCCCAACGGTCTGCGCGAAACCTCGGTGATGCAGTTGCGGCCGGTCTTTATGTTTTCCCAGAAAGCCGTGACGTTTGGAGCCTCAGGCAGAACCGCACCGACTCCCACAATTGCGATTGCACGATGAGCTGTATCTTCCATGACGGCACCCCTTTTATGAAGTACGGCAACGCATCCGGCCCGTGACAACACGGACCGGATCGCCTCAATTTATGAAAACCAAAGCTATGTAAAGATGAAGCTAAGACAGCCCGCGTGTTTCGCCACGCGGTTGAAAAGCACGTCAGCTACGTAATCCATGTCGGCGATGAGGGCCGCCTGCGCACGATGAATGGCCGGCAGTCCCACCGCGGCTTCAAAAGCCGCCATCTCCGAATCTTCGACGCCACCAGCTCCGCAGACCCACCGCAGACCTTCTTCGGCCACCTTAAGCGCTGCCTCGCGGGCAAAGACGCGGCTGATGGCCGCCAGAGCGGTTGCATTAAATCGGGTATCGGTTTTTTCGTTGAGCTTGCCTTCGGCCATGAGCGCGGCGCGACGGGCCAGGCTGCCTGCGCACTCGGCATAGGCAATCAGTTCGCCGAGGCGCAACAGGATGTGCTGATGGCGGGTGAGGCGCGCGGAACGGCATTTCTCCATCACTTCGGCAAGTGCGTGCAAGGCCAACGCGGCGATGTTGGCGCCCACTTCCGGATGGGCGAGATGCATCTCTTCGAATTTCTTCGCCTGGTCGTGATAGTACTGGCCGCGGGTTTTGAGATGAAGCTGCCAGCGGTCGCGGCTGATAGTCATCTCCATAATTTCGGAGGTGCCTTCGTAAATCAGTGTGATGCGAACGTCACGCTTGATCTTTTCCACCATGTACTCGTGGGTGTAGCCGTAGCCGCCCAAGGCTTGAATGGCGGCATCGGCTGCCCGGTCGCCAGCCTCGGTTGACATGTACTTGGCAATGGCACCTTCGGTGTTGAGATTGCCTTCGCCGGCATCGATGCGCTCCGCGCATTCTTCAATGGAGGCGCGCCCTGCTTCCAGTCGAGCGACGTGGGGCACCAAAAGTTTGTGGGTGTATCCCTGCTTTTCCGAGAGCGGCGCTCCGGCCTGGATGCGTTTGGTGGAATATGGAATTGCCCGATCGAGCGCGGCCCAGCCCGCCCCGAGACCAAAGGCGGCAACCATCAAGCGGGTATAACCGAAGACCGCCTGCGCCTGATTGAGTCCCTGTCCTTCGACTCCGCCGATGAGGCGGTCGGCATCGACATAGACGTTATCGAGCGCGAGAGCAGCCGTGTTGCTGAGGCGAATGCCGTGCTTATCCTCCGGCTTGTCATGCTTGAAGCCGGGCGCGCCCTTTTCCAGGATGAACCAGCAGGGACCGGCGTCGGTAGCGGCGAGAATGGTGTAAGCATCGGCGATGCCGCCGTTGCTGATCCACTGCTTCAGCCCGTTGATTTTGTAGCCGACGATGCGTCCGTCCTGCATGACGCGCTCCGCCGTGCTCTTGAGCGCTCCGAGATCGCTGCCGGCTTCCGGTTCGGTGGCACCGTAGGCAAACAACAAGCCCTCGTTCGCAATGCGGCCCAGCCAAAGCTTCTTTTGCTCGGGAGTGGCACCGACAAAGATCGGATCACTGCCGAGGAAGGTGGCCAACACGGCGGTCGCGACCCCGAGATCGATGCGCGACATTTCCTCGCAGACGCAATAGACATCGAAGGCGCCGCCGCCGAAGCCGCCGTACTCTTCGGGAATGAACAGGAGCTGAATGCCGAGTCCATTGGGATCGCACATGTCGTGGATGATTTCCACCGGGCATTCGTCACGGGCATCCAGATCAATGAGTTCCTGGTCCGGCAAGCGCTTCTTGGCAAATTCTCTGAGGGATTTCAAGCTCAGTTTCAGTGTCTTTTTCGTAATCATGGCGCGCCTCTATTTAACCTTCACGGTTTCGCGGATTTTGTTGGTTAATTCCGGCAAGAACTCCAGGATGTCGGCAACAATTCCCACGTCCGCCACCTGAAAAATCGGAGCTTTGGGATTCTTGTTGATGGCGACCATGAAGGGACTGCCCTTGATGCCAGCCAGATGCTGGAAGGAACCGCTGATGCCGCAGGCCATGTAAACCTTGGGCTTGACGGTTTGGCCGGATGAGCCCACCTGGCGGGACTTCGGCATCCACTTGGCATCGACCACCGGACGCGAGCAACTCACCGCCCCGCCCATGGCGTCAGCCAGTTCCTGCGCGATCGCCACGTTCTCCTTTTCCTGGATGCCGCGGCCGATGGAGACCAGAACGGCTTCTTTGCTGATATCCACATCGCCTGTCTCGGCAACGACCGTCTCCAGATAACGGCGGCCGGCCGACAGAGCGCCGACCTCGACGATTTGTCGACCACAGTGCCGGCAGCGGGAGCGCCTTCGACTGGCTTGAATGCGCCGGGACGCATGTTGATCACCGCGCCCGAGGAGATATCGCAACGCACGTGCGCGCTCACCTGTCCGCCGAATTCCTGGCGGACCACTTTGAGGAATGTTTCCTTCCATTCCCTTCGATGTCCACGACGTCGGAGACAGAAGCCGCGTTCAACTTGACCGAGAGCCCCGGCGCCAAGTCGACTCCGAAGTGAGAGTGGGGGAGCAAAACGATGCTGGCCGGCGGCAGCACCGTCACCAGGGCTTTGCGGACCAGTTCAGCATTGGGATAGGCGAGCGCTTCATTGCGAGATCTTCCAGATCTCAGCGTAAGAATCCTGAAGAGTCTTCGCAAACCGCATCGAGGTCAGCACCGGAACCGGTGACGATGGCCGTTGGAGAGGCGGCGGGATCGATCTTTTTTGCGGCAGCCAAGCAACTCGGCCGCGGAGTCATCCGCCACTCCGCCTTTATGTGCGATGTAGGCGAAGATCCGAGCCATTATTTCAACCCTCCTTTGGCTTTCACCAACTCAATCAGTTTGTCGATTACCTCTTCCCTGCTGCCGTGCAGCATTTCGGCACCCTTGCCCAGCGCAGGCACGAAGTAATCCGTGCGCTTCACCTTCGCGGCCGCTTGCCCACGGAAGCTGGGTCAACGCGCCAGCTCCGAGGCGCCGAACGTCGGAATCTCCACCGAGGCCACCTGCCGGATGCCGCGCATGCCGACATAACGCGGCTCGTTAATGCCGGTCTGAATCGAGAGCACGCAGGGGAGATCGATCTCATTCATCTCCTTGTTGCCGCCTTCGATTTCGCGGCTGACCTTCAGCTTGCCGTCGCAGGACTTCGATGGAGTTGACCAGAGAAGCAAACGGATAATCGAGCATGGCCGCCAGCATTCCGCCGACCTGAGCCGCGCCGTCCTCGGCCTGCACGCCGGTCAGGATCAGGTCGTAATGATTCTTCTGCACGAAGGCGCTCAGCAGGGCGGCAATGCCGGCGCCATCCGATCCGTCAAAGGCCTCATCGGAAATCAGCACGCCTTCTTGGCGCCCATCGCCATCTCGCGGCGCAGTATCTCCTCGTCGTCCTCGCCGCCAACGGTGACCACCGTGACGTTCCGCCGTGTTTTTCGACGATCTGCAGGGCCTCTTCCACCGCGTAGTTGTCCCATTCGTTCACCGAGTACACCAAGTCATCGCGCTCGATGTCGTTTCCAGCACGGTTGAGTTCGATCTCATTCTCCGAAGTGTCGGGTACTCTCTTGACGCAAACTAGAATCTCCACATTCACCTCCCCAGATTTTCTCAGTACAACATAACCACTACGCATTGCTGGTTTCAGCCGTCAGCAGTTCCTCTCGCATCCGTGCCTATTGGACGCACGATCTGTTTGTCGACCAGTTCCGCCAAGTCGATGGCGGTCATCTTGCCTTCCATGCCCGCTACCTTGATCGCATCTTCCATATTCACCATGCAGAACGGACAGGCGGTCACGATCACATTGGCCCCGGCTTCGGCAGCCATCCGCACCCGCTTCACTCCCATTCGCTGATCTTCTTTGGGCTCGTAGAACAACATCAGTCCGCCGCCGCCGCAGCAGAACGAGCGGTCGCGGCAGCGGTCCATCTCGACCCTGCTTCAAACCCGGAATCGCGTCGAGCACATTTCGGGGATCGTCGTAGATTTGGTTGTGCCGCCCCAGATAGCAGGGATCGTGGTAGGTGTAAACGGCGTCGCTATCTTCTACGGGATTGAACTTGATCTTGCCGGCCTTTACCTGCCGGGCGATCACCTGGCTGATGTGCTCCACCGGCGGCACGTCTTTGTAATCGTTCTTCAGCGCGTTGAAGGCATGCGGATCGGCGGTAACGATCCGCTTCACGCCGGAGGCTTTGATGGCCTCCATGTTGTGGTCCCGCAATTCCGGAACAGCATCTCTTCGCCGAAGCGCCGGACCTCATGACCGCTGTCTTTTTCCGCCGCGCCCAGGATTCCGAAATCCTCTCCGAGGTGATCGAGAATCCTGGCCGTTGCGCGCCCAATTGCCTGCATGCGGTCGTCGTAGGAGGTGATGCTGTCGACGAAATACAAGGTGTCGGCACGTCTGCTTACCGTCCAGAATCTTGACCTTGCAGGTCTGCTGGAACTCTTCGTCCTTCGTCCAGTCGGCCTTTTTCTTCTCCATTTTGCCGTAGGGATTGCCGCGGCTCTCCAGCGCCTTCAAAGGTTTCTGCAGGGACTGGGGCACATTGCCGTCGTCGATCATGCCGCGCCGCAGATCGACGATCTTATCGATGTACTCGATCAACAGCGGGCATTCCTCCTCACACGCGCCGCAGGTGGTGCAGGACCAGATTTCATCTTCGGAATAAATGCCGCCGATCAAGGCCTGCCCATTTCCCTGCGAACGGCCGAAGAGCGGATAATGCTGGAAGCTGTAATTTCTCGCCTTGATCGTGATGAATCTCGGCGACAGCGGCCTTCCCACGGCATTGGCCGGGCACTGGTCCGAGCAACGGCCACAGTCGGCGCAGGAATAGAAATCCAGCATGTGCTTCCAGGTAAAATCTTCGAACTTCTTTACGCCGAAAGATTTCACTTGGTCCAGATTGGCCACGCCCCACCGCACCGGCTTTACCGTTCCCCGTTCCAACTTCGCGAAGTAGACGTTGAACAGCGAGGTGATGACGTGGAAGTGTTTGCCCAACGGCAGGAAGCAGAGGAAGGCGAAGAAGGTCAATTCGTGGATCAGATAGGCGCCGAGGTGGAGATTCGCTAGGACGGAAGGGACGCGGAGCGCAGCGCGCCGTGAAATCCACGCCAGGGACAGCGGCGCCAAGCTTCCGCAGGTTGGCCCTGCGCAGCCGGAAGGCAGTCTTGCTGGCCTCAAAGAGGCTCTCCGAACCATCAGCATCGCAATCAGCCCCAAAACCAGGATGGCTTCAGATGTGTGATCCTTGCCATATTTTCCGGTACCGCGTAGCGCGCGGGCTTGATGATACCCCGGCGAATTGCGGCGATTACTACGGCAAGGAATACCAGGGTTGCGGCATAGTCCTTAATGACGTTGTAGAAATGACCCACGCCGCCCGGAGAAACCGGAACGAAATTCGGAGATCCCCAGACACTAGCGAGATAGAACGAATCGACAGCGCCAAGAAACCGGCGAAGATGACATGTGAAGGACGCCCGCGACCGGGTAGCGTGGTTGCTTCCATTGCCAGCCAGAATTTCAAGCTTCTTGTCAAAGCGGACCGATGCCGGTCAAAACGAAAATCCGGTGCGCCTTGCAGCAACGGCGCCACGCGTTTCGCCATGATATAGGCGAAGCAAGCGATGCCCAGGAGAGGAATAATCGAGAACAGCACTCGCCCTGGCAATAACCAGTAGGTCGCTTGCTCAGGTGAATCAAT
>CAVZYB010000004.1:0-56309 GCA_963779365.1 uncultured Acidobacteriota bacterium | reverse complement strand
ACGTTGAACGATGGCGGTGAGCTTCTGGAGGCTCGGCGCTCGAACCCAAGCGGCGTAATCAAAGTAGCTTGCCCTGTGACAATGGCCCGGGAGATCCTTGCGCCTTTGCTGAAGCAGTTTATTGTTCGCTTTCCGGAACTGCGGATGGAAATTGAGCCGTATTCCTTTGGCTGGGATCAGGAACCACGGGAAGATGTGGACGTGTTCTTCAAACTCAAAGCGCCGAAGGACTCCGAACGAAAGATCCGATCGTTTCCAGGCACAGCCCGCGGACTTTTCGCGAGCCCTGCATATGTGAAGGCGGCGGGCAGCCCAAGCAGTCCCCAAGAACTCCCCGCATATCGCTGCTCCGGCTCTGGAGTCTGGAAGCTGACCCGCGGACGCAAAGAGGTCACTCCAAGCATCGCTTTTCAGATCGTGACGAGTGACCCTGGAGTCGCTCTCACGTTTGCGCTGGATGGCCTTGGCATTTCCGTTCTGCCGTTGTGGTTGGCAAAGTCCCCTAATAACAGGGAAGGACTGGTTCCGATACTTCCATTGTGGAAGCCGGAGCCGATCACGTTGTGTGCACTCTACTCGGGCTCGTCTCGTCTAAGCCCCAAGGTGCAAGCGCTGCTCGACTTTCTCGCCGAATATATCGGAACGGACCGAGACCCGCGACTCAAACAGGATCGTGCCAAAGGATATTTTACTGACCTGAAACATCCACCGACCTCTGGGCCCTGATCCAGACTGCTGTCCCACTCTCCGGATGGTGAGGCAGTTCCCGACCACTCAGCAAGTATGAAGATTTACAGCGCACGCCTCGGAGCGCATGGTTCTGGAAGCCCTGTCTTGGGGGTAAACGGCAGTTCGAACCCGACGGGACATCCCTTGTTTCCATGCTTCCCAGCTGCCTCTTCCATCTCTCTTTTGCAGCAACTTGCGATATATTCGCGAGTTTGGAGAGCCCATCGGTTCACCTGTTGCTGAGCGATTGAGAACGTCGACGTCGCGGTGCTGGAACTCCGATTGTCTCCTACACTTAACCTTTGAACCTGGGTCAAATAAGGGTCACGTAACTTTGCGATCTGCGTAACTTGTTGATTCTTAGAGTTCCCGTGAGAGGTCATCTGCGCCGCTAATTCGTTGAAATTACGGCATCTCACGGGGCTGAAGGCCGAAGGTGTTACCAAGAAGCTGAAGCTGATGGGCTGCTTCGAGGCGGGCTTCCTGGGTGCCTCGCCCACGTCTAATGAGACCCAGACCAACAGCTTCAATCCGCGTCTTCGGCCGGCCTTTGGCGAAGCCAAGTTCGGCCACTGCGAATTCGCGTCGTCCTTTGAATAGTGCGGCTGTTACGTGCGAACAACACCGATGTGGCTCTTTGGGGCGGTCCAATTTGGGAAACTCCAGCATTCCACTGGTATAGCAAGAGGTTGCGCCGTTTCCAGTGGAGCCTCCCACCTCTACCAGACGTTTGAAAAAGGCAAAAAATGTAACATTTCCGTCGCAACGGCGTCCAATGTGCTTTGGCGAGTGATCCTCGAAGGTGGTCTCTATGGGTTTCCTTCCGCCCCTTGGGAAGCTTCAATATGTGCTTGCTGTTGCGCGTGACTTGCATTTCCGCGAAGCCGCCGAGAGACTGCACGTCGCGCAACCGAACATTAGCCTTCAGATCCGGGAATATGGGGAAGAATTAGGGTTTGAGATATTCCTACGTGATCGCCATTTTGTGTCGCTCACCAAAGCAGGGCGCTCATTCGTTTTAGATGTCGAGGTAATTCTTGCTCGTTTGGAAAACGATTTCAAGAATGCTGTCACTCTGTCTGGACCAAGAATCATAGCCGAATTGCCCGCTCCGGACCGAGGCGCAGACCGCGACTGGGAAGTCATAGACGACAAGTCCCGTCGACGTGCTTACCGCAGGTTTCACCTTTCAAACGTAGACCGTTGGCAGCGTTCTCGGGTAATCTCAGACTGCCACCCGCGTCGCAAAGCTCAAGGAGTTTACGTTGGCTAAGCGAACGCGATATCAGTACGGTAGTGTTGAAATAGACAAACGCGCAACAGGACCAGACGTATGGCTCTATCGTTGGTGGGAAACAGCCGCAGACGGACGACGGTCCCGACGGGGAATTACCGTCGGAACGGTGGAGCAGTACAGAACTGCCGCTCATGCGTTGAAAGCAGCAGAGGGCATGCGGCTGATCATCAACGATGGTGTTGCGCGTCGGCAATCCGTGCTTTTCTGTGGTCTCCTCGACCGTTTCCTGCTCGATCAGGAACAGGAGGTGGAGGCCGAACAAATCACCCACAACACGCTTGCTTCGTACCGGAGCATGATCACTCAGCACATCCGTCCCAAGTGGGGCGACGCCTTCATGGAGGACGTTCGGCCCGCTTTGGTGCAGGATTGGCTGCGGAGGCTGGAGCTCTCGCCGAAGTACAAGGGGCACATCCGGTCACTCATTTACCGTCTCTTCGACAAAGCCATGCTCTGGGAGCTCATAGACGTAGAGCGCAATCCCATGGAATTAGTCGAGGTGAAGGGAATCAGCAAGCGCAAGAAACGTCCCTGCGTTCTTCAATTGAAGGATGCATGGAAAGTTCTCGATCATATGGTGCAGCCGTATCGGACCATGGCGCTGATCGCTCTCTGCTTTGGTTTGCGAATCAGCGAAATCCTGGGCCTGCGTTGGACGGACTTCGACTTCGGTCGCAAGATTGTCCTCGTGCAGAGGTCGTCGGTGGGCAAGCGGCTCAACAAACTGAAAACCGAGTATTCCCAAGACGAGGTTCCGCTCGAACGGGGCTTTATCCTTGCTTTGAAGAAATGGCAAAAGCTGTGCTCGGAGTCTTCGGAGCAGTGGGTCTTCCCGAGCCCGGCGACCGGTCGGCCGTATCACTCGGATTCAATCCGTGCCGACTACCTCGTTCCAGTGGGACTTCAACTGGGCCTGGGCAGAATCGGCTTTCATACCTTCCGCCACACCTACCGGGCCTGGCTGGACGAAACGGGTGCGCCGGTTGGAGTGCAGCAAAAACTGATGCGCCACGCCCACGTTTCAACCACGATGGACCAGTACG
The DNA here is from genome assembly GCA_963779365.1 of uncultured Acidobacteriota bacterium. Lineage (GTDB taxonomy): Bacteria > Acidobacteriota > Terriglobia > Terriglobales > Acidobacteriaceae > TOLSYN. The sequence goes on along the minus strand of CAVZYB010000004.1, from coordinate 53,240 downwards.
GCAATGCCTCGATGCTGGAGAAGCGAAAGGCCAACCGGCCTATCGTTCGACGTGTGTTGAGCAGGTCTGCGGCGGGGAAAAATTCAGTCGCATAAAAATCAAAAAGAACCGGGGTTCGGTTCTTTTGCTTACAGGACAGTTTTGGACAGGTGATGCAGTGGAGCTTTTTCTCGTAACCTGTTGAAGAATAGGCCACTGTGGTCATGTAAAGGAATTGCAGTATGGGCCACTTCCAACTGTTTGTCTCGCGCTGCACTACGGCCATTGTGGACATGCATTGCATGGCGAAGGCGAAAAAGACCAACAAGGCAATGGCTCCCGCCGGAGAGAGGTCGCTCTTGAGTGCTTCCTGCAACGCCATGGCGTGCGATTCAGGATCGACTCCATGCAGGGTTCCCATGGTTGCGATGATGACCTCGCGCGCGGCAAAGGAGCTGAGCAGGCCCACTCCGATCTTCCAATTAAAGCCGAGCGGGCGAATCGCGGGTTCAATAAAATGCCCGATTTTAGAGATCGCGCTGTCGGCAATCTGTGGAGGCTGTCCGTTGTGCATGGGCAGGTAAGTAAGCGCCCACAGCAGAATGCTGACGCCGAGTATCACGGTCCCGGCGCGGAAAAGGAATGCCTTGGCGCGATCCATCAGCCGCAAGCTCAGCGATTTCCACATCGGCCATCGGTAAGGCGGCAGCTCCATAATAAACGCGACATCATGGCTGCGAAGTACGGAACTCTTCAGAGGCCTTGGCGGTAGCCACTGCCATGGCAAAGCCCAGCACATACAGACTCAACATCGCGATGGCGCGGGTCCCGACCACAGGCCCCAATACCGGACGGTTCGGGATGAATGCCGCGATCACCATCGTGTAAACCGGCAGGCGCGCCGAACAGGTCATGAAGGGTGCGATCAGAATGGTGGCGATACGGTCGCGCTTGTTCTCAATGGTGCGCGTTGCCATAATTGCCGGCACGGCGCATCCATAGGCGGAAAGCAGAGGGATAAAAGACTTTCCGTTCAGACCAACCTTTGCCATCACCTTGTCGGAGATTACCGCGGCCCTCGCCAGGTAGCCGGAATCTTCAAGAATGCCGATCACGAGGAAGAGAAGAAGTATCTGCGGTAGAAAGACCAGTACCGATCCGGCACCCTTCCAAATTCCGTTTACAACCAAGGAATTGATCAGACCGGCGGGAAGCAGGATGGAAAGATGAACCGCGACATTATCCAGCAGTCTCTGCAACAGGTCGCTGGCCGGCTGACCCAACGAGAAGATGGTTTGGAAGACCGCGACAATGACAACCGCAAAAATCACTCCACCCCACAGTTTGTGGAGGAAAATCGAATCGAGGCGTCGGGTCCATTCCGGAGTCGCGCCACGCCGGTAGGCGGCATGGGAACCCATTCGCACGGCCCATTCACGGCAGTGCCGGGGATCTCCGAAGATGGGTAGTTCGAGTGGCTCGGGGGCTTGCGGGGTCGCGACCAGAAAATTCGCTACCGCGTTCAGGCCCTCGCCCGTCACCGCGCTGACCAGAGCGACCGGAGTACCAAGCTGCCGCGCCAGGGGAAGCACATCCACCTGACCGCCCTGCTTGTGCAATTCGTCCGCCATGTTCAGCAGAACAAGCGTAGGCAGTCCAAGGGCGATGACGCGTCCAGCCAGGATAAGGTGCCGGTTGAGATTGTTGGAGTCGAGTACCAGGATGATTGCATCCGGGCGCGCGGCACCTGCCATCTCGCCGTTCAGCACATCGATCGTAACTCTTTCGTCTTCCGATTTCGGATTGAGGCTGTAGACACCGGGCAGATCAATCAGCGCCACCTCTTCGCCGGAAGCCAGACGAAAGCTTCCCGTGTGGTGCTCCACGGTGACGCCGGGAAAGTTACCAACCCGCTGGCGCAATCCGGTGAGGCGATTGAAGAGTGTGGTTTTGCCCGCATTGGGAGGACCGACGACGGCAACGGTCTTGTAGACCGCAGAACCGGTTGCCGCTTTCGGAGCTACCAGAGTCCCCGGGATCGGAACACTCACTGCTTACCTCGCCTCTGCTTCCGCAGCGCGCAAGGGACGTACAGCGATGCAGCGGGAGAGGTCACGACGCAGAGCCACGTCCGTTCCATCGACGCGATAGACGCGCGGATTGCCACCGGGACCGCTACGCGTCACCAGAACCTCCAGACCCGGCACAAAGCCAAGATTCATCAGATGTTCGGCAATGCTCTGAGGCATGTCGAAGTCTTCCAGAATTCCGCTCTCGCCCACGGCGAGATCGCAAAGGGTGTGGTTCAGTTTGGCGATCGGGGTGTCAATCAAGTTGAAAACCATTTTCAATACCGAGACTAATTGTACCCCTCTTTGGCTCGTCTTCCTACGGACCAAAGTCACACTGCTTGTGTGATGCGTGAACGTAAGTCCGGCAACTCCTGTTGCGGTAACAACTTGCGCGGAACTGGTCAACTCTTTAACTGTTCCCGATAAGTACGCCGGCGGCGAATACGAGGGCCCCGCCGACCATAACCTGGAAGGCGGCGGAGAAGGGAGGGGTATCCATATATTTATAACGGATGTAGGAAATGGCTGCGAGTTCGAGCACCACAACGATGGCGGCAACCGCGGTGGCCGTATAAAACGAGCCCAGGAGATAGGGAAGCGTATGCCCAATTCCGCCGAGGGTGGTCATAAGTCCGCAGACCACGCCGCGAATCCAGGGGTGTCCGCGCCCGGTAAGCGTGCCATCATCACTAAGCGCTTCGGCGAAACCCATGCTGATGCCGGCGCCTACCGAGGCTGCCAAACCGACAGCAAAAGCATCATGCGAACTATGGGTGGCGAAGGCGGCCGCAAACAATGGAGCGAGCGTGGAAACCGAACCGTCCATCAGGCCGGCTAGTCCGGGTTGCACTACCTGGAGCACGAAGAGGCGGCGGCTGGCCGCGTCCTCACGTTCGCGCACCTCGGACGGCAACATAGTCCTTTGTAACTCGTCGGCCTTCTGCGCATGCGAGCGCTCCTCCTCGGCGAGATTATCGAGTAACTGCCGGAGGCTGGCATCCTGAGTGTGACGTGCGGCCTGCTCGTAAAACTGGCGGATCTCCATTTCCATGGCACTGGCGTGCTTGCGTACGCTCTCGGCGCGTAGCGGACGCATGAGCCAGAACGGACGGCGTTTTACGAAGCCTTTCACATCCTCACGACGGATCAGAGGAATGTGTTCGCCCCACCTGGCCCTGTAGGTCTCAAACAGGCGCTGGCGATGGTTAATCTCCTCCTTGCGCATCAGGTCGAAAATCTCGGCAGTGACTGGATAGCTGTCGCGGAGTCCCTCTGCAAAGTCCGCGTAAATACGCGAGTCTTCCTCTTCCATGGCGATGGCTAGGGCAAGAATCTCCCGTTCCGAAAGGCTTTCGAAGCTTCGCATAATCCTCCCGTGCCGCTGCGTATCAGACCGCAGGATTTCCTGCTGAGCTCTCCAGTATAGAGTGAGACTGGCTGTTTTTGCCCGAGAGTTTGGTGAATTGCCCGCAACTTCAGTGCGTGCTCTCTCATCTAACCGCATGGTCCAAGGTACCGTGGCGCTGCTCGCCGAAAGCGCTGCACTAGGCCCGCGTACGTTATCGGCGAGCCGGGGTGAAGCAAATGGAGAATCCGCTACAGATCAAGCGTATCCATCACGTGGAATTCTGGGTTGGCAACGCCAGGCAAGCTTCGTTCTTTTACCGCAACGCGTTTGGTTTTTCGCAGTTGGCCTATCGCGGACAGGAGACCGGCAGCCGGGATATGGCTTCCTATGCGCTGGCGCAAGGCAAGGCAAATTTCGTGGTGAGCACGCCTCTGACCCCATCGCATCCCGCGGCTGAGCACATTAAGCGCCACGGCGACGGCATTCGCGACATTGCCCTTGAGGTGGCCGATGCGGATCTGGCTTTCGAGCAAGCGTTGGCGCGCGGCGCAGAAGCTGCCGAGGCCCCACACGACCTCAAGGATGATTTTGGGACGGTGCGCCGGGCGGCGATTCGCACCTATGGCGATACCATTCACTCGCTTCTCTCGCGCCGCGGATACAGCGGCACATTTCTGCCGGGCTATTCCGAACAGCGAATTGCCGGTGATGATGCGGGTATCTTGCGCATCGATCACATGGTAGGCAACGTCGAACTTGGGCAGATGAACCGCTGGGCTGAGTTCTATTCGAAGATCTTTGGTTTCCACCGTTTTATCAGCTTTGACGACAAGGATATTTCGACCGAATACAGCGCACTGATGTCGATCGTAATGTCTGACGATTCCTATTCGGTGAAGTTTCCCATCAATGAACCGGCGGCGGGACTCCGCAAAAGTCAGATCGCGGAATATCTGGAAGCGTACCAGGGGCCGGGAGTACAGCACGTTGCATTACAGGTGACCGACGTGCTCGCCACGGTAAACAAATTGCAGCGCAACGGAGTTGAGTTTCTTCGCGTGCCGGACAGCTATTACGACCTCCTCAAAGAACGCATCGGAGAACTTGATGAACCGCTGGCGGAGATCAAGCGCCTGGGAATTCTGGTGGACAAGGATCAGGATGGCTATCTGCTGCAAATCTTTACCCGTCCGGTGGAGGATCGGCCGACCGTCTTTTACGAGATCATCCAGCGCAAGGGCAGCCGGGGCTTTGGCAAGGGAAACTTCAAGGCGCTGTTTGAAGCCATCGAACTGGAGCAGGCGCGGCGAGGCAATCTGTAGCCCGGCCAAATGGAAGCCGGTGCGACGACAGGGGATGTGATGAGAAACGACGTGATGAGCAGTAGTCCCGGCAACGAGCAATGCAAAGACGCATCCACTCTCAGCCGCAGGCTGCGCCGGACTACCAATCGGGATTCGGCAACGAGTTCGCGACGGAAGCGGTTGCGGGCGCGCTGCCAACAGGGCAGAATGCGCCGCAGCAAGTGCCATTCGGGCTTTATGCCGAACAACTCAGCGGGACGCCTTTTACCGCGCCGCGTGCGCTGAATCGGCGCTCTTGGCTCTATCGCATTCGTCCCAGCGTGATGCACCATCCCTATCGCAAGATTGCGAATGGTTTGCTTCGCTCGACGCCATTCGACGAGGTGCCCGCTCCGCCCAATCAACTGCGCTGGAATCCCGTGCCAATGCCGGACAAGCCAACGGATTTTCTCGCCGGACTGATCACGCTTGCGGGGAATGGCGATCTTGCGACTCATAGCGGTGTGGCTATCCATATTTATGCCGCCAACCGCAGCATGGAGGCGCTCTATTGCTACAACGCTGACGGCGAATTGCTGCTGGTGCCGCAGATGGGGCGTTTGCTCATTCATACCGAACTCGGACGTATTGCGCTCGCACCCGGTGAAATCGCGCTCATACCGCGCGGGATCAAGTTTCGCGTGGAACTGCTGGAGGGAGAAGCTCGCGGCTATATCTGCGAGAACTACGGCGCGAGCTTCCGCCTTCCGGAGTTGGGGCCCATCGGCGCCAACTGCCTTGCAAATTCGCGAGACTTCCAGACTCCCGTTGCCGCCTTCGAAGACATCGAGGCGAGCGTTCGCGTGATCTGCAAATTTCAGGGAAATCTGTGGGAGAGTGAGTACGATCACTCGCCGCTGGATGTGGTTGCCTGGCATGGCAATTACGCACCCTGTAAGTACGATCTGGCGCGCTTCTGCGTCATCAACAGCGTGAGCTTCGATCATCCTGACCCCTCGATCTTCACGGTGCTCACCTCGCCCTCTGCAACGCCGGGAACAGCGAATTGCGACTTCGCGATCTTTCCACCGCGATGGATGGTTGCCGAACATACCTTCCGTCCGCCGTGGTTTCATCGCAATTTCATGAACGAATTCATGGGGCTGATTCGTGGGCAGTACGATGCGAAGGCGGAGGGCTTTTTACCCGGAGGCGCAAGTCTGCACAACTGCATGAGCGGCCATGGTCCGGATTCGACTAGCTATGAACGGGCATCGACGGCCGTACTGCAGCCACAGTATTTGGCGGATACTCTGGCCTTCATGTTTGAAACCAATTTTGTCTGTCGCCCTACCCGCTTCGCCCTCGAGTCCGCCGAACTGCAACACGAGTACTACACCTGCTGGCAGAATCTGAAACGCAACTTCCCGCGGAGTTGAGCGATCATGTCCACTTCAGTTCGCAGCGCGGCCGCATCTCTGAGAGTGTTTCTCGATCGAATCATTGATTACGCCGGTCTGTTTCCTCCCGCATCTTTGGACATGATGACGAGCGTGAACAATTACTCGACTTATCTCAATGCCCGGCAGCGATGGGCCCTGGGGCGGTTCGTGCTCCCGGTCGCGCGGTTGGATGAATTTCTGAATGCGCAGGAGAATGTTGCCACCGATCCGTGGCACCTCAGTGGAATTATTTCAGCCAACATTGAAGCAGACTTGGTGGCGGTCGATGAGTTTAATCGCAAAGCACCCGGTGCGGTGATCGACACCATCGAGGTGCGCGTGCGTGACTTGGACGAAGTTGATCTCGTCCGCAAGAACCAGCCCCCGAGTACGGCGGTGTTCTTCGAGTTTGCGCCGGAGCAAGCCGACGAGTTTCTTCCGATCCTCCGTCACTTCGGCGGATGCGCGAAACTGCGAACCGGCGGCGTAGTCGAGGAAGCGTTTCCCAGCGTGGAGAACGTTGCCGCATTCATCGTGCGGTGCGCGGAGTTCGGCGTACCATTCAAAGCAACCGCGGGGCTGCATCATCCCTTGCGTTGCTTTCACTCGCTTACCTATGAGCCAGACTCGCGCGAGGGAATGATGCACGGATTCCTGAACCTCTTTACCGCGGCCGCGATTGCCTGGAGTGCGGTGCGCTCGGGCAAAGCGGCGTCGCGCGTCGTGCTGGCCACTTGCCTTGCCGACCGAGAGCGCGCAAACTGGCACTTCGGTGATGACGCGCTGACCTGGGGCGGAGAAGAGGAGCCGATACAGATCGATGTAGCATGTCTTCGCTCGATGCGTTCGGAATTCGCATTGAGTTTTGGTTCCTGCTCGTTCGAGGAGCCTCTCCAGGACATGCACGAGCTTGACCTTCTATGAGCATGGAACGAAACCAAACTCACGATCCGGATGCGCGCTCCTTCGTGGAATCGGCCAACATCCCCGGCTGCGATTTTCCGATTCAGAATCTTCCCTTCGGCGCATTCACCAACGGAGAGAATTCCTGCTCAAGTCTTGGCGTCGCGATCGGTGATCAGGTGCTCGATCTGGAAGCGGCTGCCGAGCGCGCACTGCTGGATGATGTGGACGACGCTACCTATGAGGTCTGTAAGGAACCGTGCCTGAATCCGTTGATGGGGTTGGGGCCGGCGCGCTGGACGGCCTTGCGTCGCGCTCTGTTTCAGTTGCTGCGCGTGAATTCGGCAAACCGGGCCGAAGCCGAAGCGTGTCTGCGCCCACAGCAGGACGTAACCATGGTGTTGCCGGTCGAGATCGGTGACTACACCGATTTCTACGCCTCGGTGCATCACGCCGGTAACGTTGGAGCGCTATTTCGTCCTGAGAATCCGCTATTGCCGAATTACAAGTGGGTGCCCATCGCATACCATGGCCGCGCTTCCTCCATCGTCGTTAGCGGAACAGCAGTGCGCCGTCCCTGGGGGCAACTAAAGCTTCCATCTGCCGAGAATCCACAGTTCGCTCCGTCCCGCCGCCTCGACTATGAAATGGAGATTGGGGCGTTTGCAGGAGTGGGAAACGAGATCAGCGAAGCCATTCCGATAGCGCAGGCCGGGGATCACATCTTCGGACTTTGCCTGCTAAATGACTGGTCGGCACGCGACATTCAAGCGTGGGAATATCAACCGCTTGGCCCGTTTCTGTCAAAAAGCTTTGCCACCAGCATTTCGCCTTGGATCGTCACCACCGAAGCGCTGGCTCCGTTTCGCGTTCCGGCCTTTGCGCGTCCCGCTGGGAGACCCGCAGCCACTGCCATACCTCGCTGATCCCGACGATCAGCAGCGGGGCGGCTTCGATCTGACTGCGGAGGTCTATCTGCGGACCGCTGCGATGCGTGAGAGGGATTGCTCACCCCATCTGGTCAGCCGCGGAAATCTCCGCGACCTTTACTGGACATTTGCGCAGATGTTCGCGCACCACACCTCCAACGGCTGCGATCTACGGCCCGGAGATCTACTCGGCAGCGGCACGGTCTCCGGCCCTGATCCTGCTGCGCGCGGCTGTCTCCTGGAAATTACGCGAGGCGGAGTCGATCCCATCCTGCTGCCCGACGGAACTCAGCGGACCTTTCTGGAAGACGGAGATGAAGTGACGCTGCGCGCTTTCTGCCAGTCCCCTGCAGCCGTACGTATTGGGTTTGGCGAATGCCGCGGAACTTTGATCGCTGCCCGTTGAACCACATCCCGTGCATCTTTTTCTTTAAGCTATAAAGAATTGGGAACTAAGGACCGCGCGTCTTGAGAAGCGCGTGCGCCCGTGATAGAACGTTCCTGTAGCTCCGGATGAAATCCATGGTCGTCGATTGCAACTCCGCTGCTCCGTGGGAGGCGAGTTGACTGGGTATCGCGAGTGTTTCGAGCAGGCAGTCACTGCGGCCGTTGCTGGAGCGACGGTGCTGACGGCGAATACTCGTTCCGCGCGCTGCTATCTATGCGGCGGCAGAGCGGCGGATGCGCCTCTCCCATGCCGCATGGCTCACGCCCGATGTGCTCCCATACGGAGCTTTTATAGAGCGGCTTTATTCGGATGCGGTGATCGCCGGTGCGGTCACGGTTCAGGCGTTGCAGCGGGAACAAGAATTGCAGTTGTGGCGGCAGATCATTGAGCATTCGCCCAGCGGACGGGAGATGTTGTTGCCGGAGTCTGCCGCGGCCCTGGCTTGCGAGTCCTTCCGCACAGCCATCGAGTATGATATCGCGCTCGACTCTCCGCTGATGAACGCTTCCGCGGACACCCGAGCGTTCTCCGGGTGGGCAGCGGAATTTCGACGCCGGATTGCGGCGCACCGGTGGACGTGCCCGGCGCTCTTCACCTGCGAACTGCTTTCATGCTTAGCGGCATTGCGTCTTCCGGAACAAGTGTTTACGTTTCTCGCTGAACCCACGCCTGCACAGTGACAAATTTCTGGAGCGCGCTGGTAGAAGCCGGAGTGCAGGTCGCTGCCGCAACGGAACAGGACGGAGAGGCGGTCATTCATCCGCTCCGGCATGAGTTCGACGGTGTTGCAGATGAATTGCGCACGGCGGCCCAATGGGCGCGCCAGAAGGTAGAGGCATCGCCCGAAGCGCGCATCGGTGTCATATTCTTCGACCTTGAGCGAAAGCTTCCGCAGGTGGAAAGCGCGTTTCGTTCGGTACTTCATCCCGAACATCTGCTCGGTCGGGAGACGCCCTCCGCCTTTGAGATCGCATCGCCACTTGCGCTTGCAGAGTATCCCGTTGTGCGTTGTGCCTTGGAATTGCTCTCGTTGTTTGCGGCCCCTATCGAGTTCCACTCCTTTCACTCCATGTTAAGTTCGCCTTACTTGGCGGCAGAGCCGGAAGCGGTCGCGAGTTTTCTCGCAGGCATAAGAAAACATGCCCGTCGCCAGGTCGGCATCGCCGATCTCGCGAGGTGGCTGCGAAGAGTCGCACGAACTGCCCGGATTGCATGCTGCGCTGGAAGCGCTTCCAAAGCATTCTGCATTTTCCTCGGAGCAGGCGGCGCCCTATTGGGCGGACATCTCGCGCCGAATTTTGGAAGCCTTCGGATGGCCTGGCAGGGTATCACTGAACAGCGAGGAATTTCAGTGTACGCAAAGTTGGCGTGAGCTTCTCGTCTCAGTTTCTTCGTTGGAGTTGCTCGAATGGCGCACTGATTTTCCAGGCTTCGTGGCAAGGCTGCATCGCGCCGCAGCAACGCAGAACTTCAAGCCTGAGACGCTCAATGCTCCGGTGCAAATCATGAACGCGGCGGAGTCGGAGGGCTCGATCTTCGATGCCCTGTGGATCGGTTCGTGCGGCGATGATCTTTGGCCGGAATCTCCAGGGGTCTCGCCGCTCATTCCGATTGCCTTGCTGAAAGAGAAGGGCGTGGCGCTGATTGGAACACCTCAGGCGAAGGCGCGAATCTCGCGGATTACCTCGCGCCTCTTGCAGTCGGCGCCGCTGGTTTCGCTCAGCTTGGCGCGCCGCACCGATGACGAACGCGAGCAGCGCTGGAGTCCATGCTTCTCGGAGTTTCCGGTCGCGGACGAGGCCATCGAAATGCCGCCGATGCTTGCGTCCAGATTCGACTCCGCGAATTTGGAAATTATCTGCGACTCCACTGCTCCCGCACTACAATCCGGGGAAGCCGTCCGGGGCGGAACGTCGCTGCTGCAGGAGCAGTCCAACTGTCCTTTCCGGGCGTTCGCGATTCGCCGCCTGCTCGCCAAGGAGGTTCAAGGACCGAACGATGCGCTGGCTCCTACGGAAAGAGGCAAGGTTGTTGATCTCGCGCTGCAACTGATATGGGGGCAGTTAAAAGACAGTGAGGGATTGCGCCGCCCCGATCGCACAGCAATCGTTGAGGCTGCCGTGGATGAGGCGATGGCGCGGGAGTTGCCGTCGAGCAAAGACGAATGGACGAAGCGTTTTCGCGCGCTGGAACGCCAGCGCACCGTTGAGGTACTTACGGAGTGGCTTGACCTTGAGTCCACCCGCAAACCCTTCCATGTGGTTGGCCATCAACTTCCGGTTGAGGTAAGTTTGGGAGGTCTGACTCTGCGTGGTTGCCTCGATCGTCTTGACGAAATTGATGACGTCTATGTGGTGATCGACTACAAAACCGGCGGCTCTAACCGTGTGAGCGCCTGGCAGGTTCCGCGTCCGCGGATGCCGCAGTTGCCGTTCTACGCATTGGCGATGCAGCAGCAAAAGTTCGATCTCGCCGGCGTGTCATTTGCCATCGTTCGCAAGGATGAATCCGGTTTCAAAGGCTATCTGCGCGAAAAAGATCTGTTGCCGTGCGCGATCCCAAACAAACCTGTGTTCGATGGGCTTGCGTTCGATGAGTACACCGGACGATGGGCTGTGGAGTTGGAACGCATCGCCACGTCATTTGTACAAGGTGCTGCCGCGGTTGATCCGAGGATTCCGAAGGGGAAAACTGGTTCGCCGTGCGAGCATTGCCATCTGACGGCGCTGTGCCGGGTAGGCGAACTGGCGAACGACGATTCGGACAGTGGATCGGGGGGAGGGAACGATGAGTAGTCCTACTCCGCGCGCCATACCTTCCGATGCGAGCCTCCGCCTGGCTGTTCTGGATATCACGCAGTCATGGATGCTGCAGGCTCCTGCCGGTTCTGGAAAAACTGAATTACTGATGCAGCGATTCCTCGCATGCCTTGCCAAGGTCGATCAACCGGAATCCGTACTGGCCATTACGTTTACCCGCAAGGCTGCGGCGGAGATGCGCGGCCGAATTCTTCTCACGCTGCAACGCGCCGGGCAACTCGACAGTGTGCAGATTTCAGAACGTCCTCCGCACGAGCAGCAATCGCTGCGGTTGGCGCGCTCGGTTCTCGACACTTCCATCGCGCTCGGTTGGGATATCCTTGAACATCCCGCGCGGTTGCAGGTTCGCACGCTCGATTCGTTTTGCGAGTCGGTGGCGCAGCGTGCGCCTTTCAAAGGATTGCTCGGAGGCGTGGCGCAGGTCACAGAAGATGCTCGGCCTCTCTATGAACTTGCGTCGCAGCGGGTGATCGATCACCTTGCCCTTCCGGGCGCACTGGGGGACGCAGTAGCTGCATTACTCGTACACATGGACAACGATGTTCGCGGCGTGCGAATCTGCTGGCGGCAATGCTTGCGCAGCGTGACCAATGGCTACACTTTCTCGGACGTTCGGATGCGTTCGATGCCTCGCAGCGGCAAAGCCTCAGAAGTACGCTCGAAGCGGCGCTGGCGCTTTCGGTTGAGGAAGATCTCGAACTCGTGCGCACGCATATTCAGACGGTGCTGAACAGCGCACACGAATCGAAAATGTTTGACCTGATGCGCTACTCGACGGATCAACTTGCGCAAAGCGTGAGTTCTTCCGTACCAGTGGTTGCGTCGATTGCGGCCAGCGCCGAGGTGGTTCCGATCTCTTCGCAGCGCTTGCCGCGTCTGTTTGACATCAGAAAATGGCCTCCCGCAGCCGCCGAGCATCTTGATAGTTGGCGACGAATCTGTGATTTTCTGTTGACCTCGGATCGGAGCAATCCGGCGCTGCGCAAAACGGTGAACGTCCGCCACGGTTTTCCTTCGGGAACGCCCGGCGAGAAAGCCCGTCGAAAGCAATGCCTTGAATTTTTCGCGGACCTTGCGCAACTGTCCGGCGCGGAAGAACTCTGCGCGGCGCTGAATCGAATTCGCCGTCTGCCCGATCCCCATTACACGGAATCGCAGTGGCAGTTCATGCATGCTGTTCTTGAGGTATTGCCTCTGGCTGCGGCGAATCTTAAAGTTGTTTTCTCGGAGAAGGCCACCATCGACTTTGCCGAGTACGCTCAGCGCGCGCTCGATGCTATCGGGCACGAGGGCGACCCAACCGAGTTGGGCCTGCAATTGGGGTATCGAATCCGCCATATTCTCGTCGACGAATTCCAGGACACAAACCGTGTCCAGGTCGAACTCTTGGCCCGTCTGCTTGGTACATGGGAGGCGGATGAACAGTGTTCCACTTTTTATGTCGGCGATCCAATGCAGTCGATCTACGCATTTCGTCAGGCCGACGTTGCGATCTATCAGCAGGCGCGCACCGAAGGTATTGGCGGGCATCAGCATTGTTTCGACCGGCTCAGTCAAAACTTTCGTTCGCAACAGAATCTGGTCGAGTGGTTCAACCGCATTTTCCCGCTGATTCTTCGTGAGGACAGCGACCTGACCAATGCGGTTCAGTATGCAGAGGCGCAGCCTTCGCGTCCGGGTCTTGACGGTTCGGCGGTGCAGATCAGGGGTTTCGCCAACGCGGATCGTGCCGGTGAGGCGAAGCATCTGGCGGAATGCATTCAGCGCGAACTCGCGATCCCTACGCCGGCCGGCGAGCAGCCTTCCACGATTGCCGTACTGGTGCGCTCGCGAACTCACCTGCCTCAGCTGGTAGAGGCGTTCCATGCGGCGGGAATCGATTTTCGCGCAGTGAAAACCGATCGGCTTTCGGATCGTCCGCTGGTTCGCGATCTGGAAGCACTGCGATCGGCCCTGACAGATCTCGCTGACCGTACTGCGTGGCTGGCAGTTTTGCGGGCACCGTGGTGCGGTCTCAGCTTGGCGGATTTGTGGGAACTCTGTCGGGGAGATGACGGCTCTACGGTGCGCGAACTTTTGCATCGACGGGGAGCGCAAGCTTTCCGAACAGGCGCGTTCGGCACTGGCGCGCTGTCTTCCGGTGCTGGAGGATGCGTTGACGCGGCGTGGGCGTGGTTCACTGCGCGCATTAGTCGAGTCCACCTGGCTGCGCCTTGGCGGCCCCGCATGCTTAGCCGACCGGGAGCAGGGAATTCGCGACTCGAATGCATACTTTGCGCTACTGGATGCGCGAATCTTCGGCGGGCATGGTACGCGATGCGGAGAACTTTGCCTTAAAACTGCATGACCTGTTCGCGCCCGCCGATAATCGCAGCGGCATTCGCGTCGAAATCATGCCCATTCATCAGGCAAAAGGCTTGGAGTGGGATATAGTTTTTCTGCCGGCGTTGGAGCGCCGCTCGCGGCAGGATGATAAGAGTCTGCTTTATTGGCGTCTGCGGCGTCGCGGCGGGCAGGAATTTCTTTTGCTGGGGCCGATGGAAGCTCCAGGCAAGAAGGGCAGCAAGGTGCCCACTATCGAAGGATATCTGCGTGACATTGCCAGTAGTTGTTCACGCGAAGAGTTGAAGCGCCTGTTTTATGTTGCCGCCACCCGCGCGCGAAAGCGTCTCTATCTCTCGGCTGCGGTGCCGGACGGGCGGCAACCCGACCAGAATTCCATCCTGCGCATGCTCTGGGATGTACCGGGGATGCAGCAGGAATTTGCCCCGCCTGCGGAATCCGAGAGCGGCACGCAAGCAGACGAGAAGCCGGCGCCGGAGTTGTTACTGCGCCGCCTTCCCTTGACCTTTGTCGCGCCCGCCGATGCCGGAAGCATTGCACTGGAATTCCCAGCAACACAAAGTTTCTGATGAGGAACATCGCTTCGAGTGGGTCGGCGATCTTTTGCCGCGCATCGGCGTTGTCGCGCATAGTTTTCTCCAGCGCATCGCTCTCGAAGGTCCGTCACATTGGGACGCCCGGCGTCTGCTCTCGGCGAGACCGGCAATTTCGGCCGCGCTGCTGCGTGCAGGAGTGATGCGTGGCGAACTGGAGCAGGGGACCGCGCGTGTATCGGAAGCGTTGAGCAGGACGCTCGAAGATGAGCGGGGCCGCTGGCTGCTTTCTCCGCACGCCGAACATCGCTGTGAGTTTGCCGTGTCGGCGGTGATCGAGGGGCGGCTGGAGCATGTGCGGGTGGATCGTACATTTATCGAGGACGGCACACGCTGGCTGATCGACTACAAAATTACCGAGCAACTCGGGGGAGATCCTCGGCCGCTTCGTGCGGATGCAGGTGGATAAGTATCGTCCTGATATGCAGCGTTACGTTCGTGTTCTGCGGGCTTTCGATCCGCGTCCGGTGCGTTGCGCGCTCTATCTTCCGCTGCTGGGCGAATTCTGTCCGATTGAGACTGAACTCTCATAGCGGGTGGGGACCGCTGAATCGTGGAGCGCAACCGTGTATTACCCCGCGCAACAGTTTAGACTCTTCTCAGTCTCATGAGTCCGAATCGATTTACCATCGTCCTTTTTCTCGCTGGTTTGTGGCTATTCCTACCCGCGTGGGGATTGGCCGCTCAAGGCGCAGCCCCGGCCATCCGCCCCGGCAATAATGCCCTTGCGGCGCGCGGCTTCAATGAACTCTACAATATGGACTACGATCCGGCGATTCGCGATCTGGCCAAACTTCAGAGCGAATATCCGGATGATCCCTTTACCTCCAACTATCTCCTGGCCGCCGAATTATTCAAGGAACTGAACCGCATCGGCGCCCTCGATACGGAAACCTATTCGAGCGAAAGCTTTCTCGCCAGCAAAGCGCGACGGCCTCTGGATATGGCCGCCCAAAAGCGGATCTTTGACCTCATCGCACGCGTCGAGTCGCTCTGCAACGCACGCCTGGAGAAGAATCCGAATGACACGGATGCCCTCTACGCTCGAGGCGTAGCGCGTGGCTTCCGCGCTACGTACATGGGAATGGCCCAGAAGTCGTGGTTACCGGCAATCCGCTCGGCGCTGGCAGCGCGGCGCGATCATGAGCGCGTGCTCGAATTGGACCCAGGCTACGTGGATGCCAAAATGACCGTCGGAATCCATAACTATATAATCGGTTCGCTGAACTGGGCGGGGCGTGCGGCCGTAGCGTTGGTGGGAGTCACGGGTAATCGCCAGAAAGGTCTCAATTATCTGCGGGAGGTGAGCCGTTCGCACGGTACGTCGAGCAATGACGCGGCCCTCGCTCTCAGCCTGTTTCTGCGGCGCGAACAGCGCTATCCGGAGGCACTGGAACTGGTGGGACGAGTCTCGCGGGAGTATCCCAGAAATTTTCTTCTCGTCATCGAGTACGCGCATCTGCTCAATGCTGCCGGTCACGGACCCGACGCCATTGCACACTATCGCGTCGCACTGGAGAAGGGGCGCGAAGGGAAGTATTCGACCTTCCAGCCTGAGTTGGCAGCATGGGGCTTGGGCATTTCCTTGCGTGGGCAGCGCCAGTTCGAACCGGCAGCTAGTGCCTTCGATCTTGTCACCACCTGCAACGACGTGGAGCCATCACTGATGCTTCGCGCCGATGTTGCCGCGGGAGAAATGTACGACATCCTGGGGCGGCGCGAGCAGGCGGTGGCGCGCTATCGCAGTGTGATTGCCGCCGGCCGCGACAGCGATTACGCGGCGGCTGCCCGCAAACATCTCCGCCATCCTTATCGGCTTAGCGAAGAGCCCGCATCGCCCCGATAGAAGAACACCTGTTCGCGGCAAGGATGCAGCCTCGCCGCTTTGGATTCTGCGATCATCCCGTGTACGCTGGTAACTGGAGACTGTTTCGTTCGAATGTTCCTGCCGCCGGAAGCCGCCCGCATTCACTCGTTCTTTACTTCCATGACGGAGTTTTCGTTCGTTGCATTTTGCTCGATCTTCTTTCTGGTTGATCCGTTTGCCGCGGTTCCGCCTTTTCTGGCGATGACGTATCGCGCGGATGCCGCGTCGCGCCGTCGTATGGCTGCCCGCGCTGCCTGGACCTGCCTGATCGTTCTCAGCCTGTTCGCGCTCTCCGGATCGTTCATCTTCAAGTTATTCGGGATCACGCTGGCGGCCTTTGAAATCGCTGGCGGACTCATCCTCTTGCTGATCGGCCTTGATATGCTGCAAGCGCGCCGCTCTACGCAGGAGGGAACAAGTGAAACCGAGGAGGGTTCGGCTAAGGAGGACATTGGCATCACTCCCCTTGGAATTCCTCTACTGGCGGGACCGGGTGCGATCTCAACCGTCATGGTGCTAATGGGTGCTTCGCCTACATGGCAGCACGCCATCCCAATCTTTGTCGCCATCGCATTTACCGCCTTCGCCAGCTACATCATCCTTGCCTCGGCGGATCGCGTACGCAAACGCATGGGGGAGACGGGGATCCGAATCATGATGCGAATCATGGGATTGATGTTGACGGCGATTGCGGTGCAGTTCGTCATCAACGGGCTGGCGCGGATGAACATCATCACCATCTCACCCCAGTAGTTGCGCTGCAGCCAAGCAAAAGGGGCGGGCCTAAGCCCAACCCCTTTTCTCTCGACATTTGACCGCACTAGAACCGAACGGCGAAATCCTTACCCTGCTCCAAGTGGATGCCCTCCACAAAGCGGACCTTACGCGAAGCCATCTTCATAACCATCGAGGATGTGCGTACACCTTCTCCGAAGAAGCGAACTCCCTGCATTAGCGGGCCGTCGGTTACGCCGGTCGCGACGAAAATGATGTTTTCGCCTGGAGCGAGTTCTTCGGCAGTGTAAATTTTGTTCACGTCGCTGATACCGTACTGGATCATGCGCTCGCGCTGTTCGTCAGTATAGCCAGTCAGTCTGCCCACCATGTAGCCGTTCAGGCAGCGCATCGCGGCTGCGGTAATTACGCCTTCCGGCGCACCGCCCGTGCCCATCACGGCGTGTACACCGGCACCACGCACGGCTGCCGCGATTCCCGGTGCGAGGTCGCCGTCGCCGATCAGTTTAATGCGCGCGCCTGCGTGACGAATCTCGTTGATTAGTTTCTCGTGGCGTGGGCGGTCCAGCACAATCACTACCAGGTCTTCCACGTCGCGATCCAGAGCCTTGGCGATCATCCTAAGATTTACCGCCGTAGGCGCATCCAGATCCACGGAGCCCTTGCAGGCCGGGCCAACCACGATCTTTTCCATGTAGCAATCCGGGGCGTGCAGCAGACCGCCGCGCTCGCTGGCGGCCAATACGCAGATGGAGCCCGGAGCGCCGGTGGCGCAAAGGTTCGTACCCTCCAGCGGGTCGACCGCGATGTCCACTTCCGGATAAATGACGCCTTCTTTTGGGGCGCGTCCCACCTTCTCTCCGATGTACAGCATCGGAGCTTCGTCGCGCTCACCTTCGCCAATCACGATGGTGCCGCGCATCGGTACTGTGTCCATGACACGGCGCATTGTTTCCGTCGCGACCTGATCGGCGCGCTTGCGGTCACCGGTTCCCATTTGTCGCGCGGAAGCGATGGCTGCCGCCTCAACCACTCGCAACATTTCCAGTGCGAGATCCGATTCGAGATTCGATTGGATGTTGTCTTCCAGATGGACTACTTTGCTTTGAAACTGTGTCGCCATAATCTCTCCTAATTCCAGCGGCCGCGGCTCTGTTTCGTACTTGCATTTGGCCTTGTGCCGTTTATTTCAAATTTATCGACCCGCATCTGCAGTTTGGCGGGCTGATTTTGCTACTCAATTCAGAACGCGTCAATGCCTGTTATCGCTGATCCCAGAATCAACGTGTGAACATCGTGCGTTCCCTCATAGGTTTTCACCGACTCAAGATTTGCCATGTGACGGAATACCGGATACTCATCCGCTACGCCGTTTGCGCCGAGAATGTCGCGTGCCAGACGGGCGCACTCCAGGGCCATCCACACATTGTTCCGCTTAGCCATCGAAATGTGGAAGTACTGGACCTTATTCTGATCCTTCAACCGGCCCACCTGCAGTGCCAATAGCTGAGCCTTGCTGATTTCGGTGATCATCCAGACCAGTTTTTCCTGGACGAGTTGATGCGACGCGATGGGCTGGTTGCGGAACTGCTTGCGGAATTGTGAATATTGCAGAGCCGCGTCGTAACACGACATTGCCGCACCGATCACGCCCCAGGCGATGCCGAACCGCGCCTGGTTCAGACACATCAGCGCTGATTTCAGCCCTGAAGTTTTCGGCAGCAGATTTTCCTTTGGAATCCGCACGTCCTGCATCGAAAGCGACGAGGTAACCGAGGCGCGCAGCGACCACTTTCCATGGATGTCTTTGGCGACAAACCCAGGACGGTCAGTCTCAACCAGGAATCCGCGCACCTTGCCGCCATGCTCCTCGCTTTTGGCCCAGACCACGGCAACGTCAGCAATGGAACCGGAGGTGATCCACATTTTCTCGCCGTTGAGTACGTAGTGCTCGCCGTCCGGAACCGCACGGGTGCGCATTGCGTCCGGGTTCGAGCCGGCATCAGGCTCGGTCAGTCCGAAGCATCCCAACTTTTCTCCCCTGGCCATCGCCGGGAGCCAGCGCTGCTTCTGTTCCTCGCTGCCAAAGGCGTGAATCGGGTACATCACCAGGCTGCTCTGGACACTGGCGAAGGAGCGCAATCCGCTGTCCCCGCGCTCCAGTTCTTGCATGATGAGCCCGTATTCCACGCTGCTCATCCCCGCGCAACCATATTCGTGGAGGGTGGGACCAAAGAAGCCGAGCTCGGCCATCGGCGCAACCAGCTCACTGGGAAACCTGCCCTGGCGATTACAGTCTTCAATGATAGGAACGAGATTATCTTCTACAAATCGTCGCGCCGTGTCGCGCACCATGCGCTCGTCTTCGGTGAGGAGCGAGTCGAATTCAAGGAAATCAACACCGCGGAACTTAAGTGCCATAGGATTGCCAACAACATATCCGCCCGTCGCCAAGCGTAGTCGAACGCTTGACAGTAACAAAGGCAGAATCCGGAGGTCAATGACTCTTTGGCGCGTGCGACCGGATTTTTTTATCGGTTCCAGCCACGCACTCCGGTCACTACCACTGGTTCCGCTGGCGCAACCCGGTGATGTGCGCCACATGATGCGCGCCATGCCAAGCGTATATCCCGAGCATTTTGTCCAGGGACATCACACCCATCTCCGGATGCGTTAGCTTCCGCTCCCAGTCTTCAGCCTTCAGGCTGCGGAGCAATACCACCCAGCGGGCATGCAGGTGGTCCACCAACGCGAGGCTTACATCGATGGGAGTGATACGACTGTCGGCCAGTTCTGCCCAGGCTGCCTCCCGGTAAGGTTTAATCGTTGGATTGTCCTCCGTCAAGGCCAGTTTGTACCGGACATAGGCGTTCATGTGGCTGTCCGCAAGGTGATGAGTCACTTGCCTCACCGTCCACCCGCCCTCGCGATAAGGCGTATCCAATTGTTTTCCGTTCAGTCCCGTCAGTGCTTGCTTCAGGCGCTCCGGAAGCTCGGCAATGGTGTCGACCTGCTTCTTGCGTTCTTCGGGTGTGTTTGGTCCCTTGGTCCCGTCGAACTTACCAATCGGAAACCGTAAATCCTCCATATCGCTCCTCGCTCGCTCTCACGCTTCCGCTGGATTCAACTTTCTTGCGTGCTGCCGGCTCGAGCTCCGCAGCGCTATTTAGTTTCAACAACTTGCATGGATTGTGTCCGGCACTCGTAGAGGCTGCGAGCCTGCCGCACCACTGACCTATCGTAATCGACTGGGCCCGGGATGGCTACATATTCCGCAAGACATCCCGCCTTCTTCGCTCTGTCACTCGGATGACGACCCGCACAGCATTTCGCGATCGCAGACGAACTCGCGACTATAGCCGTATCTACGGTTGCACTGAGAGAACTCAGGAAATGTTTGTTGCGTACGCAGAGCAGGCGTGTTAATTAGTGAACTGCTCTTGGCTCGGCGGTCCCGGAGCCTGTAACCCGCGATTTGATGAAATCCGGAAGCGTGCTTCCGAAGACCAGGGAGGGAGGAAGGCGAATTGTCCCAGTTGAGTGCGCCTTTAATTGTGCCAGTCAACTCGCCCTCTAGCATTTGGAGACGGGTGTTTTCATTTCCCACGGTTCTGGCTGCTTCCCTTACGTTTCTCGTTTTTGTGCTTTCAAGGCGCGATATCACCGATCCGGATTTGTGGTGGCATATGCGTAACGCCCAGCATCTGTTGACCACAGGCCATATTCCACTCGTTGATTCCTATTCCTATACCGCGCCGGGAGTGGCCGTCGTCCCCTTCGAATACCTGGCGGAAGTACCTTACTATCTGGCGTATAAATGGGCTGGCTTTCCTGCTGTTTTTCTCCTCGTGTTCCTGCTATGCACGGCAATCGTCCTGGGCGTCTTTCGTCTTAGCTATCTTGCTAGTCACGATTTGACGAACTCCTTTCTGGTGAGCGTTGGCACTGCCGTTCTGGCTTCCGTCTCCATTGGCGCTCGGACCCTGTTGTTCGGTTGGTTGTACATGGTGATCTTGCTGCTGATTCTGGAAGCGGCGCGGAGAGATGACTGGAAATGGCTTTGGCTGGTGCCTCCGCTATTTTGCCTATGGGTAAATTCTCACGGCTCGTGGCCGATGGGTATGGTGGTGTTTGGTGTCTTCATCGCCTCCGGGTTGGTGGAGGGGTGCTGGGGACACGTCTTTGCAACCCGCTGGTCTGGGCTGCAACTGCGCAAGTTGCTCATCACCGCAGGGGCGTCTGCTTTAGCGGTATTCATTAATCCACTCGGATACCGTCTGGTCTTCTTTCCCTTCGATGTCATGTTCGGAGCGAGGTCGGCTGAGACTGGTAACGTCGAGGAATTCGCCGGGGTCAATTTCCATACGCCATGGGGAAAAGCTGCGATGATCCTGATCTTGGGAACATTGCTGATTTCGGTACTCTCGCAGAAACGCTTGCGGTTGGACGAGCTTGGGTTCATCGTGTTGTCCCTGTATTTCTCCCTGACGTATGTCCGCTTCATGTTTCTTGCCGGAATTCTTCTCGCCCCCATCTTCGCCACACGACTTGAACTCATGACTCCGTATGACAAAAATTCGGATAAGCGGCTTTACAATGTGGTCGCTCTTGCCATTTTGCTCTGCGCATTCATCATTGGTGTACCCCGGTCGGGCTTTAAGGATCCAATCCATTATCCGGCAGGTGCTGTTGCCTATATGAAGGCGAACGGAATTCAAGGGAGGGTATTTCACGACTATGCTTGGGGGGGATACTTGATTTGGCAAATCCCGGAGCTGAAAGTCTTTATTGATGGCCGTTATTGCCACTATGCAGTCGCCGGAGTTTTTAAGGACTATTTGTCTGCCATTTCCATCGACAATCCGCAGGCTGTGATGGACAAGTATAAGATCGACTATGTTCTGATGCCGGCAGAAAGCGGGCTAGGGAAGATGTTGAAGCGTAGTCCAACATGGACCGAGAAATTCAGCGATGACACCAGCGTGCTGCTTCAAAGATCTCCCAGGTCTGCCCTATAAGCTTACAGGGGCCGGGCGTCATTCCTACGTTCCGTCCATTTTTGAAGGGGAGCAGATCGCAGTTTGCAAATAGGTTTTCGAAGTAATGCTCCCAGCGGCAAACACTGCCCACACTCCAGCTCGAAGCACCGCTTCTGCCGCCGGATTGTGAACGGGCATATCCATAGCCTTGAGCGGCGCGTTGTGCATCAGGTGCTGAGCAACGTTCAGGCCGCAGGACTCCAGTAGCTGACGTAGCGACTCCCGGGTAAAGTGATGAACATGGTGTCGCGAGTAAAGGCGATTAAATGCCAGTGGAATCCCAACCACCCTGCCTGCGCGGGCTAAGCCGTAGAGAACGCTGGACTCGTTGAGTGTCATTATTGCCACCGAGCCGTCCGGTTTGGCTAGTTCCCGTAGACGTTTGGTAAAGGCACGACAGTCAGGCACGTGCTCGATGACTGCAAGTGACACTATCACATCGAATCGCTCACGAAGATCGAGCGTCAGAACGTCACCTTTCAGAAAACGTATGTTGTTAGCTTCATTGGGCGAATAATCGATCCCGGTCAACTTCACGTCCGGACGCTGACGCTGAACATGTCGTAGAAAATCACCGCGACCACATCCCACGTCAAAAACTGATGCCCCTTGTGGAATAATAGCGCAGAGGCGGTCGAACAGAGGCGTGTTCGGGTTCTCGAACCAGCGTCGATGGGTATCGTCGTAATAGTCTGAGCCGTAAGTCTCCTGTTTCGGCATCGAAGCCCAATCGCTGAAAGCGTGCGTGCAAGAGCTGCAGCGGTAAATATCTGCCTCCGGATGCTTTGCCATGGAGTGAGCACTTGCGCCGCAGATCGGGCAATCGATGTTCATAGCCCCATAGCTTACACCACAGTAGCCGGATTTTTAATCTTCAAACCCCAATCCACTGCTTGGATATTTGGAGCCATCCTCACATCAGGATTTAAGCCATTGTGCAACAACAAACCTATTCAGTGTGTCTGGACCGCATCAAATGTTTTAAGTAGGATCGCTCCGAAAAATGGTTGAGTCGTCGGAGTGGATGTGGTTTCATAAGGCGCTCGCCTATTTCAAATGAAAGGAGACACGAATGAGCGATCTTGATGGAATAGCCCGCCTCGCCATAGTGGTTCCTTGCTTTAACGAGGCGGAAGTGCTCTGCGAGACGAACCGTTGCTTGGTGGCCGCTCTCGAAGTGATTGGGCTCTCATTTGAAATTGTCTACGTAGATGATGGCAGTACGGACACGACTGTATCCCTGCTGCGGGAACTCCAGAGTGACGACGACCGCATCCGCGTGGTACAGCTTTCGCGAAATTTCGGCCATCAGGTCGCAATCACAGCCGGTCTCGAACATGCCTCCGGCGATGCCGTCGTGCTCATCGACGCCGATCTCCAAGACCCTCCTGAGTTAATCGCCAAAATGGTGGATCGCTGGTTGAGCGGTTGGGATGTAGTGTACGGAGTTCGCACGGATCGCGACGGGGAATCGGTTCTAAAGATCCAGACCGCCAAGCTGTTCTACCGGCTCATCAACGCACTCTCCGGCACGCTAATTCCATTGGACACCGGCGATTTCCGCTTGATGGACCGCAAGGTGGTGGACGCATTGCTTTCCATGCCAGAACGCGACCGATTTCTTCGCGGAATGATTTCTTGGGCAGGCTTTCGTCAGACGCCGCTGCCTTATCAACGGGCTGCCCGCTTCGCTGGAGCCACGAAGTATCCCTTCAGGAAGATGCTTCATTTTGCGCTGGATGGGGTCTTCTCCTTTTCTGTAGTGCCGCTCAAACTTGCCACCTTTCTCGGTTTGGCGTCTTCCTTCCTCGCGTTGGTGGGCGCACTGCTGGCTGTCGTGAATCGTGTCTGGACCGACCATTGGATCATCGGTTGGACCAGCCTTCTCCTTGCTATACTCTTCCTGGGTGGCGTGCAATTAACCTGTGTAGGGATCATCGGCGAATACGTTGGCCGTACGTATGGAGAGGCAAAGCGCCGCCCTCTGTACTTTGTGCAGGACCGTTTTGGATTTCCCAAGATGTCTCCGCTTTCCAATCGATCCGCGGCGCCAGGAAAGCGGCAGTGAGCCGCCATTGAGTATAGAAACCAATGCCGGGAACGACGGTGCCAACTTTGATAAGTTCGCGCCTTCCTATCGGGAACTGTTGGATTCGAGCATTTCCATTACAGGCGAGAGCGGCGACTATTTTGCCCGTGTCAAATCCCGCTATGCGGCGTCGGTATTAGGCGAAGGATTTGCCGGCAATCTGCTGGATTTCGGGTGTGGAATTGGATTGCTCTCGTGTGCCTTGGCGCGCCAGTTTCCTGCCGCCGGACTGGACGGCTTCGATTCGTCCAGCCAAAGCATAGCCGCCTTTGATCCCGAACTGGCGAGGCGCGGGCGATTTACCTCTGACCCAAACGGGTTACGCCGGGAATACGATGCGATCCTGGTGGCCAACGTTATGCACCACGTCCCGCCCGCTGATCGCTCGGGGGTGATGAGTTCGCTGGCGAAACGTCTCTCGCCGGGGGGACGCCTATTCATTTTCGAACACAACCCCACGAATCCGCTCACCCGGCGGGCGGTGGACCGCTGTGAATTTGATGCCGATGCGGTGCTGCTCCCCGCTCGCGAGACGCTTGGCTATTTCGCGCCCGCTCGCATGCAGGTGATCCAAAGGGACTACATCGTCTTTTTTCCCCGTTGGCTCAAAGCGCTCCGCCGACTTGAGGCACGTCTGGCATGGTGTCCACTTGGTGCGCAATACGTTGTGGTTGGGAAGCGAGCGGGCTAGTCTGGCGCGTTGCATCACTTTCAGGGAGCATTCATGCAGATGGACATAAGCCGAAGCTCATCATCGGAGATTAGCGAGAAAGTCGAATTGCCTCAACCAACCTCGGCATCAGTTCTGCCCGTCCCTGCGCCATCCGGCATAGGCAGACAACTACTCTCATTTCCTGTTGTTCTGGCCGTTTCGCTGGCCTATATGGTCTATGCTTTCGCGAGAGGCGACGTCGCGGACCCCGATTTGTGGTGGCACCTGCGCAACGCTCAATATCTATTGACGCACGGCCATCTTCCCGTCGTTGAAGCGTACTCCTTTGCCGCCCCCGGGAGCGTCCGTCCTTCCCTTCGAATACCTCGCGGAAGTACCTTATTATCTGGCATACAAATTCGCCGGATTTCCTGCGGTTTTTTTTCTTACTTTCCTGCTTTGCACGACGATAGTCATAGGTATCTTTCGACTTGCCTACCTTGCCAGTGATGATCTGAAGAACTCGTTTCTAGTCGCCTTGGGCGGTGGCATGCTGGCGTCGGTCTCCTTCGGTGCGCGAACCCTATTGTTCGGCTGGTTGTACTTGGTGATCTTGCTGCTCATTCTGGAAACTGCGCGGAGAGGTGACTGGAAATGGCTTTGGCTGGTTCCTCCGCTATTTTGCCTATGGGTGAATACACATGGTTCCTGGCCCATGGGCTTAGTGGTATTTGGTATTTTCATTATCAGCGGGCTGGTCGAAGGTTCTTGGGGGCACGCTTATGCAATCCGTTGGTCAGGCCCGCAATTGCTCAAACTGTGTCTCACCGCTGGGGTATCCGTCGCCGCCGTCTTCGTCAATCCATCCGGATATCGTCTCGTATCGTTTCCGTTTCAAGTCATGTTCGGGACGGGGGCATCTGCTGGGTTTGATAAAATTCAGGAATTCGCTTCGGTTAATTTCCACACCTATTGGGGCAGAGTCGCACTGATCCTGATTCTAGGGATACTGCTGACTTCGGTATTCTCCGAGGAGCGGTGGCGGTTGGACGAAGTGGGCTTCATCATGTTGGCCCTCTACTTTGCCCTGAACAGTGTTCGGTTTATGTTCCTCGCTGGAATTCTCCTGCCTCCCATCTTCGCCAAGCGTCTTAAACTGATGACTCCGTACGACAAGAAAGCGGATAATTGGCGGTACAATGCCGTCGCTCTTGCTATTTTGCTCGGTGCATTCATCGTCAGCGTGCCCCACCAATGGAATCAAGCTCCCATCGAATATCCCGAGCGGGCTGTTGCCTACATGAAGGCCAATGGAATGCAAGGTAGAATCTTTAATCACCGAAACTGGGGCGGATACCTGATCTGGTCTGCCCCGGAGTCGAAGGTCTTTGTCGATACACGGGGACTCGACCCTATAGATGTCTACAAGGATTACTCGGCGGCCACTTCTGACCCGGAACCGCAGGCCCTGCTCGACAAATATAGGATTGAGTTTGTACTGATGCCCCCGGACTCTCTGCTCTCGAAGGTCTTGAAAACCAGTCCCAAATGGACGATGGTATATAGCGACAAGATTAGCCTGGTGTTTCGCCGATCTCCAACAACGTGAGCCTTTCCAGTCGTTATGTTACTCAGAAGTTACGTTCGTGCTTCCCTTTAGGTAACCAGCGGCGGCTCATTGTTGCATGCTGTCAATTCCAGAGATTGACATTACAGGGAATGTGCACGATATTACACAACAGCGGGGTGGAGACTTCGAAAGAACAGGAATGTTTCTGGAGAAGTGGATTCCCCTGCAGTATTAGTAGATCACTCTTAGGTTCCTTGCAGCCATGATCGCTAGCATGTCACCGAGAGCATAACGCCGAAAGTCTTAAACAGAATTTCTCCCCCGATCGCAAAGCAGTGAGCAGGGTTTTTAATGCAACATCCAGCAGCAACTCTGCATCTTAATCAGCAGTGTCACTGTATTGGAAACCCGATTACCAGAAGGGGAAGGCGTGAAGGCAAAATTTCTAGCCGTACTTGGCAGCCTACACAGCGACGAATCTGGTCGGTACCTGATCGACAATGCCCACTTGGGGCTGTTGAATTCATGCGCCTCGGTTGCAGGCATGGGCACCCTAGTCGTCAGCCTGAATACCGCGGATACGTCAACAGCCAAAAGTAGCCACCGCCGTCGGAGGCTAGCCCCGGGGTTATCTGCCGCGGAAAAGCTTTGTTCCTCAACTTGGTATTAAGTGGTAGCCCGCCGCTGGGCTACTGGAGAAGTTCAACAACAAACCTTTTAAGGAGAGTTCTGAATGAAAACTATTCTGCACACCCTTCGCAGCCTGCACAACGATGAGTCCGGCCAGGATCTGATCGAGTACGCTCTGCTCGCCGCTTTGATCGCACTCGCCGCCGCCGCTACGATGGGTACTGTGGGCACCAAGATCAACGTGATTTTTACCAACATCGTCACCTCTTTACAGAACGCGTAACCCGTAAGCCGCAAAGCGCATCGGCCTCCAAATGGTGGCCGTGGCTGGGGCTTGTTGAAGCGCAAGGTATAGATCTGTAGAGCTGTCTTCCGGGGAGCAATTGTTGCTGCATCGTCGGGGAAAGCCAGGGTGCGCATTTCCAAAGCGATTTGGCTCAATGCGCCCTGGCGTTACCTCGGCGGCCGGGAAGATACAAAGTATTTGAGGCGGGCTTGGAAATCCCATGACGACGGAATCTTTATTTATGGCTGGCGCGTTGACCGTCGCAGGACTTGGCGGTATCACCGATGTGACGAGTCGACGGATTCCGAATAAGCTCACCTATCCTGCAATGCTGATTGCTATCGCTGGGCGGTTCGCGCTACAGGGCTGGCATGGCCTGGGCAGCGCAATCGGCGGAGGACTGATCGGGGGCGGTGCGTTTCTGATTTTTTTTCTGCTTCATGCCATGGGTGCCGGCGATGTCAAACTGATTACGGCGATCGGCTGTTTTGTCGGCCCGGGTTTAGCCATTGAGATCGTTATTGCTTCTGCCATTGCGGGTGGAATTTTTGCCATTATCTATGCACTTTGGCAGGGGAGATTGCGTACCGTGCTAGTTAATGTCGTCGATCTAGTTAGGTTTCATGCAGTGGCGGGGGCCGACGTGCATCCGCGCCTGAACCTTTCCAATCCGCAGGCAGTTCGTCTCCCCTACGGTGTCGCAATTGCTGCAGGGGTTTTGTATTCAGTACTGGCGTCCTATCGCTGAGGTGGCATATGAACTCGAAACGAATTGCACTTGCGCTTGGGCTGGCCTTGGCCATCGCAGGAGTTGTGAGCTACGCCTTTTATGCCCGTCTGCGTTCGCAGCAGGCGGCAACCTGCACTACGGTAAAGGTGGTCGCGGCCACAAAACCGTTGACGGCCGGATCGCCGATCAGCGCCGATAGTGTCTCGTTGATTGATTGGCCTGCCAGTATGCCTCTGACCGGCGCGTTTACCAAACCGGAAGAGGTGATCGGCCGGTCGGTGATTTATCCGATCGACCAGCATCAGCCGATCCTGGAACACGACGTCGCTTTGGCGGGTTCCGGAATCGGTCTGACCGTCAAGATTCCCGAGGGCATGCGTGCGGTGTCGGTGCGCTCGAACGACGTCGTTGGCGTGGCTGGCTTCCTTTACCCGGGATCCCACGTCGATGTTCTCGTGACCTCCAAAGTTGAAAACTCTCCGAGCCCGTTGACGCAGACCGTCCTGCCGAATGTCGAGGTGCTCGTAGCTGGACAAAAAATCGAGCCTGATCCTACCGGAAAGCCTGAGACGGTCAATGTCGTGACCCTGCTGCTCAAGCCGGAGGACGGTGAGAAACTCGTTCTAGCTTCAACGCAAGGGGCGATCCAGTTCGTGCTTCGCAATGGCGCCGATCAAAAGAGTCCTGATACCAAACCCGTCGACATGACGGACTTGATGACCGGAAAGTCGAAACCGGTAGTGGAAAAGAAGGTGGCGAAAGCTCTTCCTGCTCCTCCTCGAGCCGTGAAGCAGGCAGTTTTCTATGAGGTGGAGACGATTTCCGACGGTAAGCGGTCGGTGGATAAGTTCGAATAGCTTTCGCTGGATATATATTTGAGTAACTATTGAGTCCACAAAGAGGAAAACTCGAAATGCGAGCACTTCACCCTGTGGTTAAGTCGGCAGTTGCTCTCTTACTGTTAGCTTTGGCGACGGAAGCAGTAGCGGCGCAGGCGCCAGCGGGAAAGATTGCAGACATGCAAGCGTCCTCCAGCGTTGCAAGCGAGGCGCCTGCTCAGGAACAACAAATTGCGCAGCCAACACTGGCCCCGGAAACGCAGTCGGTACACATTCAGGTCGGCAGGTCGATTGTTCTCAACACCCAGTCGCGCCTGCGCCGGATCGTGGTGAGTAATCCGGCCATTCTGGATACGGTGACGGTCAGCACAACTCAGGTAGTCGTCACTGCTAAGGCGCCCGGCAGCAGTAGCCTAGTGTTATGGGATGAGAAGTCGAACGCCCGTATCCTGGACGTCTACGCGGATGTGGATGTCTCGGGCCTGCGAGACGGAATCAGGTCGGCATATCCCGGCGAGCCAGTTCAGATTGAGGCTGAGCAGGGAAGAGTGTTGGTCGCCGGAAAAGTCGACAGCAAAGCAGCCGCGGACGATATTTTACGGATGGCAAATGTTTATTCTAAGGACATTGTCAACTCGCTGATCATCGTACCGCTGCGCCAGAAGCAGATCATGCTCAAGGTGCAATTCGCCGAAGTGGACCGGGTGAAACTCGAACAGTTCGGCATCAACATTCTGAGCACGGGGGCCGCAAATACTCCGGGCACCATTTCCACCGGGCAGTTCGGGCCGGCTTCGTTGGGTTCATCGGGCTTGCTCACGGGCGTAATTGGCGCCCCGCTGACCGGGGAAACCACCAGTCTTACGGCTTCAAACCTATTGAATGTTTTCTTGTTCCGTCCTGACCTGAATCTGGGCGCAACGATCCAGGATCTTCAACAGAGGAATATTCTACAGATCTTGGCCGAGCCGAATCTCATGGCCCGCAGTGGCGAATCCGCTAAGTTCCTGGCGGGCGGCGAATTCCCCTTCCCGGTTGTTCAGGGTGGGACAGGTTCTGCCGTCGCTGTGACGATTCAGTTCAAGCCATTTGGTGTGAAGTTGGATTTCACCGGTACCGTTGAAGAAGGCGATATCATCCGGTTGAAGCTCGCACCCGAGGTCAGTACCCTCGACTTTACGAATTCCGTGACGATCTCCGGTTTTGAAATCCCTGCCATTTCCACGCGGCGGGCGGAAACCGAAATCGAACTACGCAACGGTCAAAGTTTTGGAATGGCTGGTCTGATAGACAAACGCGCGACGGTACAGCTCTACAAAATGCCGGGAATCGGGGACATCCCAATTCTTGGGCAATTGTTCCGGTCAAAGTCATATAATCGCACTAACACTGAGCTGCTGGTTTTGGTGACGCCCACCATCGTCGATCCATTGGCGGAGAACGTGGTTGCGATTCCAACAGTAAAGATGCCGATAAAAAACTTGGAAGCAAGTGATTTCGACCGGACGCTCAACCAAAAGTCAAATCCGGCAGCAACTTCAATCAATAATAATAAGTAATCGCGAGGTAGCACAACGTGAGCGCCATGGTTCCCCAAACGTCTCGTCGCACGATAGGTATCGTGACGGTTTCCGTTGACAAACGGGCCGCCGCAGGTCTGCGCGACATCGTGGATTCGCTCCCAGGGTTTGAGATCACTGGTGAACTTGACCGATGGGACGCGAGTGATGCCGCTTTGTTGCAGGAGTTACAACAGCGGCAGCCTGATGTCTGTGTAATTGACTTTGATACAGGTCATGAAGGCGCTGCCTCGCGCGCTGAGCAAATTAAGAATGTCATGCCGATGACTGCCGTGTTCGCATTGGCGTCAGACTCGCATCCCGAGTGCATCATCGAGGCCATGCGTTCGGGATGTTCGGAGTACCTGCTAAAACCACCTGCGCGTGAACGGGTGGTGGACGCTCTGATCAAGCACGAACAAAAGAAGAGGGAGCGCGATGCCCCTGCAAAGAGGGGAAAGGTATATGCATTCGTTGGAGTGAAGGGCGGCACCGGGGTTACAACGCTTGCTACTCACGTCGCTGCCTTTGCGGCTCAGAGTGGAATCAAGACGTTGCTGATTGACCAGCATCCTGATTTGGGTGACGTCTCGGTGTATCTGAGCCTGGGGGCGCATCAGTATCATTTCTACGAACTGGTGCACAACATTCACCGCCTCGATTCAGAACTCCTTCAGGGCTTCGTCACCAAACACGCGTCCGGGCTTCACGTTCTCGCTGCTCCCGATTCGTTTGGTGCGGCAACCAAGGATTCAGAGACCGCCTTAGAAGGCACGCTCGATTTCCTTCGTGAAGAATATGACTTGGTTATCGTCGACTGTGCACCTGGGCTCAACGCCTACAACGTCGGTGCAATTGATCGCGCGGACGCAGTATTCCTGGTCGCCGCTCCAGAACTGCCTTCGATTCGAAACCTGGCTCGCTATCTCGAACACTTGACGCGTTTTAACTGCCCTAAGGAAAAGACGCGCATCGTCATCAATCGATATGACAAACGAGCGGCAATACGCGACGATCAAATAGAGAAGACCATCCGGATGCCAATATCGTTCTTGGTGCCAAATAGCTACGCCGAGGTGATCAATGCGATCAACACTGGCGCGCCAATACCATTCAACGGACGTTCGGAACTGGCCGTGACCTTTCGCAAATGGGTCGATACTCTGGTCGAGAGATCAGAGCAGGCAGTCGGCAAGCAAGAGCCGAAGCGTCGGTTCGGAATACTGGGCCTGTAAGCTGGGTCGATAAAGAGGGACGATGGCACAAAACGAGCGTGACACGACAGCGAAGACCGGCATTCTGGAAGCAGCGGACCAGTGGGGCAAAAAAGACCTGAAGCCCAAGGCTTACCAAGAGATGAAGTCCGCCCTTCACAGGGATCTGCTTAGCCGAATTGACCTTGAGAAACTGAATTACCTTGATGATAACCACGCTCGAAACCAGATTCTGGCAGTTATTCAGGATCTGGTTTCGCACTCAAATACTCCATTGAGTGCTGCCGAGCGGGAACGGTTGTCGCGCGAGGTACTAGATGAGGTCTTTGGCCTCGGCCCTCTGGAGCCGCTGCTACAGGACCCAACTATCAGCGATATCTTGGTCAATACATACTCCAACGTATACGTCGAGCGTGCCGGACTGCTTGAGGAAACCAACGTTGCCTTTAAAGATAACGTTCACCTCATGCACATCATCGATAAGATCGTTTCCGCCGTGGGCCGCCGGGTCGATGAATCGTCGCCCATGGTGGACGCCCGACTGCCCGACGGATCGCGCGTCAACGTGATTATCCCTCCACTGGCCGTGGATGGCCCAATTCTATCCATTCGCCGCTTCGGGACGATTCCCCTCGAAGCCGAGGATTTGCTTGCCAACCATACCATGACCCCGCAGATGCGCGATTTGCTGCAGGGTGCCGTTAAGGCAAGACTGAACATCGTTATCTCCGGCGGAACCGGTTCCGGAAAAACGACGCTGCTCAACGTACTTTCGCGGTTCATCTCTGATAAAGAACGAATCGTGACCGTGGAAGACTCGGCCGAACTGCAAGTGAAACAGCAGCACGTTGTCCGTCTGGAATGCCGCCCTCCGAACGTCGAAGGCAGGGGCGCAGTGCATCAGCGCGAATTGGTCATCAATTGCCTGCGAATGCGGCCAGACCGCATCATCCTCGGTGAGGTTCGCGGTGAAGAAGCTCTCGACATGCTCCAGGCCATGAATACCGGCCACGACGGATCGCTGACCACCGTACACGCCAACAGCCCGCGTGATGCCATTGCCCGATTGGAGACCATGGCTCTGATGGCCAATCTGAATTTGCCGGAAAAAGCCGTCCGTCAACAGATCGCGTCGGCGGTCAACATCATCGTTCAAGTGTCGCGCCTCAGCGATGGCACCAGACGAATCACTCACCTGAGCGAAATTACCGGCATGGATCAGGATGTCGTCAGCATGCAGGACATCTACCGCTTCGAGAAACGAGGGATAGGGATCAACGGTCGCGTCTTGGGACGATTCTACTCAACAGGGGTGACGCCGAGATTTGCAGACAAAATTCTGGCTTCGGGGATCGCGGTTCCGCCCAGTCTTTTTGATATGTCGGTTGATATTTAGCACGGCTTGGAGAGGGGTCATCAATGCCAATTTTACTGTTTCTCGTGCTATTGGTGGTAGTGTTCTCCGTCGTGTTCTACGTGACGAAGCCGACCAAGCAAGAGACTGACTTGGGGAAACGCCTCGCCCGTATTGATCGCGCGGATACTACCGGCGAGACGTTCGACGCGGACATCCTAAAGCGGGAAGTCTATAGCGACCTGCCTGTGATTGACGCGGTGTTGCGGCGGGTCAAGCTTGCTGCCAATCTCGACGTATTGATCAAACAGGCTGACTCCAGTTGGACGGTCGGGCGGGTTGTGTTTGGCGCGCTCGTAATATTCGCCGTGGTCGCAGGGCTGAGCTCGGCATGGCTAAATAATATCCCTTTGGGCCTGCTCCTCGGTCTTGTTGCTGCAAACGTGCCATACGTCACTTTACGTATGAAGCGGACGGCGAGACTGCAACGCTTTTCGGCTGTATTGCCGGATGCAATCGACCTGCTCGCACGCGCACTGCGCGCCGGCCACGCGGTTACGGCGGCGATTGAGATGGTTGCCCGCGAAATTCCCGACCCGGTGGGAACTGAATTTCGCCGAGTTTTCGAGGAACAAAACTTCGGCTTGCCCATTCGCGAAGCTCTCTTGAACCTTGCAAAACGTGTACCCGTGGCTGACCTTCAGTTCTTGGTCACGGCGATGTTGGTGCAAAAGGAAACCGGTGGTAATCTGGCCGAAGTGCTCGACAAGGCTGGAGCCGTCATTCGTGAACGCTCCCGATTGTTAGGGCAGTTAAGGATCTACACCGCACAAGGGCGACTCACCGGTTGGATTCTTGGCCTGCTGCCATTCCTTCTCTTCGGGTTGATGACCTTCATCAATCCTGGTTATGCACACACCCTAACCGACGATCCCACAGGGCGCATGTTCGTATGGGGCGGACTTGGCTTGATGACTGTCGGTATATTGGTGATCCGCAAAATCGTAGACATTAAGGTGTAACGCCATGATTGGAATCATTGTTACAGTAATGTTGACCTTTGCTCTCAGTCTGGCTCTATTATTGGTCTTGCTGAATGGAAACTCCGCGGTCGCCGCCAGACTGACGGCCCTTGTCGGCCCGGAACCTGACAAGGTAGAGTCATCCTCACCGTCAGGCATTGAGGTGGCGTCACGATTCACGGACTGGTTTGCGCCATTGCGGAAGCTGGTCGGACTTGCAGACGACGGGGAGGTTTCGCGCCGGATGTTAGCAGCCGGCTATCGCGAACGCGCCTACGTCGACCTTTACTACACAGTAAAACTCCTGGGTCCGGTGGTGGCCGGATTGATCGCTGGCTTCCTGCTCCGCGGAGAGAATCTTTTCCTCTGGTTTTTAGGCTTGGCGGCGACCGGGTTCCTCGCACCCGATTTTTGGTTGACCAGCGCGGTAATGCGGCGAAGGGAGAGGATTCGCTTGGCACTTCCCGATGCTCTTGACCTGCTCGTCATCTGTATGGAGGCTGGCCTCGGCATGGATCAGGCTTTGATTCGCATCGGCGAGGAGTTACGTCTCGGACACAAGGATTTGAGCGACGAACTGTTGCTTATTCGGCTGGAACAACGCGCAGGCAAGCCGCGGATTGAGGCTTGGCGCAACATGGCGAATCGAACGGGCCTGGAGGTTTTCCGCTCGTTTGTCAACATGCTGGTGCAGACGGAAAGATTCGGGACACCGCTCTCAAAATCGCTGGGCTACTTCGCCGACTCTTTGAGGACACGTCGCCGACAACAGGCCGAAGAGATGGCGGCAAAAACAACCGTCAAGCTAGTATTTCCACTGGTGCTTTTCATTTTTCCGAGTATGTTTATCGTACTACTGGTGCCTGCGATGCTCGCAATTAACCGGAGCTTTGGTGGGCACTAAAATTCGAGCAACGGGTATACAGGAGATCTAATGGATAACGTCACGATCATTCGGGCTATTTCTGGAGTTCTTTTCGTAGTAGTGCTCTTCGTCTTGATTCAACGCCGGAAAAAGCGCACTTCCTAGTGTTCTGGAGATCAAGGTGAATGATACCGCTGACATGGTTCGTGTCTACAACACGACCAGGAATAGTTGCCTTGGCGAGCAGATCGGAATGGCCGACAGCAGTTTGCGGCGGCTTGTAGGTCTGCTCGGTAAGCGCTCCCTTGCTCCAGGGAGAGGGTTGTTCATTGTGCCTTCGCAGGCGATTCACACTGTTGGGATGGCGTTCCCGATCGACGTAGTCTTCGTGGACAAGAGGTATAGCGTACTTGGGGTGCGGGAGGCCGTACGTCCTTTCCGCGTTACCCGTGTGTTCTGGAAAGCTTCCGGGGTCTTGGAGCTTCCGGCTGGAACGATTAGAGAGTCTCGCACCGAAGTCGGAGATCAACTCAAGCTCGATTTCATAAAATGATTTCTAGGTTGCCCAAAATTATTGCCGGGTGGAACCGGGTACTTCACA
This sequence comes from uncultured Acidobacteriota bacterium, assembly GCA_963779365.1. Lineage (GTDB taxonomy): Bacteria > Acidobacteriota > Terriglobia > Terriglobales > Acidobacteriaceae > TOLSYN. The sequence goes on along the minus strand of CAVZYB010000004.1, from coordinate 18,029 downwards.
AATTACGCTTTCGGGCTCCCGGACTGGTGTTGATTTCCGCTGAGTTGCAGTCCTAAGGCTTCTTACTGGTGGTTCTCATTTCGGATCAAGGAGAATGTACCCGGTCAGTATTTGTACTTAGCTGCGGGCATCCAAAGGCCATGGTATCGATGTCCATTACCCCGCCCACCGCGACTGTCATCAGCGTTATTCCGACCCAGTACACCGCATATGGTACTTTTATTCACCCGCCCGAGACGCATCACGCAACGACGGAAGTAACCGGGCTGTCCAACTCAGTAACGTGAGCGGGACTCAGTCACAGGCAGCCTACGCCGCGATGAGTCGCGTTGGCTGCTGTTATTTCCGGCAGAGCCAGGTTAATGAAGCGGCTCCGTAGTTTCAAACGGTGGGAGCCTGATTGCTCGGCGAGTAGGCTTTGCAAAGAATACAGTCTAGCGCTGAATCACGAGTGGTGCGTTGAGATGGAAGGCGAGCGCGCGATCAACGGTTCCTTTGTCGGAATGGGTTTCAACCGTCGATGATTTTACCGCGTAGGCTCGATGGTCAACTTCGATTGATGTCAATCCGAGGCTTACGTCGGCCTCCGATGAGCCCGTATTTACCACTACGAGTTGACACGGAGCGCCCGCCGGTATTGCCACAATTCCATTCGTTTTTACCGAATGTGCCACGCGCCCGGATATCACCGTGCCCACAGTCAATCGTGAGTGCGTTCCTAGTTGCACGATGACCCGTGCTTGATTCAGAATGAGCACTTCATGGGCGGTGACGTCGGCGCTTGAAGTCTGCCCACCGATGATCTCACTAACAACCTTCGATCTATCAGCCTCGCGACTCGGGCGTGGCCGAGAGAGCTGCGTTCCTGATGCAGAGGGATGTCTAGCCAAAGCCTCGTGCGCCTTCTCTGCAAATCTTCCCTTCGAGGCCTCGAGTTGTCCGTACTGTTGTTCAGCTTGTTGCCGGAGAGCCGCTTCCCCTGGTCCTCCCTGCTGTGACAAAAATCGGATGCGTTCCGCGAGGACCCATCGAAGTTCCTCGCCGTTGACGTCGCCAGGAAAGGCCTTTACGTAGTAATCAACTGCCTTCACCGCGTCGCCAACATCTTCCCCTGTTGCCATTCCATTAAGGTAAAACATGAGCGCTTTGGCGCCCTCATCAGTATCGAGAGCTTTAGGCGCAGCCAGTTCGTTCGCCGGTACGTAGGCGACTCCCTTTTTCCAAGCCACCGCCATCCAGCCTTGGCCTTGATCGCCTCTCAGGTATCCAGTGAGGTTGACGTTTGTGCCGGCCGCAAGCTTATCAACGATAGAGGATCCCATCGAGGGAGCGTGCCGCAAATCAACAGGACGCAACAGATAGGATTTGGCAATAACCTGGATAGGAGCGCTGATCCGATGAACTTGATGAAGGAAAATAACTCCCAGTGCGAAGACCACCACGAACGTGGAGATACTCACCGCCAATGCTCGGAAGCGCTTTTCACCCTTACTAGGGCGAGGGCTTCCTATCGGCTGTTCCTCGTCGCCGAAAGGGCGCTTCGGTAATTCTTCGGTAAAAGGGGTGCGGCAGTAAACGCATTTGGTATGTTGAGCAGAGACGATCCGTTTGCACTTCGGACAGCGCCGCACCACGGAGAGACTGACATGGCAGTCTGGGCATTCCCGTCTGCTGGCTTCATATTCGCCTCCGCAAATCATGCAGAGGCCGAGTGCCTCGGTACCACTCTTCCATTCGTCCACTTTGATTTCCGTGTTCATGATCCGAAGCCCACCAATTTGTGCATCGTTCGTCGCCGGATAGCGAGTTTATTCCCGCAAGTCTATGTCGCGTTAAGAAAGTGCATGATCGCGCGCGATAAGACCATCGCAGTCCGCACCGGCCAACCCCAGTCCACGCTATAGCTCGTATGCCAATTCTCCGGCTTCAGCCACTCCTCGCGAAGCTTTGTCCAATAGGCGGCACGCGCTGTCTGGTCCTCGAACTTGTCCGGATTGCCGCTCCTGTCCGCCAGTTTGAATTCCTCAGGTGCTTGCGGCGGTAGGTTGGTGGCGCGGCTATACTTCCATTGAATCACGCGTGTTGCCACCTCCCAGTATCCTCCCGCCAGTGCAATTTTCGGCCCAGCGGCGGAAACGCGCAGCCCTGCAAAATCAGACGGAGGCGCGTTATTCAACTTAACGGAGGTTGTAATGGATAAGGCGGCGAAAACTAATGCAACTAGGATCACGGCCATAGGCCAAAGACTGATTCTTCCATCGCTTGGTCGCATTGCCATCCCCCATGAACTTCCAGCTCTATGCGCAGATTCCGTCCCGTCGGAAAGTTATTTTTACGTTTCGAGGCAGCAGTTCTGCCAGATATATGCATCCCAGAAACCAGGGGAGAGACCCGGGACAGCAGCTCTGAGTCGCAAACTAACATAACTCTCCCCTCGTTGGGAAGAGAATTTATGGTAGCCGCACGTAAACCTTGTTGACTCTGCTGGTCAGAGTACATAAAATTCATGCCACCGAGTGGCCTATCGCGCGGGTGAGGTGTCGAAATGAAACTGATACGGTTTCGCAGGCAGCGTGGCTCTCGATCACTTACGACTTCAGGCTTGGCCGTGCCTGACGAGCACCCAAGAAACAGAGAAGCCGGCCAGGCCGTGCTCATCATCATGGCTATATGTCTGGCGATCTTTCTTGGCTTTGCGGCGTTAGCTACCGATGTCGGGACCTTTTTTCATGACCGGCGGCTGATCCAGACTGCGGCTGACAGCGCCGCCATCGCCGGCGCCTCCGAACTCACCTATGGCGATGTTACGGCATCGGCCCAGGGAGATGCCGCGAAGAACGGCGTGACCAACGGCGTGAACGGGACCACCGTGGTCGTCAACAATCCGCCGTTGAGCGGGCCGCACACCGGCAACGCCAACTATGTGGAAGTAATCGCCACCGAGAGTCAGCCGGCCTTCTTCATGAAGGCCTTTGGTCGGTCGCCCGTCTCCATATCCGCCAGGGCTGTGGCCTATCCCGGAAACGGATCTGATGCCGGTTGCGTCTATACGCTGGCAACGTCGGGCAACAGCATCAGCATGAGCGGAAACGGCTCGTTATCGGTTCCCAATTGCTCCGTCTATGCCGACTCAAACATATCTATGAATGGCGCCACCTCGATCACCGCAGGAGCCGTGGGAGTGGCGGGCACTGCGAGCGGCTCCATCACCCCTGCCCCTGTGACCATCTCTCCGGTGTCCGACCCGCTGGCCTACCTATCGGAGCCGACCGTCTCTGGTAGTTGCATTAACCCCTCCGGAACGACCCTCGCGCCAAATTATTATTGCGGGATCAATGGCACCTATACCCTTTCTGGCGGTCTCTACATCGTCGGGAGCGGCGGCCTGAGCGGCAATGTCAGCGGCACCAACGTTACCGTCTATCTCACCAATGGCGGCGGAGTCTCCCTTAAGGGTACAAACAGCCTTTCCCTGACCGCGGAGACCTGTACAACGACTACGGGGGTATGCGCCGACGGCACGTACAATGACATCGCGTATTTTCAGGATCGAACCGATAGCACCCAGTTCCTCTATAACGACAGCGCTGCTACGCTCAGTATCACTGGGATTATGTATTTGCCCGACGCAGAGTTGTATTTCAAGGGCTCTCCCTCCGCTACGTTGTACGCCTCCGTTGTATGCCACGACCTGCTAATGAAAGGTGGTCCCACATTCGCTGGACCGCCGATATCCGGCGGTGTATTCCCGATAAAAGTTGCCACCTTGGCGGAGTAAAGAAATGAGAAGCACAGCCAAAAGATTTCGCGATGACCCGGGACAAGCCCTTCTGGAGCTTGCTCTTGCCCTGCCCATTGTCACAATGCTTCTGATCGGAATCGCTGAGTATGGCCGCTTTGCCTTTATGGATATCGAAGTGGCTAACGCCGCCCACGCCGGAGCCCAGTACGGCGCGCAGAACCCTGTCACTGCTTCGAACAACACCGGAATGCAGAACGCCGCAACGATCGATGGGCCGAACGTGCCTGGACTGACCGCTACGGCGCAACATTTATGTGCCTGCTCCAGCGGCGGCGGCGGCGCGCTTCAAAGTTGCACGACTCTCGTTTGTTCCGGTACGGGGAATCGCGCCGTTGAGTACGTCCAGGTAAATACCTCTGCTACCGTGCACCCCATGTTCAACTACCCTGGGATCTCGCGGACGCTGACGCTCACTGGGCAAGCAATCATGAGAGTTGACCAGTGATCGTCATTCCGGGACTCGACTTTCGCAAGGCGGTGGACGCACGATGAAAACATCTACATACCCGGTACGACTGTCCCTCCGTTGCACGCGCGCGGTGCTCATGCCATCTTTCGTTAAGGACGAGCACGGCTCCGTTATGGTTGAGACGGCCTTAAGCCTTGCGATGTGGTTGACCTTGGTATTCGGCATGATGTTGGCCGGTTTGGAGCTTTATTCGTTTCACTACATCTCTGAGGCCGCACGTTTAGGGACTCGCTTTGCGATCGTTCGAGGTTCTTCCTGTACGGGTTCGGGACTGAGTGGCGGCTGTCCGGCTACCGCAACAAACATTCAGACCTACGTGAAGGGCTTGGGATATCCCGGAATCTCTGCGACGGCGATGACGGTGACTTCGACTTGGTATAACTCGCCCAGCAGTACAACAAGCTGTCCCACATGCAACGCACCCGGAGATTTCGTTCAGGTACAAGTGCAATATACATTTCCTTTTACGTTTCCATTTGTGCCGTCTATGGGACAGATAACAAGCACGTCTCGGATGGTGATTGCGCAATAAGACCGCGGTCGGCCGACTCCGGTGCAAAGTTCTTCAAAAGCCGGAAAGATCGTCTCCTTAATGCAACTGTGCCAGCGGCGCTGGAAAACGCCGTACTGAGGTATCGCGACATTGAATCCAACGGTGGTCGGGCCTCCAGAGTACCGCGTCGAGCGCGTAAAAAGCAGGATTGTGCCGGCTTCCAAGATGTTCAGCACTGACTTGGGTGGAACGTCGCTACCTGCCCGCGGACTGTTTTATTCCATTTTGGCTCACGCCCTCTTCGCCGTGGTCTCGCTCTATGTTCCATGGAGCTACTGGTTCCCGGCTGAGGTACACTTCGCCAACGCGCAATCCATGATTCAGCAGCGTGAGGTGTTGTACCTTCCCGATCTTCAGCCCATGGGGAGCGACAGCCCGCCGGCGCCGGATAACCGTCGAGAAGAGGCGAAGAAGGACGAGGCCCCCGCTGCTTCATCCAGCCCAAAAGCCGTTCAAGGGGTGGTCTACACCGGGCCGCAGCTCATCGTCTCCAACCCGCCGCATCCGGACAATTTCGTGCAGACGATTCGCCAGCCTGATTTGCCGCTGAGGCCGAAACTGCCGGCTCCTTTGCAAATGCCGCCGATGGTATCTATCGCTCCGGCCAAACCGATACTCGCACCTCCGGCGCCGCAGCCTGCACCGGAAGTTCCTCCTCAGAAGCATCCGGTCCAGCTTGCCGCCGAGCCCATTCTTCTACCTTCACAACAGCCAAAGGTTGAGGCACCCAAACTTCCGCTTCCCGCAGCCAGTTCAACAGACGCGCTGCGTACGGTCGCAAACGCCGCCGCTCCGGCAACGATGCCAACGCTGGCGCGCCAGAAGCCGGCCACAAAAACTGGAACCGATGCGCACAATACTTTGGTGGTCAGTGCACTACCCGCCCCCAACGTTAAGCTTCCCGTACTGCCTCCGGGAGAGTTGTTCGGGGCGTTCACCGTATCGCCGCAGCCGATGACAGCTCGTCCAGGAGCGGCATCCATGGGGCTGGCGGGCGGCGGCTCGGAAGCTAAGGGCGCTCCCGGTTTGGGCGGGAATGCGTCGGGCGCAGGTGTTGGTGTAGCCACCAGCTCCAACGCCGGCACCGGAAATAAATCGACCGGTGGCACTGGCAGCGGTAACAGCGTCCGGGCCGGTGCCGGATCGGGTACGGGGACGAATCATGGCAGCCCAGGCGGTAAGGAGATGGGCAGTGGTTCTGGGGCGGCGGGCCATGCTTCCGGCAACGGAGGCGGACCCGGCACGGGCGCAGGGAACAGTCCCTTCCCATCCATTATGATCCAGGGCGGTTCCGGCGGCAGTGGACGAAACAGCGTGAGAGTCCCGGCTGGAGATTCAACTCCGCAAACCAGTTATGGGATCACCATTGTTGCCAGTGGCGCCAGCGGCGGCGGATTCAAAGATTATGGCGTCTTCCGGGATGAGGCTTCCTACACCGTTTACCTTGATATGACCGATGCTGGCGCGTACGGATCAAGCTGGACCTTCCAGTATGCCTTGGACTCCGCCAATAGGGGCTCGTATTCCCACGGATTGCTGGTGCCGCCGTATGCGACCGTGAAATTACTCCCACACATTTCCTCTGACACGGCACGCAAAGATCGCGGGGCTACGATTGTGGTTTTCGGAGTCATTTCCTCGCGGGGAAAGTTCGAAGATCTGCGAATCATGCAGGGCCCCGATCCCGACCTCGACCAGTTATTGCTGGATTCATTGAGGAAATGGGTGTTCCGGCCAGCCGAAGTCGATGGAGCGCAGGTGCGCGTCAAAGTTCTGTTAGGTGTTCCGGTGAACTCGGTGCCGCTGCAGGAGTCCCCGTCGGCAACCTCTAAGTAATTATGGTAAGGCCCATTTATGACCGCGCCCCCGCAAACATCGTCATATATTCGGAATTGACAAGATAACTATTTTGCACGGCAACTAGTTACTCTTGTTTTTTTTTCAGCTACTCAGGCCATCCCGTTTCTTGTTTTTCGCAATCCTACTACATAGAATGTGCAGCGTGTGTGCGCGGTAAGTTGCGATGCAATAACCCCCGGTCTCGCATGAATCGCTTGGGAAGTCCGCAGCATTCGACTCGATGAGGAACCGGGCTGCGCCATCACAATGCGGAGTACACGATGCGTAACTATCCAACACGCCCCACGACAAGAAGGTTAGGCAAGGCGGGACTTTTAAAACCGTTGAAGCGAAATGAGTCTTGCCGAGGTCAAACTCTGATCGAGTTTGCTCTGGTGGCAATGGTCTTCTTCCTCCTCACTTTTGTCGTGATCGATTACTCGTGGTTAATGTTCAGCCGGATGAACTTGCAGGACGCCGTGCGCGAGGCTGGACGATACGCCTCCACCGGAAATCATGTCCCCGATCCAACCGGGGGGGCATACTCTCGCGTAGCCTCAATCACTCAGGTTTTTGATCGCAACGCGGCCCCCGTGGTTGTCACAAATTGCACCATCGGAGTCTCCAGCGCTGCGGGCGGGGTTGGGAGCGCTGGTGGACCCGGTGACACCGTGACCATTACGGCCACCTGCGCCATTCCGCTCATGACGCCCGGGATGCAGTGGTTTCCAAAGAACTACACATTTAACTTCGTCGCAAGCTCTTCCTTTGTGAATGAGCCTTTTCCGCCATCCGAGACGAGTTAGAGGAGGGATAGATGTTGATGGCTTCGACGGCTACCAAGCAAAATCACGAGAAAGCGCGCGGCCAACGCGGGCAGGCGATACTGGAGTTACTGCCAGTCTTGTCGTTGTTTTTGGTACTGGCCTTCGGCGTAATCGACATCGGCCGGGCCGTCTGGCAACAGGAAACCATAACTGGACTGACGAGGGAGGGCTCGGATGTGGCATCGCGCATCACCGGGGTAACCTTGCAGACGGCTTTGCAGATCGGCCACGGCGGTGATTAATGACGGAAGTGCCCTGAACCTGTCCAGTAATGGAGAAGTCATCGTTACCGCCATCCAAAACAGAAAGCCACGGCAGTCCGCGATTCAAGATAACCGGCCAGTATTCAACCGGAAGTCTTTCTGCCTCCAGCAAAATTGGAAAATACAACTCACATGGGCAGGGAAACAGAGTGAAGTAACTGCAACGCTTCCCACTGAGACAACCACGCTTCCTCAACCGGGCGCCACCCTATATGTGACGGAGGTTTACATGTCGTATTCGCCGATTACTCCCCTTGGCGGATTTCGTTAAATACACAATACCGTCAACCTTGTATGATATAGCGTACTTCTGATGTAGCGTACTTATAGCGCGCCCGCACGATTGGAAAGACTAATAACGTGGGGTCGCCGAGAGCGACGGGGGAGGGCGTAATGATGATCGGCCGAAAGCACCGGAAGCAGAGAGCAGGGACAGATTCTCATCCTGTGCGCGATCTGTCTGCTTGCTCTTCTGCTGTTCGTCGGACTCGCCATCGATTTTGGTCTGGCCTATGTGACCAAGGCCAATCTCGGAAAAGCGGTGGATGCCGCTGCCCTCACCGGTATCAGAAACCTTTCACAAGGTCAGGCTCAGGCCAAGCTTTTGGCGCAAAGCTCGTTCAATATGAATTACGGCACCTCCGGCCGTGATTCTGCGCCGCCGTCTGTCACCATGACCTTCACAACGGACGCCAACAATAACACCTATTTCAACGTCAACGCTACGGCCACCATCAATACGTATCTGATCTCCATGTTGCCCAATTTCAGGACTTTGGCGGTCGCCGCACAGGCGCAAGGCTTGCGTCCGCCCGTCGTGATGACGCTGGTCCTGGACCGTTCGGGTTCGATGAACAAAAATGGAGGGAACACGGCCCTTCCTCCGGCGGTAACCGACTTCGTGAACCTGTTTAACAGCGGTGTTGATCAGGTGGCAATGACCAGCTTTTCATCTGACGCTACGCTAGATGTCCCCGTACAAACCAATTTTCAGACTCCGATCTCGAAGGCAGTCAATGCAATGTGCTTTGGCGGCGCTACTTGGGCTCAGGGCGGCTTGCAGTTCGCGCAGGCCCAAGAAAATAGTGTGGCCGCCGTTCCCAACCAAGTGAAAGCCGTGGTGTTCTTCACCGACGGCTGGGCCAACGCCAACCAGGATACTTTGAGTTGCAGCCCAAATCCCATCACCTACGGTGGTTGTGCCCCTCCTGAAGCTGCCGTCGGCTGGTGCAGTGGTATTTCCTACTGGAATCAGAAGAACGATGGAGCCTGTGGCGCAATCACCGACCTGGGAAGCTGCGGCAGTGGTTTTCCCTCCCAACAAACAGGGACAACAGAGTCGTTCACCCGAACCAACATCAGCAACGAAGCGATGTATCGCGCCGTCCAGCTAGCGAATACTTTGCGCACTCAGGGAATCTATGTTTTCTCGATCGGCTTGGGCGACAAAATCAACACGACTTATCTGCAGCAGTTGGCGAATGATCCCAGTAGCCCAACCTACAATTCATCGCAGCTAACCGGCTATTTTGTCTCGGCCCCGGACTGTCCAGGCTCAGGATGCGCGGGGGAGTTGGACCAGGCGTTTCTGACGATCGCCAATAAAATTCTTCTACGCTTGGCACAGTAGGCAGCCCGAGCAACCCAAAAGCAGTTCAAGCAGGGCAGGTGCCCCCCCGAGCAGGACTGATGCCACTCATCACGCGGTGAAAGCTTGGTTCGGAGTGCAGCACCGTGAGCTTTGGGTCTTCTCGTGCAAACACGATCCAACTGCAGCGTTCTTTTGCCGCAATCTCAAGCCACTTGAGAGCCTCGGAGGTTTGGTTCAGCCCAACATAAATCACGGCAATCCAATACGGACTGAAGTAATGCTTCTGGCGTAGCTTGAGCAGGGCGTTCAATATCTCCGTGGCACCGGCTCCGTCCCCCATACGCGCAAGTCCGTATGCCACGTGGGCCTTTGCCAATGAGCTGTCATCCGAATATTCCAGGGCCAGCCGGAATTCCGCCACGGACGCTTGTATCTCTCCTAATCGCTCCAACACCATTCCCGCGCTCGTGTGTCCAATCCACAACGAGGAGGCCAACGCCATCGCCTTCTTCAACTGCGTGAAAGACGCTTCATAGTTTCCGGCGTAGTACAAAGCCCAGCCGAACATAATTGCCGAATAGCTAGCAAATGGGTCCAGGTCGCAAGCCTGTCTCATCAAAAAGACCGCTTCGTTATGCCTTCCCATCGCGGCCAACAGCTGCGCGTATCCCCCGACCGCCAGCGGATACCTGGCATCGAGCGAAAGCGCGCGAAGCAAGCAGGCCTCCGCGGCATCCCAGTCGTGTTCATAGAAAAAATGGTAATAAGCGAGAGCCGTCCTGGCCTCGCCAAGGTCTTCGATCGCAAGCGCCTTGTCAATGCAACTCTTGACTTCGGGAAAAGCTTTGCCGGATGGCACCATTCCCAACCTCGCAGCCATGCAGTGAGCATTGGCCAGGGCAGTCCAGGCAAGGGCGAACCGGGGACACTCCCGAACCACCCCTTCCAGCAGAAGAATGCAACGCTCCAGTGAATCTTCCGAGAGTCTCGAACGCAAGGAACAGGCCTGAAGATATGTCTCATAGACACTGGCTGGCACAACTCCCAGATGAGCGGGACGAATGGAGATTGGAATCGATTGAACAATCGAAGAGGCGATCTTCCGGCTGATCTCTGTTTGATTGGCAAACAAATCTTCTTTGGGCCGGGTATAGCTCTCCGCCCAGACGCAGGCTTGCGTGCGGCATTTCAGCAATCGCACGATAATTCGCATCTGCCCATCAGCTTCCGCCACCGCACCCACAAGCATGTAGTCCGCCGAAACGTCGCGGCAAAGCGATAGCTTTCCCTTTCCCTTTCGCGTGCGTTCCGTGGTGAATTCCGGAGTCACCACAGCCAGCGAGGGATTGATGCGGCGAAGTTCGACAATGATCAACTCGGTCATCGAGGCGGCAAAGGAATCACAGTGCGAATCGATCACCGTCTTGAGCGGAAACACTGCAACTCTCGGGTGTTCTTTCCTGGATACAACCATCTCGGATGTCTGCCTGACGGTTGACGTTGCCGATGAAACGATATCCGTGGCTTCCCACGGTTTCGATGAAGCTGGCGTTCGCTGCTTTGTCATTCAGGGCTGAGCGCAGTCTTCTGATCGCCACGTTGAGGCAGATATCACCCTCAACGAAGGTATCCGGCCAAACTTTGCTGATGATTTCCTGCCTGGAAACCAGCTCTTTTGGACGTTGCAGCAGAAGGGCAAGAATCTGAGAAGGCTTGTCTTGTAGCTGAACCCGCGCGCCGTCTTTGAAAAGCTCACCACTGGCAAGGTCTGCAACAAAATCACCAAAGTGAAGTCGGCGGGATTTCAACGTAGACATCTACATTCCCTCGCCTATAAGACTACTCCACGTTGGCAAACGTGAGCAGCGCAATTTTGCGACGCGTGCAGTTTTGTTGCTCGCAATCACGAGATCAAGGACATTCATCGGTAATCGGGATGTAATCGAAGCATCATTATCCAATTGTCCACTTGGACGCATCATACTCTATGCGTTGCAGTCCCCGAGCAGCTCTGGTGTAAATGACGTTTCAGGAGCAACAGGCGAATAACTACTTTAAGCAATGCCATTCATAATTATTTGTTCTACGTGTGCTACCCAGTTGTGAGTCATCCAGAAAGGAGTCCTCATCAGGAAGTAGAAGCAGGGTAGGAAGTCGCAGATCAGATCTGAGCACCGTGGCGGCAGATAAAAGTACAGACCTAATTTCTAGTTCCGAAACATCTCGAAAGTTTTCATTCGTGCCAAACGCCAAGGTGTAGCTGCACCAGAACAGTCCGGCCCCGAATCGAATCGGTGCCTGCTGTTACACGTGCATGTGGCGAGCCAAACTGCGGTCGCCGCGCGTGATCCCGTCTCCCCTCCCCAGGTACAAGCAAAAGCAGTAAGCGTTGCCCTGCGTTCGGTGCTTTTCCGCCGCCGGTCCAGCCGTTTTAAACGGCTGGGGTGATGTGCGTCTTGGAGTGTTACGCTGACGTTGCAGCGACTAAGAGCTCATTGGAAGAAGGAGAGACGTATGCCGGACGAACCAAATGGGGGGACGCAACTGGTGGCACCATTGCCGGGCGTGATCACGATGTGCGAGAAGAACATCGGAGAGGGGGTGCAAACGGGAGACGTAGTGCTGATTTTGGAAGCCATGAAGATGGAGATTCTGATCACAGCGCCCGGCCCTGGGACGGTTGTCTCTATCCTGTGCAAGGAGGGCGAGAAAGTAAAGAAAGGCGCGGTGCTCGCCTTGATAAGCCAGAACGGACTTGCGGAAAAGTTCGTGCCGGTGACGAGAGATCCCAACAAGGCAGTTGCCGCTTACAAGATTAAGACCGGAGCTGTCGCCGAGAGGCTTCGAGAGTTGCAGGAGCGGGAACGCCAAATCAAGGAGATGGGCGGAGCCAAGGCCGTGGCCGCCCAGCACGAGCGCGGCAAACTTACCGCTCGCGAACGGCTTGACCTGCTCTTCGATCCCGGTACTTTCCGCGAAACCGACATGTTCATGAAGCACCGGGGCACCATGTTCGGAATCGACAAAGTGGACATCCCCGCCGACGGCGTTATCACCGGCTTCGGCAAGATCAATGGCCGCCCGGTGGCAGCCTTCGCTCAGGATTTCACCGCTCGCGCCGGAAGCCTCGGAGAGATGCACGCCAAGAAGATTTGCAAGGTGATGGACATGGCCCTGACGGCGGGCATTCCCTTCATCGGCTTGAATGACTCCGGCGGCGCCCGTATCCAGGAAGGCGTCGATTCGCTCTCGGGCTTCGGAGAGATCTTTTACCGCAACTCCTTAAGCTCCGGCGTCATCCCGCAGATCTCGGCGATCATGGGTCCAACCGCGGGCGGTGCCGTGTACTCGCCGGCCATGACCGACTGGATCTTCATGGTGAAGAAGACCAGCTACATGTTCATCACCGGACCTGACGTGATCAGAGCGGTGATCGGCGAGGAGATCAGCCAGGAGGAGTTGGGCGGCGCCATGGCCCACAATGCCAAAAGTGGCGTCGCTCAATTTGCCGCCGAGGATGACCGCGACTGCATCGAGCAGATCAGAAGATTGCTGTCTTTTCTGCCCAGCAACAACACCGAGCATCCGCCTCAGGTCGATACCGGTGACAGTCCGGATCGCTTAGCTCCCGAACTCGACACCATCCTTCCGGACAGTCCCGCCGCCTCCTACGACGTGAAAGATGTCATCCGCGTCCATCGTCGACAAAGGCGATTTCCTCGAACCTCATGCCCACTACGCCAAGAACATCGTCGTGGGCTTTGGCCGGCTCAACGGACGCACCCTCGGCGTCATCGCCAACCAGCCCAATGCCCTCGCCGGCTGTCTGGATGTGGACTCCTCGGATAAGGCCACCAGGTTCATCCGCTTCTGCGATTGTTTCAACATTCCAATGCTGACCATCGCCGACGTGCCGGGCTATCTTCCAGGTGCCGAACAGGAGTGGCACGGGATCATTCGTCACGGCGCGAAGCTGCTCTGGTGCTACTCGGAGGCCACCGTACCCAAGATGACCTTGATTATCCGGAAAAACTATGGCGGAGCGTACATCGCCATGAGCTCCCGTCATCTCGGGGCTGACATAACCCTGGCGTGGCCCACTGCCGAGATCGCTGTGATGGGTGCCGAGGGCGCGGCCAACATCATCTTCCGCCGCGAGATTCAGGAAGCGCCGGACCCCGAGGCCAAACGGCAGGAGCTCATCGATAACTATCGCAAAGCCTTTACAACCCTTATGTCGCTGCTTCCCGCGGCTACATCGATGCGGTAATCGCACCGAGCGAAACCCGGATGCGGCTTATCGAAATTTTGGAAACCCTCTGCAACAAAAAGGAGCTGCGGCCGCTGAGAAAGCACGGCAACATCCCGCTGTGAATGGAAGGGCACAACGGAAATCCGTTTTCAGCCTGCACGTTTCCGCAGGTGTTGAGGAGTGGTCATGATCGCGAATGACATTTATTCACCTGAGCAAGCGACGTACTGGCTAATTCCGGGAAGAGTCCTGTTCTCTATCATTACTCTCCTGGGCATTGCGTGCTTCTCCTACATCCTGGCGAAACGCATGGTGCCGTTGCTGCACGCCGCATCCGATCCTCGCCTTGACCGGCATTCGACCCGCTTTGCCAAGAGTTTGAAATTCTGGCTGGCACAGTGGAAGCATCCGCGCTTCATGTTTGCCGGAATCCTTCACATTGTCATCTTCGCGGGCTTCCTGGCGCTGTCGGTTCGTTCCCTCTCCCTTGTGTGGATGGGGATTTCCGGACATCTCGTTAGCTTTCCGGGCGGCGTGGATCATCTCTACAATGTCGTCAAAGATTACGCCGCAACCCTGGTCTTCCTCGCGGCCATCATTGCCGCGATTCGCCGGGGCATCTTCAAACCCGCACGATACGCGGTACCGGAACAATATGGCAAAGACCATACGTCCGAAGCCATCCTGGTCCTGGGTCTGATTGCGTTGCTGCTGATTTCCGAGAGTGTCTTTGAAGCCAGTGGAACCATACTCCCGGTGTCGCAGGGGCAAGCGGGGGAGGCGTTGGCGCCGCTCACCCTGGCCTGGCTTTTCAGAAGCGCGCTGCGCTCCGCGCCGCTCTCCGTCCTGGTGAATCTCCACCTCGGCGCCTATCTGATCCACGAACTTACTTTCTTTGCTTTCCTTTGCTTTCTGCCTTTGGGAAAGCACTTTCACGTTGTTACTTCGTTCTTCAATATTTACTTCGCAAAGTTGGACAGGGGAACAGTCAAGCCGGTCCGATGGGGCGTGGCCAACCTCGATGAAGTGAAATCGTTTGGCGTAAAAACCTTCGAAGATTTCACCTGGAAGCACATGCTCGATTTCTACTCCTGCGCCGATTGCGGGCGTTGTTCGGACAATTGTCCGGCCAATGCCGTGGGAAGGCCGCTCGCGCCGAGATTCATCTCGATCAAAGCAAGAAATTACATCTTCCAGCATTACCCCGTCTTCAGCCGCTCCCAGGGAAATGGGCTGGCCTTGGTCGGCGGGATTTATTCCGAGGATGAAATCTGGTCCTGCACCACCTGTGGCGCGTGCGAGGAAGAATGCCCGCTGATGATCGAATACATCGATAAAATCGTCGATCTGCGGCGCGGCCTGATCGACCAGGGGAATGTACCGCAGTCCATGCAGAAACCTTTGAAGGCTCTGGAGAGCCGCGGCAATCCGTACGGAAAAATGGAGAAGAAGAAGGCCGACTGGACAAAGGACGCAGAGTTTCAGTCAGCCTGCAAGGTCAAGATTCTGGATGGCAAGCACAGTGCCGACACCTTGTATTTTGTCGACAGCATGACTTCCTACGATGACCGCATGCAGGCGATTGGACGCGCCACTGCCAGGATTCTCGATCATCTCGGAGAGGATTTCGGAATTCTCGGCGCGGCGGAAAAGGACAGCGGTCATGAGGTCCGGCGCTTTGGCGAAGAGATGTTGTTCGCGGAATTTCGCGACCACAATGTGGAAGCCATCAAAGCCTCCGGCGTGAAGCGGATTGTTACCGCCGATCCCCATGCCTTTAACGCGCTGAAAAACGATTACAAGGATCTACCGCCCGTGGAGCACATCAGCCAGGTGATCGCGCGGCAGGTAAAGGCTGGCAACATCCAGTTCAATCCCGTAGAAGATAGCGCCGCCGTTTATACCTACCACGACCCATGCTATCTGGGCCGGCACAACCAACTCTACGACGACCCCAGAAATGTGCTCGACGCCATTCCGGGTTTGAGGAGAGTTGAGATGGACCGCTGCCGCGACCGCTCCTTCTGCTGCGGCGGCGGCGGACTCATGTTGTTCTACGAACCCAAAGAAGATGAGCGGATGGGAGTCAAGAGGGTGCGCATGGCCGCCGATGCCGGGGCCAATGTCATCGTGACCGCATGTCCGTTCTGCATGGCGAATATGGAAGATGCCATCAAGGTAGCGGGCATGGAAGGCAAGATGACCGCCATCGATTTGGCGGAACTGGTCGACAAACAGATCGTGCGTCGAATTTGCACGGATGCGAGGGAACTGCTGACCGCTGAAACCAGCAATGCGTAGTGGTTTTGTTGTACTGAGAAAATCTGGGGAGGTTCAATGTGGAGATTCTAGTTTGCGTCAAGAGAGTACCAGACACTTCCGAGAACGAGATCGAACTCAACCGTGCTGGAAACGATATTGAGCGCGATGACTTGGTGTACTCGGTAAACGAATGGGACAACTACGCGGTGGAAGAAGCCCTGCAGATCGTCGAAAAACACGGTGGAGACGTTACCGTGGTCACCGTTGGCGGCGAGGACGACGAGGAGATACTTCGTCGCCAGATGGCGATGGGCGCCAAGAAGAGCGTGCTGCTTTCCGATGCGGCCTTTGAGGGATCGGATGGCGCCGGAATTGCCGCCCTGCTCAGCGCCTTCGTGCGGAAGAACCGTTATGACCTGATCCTGACCGGCGTGCAGGCTGAAGACGGCGCGGCCCAGGTCGGTGGAATGCTGGCAGCCATGCTCGATTATCCGTTTGCCTCTCTGGTCACCTCGATCGAAGTCCTCGACGGCAAGCTGAAAGTAAGCCGCGAGATCGAAGGCGGAAACAAGGAGATGAACGAGATCGACCTTCCCTGCGTGCTCTCGATTCAGACCGGCATTAACGAGCCGCGCTATGTCGGAATGCGAGGCATCCGGCAGGTGGCCTCGCTGGAGATTCCGGAGTTCGATGCCGCAGCGCTGGCGGTTGACCCAGCTTCCGTGGGCAAGCTGGCTGCGAAGGTGCAGCGCACGGATTACTTCGTGCCTGCGCTCGGCAAGGGTGCCGAAATGCTCGACGGCAGCCGGGAAGAGGTAATCGACAAAGTGATCGAGTTGGTAAAAGCCAAAGGAGGGTTGAAATAATGGCTCGCATCTTCGCCTACATTGCACACAAAGGCGGCGTGCCGGACGACTCCGCAGCCGAGTTCTAGGCGGCCGCAAAAATGATCGATCCCGCCGCCTCCCCAACCGCCATTGTCACCGGCTCCGGTCCGGAACTCGATGCGGTCTGCGAAGACTCTCCAGGACTCCTACGCGAGATCTGGAAGATCTCGCAATGAAGCTCTCGCCTATCCCAATGCTGAACTGCTCCGGAAAGCCCTGGTGGCGGTGCTGCCGCCCGCCAGCATCGTTTTGCTCCCCCATTCTCACTTCGGAGTCGATCTTGGCCCAGGTCTCTCGGTCAAGTTGAAGGCGGCTGCCGTCTCCGACGTCGTGGCCATCGAAGCATGGACGGAAAATCCTCAAAGTCGTCCGCCAGGAATTCGGCGGACTGATGAGCGCCCACGTTCGTTGCGATATCTCCACCGGTGCGGTGATCAGCCTGCGTCCCGGCGCATTCAAGCCGGTCGAAGCCGCTCCCGCTCCCGGCACCGTCGTCGATAAATCGTCGACTGTGGGTGCTCTGTCTGCCGGCCGCCGTTATCTGGAGACGGTAATCGCCGAGATAGGCGACGTTGATATCAGCAAAGAAGCCGTTCTGGTCGCAATCGGTCGCGGCATCCAGGAACAGGAGAACGTTGCGATCGCGCAGGAGCTGGCCGACACATTGGGCGGGGCGGTGAGTTGTTCGCGTCCGGTGGTCGATGCCAAATGGTTGCCGAAGTCCCGCAAGGTGGGCTTGTCCGGCCAAACCGTAAAGCCCAAGGTTTATCTGGCCTGCGGCATCAGCGGTTCCTTCCAGCATTTGGCTGGCATCAAGGGCAGTCCCTTCATGGTCGCCATCAACAAGAATCCTAAAGCTCCTATTTTTCAGGCGGAGACGAGGTATTGTTGCCGACATCCTGGAGTTCTTGCCGGAGTTAACCACCAAAATCCCCGAAACCGTGAAGGTTAAATAGAGGCGCGCCATGATTTCGAAAAAGACACTGAAACTGAGCTTGAAATCCCTCCGTGATTTTGCCAAGAAACGCTTGCCGGACCAGGACCTCATTGATCTGGATGCCCGTGACGAATGCCCGGTGGATATCATCCACGACATGTGCGATCCCAATGGACTCGGCATCCAACTCCTGTTCATCCCCGAAGAGTACGGTGGCTTCGGCGGTGGTGCCTTCGATGTCTATTGCATCTGCGAGGAAATGTCGCGCATCGATCTCGGGGTCGCGACCGCCGTGTTGGCTACGTTCCTCGGCAGTGATCCGATCTTTGTCGGTGCCACTCCCGAGC
>CAVZYB010000003.1:0-67315 GCA_963779365.1 uncultured Acidobacteriota bacterium | reverse complement strand
GTCTCATAAACCTTTCTGTCGGTCCGACGTGGCACTCTGGGTGTGCTCTGGAATGCTCCGTTCCCACCATGCAGGGACGTTGGGAATTAACGGACGAACAATGGCAACTGATCGAGCCGATCTTGCGGCCGGCACGACGGGCCGACAACCGAGGCCGTCCATGGCACGATACTCGGGCTGTGCTGAACGGCGTACTGTGGGTGCTGGGCACCGGAGCCCAGTGGCGCGAAATGCCCGAGAAATATCCGCCGTTCCAGACCTGCCATCGCCGATTCCAGCAGTGGGTGCGCGGCGGAAAGCTGGAGAAGGCGCTGCAACGGTTAGCACGGTACCTGCACGAGCGAGGACAGTTGAACCTCGATGAGGCGTTCGTGGACGCTACCTTCGCCAGCGCCAAAAAAGGGGGCTTGCGGTCGGTCCCACCCGGCGCGGCAAGGGCACGAAGATCATCGCTATCGCCGCTAGTAACAGTCTTCCTCTCGCCGTATCTGTCGACAGCGCTTCGCCAGCCGAGTGCCAGCTTGTGGAACAGGTTCTTGGGGGAAGCTTCCTCAACCAACTCCCCGCCCGCCTCATCGGCGACAAAGCGTACGACTCGGACGCGCTCGACGAAAAGCTTGCCGACCAATACCGCATTGAACTGATTGCCCCGAATCGGCAGCGCCGGAGCCAGACCCAAGACGGTCGCCCGCTGCGCCGTTATCGCAGGCGCTGGAAAGTAGAACGGCTGTTTGCCTGGATGCACAAGTTTCGCCGTCTGGTCGTGCGATGGGAATACCACATCGACAACTTTCTCGGCTTCGTGCACCTTGCTTGTCTCCATCTGCTACTGAGGCACATCTGAGTAGGGCTATGCCGCATGTCTTCGTCTGGAATGAGGACCGCTGTAACGATGTCCTCTCGTCTTAAACACACGGTTTAGGTACTCGCCTTTCGAGTCCGCGGCCATGAAAGCTTCATGTTCTTCGGGCGGAACCTCGAAGTAAAAGTACACATCCCCGCTCTGGCGGAACTCAATCCCCAACTCACGCTTGCTCCGGTCATACCCGATTGCAGCGATACTCGTCGAATCCACCTCGATCCACTTCATCCTCTCAGTCTAACTGCAACCAGAGTTTATGAGACCACTTCTAGTGGCACGCTTTATCTCCAGGGCATTATAAATGTCGGCGGTGCGTGGACGTACCAACAGGGGACGGTGAATGCCGGTACATCAACCGTGGTATTTGATGCGGCCGAAAACTATCCGTACTGGTGGCAGGAATACCTAAATGGGAATATGACGTTTAATAATTTGGAGATACTGGGGGATAGTTGGAATTGTGCTGGTGTTGGCGCGATCACTATAAGCACCACTACGACACCCGTCGTGAATGGGAATCTTATTATGGCGGAGACCACTAATGGTATCGGAATGCCTACGTTGAATGGTGGCACGATTCAAGTGACCGGAAATATTCAAGCGCTTCCTGTTCCTTATAGCATGGCGAGGGGGCCTGGTGGCGGTGGCACCGCAACCATTGCGGTCGTCGGTACAAGTACGCAGAGCTTTACCGATGGTCTTGGTTACTACTGGCCATTGCCGAATTTCATCATTAACAAGCCGGAGCAGGCTTTTGCAACGTATTACAATGCTTCAGAAAATGTGACCGAACAAGGGGCGTCGGCCCTTCTTGGTTATGGGAATTTTTACTTAGCGAGCACGACAATCCAGCAAGGGGAGTTCTGGATTCCGTCATCTACTATAGCCACTTCGACCTCGCTCAATTTCGGCAATCTCGGGAACATGACTATTGGTTCGGCGGGTGCCTTGCGTATTTTCCAACCTTCAACGACCGTGCAGGCAGCCAACGGGGCATATATGATTACCGATAATGGCCTTTTTCAGGTCGATGCCGAGCCATTGGGTTGCAGCCAAAGCACTACGGTCAATCTTTTTGGTAATAGCTGGAATCTTGGATTTTCCGGCACGGGACAGTACTTGATGCGTTACGTGACGGCGGCGAGCACGACTTTTTATCACCCTCAAACATTAGTGAACAGTGTAGACGGAGGCAATAACACCGGCGCAACCTTCACTCAGCAACAGCCGCCGCCGCAGCTCATACAAAAGACAGATCTTTTCGTTCCGCATCCTGCCGGGACGGTGACTGCGGTCACGCCGTGGGGCGTGCGACCGGGCGATACTCTCGTGGTTGGGATACTGGGTGACAATGGTGCGGTGGCAGCACCCGCCGACAATGCGGGAAACACTTATACCCTCGTCACTTCGACGCCGTATTCGGTTGATGGGTCGAGCTATGACCTCTACCTCTACTATGCGAAGAACGTGACCGGTACGGCGCCTTTCGCGCTCACGACGAACTTTGGAATGGTAGGGGCGAATGTCGGCATCCTCGACTATGCGGGCATTTCGTCTTCCTCGACACTCGAAACCTATAGCTCCTATGCCTTGCCGAGTAATTCCTCCTCGACATATGTCAGCACGGGATACGTGAACACCACCTATCCGAACGATCTCTACGTCGCTTTAGGTGGCGGTATTGATGACCAGAATGCAGGAGGGAATATCTTGCCTCCTTTTGCCACGGAAGAGCAGGTATATCCTCCCTCCTACACCTACAGTGGGGGGATTTTGTCACTTCGACGCCGCAATATGTCCAGGCAACCATGCCTGTGCAATTGTGGGCCGGAATCCTTGCCGCCTTCCGTTCGAACGTACAGAATTATTATCCGCCGGTTGGCACGCTTGATTCGGATACTTTTGATACGCGCGGCTCCGCGCAATTGAACTCCATCGTCTGGCAGGGTCCAAAACCGAGCACCGTTGCACTGCCTTCCGGAACGAGCGTTCAATTCCAGATCGCCGTGAGCAACAATCCGAATGGACCGTGGAATTTTATCGGTCCCGATGGTACCGCAAGCACTACGTTTCCAAACGGCGGGGGATCGGCGCTCCCCGGCGTTCCCGTCCCTCTTCTCGGAAACAGTGTTCAGTCTTGCTATACGCTTTTCAATGGCTATGAGTATTTCCGCTATCGCGTTATCTTGCTTTCTCCTCTGCAGCTCAAGACCCCAACCGTGAACAATGTTGTCGTCAACTGGAGCCCGTAGACTGTTGCCCTCGCTCAGGATGGGCGGAAACATCGTGCTATCATTCCCGACGGAGCAGCACCATGCCTGCATTACTCGCCGACGAAGGCGACGACCTAGAAAAGGAATCTTGGCCCGACCTCAAGCAGTACTTCCCGGCTTACGAGGTCTTTTGGCAGCTCAATGTCTACCCTCTGCGGAGTAGCGGGATTGTCCTTTTGCGCGAAGGTCTCGACACTGAGATGGAGCGTATGGCGATTGTTCACTATTCCACGTATGTGAATCTCGCCCGAGGTTCTGGCAAGATCAAAAACCGGTCGGAGGATTTCAAGTATTTTGAGGAGATCTACGCGAATCTGTACCGTGCTTCGGAGATGGCGGGGGAGACAATTGCAAAGTTTTGTACTCTTTACAAGAAGTGCGTAAAGAGGGAAATTACGATCCACTCCGACAAGCTTCAAAAGGTGAGTGGCCGACTGAAGTTGTACCGCAATCTTATTCACGGCAACATTTTTGCAACACGTCGAGATTCCAGTGGAAGGCGGCGCATCCCAAAAGTGGAGAAACTCGACGACTACGAGCTTTGGAGTTGTATGCGGAGCAGCAACCAGCTTTCTGACTTTGTAGATGCTGAAGAACAACTGTGGCGTGATTTCAAGTCTCTTTGCTCTGCTCTGCAGGACTCATGGAAAGATATGCTTACGGCGTCAAAAGTGCTTCTTAACAATGCCGAATACATAAAACTGCTGAGGAGTGGCCGGGATATCCACATTACCGTTGGCGGTGTGCCTTCGGCGTCGGGCAGCTTCAATCCAGAATGATTAGGCGGCATGGGGTGGAGTTGGTTTCATATTCGGCTGAGGCACGGAGCGAAAAGGAGTGAGCTATCCGCCCTACTCCTCCATGAGTTTTCCAAACACATCCTGATATCCATAATTCACGGTACCACGATTGCCCGGATTACCTGGATTGCCGGGATTTCCGGGGTTACCCGGATTTCCAATGTTGCCAAAGTTTCCCAGGTGCTGGTCAACAACCATATCTTTATATAGCTCTCCGACGTACGGTCCGCTTAGCTTGTGTACATGTGTACCCTTGAGCTGGCCGATTGGACTGCCGTTTATTGCGTAGACATATCGGCCATTCCAAAATCCGACTGCTTGCCCATTGGAGTTGTATATGTAATTTGTCATGTTCGAAGACCACCTCTCACTTGATTCGTATTATGGACGATGGCGCGCGACGCTAGAGTAAACAACCCACAAGCTTCAGGGTGCGCTGGACGTACCCTTGCAGCTCCGCATCGTCCACCGGCTCCGTTGCAGCATTCGGATTATCGCCGTGGTGATACCGACGGCAATAGATGTTTAACTCGTCAAGGTCGTCGACGATTGAGGAGAGAGAATGTGCCGCACCGGCGTCACGTATCTTTCCCACGATGCTTCCCATCATCTCCTGCTCGCCAAACTGCGTCGGATAAAGATTCCGACAATAGGCCTCTAGTACCGGCCTGATTTTCTGGATGACGTCGCGGGGATTGCCTTCACCGTCTGCAAAGAACCGCTGCAACGTATCGAGGTCCGCAAGGTAGCGGGCCTGCACCGCTTTCTCAATATCCCACTCGGCAATCGTTGTGCTTTCCTCGCCAATGCGCGCCATCCATAAGGGTTTACGATCCACGGGCGCGACGCGCTCCCAGAGGAGGTGCAAGAATCGCGGATCGTGAGACAGCACCACCACCTGTGCGCAGTTCTGCCCGCATCGGTAAATCTGGTTAACCGTATGGCTGCGCCGGAAACTGTCCATACTTCCGAAAGGGTCGTCGAATACAACGATCTTATTGGCGCGGTTCGCGTCCTGTTCCAGTTGGGCAAAGAAGAAGGCGAGCGCGAGCGTGCTCCGGTCGCCGCCGCTCAGCGTGTTCTTGAAGCTGGGCTTGTCAGGCGGCGTCTCCGAGTCCCCAAGATCGACGGCGTTTTGGTTAATTACGATTTGATAGCTCGTGCTGGGCGGGCCGCCGCGATAAGTGTGCGTGGGCGTTGTAATCCTGAAGCTCGCATTGATGCGCTCCAGATACCAGTTGATGCGTTGGCCGTACTGCGTTATGACCTGCTGCGTATGAGCATCGAGTTGCTGGCGTGCCGTCGCTTTATCGACCTCGAACGCCGCCTTTTCACCTTGAAGGCGCACCTCCGTATCGCATAGCGCCTGGACTTCCGGTGTTTGGCGAGCCTTTTGCGCCTTCAGTCGCGCGACTGCGCTTTCCACCTCACGCACATTCGCGGCTTGAGCCTGCCGCTTTCTCGCGGTGATCACGGCGTTAGCAGCGGCCACGGCAGTGTTATAGGCTCCGAAAGATGTGCGCAACGCCTCGAAAGCGCCGAGCGCCCGCGTAAAGTGTTCATCAGGTGGCACTGCATCGAGCGGCGTCCCGGCCTTTATGTCGAGCAGCGTCTGCGCCGACTCCCTAAGAGCGCCGATGATGTCTCCAATGCCGCCAACTTCCGGGAGTTCCGGAGCGGCGAGTTCGCAATACTGCCGCCAAGATTCGGCGGCATTGCTATTTTGCAAAACCGTTTGCTCAAGTGTTGCCGCGACGCGCTCCCCGACAACAGCATCTACTTGGCGTTTGAGCTCGGTCACCTGATCTCGGAGTGCGTGATATTCGCGCCCGAAAAAGGACCGGTAGTCCTGGATGAGTTCGACCGCATCGAGTCGCTGACTGCAGAACGGGCATGAGTCTTCCGTTATGTACTGCAGGCCTTCGGTCACCCATGTTTCACCGTGCGCCTGCATCCGGTGACGCGCGATATGCGCGCTCACGCGCCGTTCCGCGTCTGCCGCGACATTCGCGAATGTTTTCGCCAGCAGTTCTGCGAAGGCAGCAGGAAAGACGGGAACGGCCAGTGTCGAAAGTCCTACTTTCTGTTGCAGCTGGACCGCCTGACGCGCGGCCTGCAATTCCTGCTCTTTGGCCGCGATCTTGGCATCAATCTCCGGGTCTTCCGTGAGGGAGGTGAAAACTTCCACGCTCATGCCTTGCGGCTTGTGGCGCTCCATTTGTGCCCGGTTATCGCGAATTTCTGTGTTCTTAGCTTTGATCTGATTGTCGAGATTGTCGAGCGTCGCGGCGAGCGTCACGCCCTGTGCCCCGATGATGATGCGGTACAGGTTACGGCGGTGTTCCGTATCGACAGCGTCGCCAGCGAAGACATTTTCGCGAATGTAAGTGCCGTCGAAGATGGCAATATCGGGACCGGCGGCATTCCATGCGCCGTTGCGAAAGCCGATGTTACCTGCTGCAGTCAGAAGCTGTATTTCGGGAGGATCTTGGGACCCGAGAGTTGCCCTGCCAATTACGATGGCGGGCGTATTCGTGCTCAGTGACCGGAAAATATCGCAAAGCGTCGTTTTGCCGCGCGCATTCTCCGCGAAGACAAGCGTGTACCGCCGAAACGTCACATCGCCGCTCGCAGAGCAATTCTTGAACCGCCCGACATTCTTTATAGAGATTATTCGTTGTAGCATCATTCCAACTTTGGCGGCTCCGATTATTTGCAACAGAGTCGCTCCTATTCATTGTAACTTTGAGCTTCCGCATAGCCCGGTTTTCAGTCTGCCTCCCACCGCAAACCGGATGATCTCCCCGCTCTTCTCCTTGAATCGTACTCTGGGCTTGGAGGAAGTCAAAAAGGTTGCAATATACAGCAGCAGACTAGCGAGGTTACGGAGGGGGAGGACAACGAATGAAGTCTAACTCTGTAGATGATTTTGTATCGGTGAAAGCATTCTGATACATCAAGATTCAACATCGTTCGATATAAGGCTCGCAAAGCGTTCAATATAAAGCAGTTGCGGTCATCTAAATTCCATAGATTTCAATAATGGCCTGAATCCGGTTCGGGACCAGGGGGTCGGAGGTTCAAATCCTCTCTCCCCGACCATTAAAATCAACAACTTACAACCAAATACCAGGCTTAAATTGCACCATTACTGGTGCTGGGGCGCTAGTTGGGGCGCCAATAGCCCGGGCTTAGCGTCTGACTTGAACAGCATCCGGCGTGGTTCTTCTTCCTTCTGCTGATTCTCTTCCCCATCCTGCTTTTCATCCGACTTCATCACCAGATCGACCACCGCCGACACCGCCGCCGCCCGTTCGTCCCACCACGTCTTGGAGTAGATCTCCGTGGTGGTTGCGACTTCAGAATGGCCCATGTTGTCGCGCGTAATTTCTGCGCGCGCTCCAGTGCGCCGCATCAGGCTGGCGTGCATGGTGCGGAAGCTCCGGAAGTCAACGCCTTTGGGCAGCTTCAGTTCCTCCGCAGCAGTTTTCAAATGCCGCAGGACGTTCCTCCGCTCTGTCGGTGTTCCCGTCCGCGTGGCAAAGACGAAGTCCTCAGGACCCTGGAACTTTGTCTTCTCCCACATCCGCGTCAAAGCCTTCTGGATGATTCCGTGGCTATCGAAGGGGACTTCACGATTGCCGTGCAGCGTCTTCGGATCATCCAGGTCCTTGTCGTAGAGGCGTTCGTCGATGATGATGCGGTCGCTCAGGATGTCGTTCCAGCGAAGCGCCAGAGCTTCACCAACCCTCATCGAGCCAAACACGATCACGGTCACGATCGTGCATGCCGGCTCGGGCAGGGTCTCGAGCATGGCCTTGATCTCGGGAAATGCCAGCAACATCGTCGGCTTCACCGGCTTCTTCTTCGGAAGTTTCACTCCGATTGCCGGATTCCGATCAATTATTTCCCAGACTACAGCCTGAGCCAGAGCAGCACGAAGTGCAGCATGCATGTTCTTAATCGTGTACGGCGAAAGCTTGCCGATGAACGAATTGAAGAACGCCTGCAGCTCCATGGTGCTCAACTCAGCCATTCGCGTGCTCCCGAGCGTTGGGATCAAATACTTGCCAAAGAAGTAGTCGTAGTTCATTCGAGTTGGCTTCTTGAGAAGTGGCCAGGTCAATTCTTGACATCTCTTTTCCAGACCGGCCACGGTGTTGTCGTCCGAGGACTGCAGGCGCGGGTCGTTGTTCTTCGAATTCACCTCTTTGATGAAGTCGTCGGCCAGACGCTGAGCCTCGCGCTGCGTGCTCGCGACGCTCTTCGCCCAGACCTTTGAACGGTGTTTCGGCTCGCCAGAACTGTAGTCCCAATATGTTACTTTCCACTTGCTGCCAACGTCCCGAAGTGTAGGACGTTGGTGTTTGTCGCGCACCGCTTTAACCTTTCCGCGATGCTTCAGCCGTGGCCTCATTGTGGGGGCAAAGACGATCATTGGCAAGCCTCAGACCCATTGAGGAACTGCCCAATGACCGTGGGACGGAAGCGAACGTAGCGGCCAAGACGCAGGACACCCGGGATCTGGTCGGCGTTGGCGTACACCCAACTGGGGGAACTTTCATGAACGCGGCGACCTGGTCGGCATCGAGAAGGCGATCGAGGCTGCCGAGCCATTGTTCAATCGGCTTGCGGTGAAAGCGGTAGTACATGCCGAGACGTTCGAGTCCGGGAATCTCACTGGCGTGAGAGCGAACCCACTCGACGGTCATGATCAGGATGTCGGCGACTTCTTGGTCCGATAGAAGTGCGGTGAATGCCAAGACGGGCGTCTCGGCGGGTTGGGTCTGGTATTGCGTCAATTGTTGCCTCCGTATGAGGTGGCCGGCTTGTGCCGGCACTCATAACCGAGGCATGGCTTCTGAAATATTCATTTCTACTTCCTTTTGAATTGGCTGGCGCTCCTCCTCCATTAAGAGAAGGAGCACCGCTGCACACGAGGACGCTTCCGCGGGGGTGGAACTGACGCTGGTCTCTACAAATGCGGTTCGCTCCGATACCACGCCGTGCGTAATCGCCGGATTATCAACGGCAAGGCCTCCAAGAGCCGTCTTCGGTGTGCGCCTGGGATGGTGGGCTAGGACCGGGATACCTCGTCAATCATCCCGCCGATCTCACCTGCGTGGATGGCCCATGCGAGCAACTGGACCATCGCGATGTCGCCATCGGCGGTTCCGAGGCGTTCATCGCCGAACACGGCAAGGGACGAATCTTGCGCCGTCTGCTGGACAAAGATCATCGTCTCGGTCAAGCTCAGCTCTGGCAGTCAAAGTGGCTGGATTCCCTCAAAGCACCTTCCGGAATCTTCGTCACCGCAGGCACCGCCTTTGTCACCACCGACACGCCCCCGCCAGACTCCAAAGCATCTACCTCCGGAACTCCCGTCAAGGGCGGCGCCCTCTACCTGCTCTGCACCACCGGAGATTGCAAACCAACCCTCGTCGACGGCGCACTGCACCAACCCTCCGGAGTCGTGGCCACCGACCCCCAAGGTCCGGTCTACGTCGCCGACCAAGACGGCGC
This sequence comes from uncultured Acidobacteriota bacterium, assembly GCA_963779365.1. Taxonomy (GTDB): domain Bacteria; phylum Acidobacteriota; class Terriglobia; order Terriglobales; family Acidobacteriaceae; genus TOLSYN. Next base: position 57,857 of record CAVZYB010000003.1, on the reverse strand, counting down.
AACCCTGCGCTGGCCCATCTACAGGAACCTGCCCGGCCGGGGGTGGATTCAGGATGGCTTTCTCGCTTCCGCGCCCGCCTCGGAACACAACCTGCCGGTCTTCCTCGGCATCGCCTTCAGCCCCGTCATGCACATGATCTTTACCGCCGGGCCAAGCGGCCTCTACGCCTTCGATGTCAACGGCGCAGCCATCGGCCGGATGACCTTCGACGAACCTGTCAGCGGCGTGGCGGCCGCGCCCGATTCTCTCTACCTCGTGGTCGGTCAAATGCTCCGCCGCATTTCTTTCAAAGCGCTGAAAGAGCCCAAAGAAACCAAGGCAGCGCTACCGGAGCGGCAACTCCTGCAGCCGGTTCCGGCAAAACACGTCCCCGCGGAATCCAAGTGTCCCGCTGCAGACAACGGGGCCGCCTGGCCTCAGTCTCCAACCAAGGCTCCGCCGCAACCTGACTGCAAACCGAACAAGCCACCGGACCAAGTCTACCCTCGGTCTGTTTCATCCCGCAGTAAACCTACAAATCGGAGATCGCATGATGGCTATCCGGCGGGGAGTGCCCCAAGACGCACTCATCCTTCTCCACCTTTGAAGCCACTGGACTGCCCTTGTTCGCCGCCTTCGTAATGCAATGCGTGCGACATGCAATGCGCGCGGCCGCTTCAGGTTCAGGTCGCACCCGACCTGACCAACGACCTACCTTGCGCAACCTGAGCATCGGGGTCTCTTGCTTCAAGAAGGTTTTGCCTTGGATGAGCCACGCTATACCAGATGGGTTCGGCCCTAGAAAGTGGATCAAGGTTTCTGCTGGCTAGCCCATTTCGCCCAGTAGCCGCGTCCGGGAAGCGAGATTCCCATCTTCTTGCAGTGCTTGTGAATAGCAACGTCGGAGACGTCGTATTTCTTCGCCAACCGTCTGATTGGATCTGACCATACTTGCTTCTCCAGCAGGTCGCGATCCCAGATGCGCCCCGGCTTCGGAACTTCTTCCCCCGCAGGCGAGTCGACAGGGTTAGGCTGCCTTCTCTCTTTCTCGGCGGCGGCTACGGCCTGCTTGACCCGGCAGATCTCGGCGAAGCGCAGCAGCCTCTGGCAGTTGTATTTGTTGCTGGCGACTGAGGCGGCCAGGGCCGTGGGTCCGACCTCGGCACCAACTTTCTCAGCGTACTTGAAGCAGTCCGCCAGCTGCGCGGGGCCCAGATAGCAACGATGGGCCAGGGCAAACTGACCCACGAGTTCACAGCCAGACGCGCCATAAGCCCCTTCGTGCGGCGAATCCGCCGCAAGGTCGAAGCTCGAGATCAGAAGCGAGGTTAACAGTGTCATCGCGTCAAATATCTCCTGGCGCAGCGTGGCTACCAAAGCATTGCCGTACGAATTTCATGATCGCGGGCGCACAATCCGCCGGGAATGCTTCTTCCAAAGCAGGTAAATAGCCTCGTCGAAGTTCTCGCCGACCGACATCAGGCCGGCCAGAACGATCACCGGAGACCGGCTGACCTACGCATGGCGACATACCCGCGCCGAATTCCTGTGCATCGAAGAGAAGAAAAAACTGCTGATCCCCTGAAGAGACTGCCCCAATCTTGAAGAAGGAACTCATTGGCGATCAATGACTTCGAGTTGGATCATATCGAGCTGGCAAATTCCGCGAATCGTCTCTTCGGTACAATGTACCCCCCAGGCCGGCTGACTCGCGGCGCCGACGCAGCTCTGACTCGGCTCTCGGCGGCTGGCTCCACCTTGGTGCCGTCGCCAGAAGTTCGGCCACTCGACCATCAGATCCACAGAGCTCAAACCGCAGTAGGGCGCGCCGTCCTCAAACATCCGCACTCCACACTGGCGGTCTTTCTCCTGGAGTAGTTGCTCCGTTCATGGTGCCAGCGTGGCGTAGGTCAACTAATGGGATTGCCTTCATCTTTCCGGAACGGCGCGGAGCCGTCGGGAAAACTCGCCACAAGCCGACATATCAGTCCTGATCCGATCTTGGAAGCGCTGAGTGAGTCCGAAGATCCCGGTAGCAGGATACGAGTGCACCGAGACTGAATGCCCGATTTAGCCCACTTGGGTTGGGCAAGACCCAGACCTCCGCACCGCCAAACCTAATGGACTGTTGTCCCCAGTCGACCCTTTTTTGTCGAAAGATGGCGGCAAAGGCGGGCTTACCGAGGAAAGCCAGGTAGCGCGGGCGATAACGATCGAGCTTTCGTTCCAGTTCCTCGGCAGCTACGTGAAATTCATGACTCGTAAGCTCGCTGGCTCTCACAGTCGGTCGTTCCACTGCAGCCGTCAAGCCGCATCCGTATTGCAGAATTGTGCAGTCGCTTTCAGGCTGAATCAGGTGTGGTGTAAACCCTGCCAAGTGAAGGACCCGCCAAAACCGGTTGCTACGGTTTGAGAAGTGGTGCCCCACCCGGGCAGCGCTCAGCGCCGGATTGATCCCACAAAACACTACATCAAGATCCTTGCTGAGTAAGTCTGGCAGTCGGACCATCGGAAGGTTTGGACTCCATGATTCGCAAGTATCTTCAGCGTCGATACTCACACTCCAAATGCGCCCGGCGACATGGCATCGGACGTTTACAATAAAACCGCATCGGCATCGTTAACCGTAGGTGAGGTCGGTGCTCTGTCCGACTTCGATAATATAACCGTCAGGATCGCGGATATAGCAGCGAATCTCGCCGTACTTGGGAATCGGTTCCGTGATGAATTCGGCTCCTCGACTTTTCCATAATTCATAGCACGCTTGAATATCCGCAACCCGGAAATTCATAAAGCTGTTGATGTGATTCGGGTCGGGTACGCTGAGCGTTACCGTCGGCTTGTCGGGGGTCGGCCCGCCGCCCAGGTTCATAATCATCCAGATATTCGCGAGCTGAAGATACCCAGGTGCATTGCCGTCTCCCAAGCTCAGAATGCGAGCGCCGAAGACCTTTTCGTAATAGCGAGCCGATCGTTCGACGTCCTTCACCGTGAGAAAGTGCGCGACGCTGAACCCGTCACGCGGAGGCATCTCGTAGCTCTTCTCTTCGATTTGTACGCTGTTCATTGACGACTCCTTATCGATACAGCTCATCTGCTGATTCTGGTTCTCTCGTATTCATACCAGCGCGAAGAGACATCCGCATCAGGGCTGGTGTGGGTTATGCCTGCGGGTCCGAACCATCAACCACGACTGATTGGCTATCCAATGCGGGTACAGCTCCGTCATCTGATCGAACAGCTCCCGGAGGTTCGGCACGCCGTTTGGTTTGAGTTTTAGAGGATCGGCTCGCGCGCCCGAGATGCCTCTGTATGCTTTTAGGGACTCATGGCCGGAATGGAATTCAGCTGGATTCCAGGAGGGAATATTCAGGGCGGAACTGCCGCAGCCTCGAGGACTTCAGCCGCACGCTTTCCTGCTCTCCCCGCGGCGCAACCTGAGTTCCGTTTTTGTCGAGATCGAGCGCCGAATCGAGTTCCGCCTGTCGCAGCAACAACTCCTTCATGCGCACCTCACGCTCGAAAGGCTTGTCCGCCTGCGCGGATACGCGGTCCCGCCCCTGAAAGAATACGGCTCATTCCGAGTTTGATCCGTGATTTCGGCCGTGGAGCTCTCACTTTATGACGAGATGTAGAACATTCGGGCAACGCTTCCAAAATGGAGCGAATCAACAGACAGGACACTAAGAAAAACTCCTACTACCCAGCTTGTCAGGACAAAGTTTCCAGCTGTCATGCAGCGCGCGCCCTTGAAGCTAAGTCGGTTACACGCACGGCATCCGTTAGCTGCATACGCAAAGAGCGGAACAGATTGAGAAGGTAGTCATGCCGCGCAAATCGGTTGCGGAGATTCCGGCAGGGCGACGTTAAGCTGGGTCTTCGGCACATCGGCCGCGGGGATCAGCCCGGCACCCGCGCTCGTTTTCTGCGAAGGAGAACGTCATGTCCGCAGTATCGTCACCACCCACCCGGCGCAATTTCCCACGCGCCGCCGTAAGACGTTTCGGGGCCTTTGCCATCGCTGCGACCACGGCGATGCTTGCCATCCTCGGCGGCGCGATCCTTTACGCGCAAGGCCAAGACAAGGACAAGTACTCCCTGACATCGCCGGGCGGAATCAGGTTCTCCGACTTCAGGGGATACGAGGACTGGTCTGTGGTCTCTTCCGCGCGCACCAAAGAATTACTTAAGGTGATCGTCGCCAATCCGGCGATGATCAAGGCGTACAAGGCCGGTGTTCCGGGAAACAGCCAGCTTTTCCCGGAGGGCTCCATGATCGTAAAGCTCCAGTGGGAGCCGAAGAAGAGCACGGAAGCGCCCTACGACGTGGATGTGCCCGACGTCTTCAAGCAGGCTTTCGTGATGGAGAAGGACAGCAAGAGATTTCCGAAAACCGGCGGCTGGGGATACGCGGTATTCAACTACGACGCCGCATCGGACAAGTTCACTTCCGATCCCAAGGCCCTTGCGGACTGCGGAAACTCGTGCCATGTGGCCGTGAAGGCGAAGGACTACATCTTCCACCCATACCAGATGCGCTGAACCGCGCCGGGCATTAACGTCCCCGTAAAGCGATGTTCCCGCGTGAGGCTTATTTTCGAGGTGGATCGAAAGCCAATACACGGCGAGCTAAGGAGATGAAGGATGAAAGCAGTCGTTGTCCACCAATATGGCGGTCCTGAAGTACTCAAATTCGAAGACTATCCTAGCCCGGTTCCGGGTTCGGGCGAGGTGCTGGTGCGGGTCGCTGCCACCAGCGTGAATCCGATCGACTACAAGCGACGTGCTGGATTAACGAAAGATTTTTATCCCATCAAGTTCCCGGGGCTTATAGGAGTCGATATTGCTGGCACTGTGGTCAAGATTGGGCCGGGAGTAGAAGGCTTTTCTGTCGGCGACCAGGTGTTCTCTATGGCGGACAATACTTACGCCGAACTTTGCGTCGTGAAAGCCGCGAATTTGGCGAAAGTTCCCAAGGGTCTCGATTTGATCCAGGCGGCGGCGTTGCCGCTGGTGACGACGACTGGCAACCAGCTCCTCTTAGCTACGGGAGTCAACGCGGGCCAGACGGCTCTTGTCGTAGGTGCTGCTGGAAATGTGGGGCGTTCCGCGGTATTCACTGCGAAGGCGCGCGGTGCGACTGTGATCGCAGGGGTTTTAGAACGGCAGATCGGTGACGCGAAGACCGTCGGCGCGGATACGTTCGTCGCAACCGACGACGACACCGCGATTGCGAATCTTCCGCCGCTCGATGCGGTGGCGGATACGGTCGGCGGAAAAACCGCCAAGAAGCTGATCGGCAAGGTCAAGCCCGGTGGAGTCTTCGCATCGGTTGTCGGAACACCGCAGAACGCCGCGGAGTACCCCTCTGTAAAAGTGGTTTTCGTATTCTCACATTTCGACAGAAAAACGCTTGAGTTCATGGCCGAAGCGGTGCGAGACGGCAAGCTGGTAATCCCGATCAGCCTGAAAATGCCACTCAGTGAAGCGGCTGAGGCCCAAGCAAGGGCAGAGAAGGGTGGTGTCGGTAAGATCTTGCTCGTGGCTTGAAATTATCGGGGGCGCCTGATCGACCGGAGGATGGACTAACAAATACGGAGGAGAATCTTGTGACAACTAAGAACGCACCTACGAAACCCGCCCAAATTCGCATTTCCAAGCGGTCGCCCGCCTATTGGCGTGTCACGATCGACAACCCGCCGATCAACGTCATGGGACCGGAGATGGTCGGGCAGTTCCAGAAAGTCATTGACGCTCTCGAGGCCGACGAGCATGTCAGGGTCGTGGTCTTCGACAGCGCGGTCGAGGACTACTTCCTGAATCACTCCGATTTCGTGGCAAAGCTCGAGGACTTGACCTCGATGCCGGCCGGTCCCACAGGCCTGCCGCCTTGGCCGGACTTTCTCGCACGTCTGACCCGCTTGCCGGTCGCCTCCATCGCGCTCATCCGCGGCCGGGCGACGGGCAACGGCAGCGAGATCACGCTGGCCTGCGACATGAGTTTTGCCAGCCGCGAAAAGGCAATCATCTCGCAGTGGGAGGTGGGAGTGGGGATGGTTGCCGGCGGTGGCCCGATGGCCCGACTGCCCCGACTCATCGGCCGAAACCGAGCCCTCGAGGTGCTCTTGGGCGCGGAAGACATCAGGGCAGAACAGGCCGAGGCCTACGGTTACATTAATCGCTCCCTGCCCGACGCCGATCTGGACGCGTTCGTAGAGGCGCTCGCGACTCGAATCGCCGGGTTCGACAAATGGGCGATCGCCAACACCAAGCGCCTCGTCAACACCAGCCTGCCGCCGGACGTTGAGCTCGGTGCCGGGTGGGATGCGTGCATCGCTTCGCTCGGGCGACTAGCCGCCCAGGATGGGATCAAAGCGCTGATGGCGCTCGGCTTCCACAAGCCGGGGGAAATCGAAAATCGGCTCGGATACCACTTGGGCCAACTCGCCCTGCTTGCGCGGAAAGCCGCTTAACTGTGTGCAGCCCATTGTTTCGTGAACATCTGCTGCCCGGCCAGGGCGATACTCACTGCCTTGGCCGCTCAAATGAAGAACGCAAATCCCCTAGAGAGGTCTTTGAAGATAACTTCCTACCCTTCGGAGGGAAATATATGTCAAGCAATAGAACGGCAATCCCCATTAGAGCACCGCTCACGTCGAATCCTCTTGACGTCATCCCTGACGAAATGCCGTTCGACGTACCCTACGGTGTACCGATATCACTAGACCGAGCTATGGAGGTGATTCACGCTGCGGTGGCAGTAGCGAAGAAGCGGAACTGGAAGATGAACGTTGCCGTGGTCGATTCCGGCGGCAACCTTGTCGCCTTTCAACGGATGGATGGCGCGATGCTTGCCTCAATTCAGATTGCGGAACACAAGGCACGAGCAGCCGCGACCTTCCGGCGCCCAACCAAGGTGTTCGAAGACGGCATTAACCTTATGCACCTCAACTACCTGCTCGCGTTCGATGGAGTCATTGCGTCTCGAGGCGGCATTCCACTGATCGACCAGGGGATGATCATCGGCGCGATAGGTTGTTCCGGTGGCGCGGATTCCCAGGACGAGGTCGTCAGCAAGGCAGGCGCGGCAGTCATCGACCAACCTGCAGCGAGAAACAAATAATTCGGATATCGGAGAAAGAATTGAGGAACCTCAACCTCAATAGTGCGATGCGAAAGCTCGCAGCTTGTGGGTGTTACTTCGTTTTGACGGGCTATCTGGAGAAAATCTGGCGTCTCGGGGATTAGTACCGACAAACGTTAGAACCCTATCGGGACTGCCCCGGCAGAATACGTGTGGGCGTGCGCAGAATTCCATGGCCGGGGCAGTTTCGATAGGGCCGTTTGAACTGAGCCGCTAGCGTTTGCGGCGGACGCGGTCGGATCTATGGGGTTTGAATTTGGTTTTGCTGTTCGATGGGTGGTATTGCGCGATCAGGACGTGGCCGGGAAAGCCATTGAATCGCTTTTGGCAGGAGCGGTGGGGTTTCTCGGACAGACGGTGGGTGCGCCTGCGAGCGGCAAAGTCAGCGAGTGAGCACACGAGATCGCGGCGTGTTAGAACACACCGTAAGCAGACGTTGCCAGGGGACGGGCGCGCCAAGAATCTCTCAGGAGCTATCAACGGTGCACCTCCGAGGAACCGGTATTGGCTCGGACCGGAAATAGAGTTGGCTACTGGTCAACCGTTCGACGACGATCATGGGGCCAGCGCAGACAGGACAGCGCAACTGAGTAGTGATCTCAGGCTCGCTTGCGCACGCCATCGCGCCGAGTAGAATGCGGCAGCGCGAGATCGCTTCTCCACGTCTCCGGTTGGCGAAGAGTCCGAAGTGGCGGATGCGAACCAGTCCCCTGGGCAGAACGTGGATCAGGAATCGGCGCAGAAACTCTTCTGCGGAAACAGTCATGATCTTGTGTTTTCCGCCATGCGCATAATCCTTCCAGCGAAACGAGACTCGATCATTCTGGAAGGCAACGAGTCGATGGTTGGAGATCGCGACACGATGGGTATAGCGCGAGAGATAGCGCAGAACATGTTCGGGACTGCCGAAGGGTGGCTTGGCGTATATGATCCAGTTCTCTCGGAAAAGCTGCCGGAGAAGGCCACGGAAACTGCGTGGCTCGGCGAGCATCCGAAGTGAACCGTGGAACTGGAGTTTGTTCTGCCGAAAGAGTTGCTTGAGTCCGGCGGTGAACTTGCCGCGAAAGACGCGGCTGAGTGCGCCGATGGGGAGGAAGAAACGATTCGACGAAGCGATCCATCCGGAGTCATCAGGAGCAAGGCCGCCAGCGGGAACGACGTAATGGATGTGGGGATGATGCTGAAGGTTCTGACCCCAGGTATGCAGCACACCAAGAAATCCGATCTCTGCTCCCAGATGCTTCGGGTCGCGGGCGAGTTCGAGCAACGTCGCTGCGCTGCTTCGGAAGAGCAGATCGTAAAGCAGTCGCTTGTTCTGCAGGACAAGAGCGGAGAGTTCGTGCGGCAGGGTGAAGACGATGTGAAAGTACGGAACTGGCAACAGCTCAGCCGCCCTGGCAGCCAGCCATCTAGCGCGTGCGTTCCCCTGGCACCGTGGACAGTGCCTGTTCCTGCACGAGTTGTACGAGATGGCCTGATGGCCGCAGCGCGTGCACTGATCACGATGGCCGCCCAAGGCCGCAGTGCGGCATCGGGCGATGGCATCGAGCACCTTGCGATGCTGCCATGCAAGGTGTGATCCGTTGTGCTCCCAGAATCTGTTGCCTGACGCGCGGACGATGTCGGCCACCTCAAGGGTGGGTCGGCTCACCGCTTCTTCTTCAGCCTGGAACGCTTCACATCGCCAGCGCTGGACACCTCGATCGCTTCCAGAGGACTGGGAACTGCCTGCAGATGGCGCCGGGATAAATGGAGATAGACGGTTGTGTGGTCCAGCTTCGAGTGTCCGAGCAGCACCTGGATGGTGCGCAGATCAGCGCCGGCCTCCAGCATGTGAGTGGCAAAGCTATGTCGAAGCGTGTGAGGGGACACACGCTTGACGATGCCGGCGCGTTTCTTAGCTTCGGACACGGCTGTCCAGATGATCTTCTCTGTAATGGGCACATCGGCGCGCCAGCCCTTCACCGTACCCGGAAACAGATAGGTCTTCGGCTTCATCCAACGCCAGTACTCGCGCAGGGTCTCGAGCAGCTTCGGAGATAACAATACGTCGCGGTCGCGGCCGCCCTTTCCCTGGCGAACATGAATGACCATGCGCTCGCTATCGACATCTGAAACCTTAAGATGGGAGAGTTCAGCCCGGCGCAGGCCGGTTGAATACAGCATCATCAGCATGGTGCGATGCATCAGGTTGCGAGCGGAAGCAATCAGCCGCTCTACCTCTTCCTGACTCAACACGATTGGCATCCGTCTCTGCCGCTTCGGCACGGGAATGTCGTCGGGAATATACGGACGTCGTAGTGTCTTGATGAACAGAAATCGCAGGGCAGAAGTGCGGCTATGAATCGTGCCCGGTGAGAGCTTGCAGTCTCGAAACAGATGAACCTGATACTCGCGAATATGCTCTGGGCCGAGACGGTCTGGCGAGCGATGAAAGTACTTTGCGAAGTCCTCCACTGCGTGAATGTAGCTTCGGACGGTGCTCTTGGAGTAGTTACGACGCTGGAGCTCGTCCAGCATCAGCTTTCTGAGTCGGGTCACAGTAGCCTCCTTGTGACCCAAACCTTACACGGCAGAAAACGTTGGGGACGACCACGCGGTAGCGTCCGCCGCGCTAGCGGCTTAGTTCAAACGCCGCAGGATCTTGTAAACACCGGCTCCAAAGTGGTGAGCTGAGTTCCTCTTGACGAGAACGGTCAAACCACGTCTACGTCAGCGTTCTGCTGACCTCAGGCAGCGCCGAAATGGTAGAGATTCTGGCGGCTGAATTGGCGCGCACCAGCATGTCGGACACCTGATCTTCCGCGCCGAAGCTGGACGCCAATGCAATGCGTATAGGGCCGAAGTTCTCCAATTACTGCTCAGTCTCCTCGGCGCTTTGCGATGACACATTGCAACACTCCTTAAGATTTCTCGATCAAGATTGCCCAGTACTCGCCGACCCTGGTCTGCTCCAACAACTTGTGGCCTTCTTGAACTACGGAACGCGGAACGTTCTCGATTGGTGCGCCATCATCGAGAAGAACTCTTACGCGCTGGCCCTTCTGCATCTTTGACAGGTTGAGCTTTATTTTTACGAAGTTCATGGGGCACTTAACCCCGCGATAATCTCGCTCAACGGGAACAGCATCGGTTTCAGTTTTCGGAGCGGTTTCCGCCGGGAAGCGTAGAGAATTATCCATGCTGGCGTACAATTTCTTGATCTCTTGAGCGAGCGCGAGGATGCCGGTTTCGTTGGCGCGAAGCGCGAGGATGCCGGTTTCGTTGGCGCGAAGCGCGTCGATGTCATTGGATCGCGCAGCATTGATTACAGCTTGAAAGCGCGTGTCTAGCAGGCCGGATTCGATGAAGTGCTTGCTGAAGCTGGTGAAAACCGCAGCGTCGGAAGGCGCTTCGATGCCGCGCGTAACCAGCAACATCCGGGCCGAGGAAAGCGTAAGTCGATAGAGGGATGCATCGCGCTCATTCGCAGGCAAGCCGCCAGCGAGTTTCTGCTCGAGCGCGTCAATCTGCTTCAGGTCCACTTCGATCAGATCGAAAAGTCCGGCCGAACATTCGCCTACACCTCTGCCGACGAGCGAAAAGACCTCTTCGGCTCCCCAGTCGAAATAGTAGTTTTTGTCGTCTTCGAAATGCGGGACTTCGCGATAACGTTCACAGATAGATCGGATGTCCTGCTCACCCTCGGCATCGATGTAGGCATCAAATGATCGAAAGCGCGGCTTCTTCTCTAGATAAGTTTTGAGCAGGTCAACGATGAAATCCGGCAGATCGCGCGCGCTGACGCGGTCAATGCTCTTGGCCAGACGAGCTTTGCCATCGTCCACCACCGCCCCGGCGACAATGCCGTATGCCGGGTACATAAGCTGGCCTTTGCGGGCGACCATGCCAAAGAAGCCGAGATCGGCGACCATGTGCTGGCCACAAGTATTCGGACAGCCTGAGAGGTTGAGCTTGAAATCAGCGAGCTGATCGGTGTCGAGCCCGGATTTCGACAGCTTGCGGGCAATGGCTCGCAGGGCTCCTTTGGGCAGGCAGATGCCTAGTTTGCAGGTGTCGGCACCGGTGCAGGCAATGGAATTGGCGAGGAGTGACGGGGCTGAGGAAAGCTCCGAGAAGGTGCTGACAAGCTGGTACACGTTGCCGAGATACGCCTCCGGAATATTGCGGAGGCGGAGATTCTGGCCGAGAGTGGCACGCACTACGTCCTGGCCGAAGCTGGACAAAAAGCTTGCCAACGCGATCGCATCCTTCGTCTCGAGGTTGCCGAGGAATACCGGTATCAAGATCGAATAAAGGCCGGGTTGCCGCTGCGCTGTCGCGTATCGCCGCTTCCAGCTCTCGAACTCCAGGGCGGCAACTTCCACGGGCGCGAACGACGGCGCGTTTAGTGGCGCAGTGTCTTCGTTCACCGTGAATGCCGGTGGCTGCTGGCGGCGAAGCTCTTCCAACTCATTCTCATAGAGGTCGCGGAAGCGCTCTTCGCCCAATGAATTCCATAGGAAGCGCAGGCGGGCCGCATACTTGTTTTTGCGATTGCCGTTTTTGTCGAACAGCCGTTTTGCCGCCTCGGCCACGATGTAGGTATCAGTTGCAGGAATGAACTCGTGCAGAAGGTGCGCAACTTCAGGTTTGGTGCCCATGCCGCCGGCAACATACACTTTGAAACCTTTCACGCCGTCGTTGATCTTCGCAATAAAGCCGAGATCGTTGAACTGCGCGTAGGCGGTGTCTTTGCCGGAGTTGGAGAAGGTGATCTTAAATTTGCGCGGAAGCACCCAGGAATCCGCCTCGGAGATAAGACGGCTGGTTAAAGCAAAAGCGTACGGCGTGGGATCGAAGACTTCATCCGGAGAAACGCCCGCGTCAGGCGAGACCATGATGTTCCGTACTGTGTTGCCGCCACCGCCGCGCGTTGCCAGACCCGCCGCGAGCAACTCGCGCATTACGGCAATGACGTTCTCCAGCGCAACCTCATGGACCTGAAATTCCTGGCGCGTGGTGATATGAATCGCATCGCTGCCGTAACGGTCGCAAACCTCGGCGAGGGTTTGTAACTGCGCTGGGGTAAGTGCTCCTGCAGTCGTGCGTGCGCGAACCATGTACGTGCCGTCCTTGCGCTGCTCATAGCAGCCAAAAGGCACCCGCCGGGCTTTCAGTGAGGCCGCGTCCAGTGTGCCGGCGCGGTACTTCGCAATCAATGACTCCAACTCGTCGAGTTCTCCCGGCAATGAAACCGGAATTTCGTAGGACATCAGGGTTTCTCCTCAATGGTTGCGATCATCTCAATCTCTTCCGCGCTGGCTTCACCATCGTGGATCGTGTAAGACTTCACATCCGGTTCCTCGCCCGCGAGCGAGACGATCACGTAGCTGAGTCCACAGTCGAAGGCGAGGCGAAGGTCCTCGCGAGACATGCGCGCCGGACTTGCCGGATGACTGTGATAGACGGCGCGCAATTCGTGCCCGCTCTGGCGCATCTCACGTAGGGCAGCGAACTGTTCGGCGGGCACAAGCGTATAGTGCTCCGGCGAGGCATCGGCATTGGTCAAGCGGAATACGCGGCTGATGACGTCGTCCCGGGCGGCCAGATAACCGCAGGCCTCAATAGGTGAGTCCTGACGGGCGTGCGCGATGATCTCATCTCTGGCGGCTGACGCGAGTTTCATCCGGCGTCGCTCCGCGCGGCTTTCAATTCGCAGATCGGCTGCTCTTCGTCCACCAGTTCGTGAATGGTGGGATGTTCGCCGCAAACCGCACATTTAGGGTTCGGCTGCATCCGCACTTTGCTGAAGCTCATGTCCTTGGCATCGAAGATGAGCAGAGCGTTGGTAAGCAACTCGCCCACGCCGGTGATGAACTTGAGGGTTTCGGCGGCCTGAATCGTTCCCAACATTCCTGCAACCGCACCCAGAATGCCGGCCTCAGAGCAGGATGGAACTACGCCTCGCGGCGGAATGGCACGGAACGCGCAACGGTAGCAAGCGGATTCACCGGGGCGAACCGTCATGGTCTGCCCGTTGAAGCGCAGAATACCGCCGTGCGAAAACGGCTTACGCTCTAGCACGCAAGCGTCATTAATCAGAAACTTGGCGACAAAGTTGTCGGTTCCGTCGATCACAAAATCGTAGTCGCGGATCATCTGCCGTATGTTGGCCGCGCGCACCCACTCGTGATAGGTGCGAACCTGAACGTCTGGATTGATGGCACGCATCTTCTCCGCCGCCGACTCCACCTTGGGCTTCCCGACATCGGGGGTGTGATGGATCACCTGACGCTGCAGATTGGAGAGATCTACATTATCCGCGTCCGCGATGCCGATGGTGCCGACTCCGGCGGCGGCCAGGTACAGGGCAGCGGGCGAACCCAGACCGCCGGCCCCGATGATCAGAACCTTCGAGTCGAAAATCTTGATCTGGCCTTCTATGCCAACATCTTTCAGCAAAATGTGGCGGCTGTAACGTTCCAACCGTTGTTCAGTAAATTCCAGTTCACTCATAGGGCCGCTAATCCTCGTTCCAAGTCTTCGATAATGTCTTCTACGTCCTCAATGCCAACTGCGAGCCGCAACATGGAATCACTTACTCCCATCGCGGACTTTTCCTCCGCCGAGTATTCGCAAAAGATGGTGGAGGCGGGATGCAGCACCAGCGTCTTGTTGTCATTGATGTTAGTGGCACGCCGAACCAGTTGCAGTGCGTTCTGAAAGGTAAAACACTGCTCGCGACTCGCCAGATCAAAGGTTAGTATTCCACCGCCCCCCCGCGGAAACAGCCGCTTTGCAGCGCCGTGATAAGTAGATGTTGTAAGTCCGGGGTAGTTGACGCTAGATACCCGCGGGTGTTGTTGCAGCCATTGAGCAATGGAAAGCGTGTTGGCACAGCTCTTATCAATTCGTAAGCTAAGTGTCTCCAGTCCCAATGTCTGAAGAAAAGCGTTATGCGGAGCCAGACATGAGCCCAGGTTGCGATAGACTTCGCGTCGTAACACATTCAGCAAGGCGCCGGGACCAAACTTCTTTGCCTGCGCATTCAATTTCGGATTGTGCCTCCAGTGAAATGTTCCATTATCAATAATAAGCCCGCCGACAGAGGTCGCACCGCCGGAGATGTACTTAGTACTGGAGAGAACTTCCACGTCAACGCCGTAATCCTTTGACTTAAACAGATAGGGCGTCGTCGTAGTTCCATCCAAAACCAAAGGGACGCCGCGCTCATGGGCAATCTCCGCGATCTGGGCGATGTCTGCTACTTGCAACTGGGGGTTCGTGATGATTTCCAGGAACACGGCGCGGGTGTGTTCGTTGATGGCAGCGGCGACGGCGTCGGTATCGGTCATATCGACGTAGGTGACGTCGAGTCCCCAGGGTTTTAACGTGTGCTCAAACAGAGAGTAGGTGTTCCCGAAAACCCATCGTGTGGAAACAATGTTTGTACCCGTCTCGCCCAGCGCCATCAACACATTGCTGATGGCCGCCATACCTGAGGAGACGGCAATCACTCCGAGGGCGTCAGCCAGCAAACGTATGCGCGACTCGAATGCTTCCACCGTCGGATTGGAAATTCGGGTGTAGGCATGCGCGGGCTTGCGGCCTTCAAAGGCCAACTGGGCTTCGTGCGCATCCGCAAACTCAAACGCCACGCTGTCATAGACCGCGGGGCGCAGCGTGCCATGAGGGTCGCGCTTTAGAGGCGAGCCGTGGATCGCCTTGGTGGCGAATCCCTTCATCTGAACGCGCCTCCACCCATGAAGTAGAGAAAATCAACTTCGTCGGAGTGTTTGACGGTGGTGTTTTCAAAAAGCTGCCGATCCAAGAACTCGCCGTTAAGCTGCACTGACACCATGTCAGGCATCTCCACCTTGTTCAGACTCAGCAACTCCGCAACAGTTATCGTTTCATGCTGGATCGTCTGTGGTTCGCCGTTTACTGTAATGATCGCCATTCCATTTATGTCCTTAGTCGAAGGCTGGTACAACAATGTTGAGCAAAGTAATCCGGTACTTCAACCTACAAGCTATCATCGTAGTTCTCGATCCTGCTATATCTCATAGTCCTCCGGGACATCCTCGTTGGTGAAGAACTCACGGTAGATGCTCTTGCGGAGCTCTGTGAGTTGGTGGCCAGTGCGGTCCCTGGGACGCGGCAGGTCAACGCGGACAACACGTTTAATCGTTCCTGGCCGCGGAGACATGATTATGATACGGTCCGCCAGATAGATGGCCTCATCGATGTCGTGAGTCACCAAAATCATTGTTGTCCGCTGCGCCTCCCAGATTCGCAGCAATTCCTGCTGCATGCGAATTCTCGTCAAGGCATCGAGTGCTCCGAAAGGCTCGTCCAGCAACAGGAGCTGAGGGTGGCTGACGAGGGCACGGGCGATTGCCACTCTCTGTGCCATGCCTCCGGAGAGTTGGTGAGGATAGCTGCCCTCGAATCCGCAGAGTCCGACCAGGTCGATGTACTGCCTTACGCGTGCGGAGCGCTCGCCGGAGGGAAGGTCGCTGATTCCAAGACCCACGTTCTCCCGAACGGTCAGCCATGGAAGAAGGCGGTGTTCCTGAAAGACAATGCCGCGGTCCAGCCCTGGTCCAAGCACCCGATTACTTCCCAGCATCACGGTTCCACTGTAACCGCGCTCGAGGCCCGCGATAATTCGCAACAACGTCGTCTTCCCGCATCCGCTGCCGCCAACCACACAGGTGAACTCTCCGGGTGCAATCTGGAGATTGATGTCCTCCAGAGCAAGCAATCCACCACCATTCGAACCAAACGTCTTGCTGACCCCTTGGACTTCGAGCGAACTGTTCCGTATCTCAACGCCACTACTCACAATCTTCTCCCCGCCCTGTGTTCATTGAGCTTTGTATTGCAAGAGTCTGCGGCCGACCGTTTCCAGAAGCAGATCCGTGGCCTTACCGAGGCCGGCGAAGAGGATCACACTGGCCAGGATTATCGATGCGCGTCCGGTCATCTGGCCATCGATCATCAGAAATCCCAGACCGCGACTGGCCCCCATGATCTCCGCCGCCACCACAAACATCCAGGCCAGGCTCAAGCCACTGCGAAGCCCTACGATGTACTCAGGCAAAGCAGCCGGCAGAATTACTCGCCGGATCATCTGAACGCCGGTTAGCCGGTACACCTTTCCGACCTCAATCAGCTTCGGATCAACGTGACTTATGCCGCTCGATAGATTCAGATACACCGGGAAAAAAGCGCCCAGCGCAATGAGCGCAATTTTTGATGTTTCCTGAATCCCCATCCAGAGCAGGAAGAGTGGAACCCACGCCATTGACGGGATGTTTCGAAGTGACTGCAGCAGCGGGTCCAGCAGTTTACGGGCCAGCGAAACGTAACCGGTAAGTCCGCCCAGCAGGGTGCCGACTGCCGCGCCAAGAAAAAATCCCACGGTAATTCGCCACAGGGTAATCCCGGCGTGCTGCCAGAGTTCTCCGCTTCGGCCCAGGTCGAAGATCGTTTGGCCGATGACGGTGGGCGCAGGAAGCGCATTGGGCGGGAAGACGCCGAAGCGCGAAAGTAACTCCCACACTATGATCCCAGCCACGGGAACGATCATTCCGAGTAGGCGATCTGTAACCAGTCGCTTCGCGATTCGCGTGCGACGTGCTGGCTTTTCCCTAAGCGCGGCGAGTTGGATTATCGTCGTGTTTTGTTGTGTTGAACTCATCTTTTGATCACTTGCTGGCGACAATTTCGCGCACATACCGCGGGTCGATCAGATCATTAACCGTAGCAGCAACGTCGGTAGAGCTGCTGATCACGCCGCTTTTCTTAAGTACGTCACCGCTGGCGGCGATCACCTTCTTCTGTTCATCTCCCAGTACGGAATTGCTGATGTCAGTTCTCTCCAGGACCTTGGCAGCGATAGCGTCGTTGATCTTCGCATCTCGACTGTAAAGCGCAAGGAACTCTGCTGGGTTCTGGATAGCCCACAAGCGCGCCTTTTCGTAAGCAGCCAGCACCCGCTTTACGTATCCGGGATACTGCCTTGCAAATTCTTCGCGAACATTGAGCACGCCGTAGCTATTCAGCGATCTGTCGCGATGAAAGAGCTTCGATCCCTTCTCGACCTCGGTTTGCGCCATCAGCGGATCAAGACCTGCCCATGCATCTACGTCTCCTCTTTCAAGAGCATTCCTGCCATCCGAGTGCTGGAGCGGCACCAGTTCCACATCCTTGTCGGTCAGTCCAACCTCGTAAAGCGAGCGCAACAAGAAGACATGAGGATCTGTGCCACGCGTCACCGCGATTTTCTTGCCTTTCAAGTCTTCTACCTTGGTTATAGGACTGTCCTTGCGCACCACCAATGCAGTCCATTCAGGCTGCGAATACACGTAGATGGTTTTGATCGGGTTACCGTTCGACTTTCCTATGAATGCAGCCGCCCCCGCGGTTGAACCAAAATCCACGCTCTTGCTGTTCAGTAACTCCAGTGCTTTGTTGCTCCCCTGGCTCAAGGTCCACTCGACAGGGACCCCATCCTTGGCAAGATCATCTTCGAGAAAGTGTTTTTCTTTGAGCACAAGACTAACTGGGTTGTAATAGGCATAATCCAGTTTGATTACCTGCGGCTTGCTTGCGACGGTCTTATTGCAAGCCGTTAGCGAAATTAAACTTGCCACAAAGATAATTGCTGCCAGAACTGATCGGTATGGTAGCTTCAAAATCTTCTCCTTTGGTCCCGCCGGTTAGCTCAACTGTTCTAGATCTTTCCATCCCCGTCGGAGCCGTGTTCACGAAGGTGAACGAGATGCTTGTAGTCTGGATGCGAGGGATCTTTTTCGATCGTCTCGCGCTCCTTGAGGTAGAGGCGGATGTTAGTGCTGCCATATAGTTTGCGATCCTCCCCGACCGCGCACACTTTGCAACACACTCCGCATGGCCAACGGTTTTCAGCCTTTAACTCTTGATGGATATGAGTACATTTAATCGCGTCCAGTTCGGAAATCCGCGAGCCCTCTACCGTGCTCATCGCCTGCGCAGGACAGAGCCTGCGGCATATCTCGCATCCCTTGCAGAGATCTTTCTCGATCATGCGATCACCCTGGATGCGAACCGATGACAGGACCGAAACATACCGTGCTCTCGGGCCGTACTTAGGATTCAGCAGATTGTGGCTATAACCGATCGTCCCCAATCCCGCATACTTTCCCGCATAGACCTGGCTGAAGCAGGCGGGCATCTTCTTAAGCAAAATTTCCAGGCTGCCGTATCCATCGCGCGGCATGAAGATGGAAGCGTGGCCGAGGTTGTTGAGATAGACAGCGAGCCGGTACGCCATCTGGTCGAGGAGCACGTTCGTTGTGTCGTACAAGACCGTGTGGTTAATCGATGGTGTGCTCTCAACAATTGGCAACAGCATCGGAACTCCGAGAACGATCACGGTCTCAGCCTTACTCCAGATCGTGTCAGGCCAATACTCGGGCTTCAATTCGTTGTATTCGCGCCAACGCGAGACAGGAGCAAAGCCGATCAAGTCCGCTCCCAACTTTCTAGCTTCGCGCACAACCTTTTTCTTAAGACCTGCTTCGTCCATTTCCTGTTACTACCTCGACTCTCCCTAAGTGCCTCTACAAACAAGTGGTGTTTACCCGTTTGTTTACAGCTTCCAGATCGCATTTGCTGCGACAACCAAACCCAGTGTCAGGCCAGCGATTAGCACCTCTCCCAACGCGCCCACGATGAAGGGTCGCACCCCCAGCTTTCGTTAGGCGGCTTATCTACCACAGACTTGTTCACTGCAAATGAAAAACCCACCGGCCAAAACTTTCTGGCGGGTGGGTCGATACTTCTAGATCCTGGTTAGATGAGTGCTATACCATGATCTCCCGTGCGCCAGACACATACATGCCGCAACGACACATGCAGCACATCATTCGACAGGTCTGGCAACACAGCATCATGGTGAAGTGTTTATATCCGAATTAACCCATGCCCGTCAATCCTCATCTTTACTTAGAAATCACTTGCAAGCGGGCCGCAATTTCGCTATTGTATGAATCCATGAGCCACCTGATGCCAATGAACGCCTGTTACGCCAGCATGTGTTGCTGCTGTGCGAACCTTCGTTCTGGCATTCGGGATTAATCGACTGGCTCCAAGTTTCTAAGTCTCGTCGGACCCACTGCCAGACAGCAGTGGGTTTTGTGTTTCTGGGCGCAATGAGGCGATAGCTCAGTATGAGCACGGGTGGCGAAGTGGCTAACGCGGCGGCCTGCAAAGCCGTTATTCATGGGTTCAAATCCCATCCCGTGCTCCAGATTTTTCAGTTCCAGATGTTTGGAGCTTTGACCAAAGATGACCGTCACACTTCACACGAACGGCGATTTCTCCCTCACGGCACACAGCATGCCCATGTGTATGTGTACCCGCATGCAAACCGTGGGCGAGAAGGCCGAAACGTAAAGTTCAAGCGGTATCGGCAGAGTTTCTCGAAGGCCCACGAATGGATCGTGGGCCTTTTTCTTTTGGATTTCGAACAGGAGCATCGATATGGCGCAACTCTCCAACTCTCAGACCGAAAAGACATTGACGCATATCTACGTGCGCGAAGCTCAAAAGAGCTTCGTCCGCCCCTGCTGGAGCGCTGGCACGGAGGTTTATTGCGGGATGTGCATGAGGGGTATTGTTCAGCCGGTGGTCGGTGCGGTATGCCCGATCTGCTCCAGCACAGTTGAGCGCATCCTGGAAGTTACACCGGGAGGCAACCCAAGCTTGCACGAAAACGGAAGAATTGTTCGATCCGTGCGGAACACCAGGACTCACATAGTTCAGCAGTATTACTCGATTTTCCTAATTCGCGAAAAGCCCGAGCGTAACCGCGACCGGACTTCTTGCGAACGGGCCGGGGGCAGAGTGCGCTGCCCCCGAGCCTTGCCGCACGTCGCGATTCCGGCCTAGGCAGCCTTCATTACCTTCGCAGTCATAGAGCAAGACTCGGCGCAGCGGCGGCACATCTCGGCACAACGCTTCATCATTGGATTGTCGCCCATCCCTTCGCACATGGTCGCGCACATCTGGCACATCTCCGCGCACATTGCGCACATCTTTCCGCTCATCGGAGACATGCGCATCATGCAGTTGGCGCACATCTGGCACATCTCCATACAGTCCATGAAGGTGCTCATCATCTTCATGTCCATTTTGCCGCTCTTCATGCACTGCATCATGGTTTCCATGCACATGGCCATGCAGTTGCGACAATCCTCCACGCAGCGACGCATTTCCATCGACATTTCCATTTCCATTTTCTCTTCTCCTGGATCAGTTTGGGTTATGCCCGAGGGCTGGTGTGAATCTCCCGAAACAGACTGTTTCTGTTTCGAGGACAGGGTTGCAAATGGGAGATCATGATGGCCTCGCCTGGAGAGCTACATCCCGAGGCATTCAGCAGGATTAGCTCTTGACGACCACTTTGTAGATGTTGTCTTTTACCGGCGTTACCTCCAGCACCTGAAATCCGTGCTCTACTATGGATCTCGGGACATTATCGAGAGGTTCGCCGGCAGTGAGCAGGATTTCGAGGATGTCACCTGGCGCCATCTTCGAAAGCTGCAGTTTCGTCTTCACGAATGTCATCGGGCAGTGATCCTTGGTGATATCCAGCGTTACTGTCTTCATATAAATAACGTCTGTCCTCCCTTTGACATTTCGAGGAATGAGGCTACCCCGAGGACTTTCTTCACCTCGGGGATAAGGTCATCCTGCGTCAAACCGAGTACCACCATAGCCATCTCGCAGGCATAGAAGTTAGCCCCAAGAGCAATCGATGCCTGGAATAATTCAGGCAGCGTGGCCACGTTGCGGGCTTTCATAAGGCCCGTCATCAGAACCGGGCTCGCACCTGCGAAGTTCAGGCGGCTGAGCGGAAGCTTATTCCTTCCGCCTAGCAGGAAATTGAAGCAGCGGGCGAGCCATCCTTTACCGATGAAGTCTCTGCCGCCCTTCTTTTTGATCGTATTCAGTCCCCAAAAGGTGAAGAATAAATTCACCTCGTAGTTAACCGCAGCGGCGCCAGAGGCGAGAGTGAAAACGGCAATCGCCTTATCGAAATCGCCGCTCATACAAATGATGGAAAGCTTGTTCTTTTCTGCCATGACTCCCTAGTCCGTTGACTCAGAGCGTCTCAAACTCACTCCGGCCGTCACACCCGCGGAATTCGTTTTATTGCGTCGGCTAAGCGATCGACCTCCTCGAAGGTGTTGTAGAAGGCCATCGACGGTCGAACCGTAGCTTCTACGCCAAAGCGGCGCAACGCGGGTTGCGCGCAATGGTGACCAGCCCGAACCGCGATTCCCTGCGAGTCCAGGTACTTGCCGACTTCCTCAGTTTTCCGATCTCGCAGCACGAACGAAATCACTGCGACTTTTTCTCGTGCATTTCCGATGATGCGCAGCCCGTCGATGCGGGAAAGCTGCTCGGTCGCATACTGCAGCAGTTCTTGCTCGTACTTGCCAATATTTACCAGACCCAGCCGGGATACGTAATCCAGTGCAGCACCCAACCCCACCGCGTCGGCGATACTAGGAGTTCCGGCCTCGAATTTCGCTGGCGGATCGCGTACGTGGTCTCTTCAAAGGTCACGTCCTTGATCATGCTGCCGCCTCCTTGCCACGGCGGCATGATGTGCAAAAGCTCTTCCTTCGCCCACACGACGCCGATTCCGGTAGGAGCGAAGATCTTGTGTCCGGAAAAGACGAAGAAGTCGCAGCCGATCTGCTGCACGTTGACCGGAAGATGCGCGACGGTCTGTGCTCCGTCGATGAGCACGCGTGCGCCGTAGCGCTTCGCCGCATACGTCATCTCCGCAATCGGCAAGATGGTACCCACACTGTTCGACGCGTGTGACAAGGCGACTAACTTTGTTCTGGGACCGAGAATCGCCTCATAGGCTTCGAGCATAATTTCGCCGCGGTCAGTTACGGGGATAACCCGCAGCACGGCGCCAGTCCGTTTGGCGATCATCTGCCAAGGCACGATATTGGCGTGGTGCTCAAGCGTGGAGAGGACAATCTCATCGCCCGGTTGCAGGAACTTCCCTCCGTAGGACTGAGCCACGAGATTGATCCCTTCCGTGGTACCCCGGACAAAGACGACTTCCTTCGCGGAGGATGCTCCCAGGAAGCCTTGCACCTTCTGCCGCGCTCCTTCAAACGCATCCGTTGCGCGGGCCGCCAAGGTATGCGCGCCGCGATGGATATTCGAATTGTCGTGGGCGTAAAAGCGGGAGATGGCGTCGATTACGCTTTGAGGTTTTTGGGTCGTGGCCGCATTGTCAAACCAGACAAGAGGCTTGCCGTGCACCTGCTGATTGAGAACAGGGAAATCCCGCCGAATCGTGGGCACGTCCAACGGCCGGGCACCAGTGTCCGTCGGCGAGTTTCCGGCAAACAATCGCTGGATTCTCTCTTGCTCGGCATCATTTGCGCACCGGTTTCTATCGGAAGGGATTTGACCGGAACGAAGTCTCTCCACAAAGGTGCGTGCCGCTTCGCCGGTGCTCAAGCCCGCGGTTGGCGTGCTCGCACCGGTGTCAATTTGCTCCGGCCTAGCGGCCGCCGGCGACGTCGGCTGGTGAGCGGCGGCCGCCCCTTTTGGCAAACCAGAGCCGGCCAGCCCACTATCGCCGATAGACGACGAGGGAACCCCGCGTTCAGAGACATCCGGTGCCGCGGGCGGCGAACTCTGGGCGTCACGTTCCAGGTGATGCACGTCCGTCTCTGTCTTCGGAACGAGATTCGCGCCCGGAATCTCGTTATAAAGACGGGTTGCGATTTCGGAAATCAGCTCGGGAGTAATTTCATTGGTCACTCGGCACCCCGTTCCTGGTCGTCGTCACCAGATTGCTCTCAGACATACGATCCTCCGGCATCCAGCTAAATTCCGAGACCGGCTTCGAACCCCGTAGCGCCCCGGTCGGCGTAGTCGTGGTAGTAGCCGACTTCCACGTTCTCCAGCACTCCGAGAGCATCGTCGGTGAGGACGGCGCAAGAGAAATACAGTGACAGCAGGTATGAGGCGACCCCAAGGTTATCCATTCCCATAAAGCGTGCCGACAGGCTCGGCATGATCTCTCCGGGTATGCCCACCTGATGCAGGCCGACTACCCCCTGCTCCGCTTCGCCCACGCGCAGCAGCAGGATGCTGGTCGTGCCCAGAGCGCGCGTCGTATGATACCGGCTCTTGATCTCCAATTTGTCGCAGGGGATCAGCGGCACGCCTCGCCATGTGATCAC
The DNA here is from genome assembly GCA_963779365.1 of uncultured Acidobacteriota bacterium. Taxonomy (GTDB): domain Bacteria; phylum Acidobacteriota; class Terriglobia; order Terriglobales; family Acidobacteriaceae; genus TOLSYN. The sequence goes on along the minus strand of CAVZYB010000003.1, from coordinate 34,477 downwards.
GGGGATGCCGAACAGGTTCACCGTAGGCGGTGGCACGCCACGCCAGGTGCACTCTCGCCCGAAGGCCGCAATCGCCTTCGGATGTGCCAGGAAAAATGCCGGCTTCTTCCAGACCCGCGCCAGCAACTCGTCCAGGTCATCCGGCGTCGGCGTTCCATAGCGGGTGCTCACACGCATCGCCGGATCCACCGAGTGCAGCAGACCGAACTTCTTGCTGTTGATCAGGTCCCACTCCTGCCGTTCCTTGATGCCTTCGATCGTCAACCGCATCTGCTCTTCGAGCTGGTCGTAGGGGCCGTTGTAGAGATCAGAAACGCGGCTGTGCACCCGCACCACGGTCTGCACGGCGGAGAGCGAATACTCGCGCGGATGGGCAGAGTAGTCTACGAAGGTTTCCGGGATTTCAATGTTCTCGGCAAAACCGGATACCAGATCGATGTTCCGCTCGCCGTACTTATTCACCGTCGTCAATAGCTTCAGGTGCTCGTCGATCACTCTCTTGAACTGCTCATTCAGACGGCTCTCAACCAGTACCTCATCCAGATCGCTGCGTGACAAAGTCAACAGCACGCAGGGAGTAATAGTTCGAACCGTCACGTCAGAAGTTCGATCAGATACCAGCTCAGCTTCCCCGAAATACTCGCCCTCGGTCAGCAGGGCGATCCGCAAATCGCTGCCATGGGCGCCTTTGCTCAGTACCTCCACCTGCCCGTGAGCGATGATGAAAAACTTGTTGCGGTCTTTGCCTTCGACCACCAGTGTGTTGCCCAGCGATACATCTTCCGTCTTGAAGCGGCTGGCCATGCCGGTGAGAATTTCATCGGAAAGCTGGGAAAACAGCGGCACGCTGCGTAGCGACTCCGCCGAAAACGAGGCGCTCCCGCCGCTGACATCCACTTCGATTCGCTCGGCCTTGCTGAGCTCCACCTTGGTGCGATTCACGCGATAAGTTCCGCCATGCACCTGCACCCACGGCAATTGGCTCAGCAACAGCCGCGGGGTAATCGACATCATCTTCGGGTTGGTCTTCGTTGTCGTTGCCAGATTCCTGGCAACCGCCGTGGTTACACTGCGCTGCAATAAACTGTCTGACATTATTTCCTCTATCTCTAATGTGAATAACGGGACCAAGAATCTGGTCCCTGCCATCTAGTGATCGGAACGCTGGAGGCTCTGAGCTTGGCGGTTCAGCGATCGCTATGACAGTGTTGGATTAGTGCCGAGTGCGCGGCGCGTGTTTGACGAAACGCAGGCAAAAACAGTTTCTAGTGGTATGTGAACGTCGCCCCGCTTCGATTCGAACGTTCAACACAGATTGTGCGATGCCCATTATGAGAGAAGGTTTGCCTTCGAGCTTCAACCTGCACCCCCGCTGGAACCTTGCCCGTGTGGAGTATTACGCAAAGCATCCTAGACATCGTCTATCCGCCGAAAGCTTTTCGATACTCATCCGCATCCACGCCTGCCTGTAGCGGAACCGCCTTGATCAATTCGGCGGCTTTCTCCGCCTCAATTCGAAGCTGCGCCCACACCACTCGGGCAATCGCATCAGAGCACACCGCGCACAGTTGAGCCGCTTCCAGACGATCATCGAGTTTGCATAAGTCGCATTTCATTAACAAAGCCAACTATTCCTTCCTGAGGCATGAAGCCTTTGGGTGACGCAAATGAAAAACGGGCTCCACCGTTTCGGCGGAGCCCACGCCGTGGCATTGGCAGATCAAGTGTTCAGTACGAGACCACAAATCTTATTGCCGGCTAAACGGTGGCGGCCTTTGCCACTGGCCCATTGGCAGCCTTCAGGATGCCGATGATGTCCTTCAACGTGGCCTTGCGCGGGTTCGTCAGGCCGCACACGTCCTTCAGAGCGTTGGTGGCCAGGACCTCAAAATCCTTTTCCTTGGCGCCGATTTCGCTGATGGTAGCCGGAATCCCCACATCCTTCGACAACTTACGTATAGCCTCGATTCCCTTGGCGCCTGCATCGACCGGAGACAGCCCGGAGATGTCTTCGCCCAACGCGATGGCGATATCAGCAAACCGTCTCGGCTTGGCGATCAGGTTGAAGGTCGACACCACCGGCAGCAGAATGGCGTTGGTGACGCCGTGCGCTGTGTTATAGAAGCCGCCGAGCTGGTGGGCAATCGCGTGAACGTAGCCGAGGCTGGCGTTGTTGAAAGCGACTCCCGCCAGGTATTCCGCATAGGCCAGCTTGTCGCGGGCTTCCAGATCGTCGCCGTTGGCAACGGCGGCGCGCAGGTACTCGCCGAGAAGCTCAATCGCCTTGATGGCAGCCGCGTCGGTGATGGGAGTCGCAATCGTCGAGACATAGGCTTCCACGGCGTGGGTCAGGGCGTCGAGGCCGGTCGCGGCGGTCAAGGCAGGTGGCTGGCCAGCGTGCAGCAGAGGATCGTTGATGGCAATCGGTCGGAGTCAGACGCCAGTCAACAATGGCCAGTTTCACGTGAGTATCAGTGTTGGTAATGATGGCGAAGCGGGTCAGTTCGCTTGCTGTACCAGCCGTGGTGTTGATCGCAAGAAACGGCGGAATCGGCTTGGTGAGCTTGTTCAGCCCTTCGTAATCGCGGATATTGCCACCATTGGAAACCACCGTGGCGATGCCTTTGGCCGCATCGTGGGAGCTGCCGCCGCCGAGGGAGACGATGCCGTCGGCCTTTACGTCTTGGTAGATCTTTACGCCATCGAGAACGTTCTTGTCGGTCGGGTTCGGCTCGGCGCCGTCAAAAATGGTAGCCTTCAGCCCGGACTGCTTCCAACTGGGCCTTGACCTTGTCAGCGAGGCCCAGTTTGGCGAGAACTTTATCGGTGACGATCAGCAGGTGAGTTGCGCCGAGTGCTTTCGCTTGCGGTCCGGCTTCGTCTGCGCTGCCAACACCGCAGGAAAGTGTAAGCAGACTTGTTTGTTCCGATGTCTTCAGCACAAAGAAAAACCCACCGTCATGCTACTGGCGGTGGGTTCGTGAGTTCTCTTGAATAAAAACTTCTATTCCACGATCGCATTATCGCCAGAGCGCCGCTCCCCGCAACAACAGCAGGCAGACACGCAACAGATCTGGCAACCGACGATCATGATGGTTTGTTTATAGCCCGTTCCCTTGCCAGAGTCAACACCGGGAGGGGCTCGCACGATCAGATTCCTTGGCTTTACATCGCGTATTCGGAACCTTCGAGAGAAGTTATAAAACTCCGCAAATAACACGCTTATCCGTCCTGCAGGTCCGACTCGCGCATCATTCCGACAAAATGTTCTCTCGCGTTATGCTATGGTCCTTCATCGGCTTTATTACCGACAGGAATTTGAAGATGACGATGCTGTTCAACTCTCGAATGCGCATGGCCATGTGCCCCCCAGGCGGTGGTCGTCCAGCTTTGAGTGTCTGAGCAATCGCACATCTCTTCTCTGGCAGCCGTCTGGGGTCCCCTCAAGACGGCGAATTTGTTTTTAGGCGTACTTCACTCACCTGCCAGGGGAGGATTCATTGGCTTCATTACACGATATTGCAACTGTTGCTATACACGGCGGTCGGTCGCTGGACTCACACGCCAGCTCCTTGCTTTTCCCGCTCTACCAGACCGGCACGTTCGTTCATGATGCGGTTGGAGTAGATAAAGGATTCAGCTACTCGCGCGTCTCGAACCCTACCGTGGATGCGCTGGAACGTGCCATCGGCGCGCTGGAAGGAACCGCCCCGGCGGTCTGCTTCCGCACCGGAATGGCTGCAGAGAGCGCGCTGTTCTTCTCCGTGCTGAAGGCTGGCGAGCACGCCATTCTCTCCGAGGTTACCTACGGCGGAACCATTCGACTCTTCCGCGAGATTCTGGAGCCCCTCGGTGTTCACGCCAGCTTTGTCGATACCTCGAACCCGGCGAACGTAGAAGCGGCAATCACGCCGCGGACGCGAATTGTGTTCATCGAGACTCCTGCAAACCCGGTGCTGAAGCTCACCGACATTGCTGCAATCGCGGAGATCACCAAGCGCCACGGTCTGCTGCTGGCGGTCGATAACACGTTCCTCACCCCGGTGTTGCTAAGGCCCCTGGAATTGGGGGCAGACATCTCTGTACTCTCCACCACCAAGTACATCGACGGACACAATGCCACCGTGGGCGGCTCCCTTGCAACGAACGATGCGGTGCTCGCCGAACGTTTTCGCCTTATCCGGAAGACACTTGGCTCGATTCAGGCTCCCTTCGAGGCATGGCTCACGTTGCAGGGGGTCAAGACGCTCCCGGCGCGACTCCGCCTCCATTGCGAGAATGCGCAGATCGTCGCCGAATGGCTGGAAGCGCATCCGACGGTGTCGCGGATCTACTATCCCGGACTGCCGTCTTTTTCTCAGTACGAGCTTGCTCTGCGTCAGCAGCGGGCGGCGGGAGGGATGATCTCGTTCGAACTCGACGCGCCATCCACCACTGCAATCGCCATACTCAATTCCGTGCAACTTTGTTCACGCGCCGAAAGCCTTGGTGCATTGGAGACTCTTTTCACGCATCCGGCCTCCACAACTCACGCTGATCTTTCTCCGGAATTACGCCAACGCCTGGGAATCTCCGACGGACTCATACGGCTCTCGGTTGGACTGAAATCCCCCGAGGACATCATCGCCGATCTCGAACCAAAGTATGCCTGTAATAGCTGCGCACTCTTGGCAAGGTGATAAGCTCACAATTGATCTTTATATTGCTCAAGAGCAATTCGCACAAGCTGGCTGCGCGTATGAGCGCCGGTCTTCTGAAATAGTTGCCGCAACGTAGTTTCGACCGAAGTCTCGGACACTTGAAGTAGCTCAGAAATATTGTGGTTCGTTTTTCCCTGGAAGACGAACGAGAGCACCTGCCGCTCGCGCTTTGTTAGCTGGCCAGAGCGCGCTTCCCCACCTGTCGAAACTGCGCTCCTAACAATTTCCTGAAGTTGGTTTTGCTCGAACCACGCCATTCCAGCTGAAACCTTACGGATTGCATCCGAAAGTAGTTCGGGAGGACTCTGCTTGGGAAAGATGCCTGCGATCCCTTGTCTTAACAACTTTGCTGCATCCGCATTACAAAGTTCAGCAGTAACGAGAAGAACTTTGCCCTTGAAGCACAGACTTTCCGCGATCCGCATGAACTCCAAGCCGCTCTGCAGTCCGAGATCGAAGTCTAACAAAACGAGATCAACTGTCTTTGTCTGTAGTATCTCCAATGCTTCCCCTGTGGTCCCGCAGCAACCGACAACCTCAAATCCAGGCTCTCCACATAGAAACCGAGCCACACTGTCTCGAAACAATGCGTGGTCATCGATTAGTAGAATACGTGCACTGTAGTCAGACATCATCACCTTTCCACTCATCTCAAGGATTTTTCCCAATGATATGAATAGAATGTCGCCATGCAGCGGTGGTGCCGTTCCTTAAATCCGTTTATAGCAATTTCGATTCATCTCGCCCGTTTGGGCTCGACATCATAAGTTCGCTTCAAACCTTTCCAACCTTTCCTCAGTATTGCGACCAAGTTACTTCCAAGTTATGTTGCCAGATAAGTGCGATCGAAAGCGCAATACTTAACATGACTGACAGAAAGATAGCTCGTCATTCCAGAAAAGATAGGGTCAACGTCGGTTCGTTTAGTAATCCTTTAGGAATTCGTTATGTCTTGTTTAGAACTTATTTATTCAAATTTATGGTCAATTGATTTCGGTGAGCTGGCTACAAGCCCTCCCTATTTAGGCAAACGCGTGTGAAGTCAGTAAGTTAAGCTTCTGCATTAAGGCAATAGTAGTGATGGTATCGAGTTACACCTTCGGTATATCCGAAAGATACTCTTCTTGTTTTCCGTCGAGTCGATGATCATAAAAGTAAGCCTTGATGGCCGCGGGCTCTTTCGAAGCAGGTAAGTGTCAAGCCACTGATCTGTTATTGTTGTGAACCTCGAAAGGACGAGCATTGACTAGGGAAGAGATTCGTAAGCAGATTAGAGAGATTGGTCTGGTTGCGTCGGTTCGCGTCGCGTCGGACGATGCGGCAATGTTTGCTGCTGAAAACGTTTTCGCGGGAGGTGTGTCAGTTGTTGAAATCACGGCCACGATACCTAACTCAGACTTGGTCATTCGCGACCTGACGGCTCGTTTTTCATCGCTGGTCGTTGGTGCGGAGGTGTTGAATGGAGTCGAGGAGGCACACAGCAGCCTCGATGCCGGAGCGAAGTTTCTCACGGCTCCAGGCTTCGATCCTGAAGTGGCCGAATTATGCAAGGAGCGAGAGGTCGCTTTTATACCTGGAGCGCTCACCCCAACCGAGATCATGCATGCAAACAAGGCGGGAGCAGACTTCGTCAAAATCTTTCCCTGTGCGCGCGTCGGCGGCGAAAGCTATCTTCGAGCTCTCAAAGCGCCGTTGCCAAATGTTCAGCTTATAGCGGCCGGCGGTGTGACACAGGGCACTGCCGCCCGTTTAATCTCAGCGGGGGCAACTGCCCTTGGCGTCGGCGAGGACTTGATTCCACCGCAGGCAATCCGGTTTCGTGAGGGCGCATGGATTCGCGAGCTTTCCTCACGCTTCCTGCATTTCGTGCGACTGGCTCGCGAAGAGATGAAGGTTTCGACCTAGAACTTCTAAGTTATGTGGCTCGCGATTCATTGGACCGGGCAATCTTTGGCGCGAGTACGAAGAGCGTGCTCCACCGCTACGGCAGCCGAAAGCGATCGAAAGAAGCGGGTCGTGATTTCAAAGACAAGAACGATGCGGCCGGCAGAAACATACTGAGTTCTGCGCCCTTGAAGTTTGGATGTCGCCGGTCTCGCCTCGATGGCGAGATATGGCGAGTTTAAAAGAGCTTACGATGAATAAATGCAAACAGATCAGTATAAAAGCATCTCTCGGGTTCGGAGCAGTAGCGATCCTTGCAATCGCAGCGACCGTTTTCTCATCCGCGTGTAATCGGAATGCGGGCGTCACTGCGGCGCAGGCCGCGGCGCACGCGGCCGACCCATCGCGACCCCAATCCGTGGAGTTGGCGCAGAGCCAACTGAACGCGGTGAAGATTGAGCCCGCAGGAACCTACCTATTTCCGGTCGAGCGGGAGGCTGTGGGCAACATCGATTTCGATGAAGATCTCTCGGTTCCAGTCTTTCCGCCTTACCAAGGACGAATCATCTCCACCATGGTAGTGCTCGGAGACGTTGTCCAGAAGGGCCAGCCGCTTTACACCGTCGACAGTCCCGATCTCATTCAGGCGGAGTCTGCGCTGATTGGGGCTGCCGCTACCTACGATCTGACGAGCAAGGAACTGGCACGTGCGAAAGATCTGAATGGAAGCAACGGTGTGTCAGCGCGTGAACTGGAACAGGCACGGTCGGATGAGCAGACAGCTGACGGGGCACTGAAGGCAGCACGGGATGCGGTTCGCGTCTTTGGTAAGCCGGATGTTGATATCGACCGGATGATTGCTTCACGCAAGATCGACCCTGCACTCGTTGTGCATAGCCCAATCGGCGGCCAGATTACAACAATGGATGCTCAGCCTGGGCTTTTCGTGCAGCCGGGGAATTCGCCCGCGCCCTATACGGTTTCTAAGATCACCGTTAAATGGATGCTGGCCGAGGTGCCGGAAGCCGACTTCGCGCTTTATCACGAGGGGCAACCGCTTGAAGTTAAAGTCACCGCTTTCCCCGACAAAGTCTTTAAAGGGGCCATATCGAAGATCTACGCCAACGTCGATCCAAACACCCATCGAATCACCGTCCGCAGTGAGATTGCAGATTCCGCGAACCAGTTGCGCCCCGGAATGCTCGCCAATTTCATGATCCGAGTTCAGAGGCCTGTGGTGGCCACTGCCGTTCCCTCCAACGGCGTTGTTCGCGAGTCCGACGGCACCATGACCGCTTGGGTGACGACCGACCGCCGTCACTTTACGCAGAGGATCGTCAAGACAGGGCTTCGTAAGGACGATCGGGTCCAGATTCTCGATGGTGTGCAGCCGGGAGAGCTCGTGGTGAGCAACGGAGCTGTTTTTCTCAGCAACATGCTGCATGCGCCGGCCGCTGACTAGACAGCTTCGGGGCAAAGGGTCCAAGGCGAGACACTATGTTTAAATCTCTAATCGCATTTTGCTTGAGCCGACGCCCAATGGTTGTGATGGGCCTGTTACTGTTCGTCGGCGCCGGACTTGTGGCCTTCAAGATGCTCAACATCGAGGCCTATCCGAACCCTACGCCGGTGATTCTGGAAATTACTGCGCAGGCGCCGGGTCTCTCTGCCGAGGAAATGGAGCGCTACTACACGATCCCGATGGAGATCGGCCTCTACTCCACGCCGGGCATTGATGTCATCCGCTCGACCTCCTTCTACGGACTTTCTTTCGTACGCGTCAGCTTCAAGTATGGCGTTGACTATTATTTCGCCTACTCTCAGGCGGCAACCGCACTTGCCCAGAACGTCAGTTTGCCCGGCAACCAAACCCCTTCAATTCAAGCGAACAGTTCGACCGGCGAAATCTATCGCTACCAGGTCGTCGGGCCGCCGCACTTCGGACTTAGAAACCTACGCACGATTCAGGACTGGATTGTCGCGCGCCGGCTGTTGACCATTCCCGGCATTGGCGCGATCAACAGTTGGGGCGGCCCCACCAAAGAGTTCCAGGTCTCGGTCGATCCACACAAACTAGAGACTTACAACATAACGGTGCCCCAGATTCTGACCGCACTGGGCAACGCTAACATCAATGTTGGCGGCCGTGAGATCAGTATTGGCCAGCAATCCATCAACATCCGCGGCGTTGGGCTGGTCGACGATGGCGGCAACGATGACTTAACCAAGGGTTATAAGGTCGACGACATCGAGAACGTCGTGCTCAATCAGGTCAACGGCGTTCCGGTTCTGATGAAGGATGTTGCGACGGTTTCGATCGGAAACCGACCCCGCCTTGGAATCCTCGGCCGCGACAAGGAGGACGACGTCGTCGGCGCGATTGTAGTAATGCGGCGCACCGAGAAGACCGCCGACATGATCCCTAAAGTCAAGGAGATGATCGATAAGATCAATCATGACGGAAGTCTGCCGCCAGGGGTCAAGGTTGTTCCTTTCTACGATCGCTCCTCGCTGGTCGCCCTCACTACGCACACAGTGCTGCACAATTTAATTTTCGGTTGTCTTCTGGTCTTTCTCATCCAGTGGATATTCCTAGGCAATCTCCGCAGCGCGGTCATTGTCGGGTTGAACATTCCCTTTGCACTCTTCTTCGCCACGATTCTCCTTGTATTCATGGGCGAGAGCGCCAACCTACTCTCGGTAGGAGCGGTCGATTTCGGCATCATCGTGGACTCAGCCGTGATTCTGGTGGAAAACGTCTTCAAAAACTTCCAACGAACCAAGGAAGAGAAGAAGGCTCTTCTCGATCGTTTAGCCGAAGGATACTGGGGGCCGGACCCGACGGTCATACGCGAACACGAGGAGAACCCCTACCATTGGTCCGACCGTCTGCGAATGATTCTGATCAGTGCGGTCCAAGTGGACAAAGCAGTCCTCTTTTCGGCACTGATCACCCTCGCCGGTTTTGTTCCGCTCTTCACCATGCAGGGCGTTGAGGGTCAGATCTTTGGCCCTATGGCGCGCACTTACGGATACGCCTTGGCGGGCGCGCTGATTGCGACCTTTACAATTACTCCGGCCCTGGCATCCATACTTCTGCCAGAGCGCGTGGAAGAGACCGAGACCATCATTGTGCGCCTGTTGCACCGCGCTTACGATCCTGCGCTCCACTTTGCGCTCAAGCATCGTCTTCTGGTGGTTGGAATTGAACTGGCAATCTCGATTGGCACGTTTGTCTTCATTGCTCCTAGACTCGGCAGTGAGTTCCTGCCACACCTGGAAGAAGGCAATTTCTGGATTCGCGCTTCCATGCCCACCACGCTTTCGCTGGAAGATGGCGAAGCGGCCTCCCGCAAGATGCGCGAAATCCTGCTGCGCCACCCCGAAGTGCGAACCGTCGTCTCTCAGCATGGCCGTCCCGACGACGGCAGCGACGCTTCACCCTTCTCCAATGTTGAATTGTTCGCTCCACTCAAGCGCTCGGACGAATGGCCAAAGGGTGAGACCAAAGAGAAACTGACCGACGAAATTCAAACCGAGTTCAACAACGAGTTGCCGGGTGTAGTCTTCAACTTCTCGCAATATATCCAGGACAACATTGAGGAAGGCATCTCCGGCGTGAAGGGCTCCAACTCGGTCAAGATCGTCGGCCCAAACCTCGAAGTCCTCACCAAACTCGCTCAGCAAGTGCACGACCAGATGAGCCAAGTCCGGGGCATTGCAGACCTAGGAATTTTCCCGGTACTCGGCCAGCCCAACCTGAACATCAAGGTGGACCGCGCCAAGGCAGCACGTTACGGCCTCAATTCCGGCGATGTGAACACGGTCGTCCAGGCAGCCATGGGAGGTGCGGTGGCGACGGAGGTGTTGGAAGGCAATCGGCAATTCGATCTTGTCGTCCGATATACACCGGAATATCGCGACAGCATAGATAAGATACGCGATATCAAGGTAGCCTACCAGACCGCCAGCGGTGGCAATGCCTACATCCCTTTGAGCGAGCTTGCATCGATTTCGCTCGACACCGGTGCGTCATGGATCTACCACGAGAGCACGCAACGCTTCATCCCTGTCAAATTCAGCGTACGCGGCCGCGACCTCGGCGGCACCGTCGCCGAGGCTCAGGAGAGGATCGCAAAGAACGTCACTCTGCCGCCCGGTTACCGGCTGGTTTGGGCGGGCGAGTTCGGCGACCTGCAAGAGGCGAAGAAGCGTCTGGAAATCATCGTGCCGATCAGCCTTGTACTGATCCTCGGATTGCTCTACAGCCTGTTCAATAACGTGCGCGACTGCCTTCTGGCGTTGGCCGGCATTCCGGATGCAATCGTCGGCGGCATTCTCGCGCTCTATCATCACCGGCCTCGATTTCAGCATCTCGGCGGCCATCGGCTTCGTTTCGCTCTTCGGTGTTTCGGTCATGGACGGCATTCTCATGATCACCTTTTTCAATCATGAGAGGAGCAAAGGACTACGGGCGGAGGATGCTATGTTCCGCGCTGCATCCACCCGCATGCGCCCCCTGCTAATGACCGCGCTCTCCGCCTGCATCGGCCTGCTACCCGCTGCTATTTCCACCGGCATCGGGAGCCAGGTACAACGTCCGCTTGCGACGGTGATTGTGGGTGGCATGCTGGTAGGACCTTTCATGCTGCTGGTTGCCGTCCCTGCCCTGAGAATGATTTTCTTGGGCCACGACCAACACCATGGCGGAAAGGTTGAAAAATGAAGGCGTTTTGCCTTTTTCTCCTGACAATCGGCTGTACGGCGCTGCTGTACGCGGAGGTCTGCCTCCCCGAGTAGCGGCGCAGCAACAGACACCATCAAGAGGCTCGAGCGAGGTGGGTGCGGAGCAGCGCCATGTCGTCCTGCCGCGAGACGGAAGACACCAGAAACAGAAGAGCACGGCGGCCCAGAGGCAAAGTCGTGGGGTCGCAGTCAAGAAAACTGCGGCAAAAAAGCATCCTACAACACAGCGAGGCCTGTCCGCTCGATGAAGCCGTCAGCTACTCGTATTCAGCCTGTCGTCTGGCGGCGCAATGGGTCCTGTTCTTCCGAACTTCGAGCCGCACTGCCAGCGCGAAGAGTCTCATCGAACCCATACTTTTCTGGCAGCGCGAACCTCTTCCGTACGCATGGGCAGGGCGATCGTTGCCGACTCTGCCGTCTTCGCTGCCTCATCGTGGCCCCTACACCGCCGTTCTTGGTGGAGCGACAAACACCAGAACTGCGACCAGCCGGTGCGATCACCGGATCCAGCATGAACCGCAAACCCTGAGGAATCCCGTTGCATGATCTGCATTGCTAAACTGCGCGTTTTTCAACTGGTTGCGATCGCTGCCCTGCTCTTGTCCACCGGCTGCGTTGTGGGTCCCAAGTTCAACAAACCCGCTCCGCCTGCGGGCGCTGGCTATACCCCAGCGCCGGTATCAACCACCACCAGCACACCTGACATTCCAGGCGGTGAAGCCCAGAGCTTGGTCGATGGTGCTGACATCTCCGGGCAGTGGTGGACCTTGTTTCATTCAAAGGAACTCGACGCACTGATCGAGCGCTCGCTCAAAGTCAAGCCCGGATCTTAAAGCCGCGCAGGCGGCACTGGTTGTGGCAAGAGAGACCATGCTGGCGCAAAGAGGCGCTTATTATCCCAGTGTCAGTGCCGGTTTTTCTGCGACCCGGGCGAAATCGTCGGCCAACATTTCACCTGTGACCAATACCAGTGCATTGAATTACAGCCTTTACACTCCGCAGGTGAGTGTCTCGTATGTGCCGGACGTTTTCGGTCTGAACCGGCGAACCGTGGAGTCGTTGCAGGCGCAGGAGCAGCAGGCGCGATTCGCCTTGGCGGCAACGCATATCACGCTAAGCTCGAACGTGGCCGCCGGCGCCATTCAAGAAGCATCGTTGCGGGCGCAAATTCAGGCGACTCGTGAGCTCATCAGCATCAACACAAATATGGTGAAGATCCTTCGCGAGCAGTACGCAAAAGGATACGCCGACAGGCTGGATGTCGCGGCGCAGGAATCGCAGCTTGCGCAGATCGCTGCCACATTGCCGCCTCTCCTCAAGCAGTTGGAACAACAACGCGACCTCTTGAACTTGCTGTCGGGTTCGTTTCCCAACCAGGAGATGCCGGAAAAGTTTGAGCTCGCCTCGCTGCAACTCCCGCAGGAGCTGCCATTGAGTCTGCCCTCGCAACTCGTGGAACAGCGCCCGGATGTGCGCCAGGCCGAGGAGAACCTGCACTCAGCCAGCGCCCAGATTGGGATTGCGCGTGCAAACCGACTCCCGAGCTTTGCGCTGACGGCTGATGCTGGCAGCATGGCGGTGGTCCTCAGCCATTTGGTCTCGGGAAGCAATGGCTTTTGGGATGTGGGCGCAGGCGTCACGCAGCCTATCTTTCAAGGCGGTACCCTCCTGCATCGGGAGCGCGCCGCAAAAGCCGCCTACGACCAGGCGAATGAGCAGTATCGAAGCACCGTACTTATTGCCTTTCAGAATGTCGCCGACACATTACATGCGCTGCAACAGGACGCCGAAGCACTGAAGGCCGCGGCGGCTGCCAAGGATGCCGCCACAATCACCCTGGAGCTGAGCAAAAAGCAACTCGAGTCCGGCTACGTCAATTATCTGTCACTGCTGAGTGCGGAACAGGGCTATCAGCAAGCCGAGATGAACCTGGTTCAGGCTCAGGCAAATCGCTATGCAGACGCGGCTGCATTGTTTCAGGCATTGGGCGGAGGTTGGTGGAATCGCAACGACATTCCCAAGTATTAACGTTCAACATGGAAGGTGAGAGAGCCTGATTGCACAACATGAGCTCAAAGGCTCGGCTTCGCCGCCGTGCATGTCAAGCACCAGCGCAGCTGGCAGCGACGGAGAAGTGATGCCGAGCCCGAAGTCTCGATCTGGGAAGCTCGCGAGACTCCGTCCGCGCTTGCTCCCGTAAATGCCACGGGATCTGCCAATTTACCCCGAGTAGCCGGCGGTCCCCGGCTCAGGCCAGCGCCAATTCTTTTGTCTTTGCTACATGCGGGAACGGACGAATCTTCGGCTGCTTCGCCTTCTGCGCCTGCCATAGGTCATGCTGCATCTGCATCTTCAGCCAGAACTCGGGCGAGGTGCCCAGCGCCGCCGAGAGCCGCAGCGACATCGCCGCCGACACCCCCGCATGCCCGTTCAGAATTCGCGACAGGTGGGCGCGGGTCACGCCCAGCCGCGTCGCCGCTTCCGCGATCGTCATCTCGCCCAGATAGTCCCTCAAGACCTCTCCGGGATGTGCTGGATTGAAAATCATGGCGTCACCCTCCTAGTGATAATCCTGGTAATCCACAAGAACCGCATCTTCGCCTTCAAACAAAAACGTCAGCCGCCAGTTGCCGCTCACGTTCACCGACCAGTGTCCCGCGAGATTCCCTTTCAATGGATGCAGGTCGTTACCCGGTGCGTTCATATCCTCCGGACGGCTTGCCACGTCCAGCGCGGTCAGCAGCCGTCTTAGCCGCGGCGCATGTTTGGGCTGGATGCCCGCCTTCGAGCCGCTTTCGGCAAACTGCTTCAGTCCCTTATGCCGAAAGCTCTTGATCATCCGTATAGCGTATAGCTACACAATACGAGGCGTCAAGACAATCTTCGCGAGTATGGCGGGGAGATCGAGGCGGTGAGGCGGTGGATCGAGCACACAAATCGGCTATCACGGAGCTGAAGGTTCTATGGAATACGCAAGGTGGCCAGCGATCGATTGGCCGAACAACGGCGCTTTCGGGTTCACGAAGTCCCACAGTCTCACCACCGGACTGTCAGGGGTGCCCGAGCTGGGGTGCCCATAGGAAACTGAATTGAGACGGAGGGCGGGCAGAAGCTCCCGCGGGCGGCTGGGGTGCCCAAAGTGGGGTGCCCATATCAAAATGACTGAAAGCTATCTATAAGACTCAGAAGGGGTTACGCGATTGAAACACCACGAATAAAACTCATAAGTTGTTGATTCTAAACGACATTGTCAGTTCGGGACCAGGGGGTCGGAGGTTCAAATCCTCTCTCCCCGACCATTCTTTCTCTCACAGTTTCAATCACTTACGCGGCCTTGGCCGCTTTCGTTTTTGGTGCCTTTTTCGGTACATTCGGTACAACTGAAGGCAGTTCAAAGCCGAAACCACACTGCTCAGCCCACTTCTTGCGGAATGCAACGTCCTCTTTGATTTTGTCGTAGAGGTCGCTCATGCTCTCCCCGGCGTGCCCCATCCAGTACTTGTAAAGCCCTTCAGGGCACTCCGTGTGATTCCGCAGGTACGTGTTCCGGAATCGCCGAAAGGCGTGATTCCCTGCCTTGTGGTTTCCGGTGTGCGGGTTCACGTACTTCAGTTTCTCCAGTGCCGGGTGCAGATGGCGTCGGATGACATTGGACGACGCTATCGGCTTGCCGTTCCGGGTCGAGAACAAGAACCCGGACTTGCGTTCGCCGACGTATTCCTTCAGCAGGTTTGCAATTGCCGGATGAAGGTCTACGTCCCGAAGGGCGCTCTGCGTTTTCAGCCGCTCTTCGATCTTGCAGTGCCGCGCCTTCTGACGGATTTTGAGAAGCGAGAAATCTGAAGCGATGTGCTTGTCGATTTCAATACCAAGCGCCTCCCCAATCCTCAGTCCAGCCGCACCGCACAAGATGAACAGCATCCGCTCCCGTGGCTTCTTCCAACCTGCCAGCCCCGTCATCACATCCCCAGAGAAGCAGGGCGTGTTCTGCTTCGACTTCTCCACGACGGGCATGTCGATGAACTCGTGGTTCCACTTGCGGGGGAAAATCTCTTCCCCCTCCGCGTCCACAGCAGACGCCACCACCATCTTCACCAATCCGGCATAGTTATCGATGGTCTTGGGAGACAACCCAGCCCCAGACATAGTAGCAACCAGCCGCTTCAGCGAAGCGTTGTTGACTTCGGAGAGCGGCAAGTTCCCGATATGTGGATTCAGCCAGTTGCCCAAAATGCGTTCCCAGTCTTCAGTTGTGCCAGGTGCAACGGGCTTCCGCTTCCTCGTCTGCAATGATTTCAAGCCACCGCGCACCCTGTTCTTGGAACGTTGTGACAGTCTCCTGCTTCTTCACCACCACAGCGTTGAAGTGTTCGACCGTGTCGGCCCCGCTTTCCGCAATGATTTCACGGGCGCGGCGTGTACGTTCGCTCTTCGACAGGACTCCAGGCCCAGATACCGGGCAGATACGAGCCCGCTTATGAACCCGTCTGTCCTGACCCTCCACATCCATCCACCACCGTACGACCCACCATTTACCGCTTCTTTCTATGTGACCTTTTTACCCAGTTCGGCGGGACATGCTCTTGCCTCTCCGCTTCACTGGTATCGCGCAGTTGACGTTAGCGGAAGTCGTCCCGGGATGCAAGGCTTGCGAAGGAACTCCCGCACTGGCCAATTTGCCATCCGCTGACATGCAGGTCGGGTCTGGTACCGCCACAAAGGATGATGTCGTCGTGCAGGGACGCAGGTCTGATCGAAATGTGGAGTTCAACGGACCCGGCGTTGCCGCACTATGTAGTCTGTCAAACTCGGACAAGGCAATGCCGCGGCTGGAACTGTTGACTGCACCCGACCATTGCTTGACATGGGTGAGGAGCGCAGTAAGGACGCCCCCTTGCGCCGGTGGGGGAATTACAACATCGGATTGAAAATCAAAAACCTCCATGGTGACCCGATTGACGACTCTAAATTTGAGCGGAGCCTCAGCAGCCGTGCTCCGAAACCACCTGACGCTCCGTGCCAGGTGACTCGGTCAATGTTTGCCGGTTTACCTCCATGAACTGAATTGGTTCCAACAGTGACACGCAGGCCTCGCCCTGCCAAAGGCTCGCGTATAAGATTCTTCAAACAGAGGAATATCAGGGGGTACGGACGGAGCACATCGTCCCATCGATACGATGGTCGGATTGAACTATGCTGACGGACACAAGAGAAGGATGATGGGATGAGCGCCCAAGAGATATCTCGAAAGGTTAGCGAGCCTTTTGGGCTAGGCTCACTGCGGGATATCCAGCGAAGTCTGGCCGTCAACCTCCCCCTTCGGGCGGAAAATTCTGGCGAGATTGACAAGCGTATTGGCCTCGGCGTGAAGACGGGCGGCATCGCAGTGAGCACGCATGCTCATATACAGAATCCTGTCGCCCAAGTGAATGGCCGTTGAACTCAGATCCGCGTGTTGGGCCAGTTGGGACTTTCTATTGGCAGCGCGCGTCAAGAATGAGCGAATCTTCTGCTTTTCGGCACGATAAGTTTTGGGCCGCCATGTCCGCAATCCTGAGGATCGAGTCAATGTCCGAAGGCGAATCGTTGTCATCGAGAAACGGTTTCCAGGCCGTCTCGGGCCTTCGCGTTTGCCAGGTGGCGTGAGCCGGTACTGGTGACGCGGGCGATTCGTAGCCGACGCACCTTCGCCTCGCTTGACGAGGTTGGCTTTGACCAGACGCTGCAACGATGGGGTAGAAGCGCCGAGGCTAAGTCCGCCT
This sequence comes from uncultured Acidobacteriota bacterium, assembly GCA_963779365.1. Lineage (GTDB taxonomy): Bacteria > Acidobacteriota > Terriglobia > Terriglobales > Acidobacteriaceae > TOLSYN. The sequence goes on along the minus strand of CAVZYB010000003.1, from coordinate 17,385 downwards.
TGGCGCTGCAGATCATAGGGCGTCTCCAGCCCGCGATCTAGCAAAGACAGGATAAAAGCGTCGAGAACTGAGAGATTCATGATAGGCACCGGAGATATATCTGATTTATTTTACGCTGAGGGGTCAAACGCTCATCCATAAAATACTTCACGTGGGGTCGCTCTGCGCACTCTTTGGCCCCAAAGTCCGGCGACGGCGTTCAGTCGGCGTCGAACATGAGGGCTCGCTTCAACTTCTCTTCACGATCTGACTGGCGAACGTCCAAAGGTTGGAACTCAGGGACAAGGATCTCCGGGCCGAGGTGTTTGAGAATGAACATCGCCAGATGCACTGGCCAAACAACTTGATCAGGCTGATATCGAGGAAGAGCGCAAACTCGCGGAGCCGGTCGCAGCTCTGCCTCACGCTTTCGGCGGCTGGCGCCACCTTGGTGCCGTCGCCAGAAGTTCGGCCACTCGACCATCAGATCCACAGAGCTCAAAGCGCAGTAGGGCGCGCCGTCCTCAAACGCTCTCACTCCACACGCGACGGCGGTCTTTCTTCCTGAAGCAGGCACCCCGTTCATGGTGTCAGTGTGGGGTGGTTCAACTAATGGGATTGTCCTTCATCCTTCCGGAACGATGTCGCGGTTCAGGATAAACTCGCAAGTGGTGTAGAAGTACCCTTGTCCGGGGCGGATTTCAGATACGGCAGTCCTTTGAGACTCTGAACGAACGACGACGAATTTTCGGGAAATTCTAGCCTGTGGCAAACGGGGCAGCGGGTGGTAGCCCGCCGCCCCGTTCCCGACTTAGCGCTCTGGACCAAAGAACGACTGGATGAAGTAATCGGGCGACCCGACGCCGGTGGAATCGTCGTAGCCCTTCACGGCAGGCAGTGCGGCGGCGCCTTCGCCGTCGATGCCGAGCGTGCGCAGGTACGTGACAATCGGGCCCGTCTTGGTATATGGGTCAGTGTAGTTGTTTCGGACCTCGGCTAGGGGAACGGGACCGAACGGGTGATCCGTGACGTCGTGGAAGGCGTCAGTCCCGTACCGACGGTAGATAGCCGGGTTGGCGAAGCCGAGCACGTGCCCGGCAGCCTGCTGTGCGTCCGCCGCGATGCCGGCGAAGGTGGGGCAGGCCACGCTTGTCCCGCCGATGCGACTGAGGGAGAACGCGTACGTGGTACCGTCCGGCTGCAAAGTGGTCTGCCCGACCAGGAGCCCTGTGCTCGGGTCAGCCAACGCCGAGACATCGGGGACCACGCGCATTGGAACCGGGCTGGTCGAGCCGTCCGGCAGTGCGGTGGCGAGTTTGTTCGGCACCACGCCCGCCTGGTAGAAGGGCTGGGGGTATGCTGTGCTCACGCCGCCTCCGCTGGAGCCGTCGTAGTACTGGGGGTAGAGGCCGGGCGGGGTGTACTGCCAAGCCGTGCCGCTGGAGGCCAGCGGATCAAGCAGGGTGCCCCATGAGGTCTCAAACTCGTAATTGTTGAACTGACCAATGGCCAGACTGGTGCCGCCGACCGAGGTCACGAACGGACTGGAGGTCGGAAAGTCGACCTGCAGCATGTCCGAGCCGGAGTCTTCATCGGGAGATTCGTAGCCACTGTCCCCCGAGGAGAAGTAGAAGCCGATACCCTCGGCGGCGCCTGCTTGGAAGGTCTGGTTGTAGACGGAGACCAGCGTGGCCGTGTCGTAGGGCTCGCCCCACGAGTTGCTGACGATGCTGGCAAGGTGCTTTTTCACGATTAACGCCAGCGCGTCAACCAAGTCCTGGTCATTGCAGCTGGCCGCGCCGACAAAGACAACATTTGCGTCCGGTGCCTGGCCATGCACCGATTCCACGTCCAGCGTTTCCTCTTCATACCAGCCTTGCGCGTCGCACTCGTTGGCTGCGGTGTCTGTGAATGTGCTGGCCAGGACCTGCGTGTACTGGCCGGGTTTGAACGGCTGGTCGTCGGTGACGGTCGCGTACTTGTTGGCGTCGCTGAGCATGGTGGGCGAGGCGTAAGCATCGACGATCGCGACCGTCTGGCCCTTGCCGGTCATCCCCGATTCGGCGACGTGGTAGGCGCCCCGAATCTGGCTGGGCGTATAGCCGCAGTTCGTCCACGGTTGGTGCACACCGTAGGCGGTGGGCTCGTTGAACGCGATCTCCTCGGCGTAGAAACCAGAGCACGGCGGCGCGATCCAGTAGTTCTGGCCTGGGGGCGGGAGTTTGTCGAACGGCCTATTGTAGTGAGCCGCCGTATCCAGGCCGCTGACGGTCAGCACGTCGTGCGCGAGGCTAGCCGGCACGGTCGCGTCCTGCTCTGGCGCGCGGTCGGCCTTCTTGTCCGGGCCCAGGAAGGTCCCGAACGTCACGCCGAACGCCTGGGACGCGGCTTGGACCGATCCGCTTACCGCGACATAACCCGCGACTCGGTCGTCGACATTGGTTACGGTCAGGCCAGCTCCGGTTAACCAAGCCTTGACCTCGCTAATCTCGGCAACGCTCGGGCCGAACCTCGCCTTCACCTCCGCCGGCGAAAGATACTGACCGTAGAGTGTGTTACCCGGGGTGGAGACGGCAGTCGCATAGGCGGACAGGCCGTCCGGGTCCTGTCCGGCCAGGAACACCCGGACGGACACTGTGCCGCTAGTAACCGGGGCCGACGAGATCCGCTTGGATTCGTTTGCCCATGCGGGGTGGGTGCCCGCGATTGTCGCCGGCGCTGGCTGCGCCAGCGCCGCGGGGACCAGGATGCCGACTGCTAGCAAGCAAGCAGACCCCGCTGTCACGGCGGCTGTAAATAATTTGTTGACGCGTACCAGGGAACACATCACGAATCGAGTACCCATGGGTTCTTCTCCTAAGTTCCTGATTTGTCGTGCTTAGGCCTGAGTTGCCAGACAGGGGCGCAAAGGTTGGGTGAGTAAGGAGATTTTGTTTGTGAAATGTTCGTCGCAGCGTCACGGAAAAGAGGGCGATGGGTCACGCCCCCCAAACTCCCCCTGGGCCGAAACTTATTGCGTTGGGGATCTCGGATCTCGCTCTTACTGCCAGCTCTCGCCCAGACCCTCATCCGGCAATAGCAAACCACACAGGAGACAACTGGGGATTCTGCGCACTGTACTGGCTCACCAAGGACTTTGGTTATGGGCGTATGTTCGCCGACTCGAAAGTGGTGGGCCGAGTTCCTCCTGACGAGAACGGTCAAACCAAATCCCCGTCAGCGTTCTGCTGATCTCGGGCAGCGCTGACCGAAACGAGCTGTCAGGTCCTGTCGCATGGGGTGGTGGAGCAGTACGTCGCGACCAGCACAACCACCAGAGCTTACCCCGAGACCATCTCCCGGAGTTTGCTCAGCTCTGCATCGAGCTTTAGGTCTCGGGCGCTCCCCTCGGGGCGCCGAGGCGGGCGCAGAGAACCGAGCACTCTCAGATACATTGCAGATACCCCAGGGATCCGCCAGCACCACTCCCATACGACTACCCACGCGCGACCATCGGTACCAGCCATTATCCGATCATCTCTCGCCAGTCTGACCATTCTTGGCGAGCGTCCCCAGGGCGCGGGGCGGGCGGAGAACGGGGCCTTGCTCTTCTACTTCTTCCTCTTCCTACTTTTCTTCGATCCACAACAATACAGAGAAGTTCCAGATCCTTCACCCCTACCCGCAAAGACGTTCAGTCCTCGGCAGCCCGCCAAACATCCGAGAACCAGCGCGGGCCCCAGCACAACCATCCTGAGCCCGAAACCTGCGCAACCCGGTCCTGCCGATCAGCCCCGCTGACTTCCAGCCAGAAGTTACTGCAGCAATGGCAATAACGCCAGAGAGGAACCACCTCTATTGAGGAAGCGCCAGACGCTAAAGCGGCGGGCGGGCCAACAGCTTGCGCCACTGATGACGAAGAGAGGCAAAGGGGCGATTGTCAACCTATCGACGATGGTTGCCGATTACGGGGCGCCCGGGATGAGCCTATATGGCTCTACTAAGGCCGCGATCAATCTGCTCACCAAAACGTGGACGGCTATGGCCCACGAGGCGTTCGTGTTAATACAGTGACCCCTGGGCCGCCCCTTACTGAGGGCACAGACGCAATGGGCGAGGGGCTCGAACGACTAGCGGCAGAGGCGCCGGCGGGCCGTCCGGCGACAGCAGAAGAGATTGCCGAGGCTATCGTCTTCTTGGCGACCGATCGTTCCAGTTTCATTTACGGCGCAAACCTCGCCGTCGATGGGGGACGCACAGCATGATAAGTAGCTTGGTAGCGATCTCGACGGCAACTGATCCCAGTAGTCGGTTCAACACCTAATTTGTGTTGCGTCCAATACCGGCGAGAAATTGGTACGGGAAGTCGGCCAGCGTTACCTGATTTGGTCAGACTTCGTGCACTGAATCCGGACGGATTGGTGGGCTCTTGCAACCTCCCACAAACCAGGGAGCGCCGCGCGCGGCCTCACATCCGACGGTGCAGAAGCGCCCAAGGGAAGCGCATCATCATTGATATTCAATGGCTATTGCGCGGCCGCCGGTAGCGCAGCCGCCCTTGCCTTTGCAGGAGTTCTGGCCTTTACAAGAGTTCTTGTCGGTCTTGGGGTCGTCATAGCTGGATGAGGAAGAGAGCCCGGCACGGGTGAGGCTGGTAGCGCCCGCATTGGCGCTGGTGGTAGAGGCGGAAAGCGTTGTGGTGGCACCGGTCAACAGGCCGGACATGGCGGCGGTCATTAGGAGGGACTTCACGATTGCTTTGGTCATGGGAGTGTTCCTTTCGTAAATGCTGATTCGCTTGATTTTGGTGAAACGGCTGGAAGCCGTCTGGAAACTGTTTGGTTTCGCCCATTTGATAGAGCGGGGTCGGGAAAGTTACAGGCAAGGTGAAACCCTTTTTCAAGATTAATTTTCGCGCGGGTGTAACTTTGGAGGGGCGCGGGGAGTCTTCTCGTTAACACAGAAGAATGTGTCCGGCAGTGCAAGGCAGGCGAGTGAACTCAGCGGCGGAAAAAGACGGGAAAAAAGCGGCGGCTTCGGAGACCATCGCACGTGAGGCTGAGATGATTGCCCGCATCCTTGCCGGGGAGCGCGAACTCTTTCACGAACTGATCCGCCCCTACGAGCGCGGGCTGTACGTGGCCGCCTACTCGATTGTGCAGCACGAGGCCGACGCCGAAGATATCGCACAGGAAGCGGTGATCAAGGCCTACAAGGGACTGAAGCATTTCCGCGGAGACGCGAAGTTCAGCACCTGGCTGATGGCGATCACGTTGAATGAAGCGCGCAGCCGCTATCGGCAAACGAAGTGCGATCAGTTAGATTCTCTGGACGACCGCGAGGAAGCGCAAGGCGATTACACGCCCTCGGTGCTGGCGGACTGGCGCTACATTCCCTCAGAGCAACTGGAGCGCAAGGAACTGCGGCAGGCGCTGCAGGGAGCGATAGCCCAACTCTCGCCTGAGTACCGCGAAGTTCTGATGATGCGCGACGTGAGGGGGATGAGCATTACCGAAACCGCGGCGGCTACGGGCGCGAACGAAGGACTGGTAAAGGTTCGCCTCTTCCGCGCGAGATTGACGATGCAGAAGCTGCTTGCACCCCAGTTAGCGCCAAAGCAGCGAGGACTGATGGGCTGGCTAACCCGAAAAGCTGGTGGCAGATGAAGATCGATTGCAAGCACGTATGGGCGCAGGTCTCCGATTACATCGACGGATCGGTGACACCGGAAGTCCGCGAGGCCATTGAACGGCACCTTGCAAATTGCCGCTACTGCTCGGCGGTGATGGATTCGACGCACAATATTCTGGTGCTGTTGGGCGACGCGCGGACCTTTGAGATTCCGGTAAGTTTCGGCGAGCGCCTGCACCTGCGATTGCAGGAAACGATGGATGCGATGGAGCCTGGAAAATAGGTCGGGGGACACCAGTCGATTTCGCAAGAGGAGTTATCGCTCTTGAGAGCGGGGCGCTGTGTTGAACACGTGGCCTCCTAGCGATAGCGGCACGTTGATTGCTGTCATATTAGTTGCCAACACTCTATGCTGCTGGATACTTACGGAGCTTGGTGTGGGATACAGTTTGAGACCGGAGAGTGAGGGCGTGGGAAGATTGCGCGGCGTCTGGATTGGCTGGGCCTCGCTGGCGATGGCGGCCGTGGAGTCGCTGTGCGTCGCCGCGGTGGCGTTCAGCGGCGTGCGCGTGCTGCTCGGCATGACGTCACTGCTGGCAGCCGGTGCATCTGGACCGGCACACGGATTTCACAGCAACGCGGTGCGCCTCCCCATCTTGTGGATTGCCGGTCTCCTCTCGGCGCTCAACCTGCTTCTGCTCTGGAACGAAGATCGCATTCGCCGCAATCCGGCGGCGCAGTGGCGCCTGCAGCCGCTCACTTCCCGGCAACGCCGCGCGCGGTGGATACAACTAGGCACTTCGGTGGCCACCCTGTTGCTGATTCTCGGCGAGGTCGTCACCCACCCATGGTTTCACATCGAGCACTGAACTGCGCAATCTGCGCCCGGATCGCTCAGTGCGAGTCGTCCATGCACGACTCGCACTCATTAGATTGATTCCTTTTCCCGCTCTGCTGGATCAGCTTGGCGACGAGTCCAGTCCAGCCGGTCTGGTGGCTTGCGCCCAGTCCGGCGCCAGTATCGCCATGGAAGTACTCATGAAACAGTACCAGGTCGCGCCAGTGTGGATCGGTGTGGAACTTTTCGATCTGGCCGAAGACAGGCCGGCGGCCGTTGGCGTCGCGGAGAAAGATGCGGTTCAGCCGGCGCGAGATCTCAGCGGCAACTTCCGCGAGCGTCAGCATCTTCCCTGAGCCTGTGGGGAACTCGACCTTGAATTCGTCGCCGAGATAGTAATGGAAGCGCTGCAACGACTCAATCAGCAGGAAATTTACCGGAAACCAGACAGGCCCGCGCCAGTTCGCGTTGCCACCGAAGAGACCCGAGTCAGATTCCGCCGGCTGGTACTCCACGCGGTGTTCCACGCCATCAATGTGCAGAACATACGGGGCCGCCGCGTGTTTCTTCGACAGCGCACGAATGCCATACGGAGACAGGAATTCATCTTCGTCCAGCATGGAATGCAACAAGCGACGCAGGTTGTCGGGAGTCAGGATCGACAGCAGCCGCCGCTCCGCCATGCCCTTGGTCCGCATACATGCAATATTGCCGGTCAGGTCAGGACGGTTGGCGATAAACCACTCCATGCGGCGACGGAATCCGGGCATGCGGTTGAGCATCTCCGGTTCCAGTGTTTCCACTGCAAACAGCGGAATCAGGCCGACCATCGACCGCACTTTAAGGGGGAAGTACGAGTCATCGGGCATGTGCAGAACGTCATAGAAGAATCCCTCGTCGTCGTCCCACATGCCCACGCCGTCGGGTCCTCGGTGCGACATGGCGTGCGCAATGTAGAGAAAGTGTCCCCAGAACTTGCTGGCTACGTCCTCGTAGACCGGATCCTCGCGCGCCAGTTCCAGGGCCATGGCAAATAGGTTGAGTGTGTACATCGCCATCCAGGCCGTGCCGTCGGATTGCTCGAGATGGACGCCAGTAGGCAACTCACTGCGATTGAACACTCCGATATACGGAACGAGAGAGTATCTAGATTACAGGGAACTACTCTCCCTCGATGTTCGTGTCCTGCATCTTCCGCCGTCGCAAAAGTCTGTGCTCTTGTAACTTTCTATGAAGCTCAGTGTCCCATTGGTCATGAAGGTGAATCTGGAGGGAGTCGAATGAGCAAGGTACTCACAGTTCTGGCACTTGCTTTAGTCGTCGCAGCGAACGCCTTTGCGGCAGATAACTTGCGGCTGAACCAAGGGCTCGACTATTCGAGCGATAGCATGGACGGTCCACTCATAACCGGGGACCACTTCGATGAAGGAGCTCAGGCTGGCCGGCCCAACTACATCATCATTTATGGGGAGGGTTGTTTCAATTCCAAGCGGCAAGCAAAGCGAACGGTCGAGCTCTACGAAAAGTATAAGGACACGGTCGCCTTTGTCATCATCGACCTGGACATGCCGCGATCCGATGCACAGCAGAAACTAATGAAGAAGTATTACCAGGGCTCAATCCCGCACGTTGTGTTGCTCGACAAGTCAGGTCGTGCCATCTACAACTCAGCCGGAGAGGTCGAAAGCAACACGGTTTCCGCTCTGCTCGACAAAGCCCTCCAACCGTGATGAAGGCGGGCCCATACCGGCGCCCCTGGACTGTTGCTTCCGTCATCCGAGCAGAATGGGTAATAGTACGCCCAGTCCCAAAGCAAACAACCAAACAGCCGGTGCCGGAGTCCCGACGGGTCGAACGCGGCGTTGTTCGCGTGCGGCGGCTCGCGGGTCGAGAAGCAGCCATCGGGTGAAACGACGCTCGAAGAGAAGGAACACAAATGCCGTGGTAGCACCGTAGATGAGGTGTCCAGGCAGCGACGGAAGCAAGGCGGATGCAGCCTCTGGACGCCAATCGATTTGCCCGGTGAGTAGCAGTGGCAGGAGCGTCAGAGGCCCCAAGTACCACCAGATCAGGCCAAACAACCATCCCCACGCCACTCCCAGTCCGAAGCTGGAGGCCTCGCCCCTGAACAGTAGCCCATAGCTCATGCCAATCAGCGCGCTGATCAGCAGATGGATCAGTAGTCCGCGCACACCAATGAGGCTCGTGTCGATTCCCGCAATCTTTGGCAGGATGCCCGTAGCAAGGAGAACTGGGCTGGAGACAACTCCTCCGGCCAAGCCGGCTAGAGCGCCCCATTCGAGCGATCGAATCAATCGGAGTCCGAGCCCGTCCGCTTCACGGTTCAACGGATCGGAGTGGATGAAGAGTCGCAACCAGAGGCGGTCAAAGGCGGCGTAGGTAACGCCCAGCATCAGACCATAGAGAATGTGACCGACGAAGGCACCAAACAACTCGCTGCCCCGTTCTGCAGACCAGTCCAGCGGGTACCCTGCGGCGAGGGGCCAAATCGTAAGTGGCCCAAGAAACCACCAGAATATTCCGTAACCCAATCCCCACGCCATCGAAGAGCCGTAACCGCGCACATCATGCTGAAAGAGCACTCCGAAGGTGGCCCCGATTAAAAGCGCGATGACGAAATGTAAGGTTTCGGTGGCGGCGCGCGAACTCAACTCTCTGTATCCAGCGAGGAGAGGAAAGTAGTTTCCCGAGGAGACCCACTGGCCGAAGACAAAACCGGCAAGCGTCCCCGCAAGTCCGCCAGCTACAATCGCGCGCCCCCAACTGAAGCTCGGCTGACGCGCTCTGGAGTGAAACTCGCCCCACGTTCCCAGCGTGACTCCAACCGGCATCCCCAGGCAGATCAGGAACCCGACGAGTTGAGGGAAATCCGCGCGGGCATCGCTCAGCATCGCCATGGAAGGCCCCGAGCGACGCAGCGACAGAATCCCAGCCGGAACGACCATCCACAGAAGCAGAGCTGCGGCCACGCCCCAAATCAATCCCGCACCGGGACTGGTAGCACGTCGGGCAAAGAAGGCGCCGAAGACGATTCCGAAGAGCGCGCCGAAGAGGATGCCGTGTGCCAGCGGGGTCGCTAGCACGATGCTTTGCAGCGCACCGCCCAACACGCCCACGCGCGAGCCCAAGCAGCGGTTCGAATCCGAATGAGACGATGCCGCTCTTCCGAATCTGTGGGTCTTTCATCTGTGGTGCCGTGGAGATATCGATTTCCGCCATCGAGCCACTCCTACTTCAGATCGATCGTCTGCACAATGTCGCGAGGAAAAAAGAGTTCGATCGTCCAGTCCATGAGTACACGAATTTTGCGCTCTAGTCCTGGCAGCTTGGAAAGATAGATTCCCCGCCACATGAACCAAGCCAGCAGGCCAGAGAAGCGCATAATTTTGTTGCGAGCGAAAGGTATCGTCAACTCAGCGCAAGCTGTCTGATGTCCGACCACGCAAAGTGAACCGAGCGAGTCGAAATGAAACTTTCGCATCGGCAATCCCTTGAGTTGAGCTTCAATATTCCTTGCGAGTACTTCCGCCTCGCGGAGCGCGAACTGTGCGGTAGGAGGACACGGCTTGGCTGTCTTTGCATCATGTACCGCGGCACAGTCACCCAGTGCCCAAACCCCGGGATGGCCGGGCACGGCGAGCGAATCATCCACGACCAGAGCTCCTCGCCTGTCTTTCTCCAGGAGGAGTAATTTCAGCAGTGGATTCGGTGCCGTGCCCGCGGTCCATACCAGCGTTTGCGCTGCGATTTGGCCATCGCTGAGTATGACCGCCTCCGGCAGTGCATCGGTCAGGCGAGTGTTCAGGCGGAAGGTGACGCCTCGCGCCTCCATTTTTCCTTGGGCGTAGTGGGCGAGCGATTCGCTCAGCTCAGGCAGAATGCGATCCCGCGAGTGAACCAGTATGACGCTCAGTTCTTCCTGACGTAGATTCGGATAATCCGCCAGTATCCCACGCGCAAAATCGTTCAGTGCGCCCGCCAGTTCAACGCCGGCAAATCCTCCGCCTGCGATTACAAAGGTCAGAATCGGTTTGCGTACGGAGGGATCGGGCTCGCGATCCGCTCGCTCGAACATCTCGATCACATGATTACGGACTCGGATCGCATCGAGCAGACTCTTGAAATTGAAGGAAAACTTTTCGAGATTGGGCATGCCCAGGTAGTTGGCAACGGAGCCAAGCGCGAGCACCACATGGTCGTATGCAAGGTCCCGGCGGCCGCTTTCGCCAGTACCGCCCGGAGCGCCTTCCAGAATGACCCGTCGCGACGCAAGATCGATTTCGACGACCCGTCCCCGGATGAACTCGGTGCAATGCAGGCTGCTGCGCAGAGGCGTGGTGATATGGCTGGGCTCGAGGCTGCTGCCAGCTACTTCGGCGAGCATAGGAGTGAAGAGCAGTGCATTCGTCTCGCTGATCAATGTGATTGAGACCGAAGCGCCAAGTTGCTCCTCAAGACATTGAGCCACCCGCATACCAGCAAATCCGCCGCCCACAACTGCGATCCGTTTCTTCTCTGATGCGCTGGGCGAAGAGGAAACCGGCTCCGGGCCAAAGACTTGTTCGACGGCGTCGTTCAACGCTTGTGATATCACGCCCAGCACTGCGCCATAGAGAATCCAGCCGACGAGCGCAGGGAAATGTTGCCGCATCTGCGCGGCACTCCACTCCGGCATCTGTCCTGAAAACAACGGCAACGCGATGACACTGACCAGAGCCCAGAGAGGCACACCCAGCGCTGCGGCAGCCATCAAATTGTCCACATAGGCTCCCCGTGTCGGGCGCAAGCTTGCCGAATACATCGCACCGATCACGATGCCGAAAGCGACACTGAAAAAGGGACGTCCGACCGTGGCCAACAGAGACACGCTTGCCAGTGCTCCTGCAATGGTCCCTATAGCGATACGCCGCCACAAAACGTCCATGCACGTACTCCGTTCAATGCTAGGCAGTTGCCTTGACTGGAGATGAGACTCGGCGGCGTCGGGGAAGTTACAAAGTTTGCGACCCTGCTTACCGCAGATACTGAAGAAACTTCAGCTTCCGCTGTAACTTCCCTTTCCCTGACGAGTCAGATGGGCGTTACAAGGTAGCGAGTGCTAACTAAACGTTGATGATGGAGAGCCCGGAAGGAGTTCGTTGTATGAAGACTACGATTGGAGTGTTTGCAGTGCTGTTGCTCGTAACCACCTTTGCCATCGGCCAGCAATATCAAGAGCCGTTTCCACAGTCCGCCAACCCAGCGCTGGCAAACGGCACGGCCGGGGAGTCGTCAGCTTCAGTCAATGTCGGCTTGCCCTCTTCCATGTCCGTAAACCAAAGCAGCATAAACGCGGACCGGCCCGATAATCCCGCTCTCGGGTCGCCATTTCCAAGCGCCGCCAACCCAGCGCTGGCAAACGGCACGGCCGGGGAGTCGTCAGTTTCAGTCAATGTCGGCTTGCCCTCTTCCATGTCCGTAAACCAAAGCAGCATAAACGCGGACCGACCCGATAATCCCGCTCTCGGGTCGCCATTTCCAAGCGCCGCTAACCCATCAAGCAATTGGCGATAGGCGGTCGTGAACCGGGATAGCGGGAGGAGAGGCTGATCTCGATCTCCCGCCTTACCGATGAGTTCGATCGGCGCATACGAGCAATTCAATATACTGACCGGCTGCATTACTATTCCGTAGCGGATTGGGATGTCTGCTTCAATGCGAACCAAGTTGACGCGTTTCGCCTGCACACAACACCTGCACACAACAAAGGAAACACTTTGCTGAGTCTACCGCTGAAGAGGGAGATTCCCGATGATGACACTACGGCTTTACGGCATTGAGGCCTGCGTCGTCTTCGACGCCTATGGCACGCTGTTCGACGTAAACAGTGCGGCATGTGCGGCCCAGGACTCGCTGGGAGAAAAGTGGCAGCCGCTTGCCGAACTGTGGCGTGCAAAGCAGTTGCAATACACCTGGCCGCGCGGCCTCGGTGGACGTCACGCGGATTTTTGGCAGGTGACGGGCGAGGCACTCGACTTCGCCCTATCTACGCTGCAACTCGAAGACCCGGCGCTACGGGCGCGGCTCATGAACCTGTACCTGGTTCTGAGCGCCTACCCGGAAGTGCCCGACACCTTGAAGCGCTTGAAGGCAGCCGGCATGAAGCTTGCCATCTTGTCCAACGGGGCTCCTACCATGCTCGCTGCGGAACGATCCGAAGCGGTTCCTGGAGGATCGGCACCGCCCAGTCGACATATTCGAGCCAGTGTCGGCCCGAGGTGGCTGCGAGCAGATGTGCACTAACTTCGGGAAACAGATGCGACGAGACTTCCCGGTTGTAGGCCGACGCTAGACCTGCGGCGTTCCGCCAGCCGGTCACACCGCCGATGCGGTCCAGATCGATCATCACGTAGTCCGATGCCGCGCAGGCGAGAGCGGCCGCCATCGGTGGCAGACCGGCAAAATTCTCACCGATCTGGATAGGCGTCAAGACCGCTTTTGCGAGTAGGGCTGTGTGGCGGTAGTCGTCATGGCGGATCGGCTCCTCGATCCAATAGACGCCTTCGCTGTCGAGTATTGGGCAATATCGCATTGCCTCGACGAAGGTCAGCGCCTGATTGAAATCGACCATCAACCGGACTCGCTCCGGCAGACGGCAGCGCACCGCCCGGACAGTGGCGAGATCATTATCGAAAGCGGTACGGCCCAACCGCAGCTTGACCGCTTGGAAGCCACCCTCGAGCAAGGCCTCCGCCTCGACGGCGGCGGCTTCAGGCGACATCAACCCGAGCCCGTTGCTGTTGTAGGCCGGAATAGGCCGGGGATCGGCGCCCAGAAGGGTCGCGGGCGGCATGTCGGCAACCGTCGCGAGCGCGTCCCAGATGGCTGTTTGGGGATTCTCGCGGATCGGCCCGATAGATTGGTGCACGATTGACGTCGTGCCCGACAGGCCGACGAGAAACACGAACTTCTCCCAAATCTGCCGTTCGATCGCGTCGGTGAACTCGGCATCGATTCCGGCCCGGAGACAGGCCGCGAGGAACGCCTCGCCGCGGCCCGATTTCCCGCCGCCATACTCGCCGAACACGAGGCGCTGCATCGTGCCGGTATGGAGGATGACGCCTGGCTCCGCGATAGTTGCGGCGATGTAGCATACCCCGCCCATAATGGCGTCCGACGGGACGTACTTCCGCAGCAGGTCGTCCTTCTGGACGCCGTTCTGGAACGAAATGATCGCCGCAAATAGGGCCGCCTGCCTTCCTCCGGCGTAGCATACTCAAGATTGAGCGCGCCCCGCAAAAGATTCGCTGTGCGACGCGGGATCGTTCTCTCCGGGTACCTCATCGCGTCCCTTCGCGCCCTTTGGTCCCCGTGCCGAATAGCGGCGCGCGATCAAGGTATCTAGCGCAATCCGTCCCGGGCCAAATATCAGGATCAGCACAGCGGCAAAAAGAAACGTGTACGGATCGGCGCCGTAGAATTTTCCGGGGTTGCTGAAAAACGACAGTAGCGCTTCCCGGTCCGCCGTTAGGTAGGCGACAAGCATGTTTCCCGTCAACACCAACCCGGTTAGCCGCGAGGCCAGTCCCAGGATCAACAGAAGCCCGCCAAAGAACTCAACGCAGCCAACGAATAATGCCGTCGGCCCAGGCGCGGGGATCCCAAGCGTGGTGAAGAATTGTGTGACCTGCGCCAAATTGTGCAGCTTACCCCATCCGGTCTGCATGAATTGCCAGCCCCAATAGAGGCGTACGAAAAGAAGAAACGGTGATTGCGCCCAGGAGCTTATCGAACTAAGCCAGCCGTAAGCTTTCGCGGATGTGCGTGTTAATGTCGTCGAGAACATGAAGGCTCCTAATTCGCCGATGAGCCGGGCTTACAGAACCAGCCGAGGGCGGCAAACAACGCAAAGCTGTCTTGAATGTGTTGCTGGCATTGTTCGGGAGTGAGCGTTGATTCCGAGTAAGCAACCTCTACGGCGTCAGCGATCGATACTCCTTTTGCGAGCGTGTTCATCAGCCGGAACATCTCCGCGTCAAGTCGTTTGTAATGCACTACCAGTTCAAATCGATGAATCGCAAGATAGACCGGGGTCGCGGACTTGGCGCGCTTAATTCTGTTTGCGGAGACTGCGCGCGGAACCCCGCCATTGCGCTTGGCTGATTCGCGAATTTCCAGCACAAGCGTATCGACGTCGTGCCCGGATTCAATCAGCCGGAGATGCGGCTGAATCTGCAACGAACGGTCAGGATCAATCACAGCGATGTCGTCAGGCGAAAGACGCTCGTATTCGGCTGAGTCAAACGACTCGGTCTCCGCCCACTCCAGCCTTGCCATGTCTAGCGCAATGGCGTAATTCGCTCCGGTCAGCACTTGATTTTTCCCAATCCACGCTGCAAGATTCTTTCCCAGGTTGCGCATCGTGAAAGACTCGGATGGGCAGTCGGCCAGGTACCTGCGACGCAGGCGGTCAAAGCGCTTCGCACCAAGCAGCGCACGAACGCCCCGAAAATCCTCGCTGAACGCATCCAGTACGCGAGACCAGTAGGAGCGGTTATAGATCTCAAGGCGTTCAAAGCTGCTCAGGCGTGAATTTGGTTTTACCAGCGCGACGCCATCTTCCACACCGCGCTTCATGTTGTCGCGCGTGGAGAGCGGCTGCATCACCGCCCGCGCCAGCGTGCGTTGGAACTCCAGCAGTTCGATCATGATTGCGCTCCCGCCAACTGCAGTTCCGCGCTCTCGCCCGCCGCAACGGTTACCGCCTCCAGGTACTTCTTCGCTTTCATCGCCTCGTTGTGCACCTCTTCAAAGGGAGGGATGCGGTCATCCCACTCCAGCAGCGTCGCCGTCGGCCCGGTGCGCCGCAGCGCACGTTCGTAGAGCTTCCACACCGGATCGATCACCGGGTGATCGTGAGTGTCGAGAATGAAGCGCTCGTAGCGCGAGTGTCCGGCAATGTGCATCTGCGCGACGCGTTCGGCGGGGATGAAGTCCACGTACTCGGCGGGGTCGAACTCGTGATTGATGGAGCTGACGTAGATGTTGTTGACATCGAGCAGAATGCCGCAGTCGGCGCGCTCCACTACTTCAGTCAGAAACTCCCATTCGGTCATTTGTGAATCGTGGAACTCGGCGTAGCTGCTCACATTTTCAAGCACTACGGGAACTTCGACGTAGTCCTGCACGAGACGGATGTTGTCCGCCGCAGTCTTAGCGGCCTCCCACGTATAGGGCAGGGGAAGCAGGTCGTGAGTGTAGCGGCCATCGACGCTGCCCCAGCAGAGATGGTCGGAGAGCCATGGTGTTTCAGTGCGGCGCACCAGTTCTTTCAATCTTTTCAGGTGCTCGCGATTTAGCGGCTGTGGCGAGCCGAAGTACATCGAAACTCCGTGCTGCACAACTTTGTACTGCTCCAGAATCTGGTCGAGGATCGCCAACGGTCGTCCACCGTCGATCATGTAGTTCTCGGAGATAATCTCGAACCAGTCCACCACCGGCTTCTTTTCGAGGATGTGCTGATAGTGCGGAACCCTTAGTCCGATTCCGATTCCATATTCGGTGAATCCGTTGAACCGATTTGCTGGCATATGCATTACCTCGATGGAGAGAAATGAGGAGGACCTGACGCGGCCGGTCCCCTTGTGTTTGCCTTCTGTTGCGCTAGACTGCCTGCAGTTTGGATGATCCATCGGTAGCGCAGCCGCCCTTGCCCTTGCAGGAGTTCTTGCCTTTGCATCCGTTGTCGCCGCTCTTGCAGCCGCCCTTGCCTTTGCAGGAGTTCTGGCCTTTACAGCCGTGCTTGTCGGTCTGCGGCTCATCGAAACTGGAGGCAGACGACAGGCCCAGGGCGCGCGCAATACTTCCGGAGTTTGTGTTGGTGTTGCTGCTGGTGGTGGCCGAAACAGCAGTGCTGGCACCCGTCAGCAGGCCGCTCATCGCGGCGGTCATCAGCAGAGACTTCATCGTGGCTTTCGTCATCGGGAACTTCCTTTCAAAACGGCTTGTGTTGCGTTGCTGTGATACCGGTGATTGCCGGCGAAAATGCTTCGTAACTCCCATCTGACGCGAAGGGGCAACGGAAGTTACATTCGAAGATAAAATTCTTTGATTCAGTGAGCGGCAGATTCGGCGGCAGCAGCCTGCGTGAAGAACGAAGAGGCCCCAGCCCGATTCAACTGCCGGCAGCAAGTAATTCATAGCGAGAAAGGCGGCAGCTGTCTCACGCGCATGCACGAAACTGGAAGAGCGCTGTGGCATCGCCACAGCCTAGAGGGCGGGAGGCACTCACGTTGTTGTGACATAGGAGTCCGTGACGCCGCTTGACCACACTGGGAGTCCTTCGTATCCGGCCCGCCACTTCTATGCCTTCTTCTTGCACCAACGCTGTTTTTAACAACTCGCGGTTACGCTCGAGACTTTACTCCTGTTTTTTGCGCTTGGCATTCGGTATCGACTGGACAAATCTCGAATTGCAATAGCTACTGGGCGGTATCGGTTGTAATTGTCTTCGTAACTTCAGATACGCCGTTTGTTCCAAGCGCGGACGCGTGGTTTCTGCCTTCACGACACAAAGCTTGCGTTGCGTGCGGAACACCATGCGAACAGTTTTGTCACCAACAGAGACCCCGGTCACCTCCCCGATTCGACAACCCGTCCCGGAGAGGTCCCATCCGATGACTCCAGGGAACTCGACTGGGAAGTAGTCCTTGATTTTGCCGGCATGTTGGTTCGCCAGGAATTACGAATACAAGTCCAGTGGCCCCGCGGTCATGGTCGTCTGTCCGACCTCGATGCGATAACCGTCCTGGTCGCGCATGTAGCACCGCAATTCCGTTGCATGGACTTCAGGCTCGTTGATGAATTTCGCGCACACTCATGGAACAGTCTGCTCCTCTCGACGGTGGTTGCCGACAGGAAGCCGACTTCAAGGCAGCGATCAGCTCCATCTTCGGCAT
>CAVZYB010000002.1:0-199413 GCA_963779365.1 uncultured Acidobacteriota bacterium | reverse complement strand
CGAGATCGGGACGGCTTCCGAGGCTACTGCTGGCGAATTGCAATCCCTGGCTAACGTCACACCGGCAATGGTCCGGCTGCACATTCTTAGCTGCGCATCTGATTTGATAGGAAAAGCTGTATACCCATTTCCTTGACGGAATGAAGTTGAGCTTCCAGAAAATCAACGTGTCGCTCTTCATCCTTAATCATCCCTTCGAATAAAGACCGGGTACCATCGTCTTTTACTTCCAAACAAATCTCGGCGGCTTCGTTGTACACCTTGACGGCATCAAGTTCGTCGGCAAGATCAATCTCGAGCTGGGTTTGAACGTTTGTCCCCAATTTGGGAGTCAACGCGACATTGACGGCAGGGGTGCCATCCAGAAAGATAATCCGTTCTATCAACCCTTCGGCGTGCTTCATTTCTTCGATGGCTCGGGCCTTCGTGAGGTCGCCAAGGCGCGGATAGCCCCAGTTGTGGCACATCTCGGACTGTGCCATGTATTGTGCGATCGCCGTTAGCTCGGAACTAAGAGCTGCGTTGAGTTGCTGCAGTACCTTTTCGTTTCCAATCATGGTTCGCTCCCCGTCTGATCGTGAGAACACAGACACAGAATTCTACCTCTACTTACCTCCGCAGGGTTGAATTCTGCGACGTTAGTAACTGCCAATGGCTCGAGAAATGATTTCCGGCGCCCGGGGCGGAAGCCAAACCCGCGTGATCCATGAGTTACAGACGGAGAAAAATGCCCCAGGAACGGAGAAGGGCAGAATTGGCAACATCAGGACAGTGACTCTGCATCACAAATCCAGATCGAAACTGTTGCACCGTTCCCGATCCACCCAAGGAGACGGGTGTGAAGGCAAGAAGTCTACGTGTACTGCGCAGTCTGCATGGTGATGAATCCGGCCAGGATCTGGTCGAGTACGCTCTGATAGCGGCCTTGATCGCAGTCGGTGCCGTCGCCGCCATGGATACGCTCGCCACGAGCATTAGCACGGCGTTTTCCAAGCTTGGATCGATCCTAGCCAACGCCGTTTAGTTAAAGCCTTCTAGCTGCCCGGAAGGATGCCACCATCGCGGGTTGCACCCTCCAACCCAGCGCGCGGCTCCGGGCCAGGCCAACCTGTGAATACAATCGTCAGAGAGGTTTGCCGGCTGCGGTCCGGTTAAGCCGCGCTCGCAGCCGGCGTACATAATCGACCGATTCGCGATCCTATTTTCCCATTGTCTTGACCAGAGGCCGCAGTGATTCGGGAAGCTTGCGGAAATCCACTGGGCTCACGAGCGCCGGCGAAATCGGCGCAGGCCCCTTTTCTTTCAGCATCGCGGTCCCCGTCGGACTGAGCAGCAGCTGTAGAAACTTGATCGCGTTCTCCCGGTTTGGAGCGTTCTTCATCAAGGTGATACCCCAAGCTACCCTGGTGCCTGTAACCGGTACGGACCGCGCGCTGCTGGGGGTATCGCAGCCCCGGCAACACCATAAGCGCATGCTCCCGGTAGTAGGCATTCTTCGCCGGGTCGGACATGTTGATCTCATCGGGCACGTTTACATAGCGAAAATCCGGATTCTTGCTCGCCATGACCTGGGCGCCGTGCTCATACATGAACTGATAATCGAATCGCTTACCCAGTGCAGGCCCGGAAGGATCTGCGCCGGGAATCACCAGGTGCTCCAGCAGGTCGTTGTAAAGGTTCGGTACCTTGTAATACGCCTCCGTCAATTGGAAGATCATGAAGGTCCGGTAAGCGCCGGGATCGAGGAACGGGTTCCCGCCGCCGACCTTCACTCCGGGCATCATCAGGTTCTCATACCACTTCGCCGTCGCGTTTGGAATCGAGGTAGGTGGATTGAACGGCTGGCTATTGGGATCGGCGATCGGGGGCAGCTTCTTTTCCGCAACGCTGCTCGCCGAATACGCCAGCACCATCTTCCCCTGGGCAAACACGATGTTGAAATTCGCATAACCGGCCGGCTTCATGAACACATCGATGTCCTCGTAGTCCGCCGGTGCGTAAAGATCGCAGGCCTGACCTCCCGCGGTGATCTGCCGGCCCGCGTCCACGCTGCCCCGCGCCACATCCTTCACCTGAATCCAGTCTGGCAGGTGAATACCTCGATCAGCGGCTTGAAGGTGCGCGAGAGACTGCCGGCGCGATAGATGATCAGTTGCTGGCTCAGACGGTGGTACGCAACTCGGGGTCTCGGCCGCCGCAGCCGACACCAGACGAGAGCGTGAGGACAATCAAAGCGGTCGCGCACGCGCGAGTCTGCCGCAGTACGTTTCGAGACATGCAATTCCTAGACATAGTGACTCCTCTAAAGGTTGTGAGCCCAGACAAAAAATTCGAGTCCGGACACGCAATCTGCATGTCCGGACTCGACCTATGACGTACGGTGATACGGCAATCCGGAACGTTCTAGAAGTCGTACCGCATGGACGCCGTGATCAACCGCGGCTCTCCCAGGTGTCCGAGATAGCTGCCGGTGCTGCTGCCCGTGATGCTGCCCGGGCCCGAGGTCGACCAGTAGTGCACATCCGAGACGTTGTTGGCCGTGACGCGCCAGGTAGCCACTTTTCCCATGATCTTGGCGGTGTAGCGGACGCCGAGATCGAAGGTGTTGTACTGCGGCACGTAGTAGCTGTTGATGTCGTCGATCGGGCGGCGTCCCACATGCTGCCAGTCGAAGTTGAAGAACGCGCCGACCAAGCATCGGCAGGCGATACTCGGCAAGAATGTTGGACTTGTAGTCGGGAATACCGACGAAGTCTTGTTGTTGGTCACGGCGATACCCGTGTCCGTGAGCTTCGGGTTCAGAACGCGTGATTCCGCCTGTGACCATCAGGCTATCGATGATCCTGCCGGAGAGCATGGCTTCAGCACCGTAGTTGACCTGATTGCCGACGATCTGGTCGATGTCGCAGACTTGCGCTCCGGACAGTGTTGCCGCAGGCATGTTACGGGGAATCGGCTGAATGTCGGCGAACAGGACAGTATCTGCAAACGGCCGCTCGATGCGGAACAGCGCGGTCGAGAAGTTGATCTTGCGCAATGCCAGCTTGTAGCCGATTTCGCCTTCTTTGTCGCGATACGGCGCAAGCGCCTGGGCGCTGTTGACGTACGCATGGTGCTGACAGGTCGCTGGGCTACGGCGTATCCGGAGCCTGAATGCTATCGGCAAAGGTCCCGTAAATGTCATGTTCGGCGCGCGGCTTGAAGATCAAGCTTGCGGTGGGGCTGACGCCCTGGGTTCATATAGTTGAGCCGGTGTCAGCGTTCCGCACGCATAGCTGGGGCGTGACGGTCGTGGTGTAGTTGTTCGTCCAAGTCCAATCCTGGCTGGCAGCCACTCTCACGAGCCAACGCGGAGTGAGCGTGATGCGTATCGCCCAGGCTGAATCCCTGCTGATGGATGATGCTGGAAACGTAAGATGCCATTGGACGCGGCGGTCTGGTGTAGGAAGGAAGACCAGCCGCGGCGCGCACATCGATGAGCGGAGTGGAGATGTTGGTTGCGCAAACCTTTGCTGCCGGTGCACAGTGGCGATTCAGCCTTGCCGGGCACAGGGCTCGTCTTGGTGGGCCGGTTACGGCCGACCAGGATGCAAACCTGTAACCGGTGCTTCCGATCACCACGTCGTGGCGGATCTTCCACGTCTTGAACTTGCCGGTCAGGTATGCCAAGTCGCTGTTGACCTGGAAACGCGGAGCCAGCCCGGAGAATCCGTTGGCGA
Source organism: uncultured Acidobacteriota bacterium (assembly GCA_963779365.1). Lineage (GTDB taxonomy): Bacteria > Acidobacteriota > Terriglobia > Terriglobales > Acidobacteriaceae > TOLSYN. Next base: position 195,694 of record CAVZYB010000002.1, on the reverse strand, counting down.
GATATGTCTGGTAGTCTGCCCTTGTGTGTCGATAGAACGAGTTGACTGCCGTGTTGATGTTGCGATCGGCAATCTGGTGCAGCACTCCGGTGACAAGCTGCCAGTTCGGCCGAAATCCTGCTTCACCCGCACTTCGCCGATCTGGTTATTCAGATCCACGCCCGAGAACGACTGTCCGTAGCCTTCGCGAGTCGGATCGGGCGCATTCACCGGCAGCATGGAATACTCCGAACGTGTAAGGCTGACCCGTTTTTGGAATTGCAGAGCGATCAGTGTCGGATTGTAGGAGAACCAGCCGGGGTATCCGTGCTGGAACAGGTTGTAGTAGCTGAAATTGCCTTCGACGAGGGTATGGGCAAAGGGACGTACATCGAGCGCCATGGCGGCCAACTGGCGACGGAGTTGGCTGTCGGAGACGTAGCCGGTGCCATCGGCGATCACCATATTGGTGCGATAGCCGAACATGTGGCTGTCACCCACGTTCGGACCAAAGCGGCCACCCAGGTCGGCGTGAACCGTACCAACGGTCTCGCCCTCATAGTCCCAATTCGATTTGCGCGGAACTGTTCGTCGGTGGGGCGCTTGGTCACGAAGTTGAACATGCCCGACGGGTTGGGTGGGGCCATACATGGCGCCGCCCAAGCCGGTGAAGACTTCGAGTTGTTCGTACTCCTCAAGAGCAGAGGGTGTGGTGACCGCGATTCCCATTCCGTCCTTGCGGTCGTTCTGCATGTTGGTTCCCTGCATGCCGCGGGACTCAGGGCGCAGAACTTCCGGTCCCTGCATCTCCTGGAACGACACCAGGGGCAGGTACTTGGCGGCTTCTTTGAAGTTTCTCGACTGCGTGTCATCAATCAACTGACGCGAAATCACGTTGATCGAGTAGGGAAGGTCCAGAATTGGCAGTGCTCCGAGCGGGGTGCCCGGATTCACGTTGTCCACGCGATACGCATTCGCTGCGTCGGCCGTGACATCTACGATCTCTGTATTTCCGGCCAGTGCCAGAGCGAAATCGGAGTTGACGGTCTGGCCGGCTGTCACCTTGAGTTCAGCGCTCACGCTCGGCTTAAAGCCTTTGGCGTTGATTTCGACGATATAGCCGCCCGGCTGCAGAGCCCGGAACGCGTAAACGCCCTGGCTGTTGGTGACGGCCGTGAACTTCACCTTGGTCTGCAAGTTGGTGAGAACCACCTGGGTAGTGGAAACTACCGCCTGATTCGGATCTTTCACTGCACCCGTAATCTGCCCGGTGCTTGCGGCGGTCTGCGCAAACGCGGAAAACGAGGCGAATGCAAACAGAAAAATGAACAGCAGGAACTTCTTCATAGATTTTCAACCCTCTTAATTGAATCAACGTACAGTTATTCGAGCTGGAGCTACTGCCCGAATCGATCTAGGCGACTGGAACGCAATTCTTTTTACCGAGTCACGTCACCGTTTAATTGTAAGCTGCAAAGGACAAGGTACTCTGGTTGTAGTACTTCGTGCAAGCATATCTTTCTTCACAAAATTAGATCTGTCTTGTATGTATTACATAGACAACGAATACGAGACACGCCAGGCAGCAGGAGCCGATGGAGTCGTCCCTTGTTTTCATGGAGTTACTTTGTCTGAGCCTGATTCTTCGCGTCGGAATTTGGATGATAACCCCATCTTAGAACTAACGTGCTGGCTATCAGCAACTAGGTTCCTTGCTGATCCCCGCTCCGATCGTCCTCGCGAACGGTCCTGGAGCGCTCAATTCCTCAGCCCTTCGACCTCACGTCCCTCCCGGACCTCTTCGCCGGTGATATCATCCAAGCCCTATGAACCTGTTCGATTCCCTTCAAATCCGCGATATTTCTTTCCGTAACCGCATTGCCGTCTCCCCCATGTGCGAGTACTCCAGCGAGGACGGCTTCAGCAATGACTGGCATCTGGTTCATCTCGGTTCCCGCGCCGTTGGTGGAGCTGGCACGGTCCTGACCGAAGCCGCCGCGGTCATCCCGGAAGGACGGATCAGCCCCTCCGACCTTGGAATCTGGAAAGACGCGCACATCGAAAACCTCGCGCGCGTGGTTCGCTTCCTCCGGCAGCACGGAGCCGTTGCCGGAATTCAACTCGCCCATGCCGGCTTCAAAGCTTCCACCGACGTCCCTTGGCATAACACCGGCGAGCCTGTGCCCATTGACCGAGGTGGCTGGCGCCCCGTCTACTCCTCCACATCCAAAGGCTTCACCCCGGAATCCATTCAGCCTGAAGCACTTACCGCTGAAGGCATCGCCCGCATCACCCAGGCCTTTGCCGACGCAGCCCGGCGTGCTCTCGAAGCAGGCTTTGAGTTGATTGAAATTCACGGAGCCCACGGCTATCTGGTGCACCAGTTCCTCTCGCCGCTGGTCAATACCCGCATCGACCACTACGGCGGCAGCTTTCGGAACCGCACCCGCATCCTCCGCGAGATCATCGAAGCCGTCCGTCGAGTCTGGCCCGAACGCCTTCCCCTGTGGCTCCGCATCTCCGCCTCGGACTGGACCGAGGGCGGTTGGACCATCGACGATTCCGTCACCCTCGCCCGTCAGGTCAAACCGCTTGGCGTCGATCTCATCGACGCATCCTCGGGAGGTATCGTTCCCTCCGCGAAGATTCCACTTGGCCCGGGCTATCAAACGCCCTTTGCCGAGCGAATTCGCCGCGAGGCTGGAATCCTCACCGGGGCCGTCGGCATGATCATCGCGCCCGAGCAGGCCCAGCACATCGTTGCCACCGGACAGGCGGACCTGGTGCTGCTGGCTCGCGAATTCCTCCGCGAACCCTACTGGCCGCTCCACGCCGCACACGTTCTTAAACAAACCGTGCCGTGGCCCAAGCAGTACGAGCGCGCCCGCTGGTAAAACGATGCGCACACAAACAAAAGACGGCAGGTTGCGAAGCCTGCCCTCCAATTTCTTACTGAGTTCCCTCACTTACCAGGTGTTATACGGTGTGCCTTCCGGGATTCCGCACTGCTGCCGCTGTGCACGTCCACAATCCCGGGAGCTGTCTGGTCGATGGCCATCAAGGAATCCTCCTCCTCGGTAACCCAGTGTCCGTCCGAATTCGTGATCGGATCTTTGGGAACGGTCTTTATATAGCCCGCTGCCGCCAGATCCTGCAACGACTGCGGCGCCTTCTGCTTATCCAGCGTGTACTGGTCGATGCTGCTGCGCAGCGCGAACAGGTCATTGCGCAGCACCGCCTCGCGCGCCCGCCATACCGAATGCTGGTAGTTCATCGCCGCAATGGACGCTAAAATACTGATGATCGCAATCACAATGATCAGTTCGATCAAGGTGAATCCCGCGACCTTGCTTCCGGATTTCCGTGGCTTCAGATTCATTCCCGCCGCTCTACCAGTCCGAGTACTTCGTGCCGTCCAGCGCCGTGCCCTTCGATTTCGTGTAAACGTCAAATACCGATTGCCCGCCCCACGATTCGGACGTGGGTTCGTCTTGCATCGAACGCATGCCCCACTCCGTGCTGTGGGTCATCGGATCCACCGGAATCCGCCGCAGAAAGCGCACCGTCTTACCGGAAACGTCCACGCCTTTCACCAGCGTGTCCAGGTCCGGTGGATAACCCTCGCTGCCCAGTTTGATCTGAAAGGCTCCACGATCCGCCGCGTCCTTATAACGGTCGATGGCGTCGCGCATCTCCCACAGTGCTGCCCGCAGTTCTTTCTCCCGTTCGCGCTTCACCACCGTGCGGGTGATGGGCAGCACCCCGGTTGCAAGGATCGCCATGATCGCGATTGCCACGACCAGCTCGACCAAGGTCATTCCGGATTGCCGCTTCCTCTTCAAACTCCCCGTCCCAACTAACGTATGTTGATGATCGCCTGCGATCCGCTGGCCTCAATCGCCGCCATATTCGGATCCCGCAGTACCGTCTTGCCCACTGAGATCGTTCCCTGCCCTGCCGCCTTGGCCACGAACATCATCGTAAACATCGGTCCCGAGGGAGTAATGCCGGTCGATCCCGGCGGTCTCATCAGCGATATCTGCACGCGTGCCTTTCGCCGCGTCGTCCCGATGCACCAGCGCCACCGCCGCTCCATCCTTGGATAGCGCCCCGGCATTGGAAACACTCACAAACTGCATCACCTTCGGGTCGTAGCTGATCTGCACCGGCACGCTGAAAACATTCTGCCCGCCGTTCAAAATCACATTCAGCGCGAATGTTCCCCCTGTCGGCTGGTTCACCATCGGCGGGTCAAGGCTCAGCACCGGGCCGATCGGGGTGGGCGCCACCGCCGGAAGCCGGAGCGTTGCCGCAGCATCGGTACTCGCCGTCCATTACGTTGCTCCGTGCTGCGCGGGCGTATTCTGCCGCGCGCCGCAGGCGGGGCCGGTGCACCGGAGCCAGCATTGGCAGGCGCGCTGGAGCCGCCGACTCGGAGCAGCAGCACTGGGCACGCTGCTCGGAACCGTTGCCGTCGGAACCACCGGAGCAGCAACCTTGGAGGTGTGCCGCACCTCCACCACGTTTTGCGTTCCAATGTCCACCGGCCGAATGTTCAAATCATCCAGATCCAGGCGGCGCACCACGTGCGGCATCAGCGCAAACACCGTCTCATTATCCGTCTTCGACTTCTGTCCCTGCCCAAACAGATACTTCAGTACCGGAATCTGCGAAAGCCAGGGCAGTCCGGCCATGTTCTGCACGTCGTCGTGCTCCATCATGCCGCCGATCAGGCTCACTTCGCCGTCGCGCATACGGATCTCATGGTCGATCTTGCGCTGTCCAATCACCGGCTCGGTCAGTCCGCCAATCGTCTGGTAGCTGTCGATGGCCGAAACCTCGATCGATATCTTCATGCTGACGTCGTCGTTGTTGTGGATGTGCGGCGTCATCTCGATGTTCACGCCCACGTCCTGATATTGGAACTGCGTCTGCGTCAGCGCCGTCGCCGTCAGGGTCGAACTCGATGTGCCCACCGCGATCGGCACCCGTTCGCCGATCTTCAGCGTAGCTTTCTGCCCATCCACCGAGCGCATCTGCGGCCGCTGGATAACGTTCGTATCGCTGTCGGTCATCAGGAACGCCACGCTTGAGGACGGAATCGAAACCGCAAAATCCGTCGCATTCAAGTGGGCCAGGCTGTTCAGCGTCAAGCCGGAACCGGTAGGTGGTGGGCGGTGGTCGTGGTGGTCGGTGGTCGTGGTGCTGTTGGTGATCGTGGGACTCTGGAACGTAATCGTAGGATTCGTGGTGCCGCCCTGGAACGGATATTGAATGCCGAGCTGCTTCAGCTTCGTCTTGCTCACCTGCATCACCACCAGGTCGACCACGACCTCGGGCTTAGCCTTGTCCAGGTTGTTGATCAGCAACTCCGCCAGCGCCACCTGGTCCGGCGTGCCGCGCATCACGATTACGTTCTGCGCAGGAAACTGCTGCACCCGCTCCACCCGCAGAATGGTGCGAATCAGGTTCGCCACATCCTGCAGTTCGCTGACCGTGGAAAAATTATTCAGATAAAAGGTGCGCAGCACCTGCTGCTCCACCTCGGTGCGCTTCTGCTGCGTGTCCTGCGCAATGTAAATCGTGTTCGGCGTCACCGGACGCCAGAACGTGTGCGATTCCAGCGCCACGATCTGCAGCGCCTGCTCCAGCGAAACTCCGTTCAGCTCGATGTGTATCCGCCGCGGCATGTAGTCGGGATCGAACAGCACGTTGATGCCCGCCAGTTTGCCAATCGTCTCGTAGACGGTCTTCGAATCCTCGGACAGTTTCAGCGTCAGTGGCGTCGGTGAAATCGGGGCCAGTTGCACCGGCCCCGCGATGTTTGACGCCGATTCGCTCAGCCCTTCCTGCGGAGCGCGCGAGGTCGGCGGCGCGTTCGCCGGCTGCTGCGCCTTATCGATCAGCCTCTGCGTGCGCTTGATCTCCTGCTGCGCGATTCCGCTGGAGGGATCGATCATCGCCGCCAGTTGAAACTCTTTCAGTGCCTCGCTCAGCTTGCCCTGGTCGCGCAACATCTGCCCGCGATGCACATGCGCGGACGCCGCCAGAAACTTCGTCCGCTCAAATGAAGAGCGGTATTCGGTATTGTCCGGATGCAGGTCGTAGGCCTGCTTGAAATACTGATAGGCCTCTTCGTACTGCTGTCGTGCCTCAGCACGCTGCCCTTTGCGAGTAGAGCGATCCTGCTTTGTCGGCAATTGCTGGAAGCGTGGCAACCAACGCTATCAGCAAAACCAGGCAACCGCATTGGAATCGTTTCATCGCAATCCTTTACAAGGAGAATCTCCCGCGGGCATGGCCATGGAGGTTGCCCACGGAAGCGGGCGGAACTGATCCAGTCATACGCCGATTATAGCATCGCGCCCCAATGTCATCGCCCTGGCATAAATCTCGCGCTGTGTTAGGATTAGCGAATTCGCAACAACGCGCAAGTGCGCCCTGAACTTCAACGTCACTTCCGCAGGATTCCTTCCATGGCCCGCAACCAGCTACAACTCACGCAGCCCAACAAGCCGAAGAACGTCAAGCGCGACCCGGTCGCCAGCGGCGAGCGCGATGCCTGCGTCAACCGCGCCGCCTCGCACGACTTTTTCCTGCTCGAGCGCTACGAAGCCGGCATCGCCTTGCGCGGAACCGAGGTCAAATCCATCCGCGCCGGTCAGGCCAACCTCAAGGACTCCTACGGACTCGTCAAGGACGGCGAACTCTTCCTCCTCAACGCCCATATCGGGGTTTATGCGCCCGGCGCGCAGTTCAATCATGATACCCAGCGCACCCGCAAACTCCTCGTCCATCGTGCGCAGCTTCTCAAACTCCACGCCGCCGTCCAGCAAAAGGGACTCACCCTCATCCCCACCCGGATGTACTTCAAGAATGGCCGCGTCAAGATCGAAATTGCCGTCGCCAAGGGCAAACAGCTCTGGGACAAGCGCGAAACCGAGCGCCGCCGCACCGCCGACAAGGAAGCTCGCGACGCCATCGCGCGCAGCCGCAAATCCTGAGCCGGTAACTCTGATCCTGTAGCGCTTTCGTTTGTATTATCTATTAGCTTCGAGAAAGGTTCGCATGAAGATCGCAATTTCCCCAGTCTGCTCCCTCCACCCTCGCGACCGCCCTGCTCGTCATCCTCGTCGCCGATAACGGAGACAAAACTCCCTCGCCTGAGCTGCTCGCCTCCGATCCGGCTCTCCAGGCCCTGGCCGCGCCGCTCATCGCCTCCGCCGACATCACCGGCAAATTCGCCGAACTCGTCTGGCTGCTCTCGCCCGCCGGAGTAGCCGCCCAGCGCGTCCTCTTCCTTGGCGCCGGCAAGCGGGACAAGTTCTGCCTCACCGAGCTGCGCAAGCTGGCCGGAGCCGCTGCCCGCGCCGCCAAGTCCAAGAACATCAAATCCTTCGTCCTCGTCCTGCCCGAGCTGCTGGAAGCTCCCGCCGCCGCCCAGGCCGCCGCCGAAGGCATCGTCACCGGCGACTTTGACGTGGATACCTACCGCAGCGACCGCAAGGATCAGCAGCTCACCGATGCGACTCTCGCCATCCCGGCCGCCGCCGACGCCGGAGCCGTCGAGTCTGCCATCGCCGAGGGCGCCATCCTCGCCGAGTCGCAGAACCTCACCCGCACTCTCGCCCTTGAACCCAGCAACCTCATGACTCCCACCATCCTCGCCGAGCGTGCCCGCGCCATGTGCGAGGAAGTCGGCCTGGCCTGCGAGGTCTACGGCCCTGACAAGATCAAGGAACTCAAGATGGGAGCCTTCTGGAGCGTCTCCCAGGGCTCGGAAGAAGAGCCGCGCCTCGTCGTCATGCGCTACGAACCGGCCAGCGCTCCCGCCTCGCCCGTCCTCGGACTGGTCGGCAAGGGCATCACCTTTGACACCGGCGGCATCAGCATCAAGCCCGCCGATGGCATGGAGAAGATGAAGTACGACATGTGCGGCGCCGCCACCATGATCGGAGCCATGCGCGCCATCGCCCTGCTCAAGCCCAACGTGCGCGTCATCTCCATCCTCTGCTGCACCGAGAACATGCCCGACGGCAAGGCCCAGAAGCCCGGCGACGTGCAGTTCGCCATGAACGGCAAATCCATCGAGGTCATCAACACCGACGCCGAAGGCCGCCTGGTCCTCGCCGATGGTCTCTGTTACGCCCGCCAGCTCGGAGCCACCCACCTCATCGACGCCGCCACCCTCACCGGCGCCGTCGTCGTCGCCCTCGGCTACCACAATGTCGGAGTCTTCACCAACGACGAGGATTTCGCCGAGGACTTCGCCGACTCCACCATGCGCACCGGCGAAAAAATGTGGCGCATGCCGGTCGATCAGGATTACTTCGAGCACATCCGCTCCGAGATCGCCGACATCAAGAACACCGGCGGGCGCTGGGGCGGAGCCATCACCGCCGCCATGTTCCTCAAGGAGTTCGTCGACGATAAGCCCTGGATTCACCTCGATATCGCCGGCACCGCATGGCTGGAGGAGAACAAGGCCTGGATGCCCAAGGGCCCCAGCGGCGTCGCCGTCCGCTCCCTGGTAGACTTCGCCCGCCACTTCCCGGGCACATCCAGATAAACTCCCGGAAGCGGTTGACTGGGTAAATAGCTTGCGCCAGCGCGGCGCTATCTGCCTTCAGCTTCATTCCATTGAGGGATGCACGACCACTATTTAGCCAGCTAAGTTACAGTATTACACCTCTGCGCATCGCCGAGAGAGCAATCTTGTCGCAGCCCACCGAAGAGTTCCATTCCGTGCACCTGCGACCCGCTTCGGCTCACGACTGCGCGACATAGCTCGTTCCGCGTCGTCGAAAGCACGGCCTCGACTTCGACTGACCGGCAAAGTGCCATTTCGCTGTTATCTACTGCAATAGCGCTTCTGGACCCTCATCGACCTGCCGACCTCTGCCGTGCAGCCGCAGCGATCGATTCTGCTCTCACCGTGAGCCCGCTTCCCAGCTCCCTACATCACCGCCGGAGCCGGAATCCCCATCACCGCCATCGTGGCCATCAACTCTCTCCGCACCACTGCCGCCGTCGCCAGCAGCAGAGCCTTCCGCCCCGCGTCCTCTTCCGTCAGAATGTGATGCTTGTGATAGAAGTTGTTGAACTGCTGCGCCAACTGGAACGCGTGCTTGGTCAGCGCCGCCGGTTCGGTGGTCGCAATGCACTGCTCGATCACCTTCGCCGTCTGCCCTGCCGCCAGCCATAGCGACCACAGATCGTCGTTGCCCTCAAACGCATCCGCCGGCAATCGTCGCTCTTCAGCGCCTCTTCCGGCGCAACCCCGCCTTGCGGAAGATGTTTGTCGCCCGCACCACGGCGTACTGCACATACGGACCGGTCTCGCCCTCGAATGACAGCGCCTCGCGGAAGTCGAAGGCGATCACCGACTGCTTGGTAAACTTCAGCATGAAGTAGCGCAGCGCTCCAATCGCAATCTGCGTGGCAATCTCGCGCCGCTCCGCGTCGCTCAGCTCCGCATGCCGCGCATCCACCTCGCTCTTCGCCGCCTCAATCAGCTTGTCCAGCAGATCGTCGGCCTTCACGCCGAATCCCTTGCGCCCGGAAACCTCGATATAGCTCCGCTGCTGATCTTCCTCGGAAACCGTATATCCCAGTTCCATCGCGCAGCGCGGCGTCAGCGCCACCATCTCGTAGCTGAAATGCGTGTAGCGCGCCGCCTCGGCCTCATGTCCCATCAGCAGAATCGCCTGCTTCACCGTCTCCTGCGGATCGCTCTGCCGCGCGTCGATCACGTTGTAGATCGCACCCACGCCGCCAAAGTGCGGAGCCCCCGGCTCGCCGTCCTTCGGGTCGCAGGAGATCCACACCGCCCGCCCATCGCTGTACTCGTAAAACTTGCGGTAGCCGAAATCCAGTCCCAGCAGCCCGAACTTCCACATGTGGTAGGCAATGTCCTTGCCCACATACCCCACCGTTCCATTCGAGCGCACAATCACCTTCGCGTCTTCGTCCGGCCCCTCTGCCGCAGAATCGTCCTTCACCGTCCGCAGCCGCGTCATCACCCAGCAGCCCTTGTTCTTCCCTTCCTCTTCGAAGTAAAGAACCCCGGCGGCCTTCAGCAGCTCAAATGCCTTCGCCCAGAAGTGCAGGTGCAGAATGTCGCTCTCCTGCGGCAAAAAGTCGTACTCAATATCCAGCCGCTGCATGGTCTCCAGATGCCGCCGCAGCACGGCCATCGAGATCATCTGCGCAATCTCCGCCGTCTCATTCCCGCCCACTTCCAGCAAATGCAACGTGTCGCGCCGCGCCTGCAGATTCGCCTTGTCCTGCTCGTACCACTGCGAAACCTTCGCATACAGATCCCAGCAGTAGTAATCGAAGCGCCCCTCAGCGCCGGCAGCGAGCGCTTCAATCTCCGCCCTCGACTTCTTCGCAATCCGCTCGAATCCCACCACCACGTCGGCCACCTGCACGCCCGTGTTGTCGATGTAGTTCTGCACATCCACCGCGTACCCTGCCGCCCGCAGCAACCGCACCAGCGTGTCGCCCAGGATGGAGTTCCGCAAGTGCCCAATGTGCGCCGCCTTGTTCGGATTGATCGACGTATGCTCCACCAGCACCTTGCCGCGCGAGCCAGCAGTCGGAGCTTCCGGGTGCCCCACGTTCGCCTGCTGTTGGCTAACGTGGGGTAGTTGACTTTGCTCCTGCTCCACGTCGCCACCATCCGCCTGATGCCCCACATCTGCCGCATTCAGTAGATGTGGGTTCCCCGTCGTGCGCAGCCGTGGCCTCCCCGTCATCAACTCCGCCGCCTTCGTCCGGTCCAGCCGGGCGTTGATGTATCCCGCTCCGGCGACCTCGAACTTCGCAAATCCTTCAGGCAAAGAAATCTCCGCCACAATCTCCTCGGCAATCTTCCGCGGAGCCTTGCGCAGCGTCCGCGCCAGTTCAAAAGAAACCGGCAGCGCAAACTCGCCCAGCTCGATCTTCGGCGGCTCTTCCACCACGATGTTCGCCAGTTCAATGTTGTATTTCTGCTTCAGGAAGGCGCGCACATGCGCCACCAGGCGGTTCTGCAATAAAAGATACACAGTGCTTCCTTGCTTGCAGAGGGACTCTCGAGCCCTCGCAATGAGTGGTCAAACTATGATTGTAAGGGATGGATTGTAAGGGATGCGAACCAGAGTTGCCGCCCCAACCGGAGAACGGCGCGAATTCACCCTGCGGCTTCTGCCTGTTCTCCCACCACGGGCTTAACGATCACGCCCACGCCGCGTGCCCCGCTGATCGCAACCGTAAACGGAGCCTCCATCCGAATATGTCGGACGCAGCCGAATTGCTCCAGCGCGGGCTGAGCCGCCAGCCACGGCCAGTCCACCTGCCCTTCGCCGAGGTCGGGGTTGATCGTGAAGTAGGCGGTCCGGAAAGCCGTCAAGTTTTGAAAAAAGTGGCTGCCCTGCGAGGGAGTTACGCGGAAGTCGCGGAATCCGGCTTCCACGATGACGCGTGCCCCGGCCACCTGATCCCACGTAACCGGAATGCCAAGCCAAGGGTCCTTCGAGCCCCAGCGACCAACTCCGATCAAGATGTACGGCGTACCGTCACGAACCAGTTGCGCGTTGAGGCGCGCTACGATTTCCGCCACCTCCAGGCTGTTGGAGCGATGAAAGCTCTCGTAATCCACGCACACCACATCATGGATATCCTCGATACGTCCGTTGCCCAAAACGTGGGAGCTGCGGCAAAGAATGTTCGCGGGCGCAACGGACTCGATGGCAATGTCTTCGCTCTCCCGCGAGCAGATCAGTGGCCGCATCTGCAGGAAGCCAAAATCCGCCAGCTCGCCGGAGTTCCCCATGCGCACCGCAAACTCAATCTCCACCGGACGCCCGAGGGCGTCGGCGCCGAGTTTCTGCAGGTAGTCAAGCAGCGCGGCTAGTGGAAAAATATTCTGCTTGAGGATCGGCGCGAAGGTCACCACCCGCGAGCCACTACGGCTGAGCCCATCGTAAATCGCGTCGTTGTCGCAAGAGTAGGTGGAAGCCACGTAGCGCAGGGTGTCGTCGCTCTCCGCATCGCGCAGCGGAAAGGCGCGCTCGCAAAACCGTTCGGCGCCTCGCAGCTTTCGCCATGGCGGCTGCTCTCCAGTGCCGGGCGGGTCGGCAAAGTCCAGCGCCATGAACTCCGTTTGCGAGTTGCGCAAGATGTCCTCCACGCTGGAGAACTGGACCATGTTTTGCGGATAGCGCGGACAAAACAATAGTGACTTGCCGCCGTCCACCACCGTCCGCCCCAGTCCCAGGGCCACCGCCGCAATGCCGTCATTGGGATGCATCGGCTCGGAAGGATAGAAGTTTCTTGAGCGCACCACGCCGGAAAAATCCGGATAGTAGCGGCTGCCATGCGCTGCCGCCGACCACCTCCTGAATAATCACCGCCATCTTCTCTTCTTCCAGACGGAACGGCGTGGCGCGGAAATAAGCCTTGGCGTGCTGGCTGAAGGTGGACGCATAGACCCGCTTGATGGCCTCGTTCAGCTCCTCCAGTCGCGCGTCGAGTTCCGCATCGCGATTGGCCAGCATAAACGTGTCATACACCCCGGTGAAGGGCTGGTACTGCGAATCCTCCAAAAGACTCGACGAGCGAACCGCGAGCGGAACGTGAATCTCGCGCAGAAAGTCGGCCAGTGCGGCGCGCAGCGCACGCGGCAAGCTGGCCGCAAGAAACCGTTCGAGCAGCTCACGGTCGTCCGTGCAATGGATGGCGAACGATGTCGAGATTGTTCTCCGCGAGAAACTGCTCGAAGAAATCCGTGGCCAGAACCAGCGTATTCGGCACGGCAATCCGCACGCCGGCAAAGCGCTGGTTGACGTTGTACTTGTGCAGCAGATGGCGGACAAATGCCAACCCACGGGCTTTGCCTCCGAGCGAGCCCATGCCCATGCGCAAAAAAAATCCCGCCGACGGGCGGAAGTGCGAGGGCTCGAAATCGCCGACCAGAACCTGCTTCTGCTCCCGGCGATAGTCGAGGATGGTCTGGAGACAGTGCGCGCGCAGGGCCTCGGCATCCTGATAATCGACCAGCCGGCGGGGACGCAGCTTTTCCGCCAGAGCCAGTTCCGTGCGGGCGATAAGCCAGTGCGAAATATCATTGCGCTCGCCGTGAAAGATCAGCGACTCCACCGGAATATGGCGAAGCTGCGATTCCATGCCGTCGAGATCGCTGGCGCGCCCCACCTCGGTGCCGTTGGCAAGCCGAAAAACAAAATCTCCGAAAGCAAACTCGTGCGTCAGCAGCTTGCGCATATCGGCCAGCAATGTGTCCGACCCCTTGCGCAGGAAGGCGAAGCCCTCGGCGTTGGCCCGGCCCTGGAGTTGCGCGTCGCGCGACTGCAGCACGATCGGAATGTCCGGAACAGCCTGACGGACGAGGTGCGCCAGTTTGAATCCGGCCTCGGGATCGAGATGGCGCTCGCGCGGAAACTCAACGTCAGAGACCACGCCGAACAGATAACCCGGATAACGCTCCACGATCCCGATGGCGCTCTCATAATCCTGCGCCAGCAGAATCTTCGGCCGCGCCCGCATCCGCACCAGTTTGTGCGACAGGTTGTAGCCCTCGCTCAGAATCCGGCGCGACTGCGTAATCAGCGCGGTGTAGATCTCCGGCAGCAGCGCCGAGTAGTAACGTACATCGTCCTCCACCACCAGCACCACGGGCACGCCCATCTTCTGCGTATCGTGCTCCACGTTGCGCTTGTCCTCAATCGCCTTGACGATAGCCAGAATCAGCCGCGGATTGCCCTGCCAGAGAAACACCTGCTCGATGCCATCCAGCCGCTCACCATTGAGCGAACGGCGCGCCATCAGAGCCGAGACTTCCTGGTGGTCAAAGGCGAGTACAGCGACCGGAATGTCCAGTCCCGCGCGGCGCACCGCGGCGGCCAACCCGACGCAATCCATGTCGGGCAAGTGGACGTTGGAGACGATCAAGTTATATCGCGACTGAGTTCGCGCCAGTTCGATGGCCTCGCCTGCGGTGGAGACGTGCGTAATCTCCGGCGTGTGCTGCAGGTGCAACTCCAGCGATTGGCCGATCAGCAGCTCATTCAGCGGCCCGTCTTCGCGCAGCAGAAACGAATCGTAAAGACTTGAGACCAGCAGAATGTCCTGCACCCGAAACGGCATGAGATTCTCGAAGCCCTCAAAGAGGCGCTCCGGATCGGCAAAAAGCTGCGAGCTCTCGACTGGTGGCATGATGGCTCTGCAATCTCAATCTCAATCGAATTGATTCGCGGAACACAGTATATGCCCAGCCTTTGCCTCTTCAAACAGGGGTCATTCTCTATCGGCTACCAGGCGCCCTCCTTGCGGCCAAACCACCAGACCAATCCCACCCCGGCCGTATTCTGTTGCCTGCTAAGCACTCCCTGCGTGGAGGTCAGAAACGACGGCTGGTTAGAAAAATCGCGCCGCCACTCGTAGCGCATCAGTAAGTTGTCCGCAAGATTGTAGTCGTAAGTAATGGTAGTTTCCTTCAGCGCCTGCGTAAGCCCGCTAAACAGCCCACCGCGGTCGGAGAGATATTCGGCGCGAGCCGCAAGCGCCATCTTCGGATTAAATCGATATTGCACGTAACTCGCCCCGCCGATCGCATGAGAGGGTGCCGACGATTCGCCGAGCGCAAGGTCGGTATTCCTCCACAACCGTTCGATCTCGTAATCGCCCTCCACAGCCAGCGTCAGCTTCGCTGTAGTTTGCCAGCTGATGTAGCTGTCGAAAATGTGCGTGCGGCCATCGGGAGCCGGCTGGATCGCGGAGAACGTCAAGCCCGGCTGGACCGGTATCGGGATGGTGGGGCTCACCGTCGGTGGCGCGCCTACCGGCAGCGTCACCACCGTCCTGTCAGGATGCTCCTGCCCATAGTAGTAATTCACTGTCCAGGAAATTGTCTTACGCGGCGTAACCGCGAATCCGAATAACTCATCTTTGAAACCGTTGGTAGCTTCACTTTGGTTGGTGCCGTTAACCACCCAATAGTTGAGCGCAAGCTTGTCGTTCACCTTGTAATTGGCTCGCAGCCCCAGATGATAGAAGGGAAGAAAGTTGAACCAGTACGAACGCGAATAGTTCGTCTGGTCTTTGGTATAGTTGCCCTCAATTCCCAGCGAACTCGCCCACTTGCCGAAATCCACGGTGAGCCCAGTACCCAGTGGAACGATGTAAGTTCCATACGCCTGGAAGATATTGCGGTAGATCTCAGGCCGAGGCTCGTTATCCGGGTTGCCTTGCGTACTGGATGTCGCCTGACCAAACTGTAAGTCAACCCGCGCTCCATAACGGCGGCCGCCCGCCACATCCGGCGGACGATCCAAAATCAGACTGGCCTGACTCAGGCTGAAGTTATTACTCAGCACGTCGTAGGCACGCAGCAGGTTCACCCGCCCGACCGGAGCGTTGAAGTTGTACTCATAGTATCCATCCACCCCCACGTCGATCGTGGTGCCCTTCAGGTAGTCAAGAATCTTGCGATCATCGGGGGTGAGTTGTGCTTGTGCGGCTGGCGGCTGCTGTTCCTGGTCGGCCACTGGGGGGGCAGCCACTTCGCTGCGAGGAGCACCAGCCGCCGTTGCGCTGAGAGCCGTGGATACGGGCGTCACCGCAGGTTGCGCGATCTGCGCGCCCGTTCTTTTTTCCAGTTCTTCAACGCGCGCTTGCAGTTGCAAGACGAGTTGTTTCAGCTCGCGGACCTCGGTATCTACCTCCGTGCCACGCTCAGTCTGAGCCGCGCCGCTCACCGCAACGCACGACAACAGCAAGACATAAACCCATCCCCGAATACGCATCCGCATTCCTCCAGGAGCTTTCCTGAGAACTCCCGCTTGGATGCGACCGCTGTCCGGCTGTTTGGCTGCTGCCCTGCGCAGCCTGGTGCGTGCGAGCTCCTAATCTGGGTTGCCACCCGTCGATAAATCTCCGCATAAACAACTCGCGGGTATGGAGCAGGCCGCATCCGCAGCCCGTCCCATACCCGCTTCTGTGACTCGTATTGTCCGATTCCCAGCAGGAAAGCGCGGCGCGGCTGAGCTGTTTCACTGCGGCTTGCCCTGCGCTTCCCTGCTGAGAATCCTGCGGCTGCCCGGCCTGGTTGAGCGCGGCAGCAGCCGGAAGATCGTGAACTATACCAGTCCCTGGTCCATCATCGCGCCGGCTACCTTCAAAAAGCCGGCAATGTTCGCACCGGAGACAAGATTGCCTGGAGCGCCGTACTTCGCGGCGGTCTCAAAGCAGTTGCGGTGGACATCCACCATAATCTGGTGCAACTTCTGGTCGACCTCCGCGCGCGTCCAGGCCATGCGTTGGCTGTTCTGCGCCATCTCCAGTCCGGAGGTAGCAACCCCGCCGCAGTTGGCGGCCTTGGCCGGTCCAAAGAGGATGCCATTCTCCAAAAACAACCGGGTCGCAGGCAACGTGCTGGGCATATTGGCGCCCTCGGCCACCAGCATGACTCCGTTCTTGATCAGGTTTTCGGCGTCCTTCGCGTTGATCTCGTTCTGCGTCGCGCTGGGGAAGGCGCAATCGCCCTTCATCGCCCAGAGCGGATTGTGATCCATCTGCATATCCGTAGGCACGAAGATCGCGTTCGTGAACTGCGTGACGTACTCACGGATGCGGCCCCGCTGCACGTTCTTCAGCTCCATGACCCAGGCGAGCTTACCGCGGTCGATGCCATCGGGATCGTAAATCACCCCATTCGAGTCCGACATGGTCACCGGTTTCGCCCCGAGATCGAGCAGCTTTTCCACCGTGTACTGCGCAACGTTGCCTGAACCCGAAACCAGGCAAACCTTGCCTTCCAGCGAATCCTTACGGCTCTTCAGCATCTCCTGCGCATAATAGACGCAGCCATACCCGGTCGCCTCCGGGCGAATCAGCGAGCCGCCCCAGTTGAGTCCTTTGCCGGTAAGCACCCCGGTAAACTCATTGCGCAGCCGCTTGTACTGTCCGAACAGGTAACCGATCTCGCGGCCGCCCACCCCGATGTCTCCCGCGGGCACATCCGTATCGGCTCCAATGTGGCGTTGGAGTTCGGTCATGAAGCTCTGGCAGAAGCGCATCACTTCGCCGTCGCTCTTGCCCTTGGGATCGAAGTCCGAGCCGCCCTTGGCCCCACCCATGGGAAGGGTGGTAAGCGAGTTCTTGAACACCTGTTCGAAGGCAAGAAATTTCAGGATTCCGAGATTCACCGACGGATGAAAGCGCAGACCGCCCTTGTACGGACCGATCGCGCTGTTCATCTGGACTCGAAAACCCCGGTTGACCTGCATGTTGCCGTGATCGTCGAACCACGTCACCCGGAAGATGATGACCCGCTCCGGCTCCACCATGCGCTCCAAGATGCGGGCCGAGCGGAACTCCGGATGCTTCTCCAGCACCGGGCGCAGGGATTCCAGAACCTCCTGCACGGCCTGGTGAAATTCCGCCTCGACAGGATTCTTCGCCTTCACCTGCGCGAGTACTTCTTCGATATAGCCCCCAGAGCTTCTCAATCCCTGGGGTGTTTGATTGGACGTGAGATTCGCTTCCGACGGCATCGGTTATGCCTCTTTGTTCGAGGGCCTGAACCCCCGATCCGGAACAGCATTAAATCCCTTGCGCGGCCGCCACGCCATGACGCATATCACCTCCGGCTGTGACAAGCATCCAGCTCGTAACCGGTCACGCCAGCAGCGTGGAACCTTGCTTCCGGAAGCTTGGATGCCGTGTGCGGCTTCCATGGCTGCCCCGGCACAGGCTGCTAGACCGTAGACTTAGGCGCGCGCTTTGCCTCCACCAGGCTCTCGCGGAAGTAGTCCAGGCTCATCAGCAACCCGGTGCGCAGATCGATCGTAGGCTTCCATCCCAGCAGCGCCTGAGCCTTGGAAATATCGGGACAGCGTTGCTTGGGATCGTCCTGCGGAAGCGGCACAAACACCAACTTGCTGGCCGAACCGGTCACTTCCAGAACAACCTTGGCGCATTCCAGCATGGTGAACTCGCCCGGATTGCCGATATTGGTCGGCAGGTGTTCGGAGGAGGCGGCCAGGCGCACAATGCCATCGACCTCGTCGGTCACGAAGCAAAAACTACGGGTCTGGCTGCCGTCGCCATAGATCGTAATGTCATCGCCCAGCAGAGCCTGCTTCATAAAGTTGGAGATGACGCGGCCATCGTCGAGTTGAAGCCGCGGCCCATAGGTATTAAAGATGCGGACGATTCGCGTATTCACGCCGCGATAGCGGTGGTACGCCATGGTCAGCGCTTCGGAAAAACGCTTGGCCTCGTCGTAAACCGAACGTGGGCCGATGGGATTGACATGTCCCCAATAGGACTCGGGCTGGGGATGCACATCCGGATCGCCATAGCACTCCGAGGTCGAGGCCACCAGAAATCCCGCCTTGTATTTGTGCGCCAGTTCAAGACAGTTGCGGGTTCCGGTTGAGCCGACCTCCAGTGTCTCCAATCCAAACTTGAGGTAATCCTCCGGGCTGGCCGGGGAGGCGAATTCGTAGAGGAAGTCGATCGCCCCGAAATCGAAAGGACGGCAGATATCGTGCTGACTCAAAGCTGAATCGGGGATTGTCGGCAAAGCCCCGCATATTTTCCAGCCGCCCGGTCAACAGGTTGTCAACGCAGAGCACAGAATGACCGTCAGCCAGCAGCCGCTCACAAAGATGGGAGCCAAGAAATCCCGCCCCACCGGTAACTAAAATTCGCATGATTGCCTCAAGAAAAGAAAAACTGCCGGAGCAAAGTCCGCTCCGCACCAAGCAACTTCCGGACCGGCCCTCAAGCCCTATCCATCGATGATGGATGACAGCCGGGAAAGGTTGCGAACAGAAATCTGCAGAGAGTGGTCCGTAACCGCACAAAGCGCATCGCTGCCGCGGAACCGTCGCACGTCCCTACAGAACTGTGCATCGACGTCGCCTCTAAAAACCGAAGCCTATGCCGCTGCTGAAATTGTTATAGAGGGAGCCACTGCTTCCCCAAGGCTGCCGCTGAACATCCCATTGAGCGACGCGCCAGTAGATGCGGTGGGTCAGTTGGAGGTCGCCACCGATTCCACCGCGATAAGCTGAGTCCGTCCTCTATATCCGTTGACCCGGGGGCCAGCGGAGGATGGTGCAGTTCCCATATAGGCCATTGATGCCCCCGGTGGAGGATTGATGGGCATAGCCAACCTGTGCCGTAGCATATGGGCGAATCCGGCCAGTCAAGACATTGTATTTCACGCCGCCGGTTATCCGAGTACTGGGTCGCGGTAAATACAAAAGCATTTCCGTGCACCACCGTGCCTGAAGCGATCACGCCCCAATGAGTACCGAGATGTCTGGTATACGCAACTTCCCCACCTTTGAAGCTATAGCTGTTCCACTTCGGGCCATAATCCGGAAAGGTGACGACGAAACCGGCATACACATCAGAGTTGGAATTGTACAGTGCAGCCTCGGGTGCCTGACCAAAACACAAGGTCGCCAACAGGAGCAGGAGAGCCAGGATGGAGATTTTTTTCATCTCGCCTTTTTCCGACTTCAGAGAATTACTTCAGTGGGACAGACGGTCGCTCGTCCAATTGCACGACAGATAAATTCTTGGTGAGCCAACAGTATAACCAGAAACTCTGAAACGGAGCAATCCTCATCAGCCAGTCTGCATTAGCTGGTTCCAGATCATGGCGTACCGGCACCTTCGGCTCCGCTAAGGGACGGCCAACGCTGTAATAGTGGAAGCCCGCCGCCGCCATCTGCTTAGGATTAAATAGGTTACGCCCGTCGATCACAACCGGATAGCGCATCACCTGATGCAGACGGTCGAGGTTCAAACGGGCAAACTGCGCCCATTCGGTCACGACCAATAGTGCGTGAGCATCATGTGCGGCTTCGAATTCGTCGCCCGCATAACGCAAATTGCAGTCTGCGGGCAGCATCAAACGGGCCTTCTCGATGGCCGCCGGATCGTAGACCGAAACCAAGCATCCTTCGGCGAGAAGACTCTTGACGATGCTGATGGCCGGAGATTCGCGGACATCATCGGTACCCCCTTTGAACGCAAGGCCGAGAACCCCGATATGTTTCCCCTTTAGGGTCCAGAGCGCGGCGCGGAGCTTCTTCATGAAGCAGAGCTGCTGGTTTTCGTTGATTCTTCTCAACCGCCTGAAGCAGCTCAAAATCGTAGCCGACGCTTTCCGCAATTTTGTAGAACGCCCGCACGTCCTTGGGAAAGCAGGAGCCGCCATAGCCAATTCCTGCATTGAGGAACTTCGAGCCGATGCGGGAGTCGGCGCCGATGCCGACCGCCACCTCTTCCACATCCGTGCCTACCAACTCGCAGATGTTGGATACGGCATTGATGAAGGAGATCTTCAGCGCCAGGAAGGCATTGGAGGCGTGCTTGATCAGTTCCGCGCTCTTCGCGCTGGTTTCCAGGTAGCGAACCCCGCCGCTAAGGTCCCGCGGGCCGCAAACATGATCGGGACGGCGATAGTAGCTGCCGTCGATGAGAGGCTGATACACCCGGCGTAAAATCGCCCGCGCCCGCTCCGTATCGGCACCCACCACGATCCGGTCAGGATAGAGGAAGTCCTCGATCGCCGTGCCCTCGCGAAGAAATTCCGGGTTGGAAATCACGTCGAAGTTCTCATCCTTCGCGCCGTTGAATCGCAGAGTCCGGCTGATCCACTGATTGGTGAGCACCGGAACCGTGCTCTTTTCTACCACTACTTTATATTCGTCAAGCCCGGCGGCAATTTCACGAACCGATGCCTCGACGAAGGACAGGTCGGCCTCTCCAGTGGGCGACTGGGGCGTGCCTACGGCAATAAAGATCACCTCCGCACAACGGGCTGCGGCAAGCAGGTCGGAGGAAAATACCAGCCGTTGACCGCGATGGCGGGCCAGCAATTCCGGCAACTGCGCCTCATAGATTGGAACCCCTCCGGACTGTAGCTCGGCAACCCTGGCCGCGTTATTGTCCACGCAAACGACCGAATGACCAAGCTCGGCGAAACAAACGGCGGCAATCAATCCAACATACCCGGAACCAACCACCGCGATTTTTACTGGAGCACTTGTCTGAGGCTGAAGATCCACAATTTTTCCTTTCCTACAATCGCCGGAACGTGTTTCACAGACCGTGTCTCAGCGTAATCACAAAATAGCGGTTATCCCTGCTCGTACTACCCGCTCCCGCTTACAACCAGATACACAATTCGAGTTTGGAGGACTTTTCGCAATCCTGTTCACCCTTGGGAGCTACCGGGTCGGAATCCTTGTGGACGAGGCCGGGGGCCAGCGTCCCCCTCCGGGGTGGTGGCTTGCACCTGGAATGCCCTTTGATCTGCTCTGCGATCAGGCGAGCGGATGCCTTGCGCCCTCCGCTCCCATGGCCCCCCACGCCGTGACAACCGCCGGAAAATGCGAATGAGTGCCCCGCCTATGGCTCGCCGGGCTCGCGCCACGCCCACCCCAACCCTTTGCCACCTCGGGTGCGCTTCCCGCTTGCTGGACACTGCCCACCAGAGACCGGGTGATCCTGCACGCTGGCCTGCGGGTGAGCGCCCGCACCGCCAGGAACAAACCGCGAGGATGAGTTGGCGTTGCGCGTTACCGACCATGTAGACCCATCCCCGTTAGCGGGTGATGCATGCACTCCCCAATGGGACGCTCCTGCGGCGGTGGCAGCGCCGCCTCCACCACCCCCACCCGAAGACTCCACGGAGACGTTGCCGCCTCCATTTGGGGGACCGGTGGTTCCAGAACTCTCTTGCGCCACGGCAAACGTCGCCGTAAGCATTGTCAGCAGCGCAACAATCCGCAGCAATTCTTTGAACCCGTCACTAGTTTTGATCATATTGGACAACCTCACCCTCTTCCTCGAAGCCCTTCCGGGCCAGCGGAAGCAAACCCTTGCTGTCGTCAGCCGGCAGCAAAAACCGGGCAAGAACCACACCTGTCAGCGCCAATAAAGAAATGAAAACTCCAATCCAGAACTGAACCGTAAACTCGAACTTCAAATCGAAATGACTTCGTCCCGCCGGGGCGTACACCATGGCTTCTCCGCCAGGCGAACTCCGCAACTCCGTGCCAACACCGTTCCGGTAGGCATGCCATCGAGGAAAGGTGAATACGTGCAAAGTGACCCAATCCGGCTGGGAGAGAACAACATCGAAGCTTCTCCTGGAGTCTGACCATTTTCCCACGCTCAGATCCTCGATCCGGGTTGATTCGGCCGACCGCACCAACGGGATTCCCTCATGCGGCGAGTCGATGAGCGATGCGCCCTTCGGAAGATACTCCGGATAGCCGGCCACCCCGGCCGCGTCAGCCGATTTTTGCCAGGCCATCACGTCGAAGCGAAGTCCCCGCACATATCCTTGCAGCGGAATCGCAAGTCCGGCCACCAAGGCGAGCGCGACCGCAATTCCGCCGTATCTTTTAATTCGAGCCTCGCTCATCCCCATGTAGGAGGGCACAACCACGGAGAATACGACGCTCGGTATCATCAGCCAGCGCCAGGGAAACTGGATGTATCGAATCTCCGGAACCCATCTCCAGATCGGCTGAGACACCGGGAGCATCATCACAAAAGCAATCCCGGCGACCAGCAGCAGCGTCCGGTCCACCCATTGCCGCGCCCCGTGCAAACGACGCTGGCGAAGCGCCACGAAGAGCAGAATCAGCGCCTCCACGCCTCCAACCTCCCAGGCCCCGATGTCAACCGCGGTCGCCTCCGTGCTCCAGCGAAACAGGTAGTGATCCTCCGGACGAAGCCCGAACAGTGCCGAGGATTGAATCCAGTGGAGCTGGGTCAGGATGGGAATCAAATAAAAAGCGTCGAGTGCCACCGCGAGCCCGGCGGCCGCAGCCAAATACCCCACGCAACGTAGCGATCGTCTTCGGCAAGCCTCCGTCAACAGGATGATTCCGCAAGCCAGCGAGGCGATGATGGCGACCGGAATATTTGTCAGCCACAGCAAAGCCTCGATCGAGGCCAACTTCAAACACCCGCTCTTGCCCTTCTCGGCCAGCTCAAAACTGGCGGCAAAAACCAACGGGAGCAAAGCGCACCCTAACAGCTCCGGAACCGCCATTCTGCGGTGCGCGTCGAGCATGAAATAAGGATTCGCCACATAAATCGCCGCTGCCAGCGGTGCCACCCGCGAATGTCCAATGCTCACGGCGAACCGGTAGCAGCAAACCCCAGCCAGCAGAAGTATCGCCCAGGTGTAAACTCCGATTGCCAACTTAGCCGGAAGCAGGGAGCAAACGACCCCTCCCAATACCTGCGACAGAGGCGGGTAAAACGCCAACCTCGGATCACCCCATCCGAAGTTCGCCATGGAAGCCCATTGCGGCCAAATAATCCCATGACGCCATTGGTGTGCCATCTCCAGCCACGAACTGGCATAGAAGCCAATGTCTCCGGTCTGCGGATATCCCCACACCGCAAACGGCGACACCATCAGTAACGCGATAAACGCCAGCAGCGCCAGTACCCTGACCGGCATTTTGCAAATCACCATGCCGTCCGTAGCCTTCGAGCCGCCAACTGTTCCCAACTCCGTGCGTCGCAATGAGTCGCTCAAGGCTTTCCCCGTTCCTCTCGCACCAGCGATTGCTCGTACAGCTTCGCGTCAATCAGAAATCGATACCAGAACGTCTGCAGAACGTTGTAAATGAGTCCCGCTTTCCCATCCAGAAATCCAAGACGAAACACATACCGGTACAAGAAAAACGCCGTCGGACGCACGAAGATCGGAACGCGCAGGAATAACTTACGCAGTGCTCTCTTCATCTGCATGGGAGTTCCTCCCCGCAGCTTCGCCTCTATGATTCCCTCCGTCGTCGGATGGAGAATTTCCTGAACTTCCGCATCCGCCCAGCGATTATGCCGGTCCGTCCACTCCTTCAAACTCATCCGGTTGTCGTCAATCATCGGAGCCGAAATCCGCTGCGCGCGTCCGTTCAGGATAAAGTGCTGGTCATACTTTCGCGATTCGCAGCGCCCCGCCCCGCTCCGGAATAAACGCAGATGCCAGGTAGGATAATGCCCGCCGTGCCGGATCTCCCGCCCCAGAAAGCGCGTCAGCCTTGGAATATAAAACCCATCGACATCCTCGCAGGAGAGAGTTTTCAAGCGCTCGATCTCGCAGGTCAAGGCTGGCGACAGGAACTCGTCCGCATCCAGATGCAGTTGCCAACTATGTTTGAAGGAAAGGTTATCAATCGCCCAATTGCGCTGGTCGCCATAGTGGACAAACGGGTGTTGAACGATGTGCGCCCCGTAAGACTTAGCGATCTCCAGGGTCCGGTCACTGCTGTAGGAGTCCACAACATGAATGTCGTCGGATATCCTCTGCGCGCACTCCAGTGTCTTGCCGATCGTAAGCTCGGAATTGAACGTCAGCACGACGACCGAGATCTTGAGCAGGCGGGAACATTCCGTCCCATCGTCCTGCTCCTTTGTTGTAAGCGCCTTCGTCACCCTTTGGTCTCCTTACAACAGATCTCCGTCGCCTGACTGCCTGCGGCAAACGCATCCTGCTTCCCTTTCAGAATCCTTGCCTTTATCTTCCGGGCCGGAATGCCGCCATAAACCGACCATGCATCAAGATTCCGGGTAGCAACTCCGCCCAGTCCCAGCACCGCACCCTCGCCCAGCGAAACTCCCGGCTGCACCGTTGCCCTCGCGCAAACCCACGCGAACGCCCCTATCGAAATCTCGCCGGCCACCAACGGAAATTCCGGGTCTTCATAATCATGCGTTGCCCCGCATAAATATGCATCCTGCGAAATAATCGCATGGGTGCCGAGCGTTACCGGCTTTGGATTATAGACCGTAGCTCCATCCGCAATCGTCGCCTGGTATCCGCAGAAAAGATTCCACGGGGCCCAGATTCTTGCCCCGGGATATATGTGGCATGACGCGCCCAGGGTTGCTCCAAAGCAACGCAACAGAAAGCTCCGCCACCCATGCAAGGGGCGCGGTGACGGCCGAAACAACAGGCTATAAACAATTCCCCACGCCAGGCGTAACAGCCGGTTCCGCAGCGGGAACGCCGGGGCGAGGTATGGGTCCGGGCTATGCGTGCGCATCAGGCCTGCTTCCGTCGACGATATCGGACAATGTGCGAATCAGTGTCCGGGACGCATTCACGATCTCGAAATTCTGCAGGTAGCAAACATAGGCGCGCTTACTCATATCCGATTTCTGCTTGCCGGACATTTCCAGCCATGTCTTCAGCATCGCGCACGTGCCCTCCAGGTCGTCCGCGCCAACAATCCCGGCCCCGCCGCCCTGCACTTCGCGCCAGATGTTGACCTTGTTCGAAATCAGCGCAGGCTTGCCACAGGCCAGCGCCTCCGCCACCACAATGCCGAAATTCTCCTGGTGCGAGGGCAGCACGAAAACCTCCGAGGCGCGCAGCGCGCCCCACTTCAAATCTCCGCTCACCATGCCCGCCCAGGTAACCCGGTTGGAGATGTCCAACCGCTCGGCCATACGGCTCAACTCCCGCTGCCACCCAACCTGGTCCGGACCGCACAGCACCAGTTGCCAGTCCGGATCTGACGCCAGTACTTTGGCAAAAGCCTGGATAAGAAGATCGCAGCCCTTCTTCTCATGCAGCCGTCCCAGGAACAGTGCGAGCCGCTTTCCCCGCAGTTGCGGAAACCGCCCGTAGAACGTTTCCAACTCAGTTTGCGGGTCGCCCTTCGGCCCGGCTGTTCCATACTTAACTACAACTTCATTACAGCGGTACGGACGAAACGATTGCCGCGCAAGCACGCGCTCTTCCTCGCAGGTAAATAGAACGGCGCTCGCATCCCGTAGCACGCGGTACTCAGCCCACGGCCAATACAACATCTTTTTCAAGTGTTTCAATGGGTATTTCGTCTTAAACCAAGGGTCGAGCATGCCATGGGTATAAACCACGTAAGGAATGTCGGCGTCGCCCAAAACCCGCCATACCGCAAAACTCTGATACTGCCAGATGCCGTTTACGATCGCGATATCGTATTTCCTGACGTTCTCCCGTAGCCAAGTCGTCAGACGAGCGCTGTAAGAGTACTTCAGCACTCCCGGACCCATAGCATGAACCGGACACAGAAATGTCTTTGCTTCCACGCAGTCCGGCGGGTCCAACGAAACCACTTCGACGTGATGACCCTGGCGTCGATTGGCGCTAGCCAATTGCCTGACGCCCTCTATCGGCCCACCGCCTGCCGCCTGCACCGAGTTGATGATGTGAATAATCCTCATCTAGTCGACGAAGCCCACTGGGCGATGAAAATACATCATGTCATGCGCCAGCGCTTTCACGGCTCTCGCCGGAGTTCCCGCGTACAATTGGTGCGTCTCGGCATGCGACTGATTCAGTACCGAGCCTGCGCCGAGAACCGAGTAGTCAGGAAGCCGGCTGCCCCCAAGCACCACGCAACCCGTCCCCACAAAGCAATAATCTCCAATGCTGACCGGCTTTGACGATTGGCGGGAGCGATATAAGTCGATGCTGTGCGTAAGGATTTGCGAACGAAAACCGGCAAACGTAGTGAAGCGTCCGATGCGCACGGAATTCGTGCAGTCAATCAGATGCCGGTTGGTAACCGCGCCGTGTTCGCCGATGATAAGCTCCGGCCGGCGGTCGGGCTCATCGCCAAAAAACCGTGTGCTCGCCAGCGGAAATCCAGTGATCCAGTTGAGATTACCCAGACGGGATCGCTCGCCCATACTGAGCAACGCCAGTCCCTTGCACACCGTCAAACTACCAATCCGCGCGCCCGCTCCCATCTCCAGACGATCCGGACATATCCAGGACAGCCCGATTCTTGCCGTAGGATGAATCTGGTAACGCAGCAGCGCAACCAGCAGCCACCGCCGGATGCGCCACGGGAACAGCACCAGTACCAAGGCCAATAGTTTTTTCATTGTGGCTTCGCAAATTCCCGATACACATCAACATATCTGGAGATCATCTGCTCCGGATTAAACCGCTCGGCGTTTTCCAGACTCTTCCCGACCCATGCTTCGCGCTCCGCGGCGTCCTGCGCCAGGCGCACGATGTCGGCGGCGAAACCGCTTTCGTCATCCACATCACGACTCATACCGCTCGCGCCAACCACCTCCGCAAACGGAGCACAACGGCTGCAAATAACCGGGCAACCACAAGCCTGGGCTTCGATAAGAGGCCAGCCGAATCCCTCGTAGCGCGATGGAAAAAACAACGCCAGTGCCATGTTGTAGAGAGCTTCCAGCACCTCATTGCTTGGCTTCACAACCACTGTTACGCGATCGCTGATGCCTTCCGCGCGGATCAAATCCTCTAGCTCCGGACTGAGCAACTGGCCGGCGAGTACCAGCCGGCAATCGATCTCACGCGATGCTCGGGCAAACGCGCGAATCACACCCTCACGATTCTTCCTGACCTGATTCTGCCCAATGTGAAGCACAAACGGCTTCGTAAGTTCCAACGGCGCAATTCCCGATAGCCTCTCCACCGACTGTTCCCGGGGAATGCGCCGGTAAGGATAGTTCAGCGCGTTCAGTACTATTTTTCGAGTATGCTCAGGCCCGCCCACAATGTGTTCTACATCCAGCGCCGTCGCCGTCGAGACCGAAACCACCACATTAGCGCTGCGCAGTCCCTGCACAATCCACTGCTGCAGGTAACGTCCCGTCCACGACGCGGGACAGTCCGTCTCTTCCCCAAGCGCGCCGCGAACCGCCAGCATATCGTGGCAGGTTACCAGGCAAGGTGTCGTGCCCACCCAGCGTGCATAGCTGGCGTTAGAGTGATCGCAAACATGTACGATGTCTGCCCATCGCGCGGCGGCGCGCAGCCAAACCGGGAAGATTACGAACTTGTCCACATACCCTAGCCACTTGCGCAACCCATTGCGTCCGGGACTAAGCCGGCTTACGAACTCACGAGGATGTATCACCCTCGCCCGATGGCCGGCCACGGTCAAGCCCTCTTGCATGAGCGTTGTGAAGCGCTGCATGCTCTCCTGCCCGTCGCTCAGGTAGTTGCCTATCAGTAAGATCTTCATATTTAGAACGAATATGCCGATCGTGTTTGCACCGGTGTCTTAGCCGCCTGCGCTGCGGCCAGACAAAGCCCCGCGTCGAAGACCATAAACCCAAGGTACGTGGGCTGCTCCATGACGCCCATAATCAGTAATGGAACGACCGCCGGCAACAGTAACCAACCAAGGGCCGAATTTCGTCTCAGCCCCTGCAATCCCATGAGAAACAGATAACCGACAAAGCACATACGCACGCCCATGAACAGCAATCCGCAAATCGGCCCGAACTCAGGTATGATTCGCGACCATTCTCCCTCGCCCAGCATAAAGCTTGCCTCACCGGTCGTCGAAACTGCGGCAAAATTGCTGCCCATCCCGATGCCGTTGCCCAGCCATGGCGTTGTCCCCACGGTTTGAAATCCGCTCTCAACATTGCCCAATACCCGTTCATCGAGAACTTCCCCGACGTTGCCCTCGGATTTTGAAGCTTGCTGCCATCTGTCTTCCATCGTGCCGACGGCATCGCGAAAGAACGGAAGCTGAATGGCGATAAAGCAGGCCAGAAGAAGAACCGCGGCAATCTTCACCAGACCCAGCCAGCCGTGCCGCGTGGCTCATGCCGGAATACAGGGTAAAGGCACCCACCGCGACCATCGTGAAAAGTACAGTACGGCTGCCCAGAATCGGGACGGACGCAACCGCGGCAAACAGCGCACAATACAGCAACCAACGAGGATACGTGCCCTTGCGCATCAGCGCGTCAATGATGAACGCAAACGTCAGCACTACCAGGGCCTGGGGTCCTACGTCGTAACTGAACGTGCCCGCCGGACGAACGTGATTTCCGGCCGACATAATCTGTTTGGAGCCCTCTCCTGCGCCCGCGTTAAGCCAGGTGCCGGCCCCTGCTCTAAACTGCGCAAGGACCAGAATCGCCATCGGTACAGCCAGATATAAAAGCCAACGTCCTAACTTGTGCAAATCTTCTCTCGTCAGTGTATCGGCCATAACAAAAATCAGAGGAAGATGCAGTAAGTACGAGCGCAGCCCGTAAAGCGCAATTGGGACGGTGTCGATTCCCATGACGATTTGTGTGCAGGCGAGCAGAAACAGCCCCGCAGTCAGCAGCGCGAAAGGCCACATCGTCTTCATCGAGAACTTCTGGCACCGGTATGCCTGAATGTAAATCATCACGGCCACCGGATCGCGAACCAGCAACAGCGGGCCGCTCAGCGAGGGTACAAGCCACTTTCGCAATGCTCCCTCAAAGATCAGTAGCCAGAAGTAGACCCAGATCCAGCGTTTCAGCCAGAGTAACCGTTGTTCTTCCTTAGTAATATCCTTAGGCACAGCTTGAGTCCTCTACCGGCTTCATCACTTGCTCCATCATGGATGCAAGCAACTCCCGATATTTCTGCCATGTACATTCCCGTGCTCGCTCCAGTGCAGCCTCCGACATTGCCTCAAGCAAATCGCGGTCGCCCGCCAGTTGCACTAACTTTTCGGCAATGGCATCGGCTGACCGGATCGGCACAAAATAACCTTCGCGCCCATCGCGAATCACCTCAGGCCCGCCCGTGTTTCGCGTCGTAATCACCGGCAAGCCGCGCGACAAGGCTTCCAGAATCACCAATCCGTAGCCCTCCGTCAGCGAAGGAAAGACCAGTACGTCGTGCTTTTCCATTTCGGCAAGCACCTGCGAATGCGGCAACGTCGGTATGTACCGGTAACGCGCAAGCGCCGCATCCAACTCGGCACAACTCCCCACCCGGCTGCCAATCAGTGTAACCTCCACGAGGGAGTCCACCTGCACTAGCGCTCGCAGCAAGTACGCCAACCCCTTGCCCTGGGTCAACCCACCAACAAACAGTACGCGTAGCTTGGAATGCCGCGCTGCCCGGGCGCGCATCGCAACCGGCGGCGCTCCGTAAGGGCACACCTGAATCCGAGTTCCATTGCGGATGGACTCCGGCAATGTCTCGATCAAATAGTGGCAAGGCACCAGGATCAGATCGGCTAATTCCAACTCCGCATCCTTCCGGTCGGTCTTTTCCTCGGAATCGTGTCCACAGGTAATCGTGTCGGCCCACCCTGGACACAATTCCATCTCTTCCGACAGCAGCTCCCGCTTATATTTCCAATGGGCGGTCGGCAGTTCATAGACGGTATTGACTCCCCCGCGACGCGCCGCTCTGAATGTCTCCAGCGCGCCATCTTCGTAGGCATATACCGCGTCGATGCCGCCGCCCTCAACTCTCTTCGCCGCCGCCCGATCC
Organism: uncultured Acidobacteriota bacterium; assembly: GCA_963779365.1. Lineage (GTDB taxonomy): Bacteria > Acidobacteriota > Terriglobia > Terriglobales > Acidobacteriaceae > TOLSYN. The sequence continues at coordinate 165,414 of CAVZYB010000002.1, read as the reverse complement.
AGGGCATAGCAAACGTTTGCCACCGACAAGTACGATTCGTTGCGCCTGGTCAACTGGCCACCCCCGGCCCGCGAAGCCAAAAGACGGCCAACCTCGCGCCAGGGCTGCGTATGCACCAATTCCCGCGGCACTTGCGGATAACTCCGCCGATTCAACTCGGCGCGCACTCTGCCCGGCAAAATTGCATTCACCGCCGACTCCGGATTCCAGCAGATGGTGGTCCAGAACTCCGCCAGTAGATCGTGCTCATGCAGAGCGGTGAGCGCCTGGCGAACATTCGCGTTACCCATCGCGTGGCTCAATAGAAATCTCAAACTCACAGCCCTTTCGCTCCCGTACCCGTTCCGGTCGCGACCTCTGGCACCTAGTTGCTTGCTCCCGCTGAGTGGCACAGACGGCTAAACACTCGCAGGTAGGCATCGGAAACGGTTTCTTTCGAAAAATTCGCGAGGTGTGCCGCAGCCCGGTCGCGAAAAACGCGGATTCTGTCTCTGTCCGAAAGCAACTCTCCGAGGCAATTGGCAAGAGCGTTGACGTCGCCGTTAGGAAACGTCATCCCGCACTGGCCAATCGCATCGCGCAGGCCACCGCCCGCAGAGCCAACGACGACGCAACCGCACGCGATCCCCTCGAGAGCAACAATGCCGAAAGGTTCGTCGTAAGTCGAAGGCACCACCAGAATCTGGTGACGGTTCAACTCGTCAATCAGCGCGGGCCCACGCTTGACTCCAGCAAAAGTCACCTGCCCTGCTAGATTGAGCGAAGACACCATCGTCCGCAGACGTCCCTCCTCTGGTCCCCCGCCTACAATGGTAAGCCTCGGAGTAATGCCCTCGGCTTTGAGTTGATGAAGCGCCCTCAGCAGAACATCGACGCCCTTCTCGGTAACCAGCCGCCCGAGAAACATAAGTTCGATCTCCCGCTTCTCATCCGGCAATTGGTGGAAAACATCGTTATCGTAGCAGTTCGGAATAACAACCTTCGTGCCAATCCTGCGCGCCGCATCTTCACTAACGCCCGAGGCAGCCGCAAACTGTGCACAGAAACGCTTCAAGCGCCCTGCCAGATCCGGCGTGATGCTGCCGTTGTTGATGATCGCCCACGGCCGCCGGATAAACAGCAATGGCCAAGCCGAGCGCAGATTGATGTTGTTATGCAGAAACACATCGCACCAGCGCACCAACTCACATAGTTGACCCTTCGTAGGTCGGCGTACAACCCTGTACCGTGCGGCTTCGCACTCCCCGGCGCTCTCGGTGATGATGACAACCTCATGTCCGCGCAGACAGAATTGCTCGGCCAGCATGGCGGACACAGCCTCCAACCCACCGACGCTGGGGAAGAAGGCATAAGACGAAAGAAGAATCTTCATATGACACTTACCGAACTGACTTACCGACTTGACTTATTCGAACTTACTTACCGAACTTACTAATCGAACTGACTTACCGATGGTAACGAACCGTGAGGCCTCTGCAAGACAACCTGTCGTTTCGGAGCGTCGTCCAGGAGTATCTCCGCGAACTCTCCCACGTTACTCATCCGCAACTGATTGCCATAAAGCTAATCCCCAGATAGGTAATCGTTCCGCTCTCTCGCAACCATTGCACAAACAGTAATTTCGGCTACGCAAACATTCACCTTACAGTCAATCGTTTGCCGATTTTTTGATCCAGTGCGCGGACGAACTCCCGTGCGTGCGCTTGCAACCTGTGGCCCTGATACCATTCCCAGGCGGCATCGGCAATCCGCTGTGCATCCGCCATCGTCAACGCAGAATCCGCTCTCCCATCCGCGCTGTAATAATGAGTTCCGCGCTCGATTCCATCCGCCTCTGACCGGCCATCGCCTGCCGTAACAGGAACCAGCCGATGAGCGCAGTATGACGCGAAGACCCCGGATTTAGCCATGTACCCAGGATAATGATGGGCGAATCCAACCGTGCAGTGCGACAACAATGCACTCAGATCGGCAACGCTCATCAGCCCATGCCTTCTTACCTGGATGTCGCCAACGCGGTCGGGTATCCCGTTAAAGCTTGCTCCCACATCATGAACTTCACCGATCCCGAAGCGCTGACACGCCCGCTGCAACGCGGGCATCTCCGTCTTGTACATCTGATCTCTCGAACCCGGCAGGCCGAAAACAATCATATCCTTCGATCTTGCGTTAAGGGCATCCGGCGCTAAAGGCTCACCAACATTGGACGGAACGGCCAAAACCGCTATCTTCTCCAGCTTCGATGGATCGAAACGCTCCAGACGTTCGCGGTGCTGCTGAATGTTCGTTACCGCGACGTCGGACAGCCGCGCAATGCCGGCAACAACCATTCTTTGCGCCGGGCTCAACCAAAACGCACTCTTCCACGGCGGCCCAAAAGCATACGACTCATGAAACATTGTCACGAGGCGCGAATTCGGCTGCTTCGTCCTCCATTGTTTCAACCCTTGAAGCAGCCAAAATGGGCATCCGCGGAGGGCATATCCGTAGGCCGACAATTGCAGCAATACACTCGACGAACCCGTTGTTGTCCGCTCGGCTTCCAGTACCTCCGCCAGATTCTGTGGGGATCTAGAACGCAGCTTCCAGACTCGAAAATCCTCTACTCTGTCCGCTCCCTGCCACGCTTCACTGCCAACCACAAAAACTGTGTCCAATCCAAGGTCTCTACGCATTACGCGAGCCAGCGCCAGCGCGTAGTCACCAACCCCGCTGGTCGCGGGCGGCAAGGCAGGGACAATCTGGATCAGCAACTTGCTCATCTTCAGTTCCGTTCAGCATTCGGTATTGTTCTATCGCGTCTCGCCGAGCACGCCGGAGCCAGGAACAATCTCTCGGTGTCTAAAGCCGCCGCTGCAAATACTCTGCTCTAACAATTGTCCCGTGATCACGGTATGCCGATATCGCCGACTGCAGACTCGCATAGGCGTTTGCCAAGACGACCTGTCTAGTAATCTCTAAGCAGCAGAGAACTTTGTTTCGAACCTCCGGCTGATAAATGAAGGAATGACACATGGAGGCGAAGAATCTCGAAGACGCGTCCATCTTGCGATTCATGAACGAGCGGGCATTTGGATCATAGTGGTGAATTACGTATGTGCTTGGAAGAAATCTAATCCGGTACCCGAGCCAGCGCAGGCGGCTGCCAAACTCAAGATAGGCAGCCCCGAACTTAAAGTATTCTGCATACCGAATTCCACGTTGGAAGATGGTGATGGGATACAGACTCGCACCATCTGAAATAGCCCAACAGTCATTGGGATCAGCGGGCTCTGTTGAGAACCCGCGTGGGTGAATTTGGCCGGGACACAACGGAACGCCGGGCTTTTCGTTGGGCAGAAATTCACTGATTATCCAGATCGCTGCAGGATCTTTTTGCAGGGCTTCCTCGCAAGCTCCAAAGTGATTCGCGGGAAACTCATGATCATCGTCCATCGTGCGAATGTGGGTGCCGGTACAGGCCAACGCCACATGGTTACGATTCGCATATAAGCCCCTTCGAGGCCCGCGCAAATATCGAAAGCCATGCTCTTCTACAATCGCCTTCACTTCTCCTGCAATGTTATCGTCCGAATCATCAGAAACAATAACTTCCGAAGGCTGCACGTCCTGTTGAACCAGCGAACGCAAGGTTCGCAACAGACTAACAGGCCTGTTTCTCGTTACCAGCGCTACACTGATCCGTGCTTTGCAAGGAGGATAGTTGTTCATGCGACTACCTTATTATCTGGAATCCCGGTGGCGGTCATGCCTATTTAGCGCCTTCTCCATTGCCCAGCAGAACTGAGCCTAATTGCTGCCTTTTTCGTGTAATGCTCGAGGGCCTTGCGAGAATGCGAAAAAACAGGAAGGTGGACCAGAGGTCCTCCACAAGAGCCCAATAGGAAGCTGGCGGTTGCACGAGCTTCCGATTGACAATTCGATGTTTTATCTGCCGGAGCATCGATACGACGTCGCACTTTCCGCGGAGCCGGTCAATCTGTTCGGGATGTTTTTCAGCATAGAGAAGCAATGAATATCGCCCCTTGGACAAACGGCTAACCCCGGTACGGACCTCGATTGGATGGCAAACACAAGCCCGCGGACAAAAGACGATTACCTTGGATGCCTTTTGGCAGCGGTAATGGAAGTCCATATCTTCCATTGCGGCGAATGGGTAATCTTCGTCGAAACCACCAAGAGACTCAAAGCAGCCGCGCCGCACAGCCATGTTTGCCGACCAAAGATAGCCGCCGGTTTCGTTAGTCGGGCAGACTTCATAGGCATAACGCATCTGTCGATCCGCGACTATTTTCCCTTCGACGATGTCAGCCTGCGGATTGTTTTGGGCGGCCTCGGCATAGGCAGCCAACAAATCTTTATGTGGTATGCAGTCGTCGTCCAGAAAAATTAAGAGGTCGCCCTTCGTGCGGCGCGCTCCTGCATTCCTGTTAGCAGCCGGTCCCCTGCATGGTCCCTGAGTCCAGGTGACAAAGTCAGGATATTGGCGCACAAGTTCACGAGCACTGCCACTGGGGTCATCGTCACTGACGACAATCTCAAGGCGGTCGGGCTGAATCAACTCCGCCCCTGCAATAAGTGATATTAGGCAGCGGTCGAGCGCATCAGGGCGCCTAAATGTCGGAATAATCACGCTCAGGAGCAGTTCTTGACTCATGAAACGGACACCTCTCCAATTCTTTGTGCAGGATTGCCTGCAACGATGGCCCCGTCGGCTACATCCTTTGTCACGACCGCACCCGCGCCGATGATCGCGTCATTGCCAACGGTTACACCCGGGAGCACAATCGCGCCTGCCCCTAACCAGACGTTGTCGCCAATGCACACGGGCGAGAGTACCAGCGGTTCCTTAATCCTGTTGCTGCCATGTTTAGGGTGGGTAACGGAGCTGATTATGCAACCGGCGGAGATCATCGTTCTCGAACCGATGCGGACACCCCCTCCGGCAAAAACAAAGGTGTACCCATTGATCACGCAGTCATCCCCAATTTGAAAACCCGACGGAGGCCAGATAACCGCGGTTGGATCAAGCACGAGCGCATTTCCACAGTGTTTGAACTGCTGCTTGGTTTGGGAAACACGAAATGCTTCATATCTTCGGAGTACCGCCCCAAATGCTCGAAGAAAGAACGTAATCACAGGCCCCCGCTGTTTTTCACTCTTTAGTCAGACAATTGCATTGTTCTCATCTGGACGGAGGCGAACCATCCCGCCAAGCCAATGCTAGGGACAGTGGAGAGGATTGAGAGAACCAACACCCCTCGCACGGTCGAGAGATTTAGAAAATAGACGAGCACAACCTGAAGGGCGATGGTGAGGGGGATGAACTTCACCGGAGACACGATCCAGGCGCGCGAGGAATTGAGTCCCCAAGTTAAGCCGGCAATCGCGCCCAACACAGTGCTGACCGCCATCAAGATTCCCTCGGTCTGCAGATGGCTGTACTGACTGCCCAGCACCGCCAACACTTGCCCAGGGAAGACTGCCACCACGGCCACAAGTGCGGCGGAAAGAGCTGCAAAAGAGAGAACAATTTGCAGATAGCGCCTGCGTAACATCCGGGCGTTCTGTATTCGCGCAAAGGCCGGAAACAGTATTTCGCTGGTAAGTGAGCCAAGGATTGAGAAGACCACCGCCAGTCTTCCCAGCGCTCCCACGTCAGCAACGCTATCCGCGTTGCCGAACACACTGATCAGCCAGACCGTAATCTGTCCCTGAAGGCAGTAGTAGATGGTGAGCGGCGCCTGCTTCCGTACGACAGCGAGAATTCCGGTGCGCATCTCAGGATCGCTCGGCGCATGAGCATCAAGGTGCTTGGCAGACCATCGGTGGAGCATCCAATACTGAACCGCATATCCGGCCACCACCGCGAAGATTGCGATCTCCACGTTGAACCAAACCAAGACAGCGATTCCTACAATCGCAAGCTTAACCAGAGCCGCCACCAGAGCTTGGTTCTGGATCTGCCTTATTTCAGACTTAAGCCTCAGAGCGACAGCATAGATGCGAGTAATCAACTCCAAGCCGCAACCCAACAACACCGCCGCCACCAGTATGGCTGTCTTGGGGATACTCGCCCCGTTTTGTATCAAAAGCCAAACCAGAACCGGAATCACAATTGGAACAGTGACAGTTACCAACAAGCGCCGCAGGTCGAGTGCGGTTCGAATAAGCTGCGATAGCCGCTGTTTATCGTGCCAAATACGTCCGCCGATGGCTGTCAGCGCGCTGCTTATGCCGCTATCCGCTAAGACAAGGATGGTTGCCAGCATGGTGTTGCCAAGCGTGTAAAGCGCATACTCCCGCTTCGGCAGATTGCGGATAACCAGGATGCCGGCAGCAAATCCGAGAACTTGCACCAGCACTTGGACGGACGCAAATTTTACAAGAATCGGCATCCAGCGCTGCAGTGCGGCGCCCGGCCGCGGCGTTACACTGACCATCTCCGGGATACCAGCGGATGGAAGATTCGCTTCGAATTCCTGGGTATTGACGATTACGGAATCCCTTGCTGGCTTCTCGTCAGGCTCTGCGGAGGTGAGTTGTACGCCGGTCTTCGGGTTATTCACCATTCACCTGTTTCAACAGCGTCTGCCAGGACTTATCTCTTTCACGAACATTCGCGCCGCGCGCCGTCCGGTTGCGGTATTACCCATCGCATGGTCCTCCGGAGCAGTTTGGGTGCAACCCACATGGCAGCGCAGTTCAGTGCTCTATCCAACGAGTTAGAAATGTCCGCCGACGATCAATCCGGTTGTCAGTCCAACCGCAGTATCCACACCGCGGTAGGCAAATATTTTTCCTTTACTGGATGGAACGAAAAGAATATCTCCGTCTTCGAGCGGTATATCGACAACCTTGCCGTTCAGAATTGCCTTCAGGGCGACCTTCAGTTCCTCCCGGCCATTTGGCGTTTTGCGGATTAGGCGAGCCTTGTCCGGAGCCGCCGTGTGAGTCGCGCCCCCCGCCAACGCAATCACCTGAAGCACGCTCAGCCGGTCATTGCTTTCGATCAAGAAACCGCCTGGTTTGGCGACCTCACCCACAACATAGGCAACTCCAGCCTTCGCGACTCCGATGGTATCTCCTGGCCGGATGTCTACCTTCGCCGCAATACTTCCGGGACGGTTGTCGAGCGTGAATACTTCCGGATGCTCGGGATCGGACTTATGCGTAACAGTCACCACCCGGCTTGCCCCCTGGGTAACTCCACCAGCCGCAGCAATCATGTCGGACAATCCGTGACTGCCCAGCAATGGATAGATCCCCGGAATCTTAACCTCGCCCGTTACCGTAACACCCTGGGTGGCATACTCGCTGATGAAAACCGAGACATGCGGATCTTTCAGAATATCCGCGCTGCGGAGCTTTGCTTCCACCGCGACCGCCGCTTCCTCTGACGTCATGCCGGAAACCCGGACCGCTCCTGCAATGGGTACGGTAATGTCGCCCGCTTCATTGACTCGAAGCTTGCCGGATAATTCCGGAGTGTCGAAAACGCCGATATCCAGAAGATCCCCGGATGACACGCGCAAGGCGTGTGCTGCACCCGGAATCGCCGCCGTTTGTGGAGTTGAATCCGGCTGGGCGAATACAGTAAGCGGCAATACAAGGCTCAAGGCAACCGTTCCCAGTAACATCCGATAATTGCTAGAACGCATACTACCTACCCTCTGAGACAGAATTTATGAAACAAGCTCTGCGACATCTTGAGTTAGTCCGCCTCACCATCTTCACTGATGGTAGTAGTTACGCATCGCCTTCCCGTAATGTAACCCGTGCGCTTGGTAATAATGTTCCATTTGGAGATTGACACAGTTGAAAACAATCCCGACCAGATTGCTGTTGGCACGCTGTAGAAGATCGCGGACCCGGAGAACGGCCTTCTTGCGGGCGACCCCCGAACGGACAACCAGCACAACCGCGTCGGCAAGATTCGCCAACGCTAAAGAATCAGCGACGGAAAGAATGGGCGGAGTGTCGATGATAATTCGGTCGTATTGCTCAGAGAAAGTCTCCAACGCCTCTACCATGCGTTTGGAACCGAGTAGTTCCGCAGGATTGGGCGGATGCGGTCCAGCCGGCAACAGCTTCAAATTAGGCAACGATTCCACCGGCGTAAGTATGGCGCTATCGCTCATCCCCTGGGTAAGAATGGTGCTTGTGCCTTGGCGTGCAGCGGGAAGGCCAAACTGAGTGTGCATCGATGAACGGCGCAGGTCAGCGTCAATCAGAAGAACCGACTCGCCTCGCTGGGCGAATGCGACGCCGAGATTTGCCGATACCGTGGTCTTACCCTCGGTGGCAATCGAACTGACTACGGCGATCACCTTCGGTTGCAGGTCTGGCGAGGAAAGCAATAACGAGGTTCGCAATCCGCGAAAAGCTTCTGCCGCCTGGGAGCGCGGAATACTCAACAGCATCGGAACGACAGGAACAGGCTTTTCCGCTTCGCCGGAGTCAACCTTCAGGCGGCTCTGGAACAGATTGACCGGGATGCTGCATAGCACCGGTAGCGCGACGCACGACTTCAAGTTCGGCGGAGTTACTCACCGTGTCATCGAAGGCTTCGGCCATAAATGCAAGTAACAGGCCGGTTATTAATCCGGCGAAAAGTCCGATCATGAGATTTGACTGAACGTTAGGCTCAATCGGTGTAGCCGGCACTTCGGCGGGATCCACTACGCTGATGTAGCTGGAGTTCAAACCAGCGGTCACGCCTGCCACTTTCAGCTTCACCTGCAGGGTGTCGTACAGTTCACGGCTGGTTTCCACTTCATGTTTCAGAACCGAATACTGAACCGCGTGCTCGTTGAGCTGGTAGGCCGCGTTTTTTTGCTCCTCGAACTGATTGCGCAACAACGATTCCGTCTTCGCGGACGCCAGATACTCCTCATCCAGACGCTTGCCCACATTGTTGATTTCGCTTGCGATCTCAGCATCCAGTCGGCTCAACTGCGCTTGCAATTCGTGCAGTCTCGGATAACCGCTGCCATACTTCGAATTCAACTGTGCGATCTGAGATTTCAATTCCGCTTCCTGTCCACGCAAGAGCTGCAGGGTCGGAGTGGGAACAGAGGATGCGATCAGGTCTGGATTCCCGGTTTCAGCCAGTCTGTGGCGGGCTTCCTTTACAATGCGGTCTGCCTCGGCTTCCGTGACTTGCTGATTTAGAAGTTTCAGCCGGTCGGTAACAATGTTGTCGTTTTCATCCGCGCCGAGAATGTTATTTTGTTTCTGGAACTCTGCCAGCTTCTGCTGCGCTTCGATAGCCTTGCCCTGCAGCTCTTCCATCTGCTTTGCAAGCCAATTCGATACCTGCACCGCACCCTCATAATGGGTCTGAAAGTTGCGCTGCATATATTGCTCTGCCACCGCATTGGCCACTTCAGTCGCCAGTTTCGGGTCGGTGCTGCGGAATCGAACCTCGACAAGCTGAGTATTGGACAAGACTCGCACCCGGAGTGCACCCTGAAACGCACCAACTAAGCGCTGTCTGTCCGATGGGCTCATTGCTGCAGGGTTTGTGACACTCATGGTGAGCGCGCTCTTTCCGGCAAACTCCGGACGCTTCGCCAGCCCCAAAGCGTCAATCACGCGCATCGCCACCGTGTCGCTCTGGATCAGCTTGACCTCGGTCTGTATGCGGCTGTCCGAGTCATCCGAACCGAGCTTTTCACTGACGATGTCGTCGAGGCCGAGGTTGGAAGAGCGGCTCGGATCAATTTGCAGACGCACGACGCTTTCGTACACAGGCTTCATGCGCATGGTATGCGCAGCGACCGCGCAGAAGATGGCCAAAGCCGAACACACTATGATGACCCTGCGCTTGACAATTGTTTGCCAGATTGAGGTTAGGGACTGTTCCTCACCCTTTGAGCCATCGCCCCCGTTCGGCATTAGGGTCCGGCTGCCTGTCGTTAAACCTTCTTGATTCGTCACACGCATGCGGTACTCCTACCAAGTGCTTCGGTTCTCGATACAATCAAGTTTCGTAAGTAATGAATCACGCGTTAAACTCCCCTTGTACCCAGAGCGCCTGCTCAAACAATATCGGAGTTGGGCAAAGCAGTTTCAACTTTCTCGGAAAGAATGTGATACCAGAGTTCCGCATACGAGGCAGCGGCACTTTCGACGGATGGAAATGGGAGAGCAGAACCTGTAATTACGGGATAGTTCTGTAACAGAATAACGGTCGCGACAAATGATAAAACCGTAACCTGCGCATTGAGACCGCGGAACCCATAGCTCTTCGACCATTTCTCGAAATTGTTCGCCGAGGCGGCGATAATTGCATCCAGATGCCTCCGGTACACGGGTTCCATGTCTGCGCCAAACTGAAGAGCGCTGAAATGCAGCAACCGTACCAGCGCCGGGTGGTTCACAACGGTGTCGGTGATCAGTTCGAACAAGGTCCGCATCGCAATCTGCGCGTCTTCCACGTTGGCGCTCTGTGCGAGCACTTCGGCGCGGACACTCAGCTTCCCGAGTTCGCAATCGATGGCCGCGATAAACAAGTCGCGTTTGCTCGGGAAATAGCGAAAGATGTTGCCTTCGCTGACATTTGCGTTACGGGCAATATCCTTGGTCGTAACCCCATTGAATCCTGCGTGCGAAAAAAGGATCACAGCCGCGGCAATCATCCGGTCTTTAGCTGCAATTTCAGTCATGGTTCAGTTTCGAAACACCGGAGCGGGTTGAACAGAGTGATTATCGAGCAGTTCCGCGTCATGCTCCGGACGCTCGACGAAGAGCCAGCGCCTCACCCAGGGACACGATCTCGCAGGGCCGCAGCAGTGAGAATCGAAGTCACTCACAAGACGAGGCTTCGCCATTGGCTCTTAGCAGGGCCTTGTTCATAGCAGCTTCTTCTATTGCGGCTGACTTACATACTATATCCGGCTTGGGGTTGTATGGCCGCCGGGCCGCAGAGCATTCTCGATCCGCCGGAATCGAATCCGTCGGCACCGAGAGTGACCACTCACTTTATTCGAAGACTGAACGCAGTATAGGGAATCAGAGCAGCTGGTGTCAAAGTTTTTCCAGCACCGCGGCCAGGTACCTCCAGAACTCGGCAACCGATGAGATTTGCACCCGTTCGGCGGGGCTATGCGGATGTTCGATTTGTGGTCCGAAAGAAATCATCTGCATCTCCGGGTAGTTCACGCCGAGCACCCCGGTTTCCAGTCCTGCGTGCATGGCAATGAGATTGGGCGTGGAGCCGTACATCTCCTCGAAGACCGCCTTCGACTTGCGCACGATATCGCTGTTGGGCTCGGGTTTCCAGCCGGGATAGCTGCTCGAGTGCTCGACCTCGAAACCGGCAAGCAGGCAGGCGGTGGCGACCAGCCGCTTGGCGATGTTCTTGCTGCCCTCGATGGCGGAACGCTGGCTGGTGACGATCTCCACCACCCCGTCCTTCAGACTGACCGTGGCAACGTTGGTCGAGTCCTGCACCAGTCCGGGAACATCCGGGCTCATGGCGAGCACCCCGTGATGCAGGCTGGCGATCAAATCCACCACCTTCTTCGCATCTCCTGGCGCAATCACCCGCGATGGACGCTCCGCCTTTTCCACCGTGATCTGCAAATCTGGATCAAATGCGCCGAGATCGGCGCGAACGTCTTCAGCATACTGCGCCACGATCGCATCGAGTTGAGCTTCGTTCGTGGCATCGATCAGCACCAGCGCCGAAGCCTCGCGCGGAATCGCATTGTGGGCGCTGCCGCCCTTCAGGTCAGCCAGTTGCGCCGGGATCTGCTCCAGCACAAGTTGCAGCACGCCGCCGAGGATGCGCACCGCATTGCCGCGCCCAAGATGGATGTCCACGCCGGAGTGACCGCCCTTGAGTCCGGCGACTTTCACCCGGTAGGCGGAACCTGCGCCGGCCACCTGGAAGGCAACCTTGCGATGAGCTCGCGTGTTAAGCCCTCCGGCACATCCGATGCACAATGTCCCTCGCTCCTCGTTGTCTAGATTGAGCAGGTAGCGAGCCTTCAGCACTCCGGGCTTGAAGGCCGAGGCACCGCCCAGAGTGGTCTCTTCCTCAACCGTGAAGACGAATTCCATGGGGCCGTGATGGATGGTTTTGCTCTCCATGACGGCCAGCGCGGCGGCAACGCCGATGCCATTGTCGGAGCCGAGCGTGGTGCCATCGGCGTATAGCCAGTCTTCCTTGCGCACCAGCCGGATTGGATCGGTGTCAAAGTTGAAATCCGTGTCCTCGTTCTTCTCGCAAACCATGTCGAGATGGCCCTGGAGCGCGGTAACCGGAGCGGACTCGCGACCCGCGCAGGCGGGCTTGCGTACGACCACGTTTCCAGCCTCGTCCACCAACGATTCCAGCCCGAGGCTGGCGGCTAGCTTGAGGACATGATCGCGCACGGCGGCTTCCTTGGTGGAAGGGCGAGGGATGGCAGCCAGCGCTTCAAAGTGTTTCCAGATCTCCTGCGGTTCAACTCCAGCGAGTGCAGATGACATATCACGCTCCATCACAACTGAATGCAACTATCCTACATTGACTTTCGAAGAGCCCGCGACAGCTCTCTTTGCGGCCGACGGCTACGGCTGAGCTTGCCCCTTGTGTTTCGGCCAGTAGGTCACGCCCGCCCATCCGCTCACGTTGTACTTTGGAGCGAGGCTGCCGGTCAGCAGAGGCATCACTACCCGCTCCGATTGCACCCCGAGATCCACTTCCAGATTATGTTTGAGCACAAAGCTCGAGGTGGCTCGAATGTCGTTCTGCGTGCCGCCGCCCTTGAGAAACTGGGGACTGACGTATTGATTGCGGTAGCTTACCTGCACCTTATTGCGTGCGGAAATCCAGTACGTGCTCCACGCCTGCCAGGTGACCCCGGCGCGGCCCACGGTATCTCCAATCAGCAATCCTTTGTTGGTGTAGCCGTCCCTGTAATCCTCTTTCCAGTAGTTGAATCCATTGGGAGCCGAGGAGTCCTCCGAGGCCGTGTAGGCGCCTTCCATCCGCAGGTCAAGCTTTGCCAACGCCCCTGGCAGGCGCGCAATGTAGAGCCCCGGACGGAACGCCGAGCGAGACCGGATTAGCCAGATGGGGAAGGGTCATCGTCGCAATAGCCGTCGCTGTACAGCGTCACCGGAAGCTTCGGCAGTTTCCACGAAAAATCCACTCCGCCCTGCCGGGAGCCCGGATTGTTCTGAGGAAGGTACGAGAAGTTATTGTTGCCGACGCTGAAGTAGCTATCCCACAGGCGGTGAAAGCTAAACGGGTAATCCACTCCCAGGAAGACCACGGTGCGGGTAAAGCCAACCTCAAGACTCTTGAAAGGCTGCAGCGAAACCTTTTCGCCGTGTATCCAGACCTGCGGTTCGTAGGTGTGGCCCTGCAGCTTTCCGTAGAACAGATCCAGCCGCGCCTTGCCGAGAATAGGAATCGAGTAGGGTTTGTCGTTGGTCAGCCGCGCCATCCAGAATGGATCGGCGTTGTTGCTCTCCAGGAAGGCCCCACCAGTTGCCGGCCCCCACCACAAGCTCTGCTTGCCGAGCGATCCCGTCCAGCGTCCGAAGGAGACGCCAACATAAGCATCCAGCAACCGGAAATCATCAACCGAGGGGCCGCCCTGAGTCTGTAGCTGATTGGTGGCGACACCGTCCACGAGTGCGAGGCTGTCAATCGCAGACGACGAGGGCGACCGCAGCGACGCTCCGTGCTGATACTCACCGCGCACAAACAGCAGTCCCGCGCGCTCCTGCAGGTATCCAGAGCCGCCGTTGATCGTGTTGAAGCCCTGGCCGTAGGGGCGTCCAAAGTCATCGGCGATAGTCTGCCCGAGGTGGTAGCTGTCGCGTAACGGCGTACCCGCGATCTGTGTGCTCCGCGTGTAGACCGAGTCCAATGCCAGCTTTTCCAACTCGCTATTCAGCTCAGGAGCAAACTCGTGCTCCAAAGAATTCTGCAACTTGTCGGCCTCAGAATCATGCGGCACCTCTCTGGCTCGCTCCAGGAAGCGGGCAAACTGCAACCGGGTCCAAGGCCGCATTCCCAGCACCTCAGCTCGCGTGCCGGTAAGGGCCGCCAACCGCTCCGCCGCCGGATAAACCCAGCTATCCACGGGTACGTAAACCGATCCCGCGTGCGCCAAGGCCGCCACCGAAAGCGTTATCAGCAGGATGGCACTCAACAATGAAGTTCCAGCGAAACGGAGGAGTGCGAGTGCCGTCGAGTACGGATTAAAGCGCATGCTACTTTTGAGCCTTTCTGGAGTTCGGAAGATTATGTCCACGACTTCCACGCGGCTTTTCCCGAGGCCCAGAGCTCTTCGAGATGGTTCTTATCGCGCAGCGTGTCCATAGGCTGCCAGAAGCCGCGATGATGGAAAGCGCGCAGCTGATCTGCCTTCGCGATTCTTTTCAAGGAGTCCTGCTCGAATGGAGTTTCGTCGCCTGGGATGTACTCGCCGACCTTCGGGGAGAGCACGAAGAATCCGCCGTTGATCCACTGTCCATCGCCAGCCGGTTTTTCCTGAAAATCAAGAATCGTGTCTTCCTTCATCACCAGCGAACCGAAACGCCCGGCTGGTTGCACCGCGGTCAGCGTGGCCAACCGGCCATGCTGCTTGTGGAACTCGATCGACCGGGTGATATCGACATCGCCCACGCCGTCGCCGTAAGTCAAACAAAAAGCGTCTTCATCCTCTACGTACGGGAGAATGCGCTTGATGCGTCCGCCGGTCATCGTCTCGCCGCCGGTGTCAATCAGAGTGACGCGCCAAGGCTCACCGAAGTTCTCATGCACCTTCATGCTGTTATTTGCAAGGTCGAAGGTGACGTTGGATGAGTGCAGAAAGTAGTTCGCAAAGTATTCCTTAATGATGTAGCCCTTGTAGCCGAGGCAGATGATGAAGTCGTGCACATTATGGGCGGAGTAAATCTTCATGATGTGCCAGAGCATCGGGAACCCGCCGATTTCAACCATGGGCTTGGGCCGTTGGGTTGTCTCTTCGCTCAAGCGGCTACCCAATCCGCCCGCCAGGATCACTGCCTTCATAGAACTCCCAATTCAATTCTGGATATTTGCGAAAAGTATATCTTAACCAGCCCTCGATCTCATCCGTTCGGCAACGGCACACCCGCTCAAAGTTGCGCAGCTCACACCGACCTGCATCCCTGAATCTGCCCTGACTTCCAGTTTTTTCAGGGCTTGAAAATATTTCTGTGCGCTTTTGCTGGAAATACCTTATAATCGGGTTGATCGAAATCTGGCTAAGTTTGAACGTACGCGATTTTGAGCTGGAACCGCCGAATCACTTCCGCGTCCCACTCTCAGTAGCATCCGATCTTCTCAGCAGGAAATTCAATACAAAAGAAAAAGGTACAACACAGTGGAACAAGGAACAGTGAAGTGGTTTAACGACGCAAAGGGATTTGGATTTATCAGCCGCCAGAACGGCGAAGATGTCTTCGTGCACTTTTCGGCAATTCAGTCGAATGGTTTCCGGAGCCTTCAAGAAGGCCAGGCAGTCCAGTTCAACGTCGTTAAGGGGCCCAAGGGCTTCCAGGCAGAAAACGTACAGGTTCTGTAAGCAGATCCGATTAACCAGAGAGGCCCGGAACTCACCGTTCCGGGCTTTTCTGCATCCGCCTCTCCGGCAGAAGATTACGCCACCAACGTTTCTTCTGTGCCTTTGAATTTGCTAATCTAGACCATGGCGTTCAGTTCAGGCCCAATCGGGCAGGCAGACGGCGGCGTTCCCCGTCCTCGTGAAATCCCCTTCAATTACACCTCAGCCGACGACCGGCAGGCGGTGTCGTTCCTGCTCGGAGCGGAAACCGTTCGCACCCTCGAGGAGTTGCGCGGCACGCGCGTGACCGGCCGCTCGGCCCGCATCCTCATGCGCCTCTTCGGAGAGGTGCTGATTCATCGCCGCAATCCTTATTTGTTTCAAGAGCTGGTGGCCTCGGCTCCCCGCCGCAAGCGCTTCTTTGAAAATGCCTCCAAGGATCTGGAGATCATTGCCTCCAAGGCCGACGGCAACCCGCGCGTGCTGGACGTTCTGGCGAAATGCCGCGCTCTGATTGCTTCGTTCCGCACCGAGGTCGAGGAGACTCCCGACCTGCGCAACCGCGTGAAACGCGAACTGGCAGCCGTGGTCGGCAGCCACAATATTCTTTTCGATCCATTCTCCCTGGTCGCTCACGCTACGGATGCCACCGACTGGCGTCTTCACTTGCCGCTAGCCGTAGTTACGCCGGACAAAGAAGAGCAGGTGGCGCCGCTACTGCTGGCCATCGCAGGACTCGGGCTCAAAGTAGTTCCGCGCGGGGCCGGCACTGGACTGACTGGTGGGGCGGTACCGCTGCGCTCCGGCTGTATCGCGGTAAACACGGAGAAGCTCAACCACATTCGCGCCATCAGCCAGCGTGAGTTTCACCTCGACGATCGCCGGACCGCGACCGCTCGTGTTATGGAAGTCGAAGCCGGAGTGGTAACCGAAAAGGCGATGGAGCACGCTGCGGAACATGGGTTGGTCTTTGCCACCGATCCCACCAGCGCCTGGGCCTGCACGGTGGGCGGAAATATTGCTGAAAATGCCGGAGGGAAACTCGCCGTACGCTGGGGCACCTGCATCGACAACCTCATCGAATGGCGCATGGCCATGCCCTCCGGAGAGCGCTGGACGGTACGCCGCGCCAATCACCAGCTACGCAAAATTTTGCCGCAGGACACGGTGATTTTCGATGTACTGAACGAGCAGGAGATTCTGCTCAAGCGCATCGAACTGCGCGGCACCGAGATCCGCAAGAACGGGCTCTGGAAGGACATCACCAACAAAGCGCTGGGCGGTGTGCCAGGGCTGCAGAAGGAAGGCACCGACGGCATCATCACCTCGGCGATCTTCATTCTCTATCCCGAATACGCGGCGAAGAAGACGCTCTGCCTGGAGTTCTTCGGACCTGATTTCGACGAGGCCAGCCGCGTCATACTGGAACTCTCGCGCATCTTCCCTCTTCCTGCCGACGGCACCGAGGCGTTGCTGGCCCTTGAACATTTTGACGATGAGTATATTCGCGCCATCGACTACAAGGTGAAAGCTCCCCGCGCCGAGACGCCAAAAGCGGCGTTGCTCATCGACATCGCCGGACATTCCGATGAGCAAGCCGGGCACGGAGTCGAGCGCGTGCGAGCGTTGCTCGAGCAGCACCCAAACACCCTGCTCTTCGTCGCTCACGACGCCGCCGAAGCAAAACGCTTCTGGGCCGACCGCAAAAAACTTGGCGCCATCGCCCGCCGCACCAACGCCTTCAAGATGAACGAGGACATTGTCCTCCCATTGGATACGCTGGCCGAGTTCGCGCGCTTTATTGACGGTATCAATGTGGAAGAGGAGCGCTACGCCCAGCTTCGCTTTGCCCAGCGAGCCGAAGAGGTATTCACGGGAACGCAGACAAAAGACGACAGCGAACAGATTGTCGCCAAAACCCCTGCGGCGCTGGAACTCTGCGCTCGCTTCCGCGTGGAGTTGCAACACTTAGGAGTGGAAGCTTTGCGCGGGCTCACCCATCTCCACGGCTTCCGCGACGGATTGGCCAAACTGGTGCGCGGTTATCCGGCGGTGCTGGCGGCACTGGAGCGCGCCTACCAGGAAGTGCGCGACCGCCGACTTGTGCTGGCGACCCACATGCACGCCGGCGATGGCAACGTGCACGTTAACGTGCCGGTTCTCTCCAACGACCGCCCCATGCTGGACCGCACCAACCAGGTGATCGACCGCGTGATGGAGAAGGTTATCTCTCTGGGCGGCGTGGTTTCCGGCGAACACGGAATCGGCCTCACCAAGCTCAAGTATCTCGAACCGGAGCGCATCGCCGAACTCACGGCCTACCGCCGCCAGGTGGACCCGGCGGGGCTGATGAATCCCGGCAAGCTTGAGGACTTTGAAGCTCTCAATCACATCTTCACGCCTTCGTTCAACCTGTTGGAACTGGAAGCCCGCATTCTGCAACACGGTCAGCTCGAAGAGCTCTCGCGCAAGATTGCGCACTGCGTCCGTTGCGGCAAGTGCAAGGTGGATTGCTGCGTCTATCACCCGGCGCGCGGCATGTTCTACCATCCACGCAATAAGAATCTCGCGATCGGCTCCCTGATCGAAGCGCTGCTCTACGACGCGCAGCGCGAGCGTTCGACGCATTTCGAGCTGCTGCAATGGCTGGAGGAAGTGGCCGATCACTGCACCATCTGCCACAAATGCCTTACCCCCTGCCCGGTCGATATCGACACCGGAGCGGTCTCGGTTCTGGAGCGGGAGATTCTCTCTGGCTGGGGCTACAAACACACGCCCTTGGCCACCCGCCTTACGCTGCAGTATCTGGACAGCCGCTCGCCGGCGTTCAACAATCTTTTCCGTACCGCAGTCGCGCAGTTGGGAGGCGCGGCGCAGCGCGTTGCCAGCAAACTGGCTGTGCCATTTCAGCCCGCCGAGGGCGCATCCGCCTTTTATCCTCTGCGCCTGCTCCGCTCCTCGATGGCACCAATTCCCAGCCGGACGCTGCGCGATGTTCTGCCGGCATGCGAAGCCGATCAGGCACTCGTCTTTGAGCCGGATCGCAATGGGTCGGACGAGCGAAAAACGGTTTTCTACTTTCCCGGATGTGGCTCCGAGCGCCTGTACTCGGACATCTCGATGGCTACCATTCACCTCCTGCTGAAGCTCGGAACTCGGGTGGTGCTGCCGCCTCCGTTCCTGTGCTGCGGCTTCCCTGCCCACGTCAACGCCAAGACCAGCTTGCACTCACGCACGGTGTTGCGCGACACGATTCTGTTCAGCCAGATGCGTGCGATGTTCGCCTACCTGGATTTCGACGGATGCGTCGTCTCCTGCGGTACCTGCCGCGAGGGTTTGGCGCAGATGGATACGACGGAACTGTTCGGCAGAGTGGTGGACGTAGCGGACTATGTGCTCGAACGCGGTCTGCGCGTGGAAGGCAATGGCAATTTCCTTTACCACGCACCCTGTCACGACTCGCTCGACGGCAAAGCGATCAAGGTTTTGGAAAAACTCGGCGGCTTCGGCTCGGTGCAAGCGGTGCCCCACTGCTGCTCGGAGGCGGGAACGCCTCTCGCTCTCGCGTCCGGACATCACCGATGCGATGCTGCACCGCAAGCGCGAGGCCTTCGCCCATGCCATCGGCGAAGCGCAAAAAGCAACCGTGCTCACCAACTGCCCCGCGTGCGTGCAAGGGCTCGGACGCAGCCGCGACCTGGGGGTAGAACCGCTGCACATTGCCGTTGCCCTGGCCGAGAAGCTCTCCGGCGCCGAATGGAAGAAGGAATTCGCGGCACAGGCAGCCCGCGCTACCGCTGTCGCTTTCTAGCGCCGGTGGGTGGATCGTTCTTTCAAGATCACACATGTGTGTGATCTCCGGCCGGTCCGTGCATCCTTTCAACCGGCGCAGTACATCTACTTAGGCAAGAGTCAACACCGGGCGCTTTTCCGCAGTTTCGGCAGTCGGGTAAGTAGGCTGCTCCCCGAAGCGTAGTTGAGCCCTTCCACCTGTAGTATCCCCGAAACTTTGCCCACCAACCCTCCCCCGCCCGGGGTGTGTCCAGGCTCGCCGAAAGCTTGTTGAATCCCAGTAGATGTTGGGATAATCATTGGAGAAGTGGAGTGGACCGGAAGCTTTGAGCCGGACACTCCAGGGGCATTGTTCCTGGCCATCTTTGTTCCGCAACACAGAATCCAAGTAGGTGCGGTACTTACGCGACAAAATGACCATCCCGACAGCAGCTCGCAATTTTTCGTCCATCACTGCAATCGTAATCTTGTTCGCTCTTGGCTCCGCGCTTGCTCAGCCCGCCCCAAAAGTTGACGACCCTTCTGCCAAGCTCGCGGATCAGGGCTGCGTGAACCAGGGAAAGGACCGCCGGGGGTTTGCACCCGTGGTGTGCTGGTTGCAGCGGCGCCTGTCCTGGAGATCAGAACACGAGCCCCATTTCGCGTTAGTCGGCAAGCCGGAGGGAACAAGCCTGGGGCTGGCGTGGCCACCGTACGCAGTATTCAACATGCCCGATGGAAACGATCACTGGCGCATGTTCCGCATTGGCTTTCGCTATGATCGTACCTGGCGGGGATACATATTCCCCACCATCGCGGCCAAGCAAGTTTCGCATCCGCTGCGCTACTGACTGCTTGCCCGAAGATCTTTGCAAAGGCTCTTCCATCCGATTGCGCAGATCATGCCCTCCTATGCATATTTCCGGATCCTGGATTCTCTTGATATTTATCAGCGCATCGACTGCCCTGATCCTTCTAGTTCTGCACTTAACGAAGCTCGGTCTGCTGATTCACCAGCAGATTCCGGACCGGCCGCAGAGACGGCTTTTCCTGGCGTCGGTCAGCTTTTTTATGACGTTTCTGGCGGTGCGGCTGTTGGTGGCCTCCATCACTCATCACATTGGGCCATTCGGCTATGTCGAGATGGGCGGGCGGCACATCCACCACCTGGTTTGGGGAATCCTTCTTCTGCTCATTACCGGCTACGCCGAGCTGACGGAAGCCGCAACCCATGACAATTCGCTTTCCATTCTTCTGAGCCGCTTGCTGGCGCTGACTTACGGGATTGGCGCGGCGCTGACGCTGGACGAATTTGCACTCTGGTTGAACCTCGATGCGGCGGCATACTGGTCTCGGCAGGGTCGCGAAAGCATTGATGCCGTGGTCCTGTTTGGGGCTCTGCTCGCGATGGGAGCATGGGGGGCGCCATTGTTTCAACGGCTGGCTCAACCCCGCCCAAGAGCAAGCAAGTAAGCCGGCGGCTGCTCACGTCCATCCGGGTCGCGGCTTTCTCCTCACGATCCATCAGAGTTCGCGCTATTCAGAGCTGGTGGTGCAACCCAATTCATCCTGCATACCACTCCAATACAGCGGAGGAAACACCATGAAAAGGCTAGTTCTGCTCAGGTTAGTTCTGCTCAGCTCTCTCTTACGACAGCGCTGTGGGCGGTAGCGCAGTATGATAGCCAACCCAGCCAGAGTAGTTCCGATATGAGTCAAGACCACCATTGAGGGATGTCTGTCGGGATCGGACGGAAGCTACAGTCTGACGGACAAGTCTGGTACGACCTATCAACTCACGGGAGACACGGCAAAGCTGCAGAACCACGTTGGTCACACCATCCAGGTGACAGGAACGAGCGCGTCGGACTCGACGATGAGAGGAAAGCAATCCGGCTCAATGAGCGCACCATCTGATACGGAGACCACATTTAACGTTACCTCGTTTAAGCATGTCTCCAGCACCTGTAACTCGGCGCACTGAACTTGGCTTCGTGGATGGCAAGAGGTCCAGCCGTGTGCCCGGATCGTCTCACCGCGGCTGCTTGCCATCACGGCTATTCCTCTCCGCAAAGCCGCGTCGCAACAAACGGTGATTCCGGTCGAGCGCGGCATCTATGACCTCGATGAGGTGGACCACCGGCAGCGGATGGCCTGCTCTCTTGAGCGCCCCTGCAATCTGAAGAAGGCATCCTGGGTTGGCGGAAACCAGTGCCTGCGCCCCTGAGTTGATGATGGATCGAGCTTTGCGGTCAGCCAACTGGCGCGCCGTCTCCGGCTCAATCAGGTTGAACACTCCCGCCGAGCCGCAGCAAATCGCAGCCTCCGGAAGTTCGATCAGCTCAATCCCGGAAATAGCGCTCAACAACTGCCGCGGTTGCGCGCGGATGCCCTGCGCATGCTGCAGATGGCAGGAGTCGTGATAGGCAACTTTCCACCGAATCGGATTGACCGGCCTCTCCATTCCAAGTTCCGCAATGAGTTCGCTGATGTCCCGGCATTTCGCGGCAACGACCTTGCGCCCGTTCCGCAAACTCGGGGTCATCGCGCAGCAGATGCGCGTATTCCTTGATGTTCGAGCCGCAACCGGCAGAGTTCACCGCGATGGCGTCAACTCCGGCCCGCTCGAAGACTTCGATGAGCCGCCGCGCTGCATTCAATGCCTCCGGTTCGCGTCCGGTGTGCGCCATCAATGCACCGCAGCATTCTTGCTCCGGCGGCACGACGACTTCGCAGCCGAGCGCGGCGAGCACGCGAACGGTTGCCGCATTTACGTTGCTGAAGAGAACGCGTTGCACACAACCCAGCAGCACACCAACCCGCAGGCGCGGCCTGCCATTCCGGTAGAACATGCCGCGGAATGGACAGGAACATCCTGCGTAGTTGGATCTCCGGCAATAGCGATTCCATGGAGCGCAGCCGTTCCGGCAGCAGGCGAAGCAGCCCACTCTTGCGGAGCAGCCAGCGCAGCCCCGATCTCTGATAGAGCCACAGCGGAAGCATCAGCAAGCGCAGCCGATTCGGATGCGGGAACAGCCAGAAGATCAGCCTGCGAAAGAGCCGATCGAGAAACGGACGCTGGTAATTGCGCTCGATCTGCGCCCGCGTTGCCTCGATCAGCTTTCCATACTGCACGCCGGACGGGCACGCAGTCACGCAAGCCATGCATCCCAGGCATTTGTCGAAGTGGCTGACGAAGGTTTCGTCCATCTGCGCCACGCCGCCTTCCGCGCCCATTTTCATCAGGTATATTCGGCCGCGCGGAGAATCCATCTCCTGATTCCAGAGCAGATAGGTTGGACAAGTCGGAAGGCAGAAACCACAATGTACGCATTGATCGATCAGACTCCATCGACGGCGGATGATGCGAATCGTAGACGCTTGCGCCGCCTTTGCTTTCGAGGGTTTCGACCGGAACCATCTGCTGCATCAAATGCCTCCCACGAATCGTCCGCGATTCAGAATTCCGCGTGGATCGAACTGTTCCTTGATCCTCTTCATCAGCGGCAGCGCGTTACCGGTCGCACCCCAGACATCCACCTTTTGCCGCAATGCTGCAGGGCCTTTCAGCACGACCGCTGTTCCGCCGGTCGGAGCCAGAAACATCCTGAGCGATGAAATGAAATCCGCAATGCTGTGCGCAGTCGGTGGCATCGATCCGCAGCCAGGCAAGTCCGGTGGAGTGCATCAGCAAACTCCAATCGGCATTCTGGCTGAGCCCTTCGCGCACGAATTCGGCGGTCGAACTTAGCTGGGCGGGCAACATGCTCAACTTGCAGATGGCTGCGGACGCACCGCTGCTGTTCCAGAGCTCCTCGCGTGCCTGCCACGGATCGCCGCCGGGCTCTGCGGATTTTACCTCGCCCGCAAGTTTGCACACCGTTTCCGTCTGCGCCGCAACTCCAGCCGCAATTCCGTCGATCCTTACATCGACTTCGATCTTTCCGTCCGACGCCGTTCTCATCTGCAAACCGGTGGGGACCACCACTGAATCGGTGATCGCGAGCATGAAGTCGTTGGCCCTCTCGCGATCAAGAAATGAGAAGCTGAGCGTGTGCGACTTTTCCGGCAGAGGATGCAGGCGAAACACTGCCCTGGAGATGATTCCCAGCGTGCCCAGTGCCCCGGACATCAGCTTGGGCAAGTCATACCCGGCGACGTTCTTCACCACCTTGCCGCCGCTGGCAGCAATGGTGCCATCGGGAAGAACCACGGTGATGCCGATGATGAGATCGCGAATGCCGCCGTAGCGCAACCGCAACGCCCCGCTGTCGTTGGTCGCGATCACTCCGCCCACGGTCGCCCGCTCCGGCCACAGCGGATCGAGCGCCAGCCTTTGCCGATGTTCGGAGAGCGCGCTTTGCAATTGCGCGATGGTGACTCCGGCTCCCGACCGTTACCGTCATGTCTCCCGGCGCGTACTCCAATATGCGGTTGAACTTTGCGGTCGAAATCATCAGATCGACGGCCGTCGGCGCAGTGCCCCAATCCAGCTTTGTTCCGCCGCCGCGTGGGGCCACCAGCATTCCCGCCCGGTTTGCGTACTCCAGCACACGCGCCAGCTCAGTCTCGTTGGCGGGCTCGGCGTACAACTCCGGCACCACTCCACAGACTGCGTCCGCGGCGCCGCCTTGCGCGCAGATCACCTTCCACGACAATCGTGCGAGTGCGTCCAGAGCTTGCGCCGAAGTAGCTTTTGCGAATCCAGGCATGGCCTAGAAAAACTGTGCCTCTCCAGAGATTTCGAGCGGATGCGGAACGTACGGGCCCGGCCTCTCCGCGCACAACGGAGTGCGCGGAAAGATCTTTCCGGGATTCGATAGATGATCGGGATCGAAAGCGCATCGGACCAGCTGCATCGTCTGCAGGTCAGGCTCGGCAAACATCTCTGACATGAACATCTTCTTTTCCTTCCCCACGCCATGCTCGCCGGTGATCGAGCCGCCGGCCCGCACGCAAAGCTTCAATATCTCGCCGGAAAGTTCTTCTGCATCCTGCTCCTGTCCTTCGATGCGGCGATCATACAGAACGAGTGGATGCAGATTGCCATCTCCGGCATGGAAGACGTTGGCCACGCGCAATCCCGCCGCGGCGCTCAGGCGCACAATCTCATCCATCACCTGGGGCAGCGCAGTCCGCGGAATGACTCCATCCTGCACGATGTAGTTGGGAGAGATGCGCCCCATGGCGGCGAAAGCTGCTTTGCGCCCCTTCCAAATCACCATGCGCTCGGCTTCCGACTGCGCCACGCGGATCTCCGACGCCTGATGGTGCAGGCACTTCTCCTTCACCTGGGCCATCAAGGCTTCCACCTCGGCGGCGGGACCATCCAGTTCGACCAGCAGCAGACCTCCGCAGTTCGGGTAGCCGGCGTGGACTGCGGCTTCGGCCGCCTGGATGGCGAGGTTGTCCATCATCTCGATTGCGGCCGGCAAAATTCCCGATGCGATAATGTCGCTCACCGCCGCTCCGGCAGCGTTGGTGGAATCAAACGCCGCCAGCAGAGTCTGGATCACCTCCGGGCGCTTTACGATGCGGAGCATCACTTTGGTGGTGACGCCGAGCGTTCCTTCCGAGCCGACAAAGACACCGGGAAGATCGTATCCCGGAGTATCGAGCGTATTGCCTCCGAGTTGCACCAGCGAGCCGTCGGGCAGCACAACTTCCAGTCCGAGAACATGGGTGGTGGTAAAGCCGTACTTCAGGCAGTGCGCGCCGCCGGAGTTTTCCGCAACATTGCCGCCAATCGTGCACACGGATTGCGAAGACGGGTCGGGAGCATAGAAGTATCCGTAAGGAGCGACGCGCTGGGTCACAGCGGCGTTGATCACGCCTGGCTCTACCACCACCCGCGCATTCGGAATATCCAGATTCGAGGATGCGGTTCAGCCGCGAGAGGCTGATCACGATGCCGCCTTCAACCGGAAGCGCGCCACCGCTCAGTCCGGTGCCGGAGCCGCGTGCGACAAAGGCGACGTGCTCCTGAGCGCAGAGCCGCACGATGCGCTTGCACCTGCTCCGCCGTGGAGGGCAAAACAACCGCGAGCGGCACGACGCGGAAATTTGTCAGGCCGTCGCATTCATAAGTGCGCAGTTCCTCGCGAGCCGTGATCAGGCCCTCGCCAACCAGCGAGCGAAGCGCTTCGATGAACGCCGGATTCATTTTTGCCCCCAGCAGTGCGCACCTATGGCGAGAAGCACGTCGCAGAGCAACCCTGGGTTGCTCCACCCGTTACTCAATGCGCATCGTGTGATGTGCGGGGTTACCTTTTGGATGTCTCTGCCGCCAAACCCGTGCGCCTGCTCCGCTTCCCGCTGCGTTATAGTGACATGTAGCTGTCCAACACCGCGCTTCCCCGTGCGCCCATGGAGCACCATGTCAGCTTCCCGCCGAGAATTCCTCGCTCTTTCCGCTCTCAGCATCCTTGGCACCACTGCCCTCAGTACCGCCGCCTACGGCCAAAGCACCCCGCCGCCGAAGCCTCCACCGCCCGGTACGCCGCAGGCCTTCGGTACCGCCGCACCGGCCGGCCCGGAGGTTTCCGCCTCCACCTTCGAAGCGGCGGAAAAGCTGGTGAATTTCACCCTTACCGATGCCGAACGAGCCCAGGCCGCCAGCAACTGGCGCACCTCTCTTGCGCCCTACTACGAGCGCCGCGTCGGCCCCCGCAAGGTAGCCATCGAGCCCTCCATTGCGCCCTGGTCGCAGTGGAATCCCGTGTTGCCCGGACATCCCTCGGGACCCTCGCAGAATCGCTTCGTGCGCAGCAAAGTCGACCCCGGTCCACTTCCTTCCTCCGACGCCGCCATCGCCTTCTCTCCTGTAACCCGCCTTTCGCGATGGATTGAACAGCGCAAGCTCACCTCCGACGCCTCACCAATATTTATCTCGACCGCCTGCAGCGCTTCGATTCCCAGCTCCACTGCGTCATCACTCTCACCCGCGAACTCGCGCTCGCGCAAGCCCGCCAAGCCGACCAGGAGATTGCCTCCGGACACTACCGTGGTCCGCTCCACGGCATCCCATGGGGTGCAAAAGACTTGCTCGACACCGCTGGCATTCGCACCACCTATGGGGCCGAACCTTTCCGCAATCGCATTCCCGCCGAAGACGCCGCCGTCACGCAGCGCCTGCATGCCGCGGGCGCGGTTCTCGTCGCCAAACTCTCGCTCGGCGCGCTCGCCCTCAATGACATCTGGTTCGGCGGTCAGACCATGAATCCCTGGCTGCTCGAAGAAGGCTCGTCCGGTTCCTCCGCTGGCCCAGGCGCGGCAACTGCGGCGGGGCTCGTCGCATTCTCCATCGGCAGTGAAACCGAAGGCAGCATCGTGAGCCCTTCCATGCGCTGCGGCGTCACCGGCCTTCGTCCAACTTATGGCCGCGTCCCTCGAACTGGCGCCATGACGCTCTGCTGGTCTCTCGACAAACTCGGCCCCATGGCGCGCTCTGTCGAAGACACTCTGCTCGTGCTCAACGCCATCTCCGGCCCAGATTCCGGAGACATCTCCAGCGTCCCGAGTCACCTCGACTTCGACGCCGCCGCCTCCGTCCGCGGTCTCCGCCTTGGCTACTTCCCTGCCTGGATGAACCAACCTCCCGCCACCGAGGTCGATCGCGCTGCCCTGGAAACGGCCAAGCAACTCGGCTTCACTCCAGTCGAAGTCTCGCTCCCTGACTGGCCCTACGATTCGCTGAACATCATCCTCTTCGCCGAAGCCGCCGCCGCTTTTGAGGAACTTACCCTGGCCGGAGGACTCAACCAGCTCCGATCGCAAAGCCCTGATGCCTGGCCCAACTCCTTCCGTCAGGCCCGCTTCCTGTCCGCCGTCGACTTCGTCCAAACCGATCGCTTCCGCCGCGCCGATCGCGCTGGAGATGGCGCGCATCTTCTCGCAAGTCGACCTGCTCCTCGTCCCGGCGCTGCGCGACGAAATGCTGACCATCTACCAACTTCACCGGACATCCCTCGCTCACTCTCCGCGCTGGATTTGTGCAGGTCTCTGAGGCGCGCAGCGATTGGGCGCCGGACCCGCTGCGTCCCCTGCCCACCTTCAACCCGCCGCGCCGCGTTCCTCACGGCGTCGCCCTCATCGGCCCGCTTTTCGGCGAAGGTCTGCTTGGCTCTTCCGGCATCGCCCTTGAACGTGCTTTTGGCGTCGCTGAGGAACATCCATCCGGCTTCTGATAAATGCAACAGGCAAACCCCACCGGGAACGGTGGGGTTTGCCAGCAGCCGGAAAAGTCCGGCGCGAGTTGACGCGCGCCGGACTTCCCGCGCGGTTCATCTCAGCAGCAGCGCATCTTTACCACTTCGCCATTCGGGGCGACCGGCGGGCCGAACGCCTCTTCCGGCACGGGCGCGCCATTCAGCACCATGATCCACCGGCGGAACGCATCGATCAGCACCAGCACCACGCCGGTAATAAAGATCACCATCAGGGTCGTGTCCAGATAGCCAGTAAATCCCATGCCTGGCTTCAATCGCAGCGGCCAGAAGATGTTCTTGATCGAGAGCACGCCCGCCGAGAGCGTGGTCACTCCCACAAAGCACATCGGCAAGAATGTAATCCATGCATAGCGCGCCTTGCCCATGTTAATCAGGAACGTGGTCGTGACTGCCAGCGCGATGGTTGCCAGTAACTGGTTGCCGGTTCCGAACAGCGGCCAGATCGTCGAAATGCTGCCGGTGTAGATCAGGTATCCCCAACCGGCGACGACCACCGTAGTGGCACTCAGGTTGCCCGGCAGCCAGGCGTTGTTGCCGAACGGCTTGTACACCTTGCCCAGCAGTTCCTGCAGAACGTAGCGCGCCACCCGAGTCCCGGCATCTACCGTGGTCAGAATGAACAGCGCCTCAAACATGATGGCGTAGTGGTACCAATAGCCCATCAGCCTGTCCATGCCCGGCAGCCCTCTGAATATCTGGGCCATTCCCACCGCCAGTGACACCGCACCGCCGCTGCGGCCCGCGAGCTTTTCGCCAATCTCACGCGAGAACATATCCAGGTTCACCGTATGCATTCCCAGCTTGGCAAAAACGTCGGGAGGGCAATTGATCGCGAAATAATCGCCGGGATTCATCGAGCAGGCCGCAATCAGCGCCAGCACACCTACCAGCGACTCGCAGAGCATGGCTCCAAAGCCGATAAACCGCGCGTCGGTTTCCTTATCCAGCATCTTCGGAGTGGTTCCCGACGAGACCAGCGAGTGAAATCCTGAGATGGCGCCGCAGGCAATCGTAACGAACAGGAACGGGAAGAGCTTGCCCTTGATGATCGGCCCGCCGCCATGAATGAATGGCGTAATGTTCGGGAACTGGATGTTCGGGTGCACCACGAAAACGCCGATAATCAGAACCGCAATCGTGCCCAGCTTGACGTAAGTGGACAGATAGTCGCGCGGTTCCAGCAGCAACCATACCGGCAGCACCGATGCCACGAATCCGTAGATCACCATCATCCAGGTGATCTCGTGCGGAGTAAACGTCAGCGTGTGCGCAAAGCTGCTTCCCGCAAACGTGTGTCCCCCCACCACTGCGGCCAGCAGGCACGCAACTCCAAAGATGCTGGGCCCGGTGATCTTTATCTCGCCCGACGGGTTCTTGAACATCCACACGCCCATGACCAGCGCGATCGGCACCGTCATGCCAATGGTGAATACGCCCCAGGGGCTGTTCGCCAGCGCATTGACGACCACGATGCCCAGTCCCGCCAGCGTAACCAGCAGAATGAACAAAACGGCGATCATCGCCACCAGCCCGGAAAACGGACTAATTTCCGTCCGCGCGATGTCCGCCAACGAGCGCCCGCGATGGCGTATCGAAGCCACCAAAACGGTAAAATCCTGCACGCATCCCGCGACTACTGCGCCGATCAGCAGCCAAAGAAATCCCGGCGCAAATCCGAACTGTGCCGCCAGCGTGGGACCCACCAGCGGTCCAGCTCCGGCGATGGCGGCAAAGTGGTGACCGAACAAAACCCATTTTGGCGAGGGCACGTAGTTATGCCCATCTTCGTAGGTATGCGCGGGAGTGATGCGGCGATCATCCAGCACCATCGCCTTGGCGGCAATAAATGCGCTGTAGTAGCGGTACGCCAGAGCGTACACACAGAGCGCACCCAATAGGATCGGAAACGTGTTCATAAAATCCCCCTGGCCTCCAATTCCAAACTCCGGTATGGAAACTGCCCGTGGAATCCTGACCGCACACTATAGAGGGGAAGCTCATTCAAATCAATGAGATTCCCACTTGGCGGTATTTACCAGTTCCGCATCCATCCCCTGCAACTGCACTCTCCAAAGTCGAATTCGCAACCGGGAGCCCATATCTTTGAGTCCGTACGCAGGGTTAGGTTTGTTCATGCCGACGCAATAATTGCGAGCTCAGCGCTTTTCCGATTGTTTGATCAGGATGATGCCATCTGAGCGGCAGGCCAGATGCCAACCGGCAGCTTACACCTGTGCCGCGATTCCGCCCGGAAGGATCAGGTAATTCTCCGTTAGGTCGCTTCGAGGATTGCGGACATGCCTTTCACATCTTTTATCACGATCTGCCTGGCATCCACTTCCAAAAGTCCCTCTGCCTGCAGGCGCATCAGATTGCGCGAAACCAACTCGCGCACCGTCCCGAGTTGATTGGCTAACTCCTGATGACTGCCCGGGAGAAGGACTTCAACGCCTCGTGCCGTTTTCTTCCCCTGGCTTTGCGCCAGCCGCACCAGCAAAGAGACTAAACGCTGGCGGATCGTGGTAAAGGAGAGTTCTTCGATGATGCCGACGAGATTCCGCAGCCTGGCCCCGACAAAGGCCAGCATTTTCAGCGCAACCTCGGGATGGTCGAGACAGTAATCCTGAAAGTCCTTGCGTGAGATAAATGCCGTTTCAGTCTCATCCACGGCGATGGCGGAAGCCGGATACGGCCCGCCGTCAAAAACCGGAACTTCGGCAATGGTTTCCCCTGAGCCATTCACGGCAAGAACCTGTTCGCGGCCACTCGCCGAGGTCTTGTAAATTCGCACCCTTCCCCGAGAGATGATGTGCAGTCCCTTGCACGGTTCGCCTTCGTAAAACAGAACTTCGCCGGCAGCAAAAAGCTTTCTTACCGCCCTCGCCGCCAGTAACTGCACCTCCGGTTGCGAAAGGCTGGAAAGCAGGGCTGTCTTCTGCAGTACGGCCGACAGGTCAATACGTTCAGTAGGCAAATCGTATCCTCGCGGTGAGCCTCAGTTCCATCGCGATCCATTGTAGTGCGTCCCGCCGTCAATTTGCCTCTCAAGTGACTTTGGTCGCTGCTGATCGCTGCCGCGCTCCCCTATTCTCAGGACATAAGGAGCTTGAAAATGCCTACCCTGACCGACACCGTCCGTGAGATTGCGCTGAACCAGCCATCGTCAATTCGAGTATTTGAACAGTACGGAATCGACTACTGTTGCGGAGGACGAAAGCCTCTCGCCGTCGCCTGCACCGAGCAGGATGTTGAGCTCGGCAGCGTGCTTGCCGCGTTATCCGCCGCGGAGCAATCCACCCCGGGTGCGCAGGATCGGTCCAAGGAATCACTGGAGAGCCTGATCACGCACATCGTCTCCACCCATCATGCGTATGTCAAGAAAGAACTCCCGCGCCTCGATACGCTCGCCAGGAAGGTCATTGAGCGGCACGGTTCCACCCACGC
The DNA here is from genome assembly GCA_963779365.1 of uncultured Acidobacteriota bacterium. GTDB lineage: Bacteria > Acidobacteriota > Terriglobia > Terriglobales > Acidobacteriaceae > TOLSYN. The sequence continues at coordinate 134,435 of CAVZYB010000002.1, read as the reverse complement.
CGAACTGCTCGCGATCCAAACCGCCCTGGCGAAGCTGGATCAGGATCTAACCCAGCATCTTGCCAAGGAGGAGACGATTCTGTTTCCTTACATCGCAAATCTGGAACGCGCCTTGGCCGAGGGAAGCGCGAAGCCCCAGGGCTGCTTTGGAACTGTCGCAAATCCAATTGAGATGATGACCCAGGAGCACGAAGCGGCCGGAATGTTGCTGGCCGAGATCAAAGACCTGAGCAATCGTTTCACTGCGCCGCCGGACGCCTGCCCGACCTATCATGCATTTTTCGACGGCCTCAAGGAATTCGAGCAAGACCTGCATCAGCACATTCACCTGGAAAACAATATTCTCTTCCCGCGGGCCATTGCCATGGAAGCCTCAAACGCCTAATCGTGCTGGCTCCTCCGTCGCGGAGGAGCCAACTCCTGGGGACGGAGTTCCACGGCGTGCCGGCAGCGTCCCCGCTCACTTCTTCGCGGCCGCACCTTTCCTCCGCGCAGCGCCAGGTGCATGATGCGACTTGCGCAGTGTCTCCCAGTCCGCCTCTGTCTGGTCGGCATAGGCCACGGCAAACTTCACCAACGCCTCCCCGAAGCTTCCCCCGCTGCCGAGATATCCCACGATCATCTGCACATCGCCAGAGCGCGCGTGTCCACGCGCCAGCAACTCTCCGCAAACCTCCGCATAGGCCGATCAGGCCCGGCTCCCTTCAGCTCCTCCACTGCAATCGAAGCCTTGTGGTCATTCAGTTGCCGCACCAGATAGTCGCGATTCGCAATCGTCGTCCATCCCAGAAATGGATCGGACTGCATCTGCATCGCGCGCTGTCCCTCGGCGACCGCGCGCCCCCAGTGCGCCTTCTTCCCGATCGTTCACATAAGGCCGGTAGGCCGATCCCACCTCTTCCTTGATCTGCAGAAACAGCGGGTCGCCGGGACCATTGCCTTCCATGATAAATGCAGTAATCGCGGGTCCCCACGCTGCCCGTACCCACCACCTTGAAGCACACATCGATGGGCCGGTACTGCTCCAGAATATGTTGCCGCTCCGGCAAAAGTGTTCCGCTGTACTCCTTCATCGCAGCCAGCACCTGCCGCGCCTGCGCACCGCTGACGCGTGAGAGCAATGGCTTGTTCTCGCGGAAGATGCGTCCCTTCCCTTTCTTCGCCGGAACCGTCAGGGTCTCCAGAGTATGCGCCGGAGTCGCCCGCTCCGCCTTCATCAGCACCTCTGAAACCGGCGTCACCTTCATCAAGCGATGCACCTGGTAGCGCGCCATTTCCAGCACCGGCATCTCCGCGAAGCATGTGCGCGCATTTCCGGTAGCGCTCCAAAAATGCAAGCACCGCATCCTTGGCGAAGCCGTTCTTCGCGCCCGCTTCCCTGCCCGCCAGCACCAGGCTCGCCGCCAGCCGCTTCAGGTCCCACTCGAACGGCGCGCGCGTCGTCTCGTCAAAGTCGTTAATGTCGAAAACCAGCCGTCCATCCGGAGCCGCATACGCTCCCAGGTTGCGCACGTGAGCATCGCCGCAGATCTGGTTCACGATGCCGGTGTTGGGCAGCAGCGCCAGGTCCGCCGCCATCACCGGAACGGCTCCGCGAAAGTACCCAAAGGGCGACGCCAGCATCCGCTCATACTTCAGAGGGACCAGCGACGGCACCCGCCCGCGCATGCTTGCTTCCAGCAGCTTCAGCGGATCATGGCGACGCTGCTTCGCATCCCACTGCGCCGTGATGCTGCCGCTTCATCTGTTTGCGCCGCGCCTGTCCTTGCGCGCGCCTGTCCTCGGGAGTGCCGACGTATGGAATTGGATTTCGTCATAGCAGGGCTGAACATACACCCCCACTGCCCATTATTTCAATCGCGCAAAAAAATGGCCTCTTGCGAGGCCATTTCCAACTTCTTGACGTTCGTCGAATCTTAGCGCGAAGCTCTTTGCTGCATTGGATATTTCGAGTCCAGATCCAGGTTCAACTCGAGCACGTTCACCCGCGCCTCCCCCAGAAAGCCGAACTGCCGTTCTTCCGTGTGCTGATGAACCAGTTCCTGCGCTTTATCCTCGCTGATGCCGCGCTCCTTGGCCACGCGCGGCGCCTGGAATTCGGCATTGGCGGGCGTGATATCCGGGTCCAGTCCGGAGGCCGATGTGGTCACGTAGTCGGCCGGAACCGGCTGTCGTAGGATTTTCGCTCTGCGCCGCGGCCACGTCCGCCTTTACGCGATCCACCAGCTTCTGGTTCGTCGGACCGTAATTGGTTCCGCCGGAGTTCGCCGCGTCGTATCCATTCGTTCCCGCCGCCGATCCGCGAGGATGAAAATATCCCGCGCCGGTAAATGGCTGCGCGATGATCCGCGAGCCGATCACCTTGCCGCCCTGCACGATCAACTGTCCGTTTGCCTTGTCATGGAACAGACAGCTGCGCCAGCCCTGTGACCACCAGCGGATACACAAGCCCGAACAGAATCGTCGTAACTACGGTCATCAAAATCGCGGTAATGAGATTGCGTTTCATCGTCTGCCTCCGTCCTATGCCAGCCCAGCGCTTGTAATCAGAATGTCGATCAATCTTGATGCCGATAAACGGCGCGATAATTCCACCCACGCCATAGATGAGCAGGTTGCGGCGCAGCAGTGCCGCCGCACCCATCGGACGATACTGAATGCCCTTCAGCGCCAGTGGGATCAGGGCAATGATGATGAGCGCGTTGAAGATGACCGCCGACAAGATCGCCGACTGCGGCGTCTTCAGGTGCATGATGTTCAGCGCGTTCAGCACCGGGAAGGTTGCGGCAAACATCGCCGGGATGATCGCAAAGTACTTGGCAACGTCGTTTGCAATCGAAAACGTTGTCAGCGCGCCGCGCGTCATCAGCAGTTGCTTGCCGATGCCCACGATCTCGATCAACTTGGTCGGATTGGAATCCAGATCGACCATGTTTCCGGCCTCTTTTGCCGCCTGCGTGCCGGAGTTCATCGCCACGCCCACATCGGCCTGCGCCAGCGCGGGAGCATCGTTGGTGCCGTCGCCGGTCATCGCAACCAGCTTTCCGTCGGCCTGTTCCTTGCGGATCAGATCCATCTTGTCCTTCGGCGTCGCCTGGGCAAGAAAGTCATCCACGCCGGCCTCGCGGGCAATCGCCGCCGCCGTCAGCGGATTGTCGCCGGTGATCATCACCGTGCGAATTCCCATCGCCCGCAGTTGATCGAAGCGCTCGCGCATTCCGCCCTTGACGATGTCTTTCAGTTCGATCACTCCCAGCGCGCCGCGCTGCCGCTCTGCCACCACCAGCGGAGTGCTTCCGGCGCGAGCAATTTCGTCCACCAGCGCCCGGACTTCCGGTGCGAACACGCCCGGAGCTTTCGCTGCACAAAACGCTCGATGGCATCCGCTGATCCCTTGCGGATCTGGAAGCCGTTCAAGTTCACCCCGGACATTCTGGTCTGTGCCGTGAAGGGCACAAACTCGGCGTGATGGTCCTGCAACTCACGGCCGCGAAGGTTGTACTTTTCCTTCGCCAGCACCACAATCGAGCGGCCTTCCGGCGTCTCATCCGCCAGCGAAGAGAGTTGCGCCGCATCGGCCAGCTCCGCTTCCGAAACTCCCGGTGCCGGCACAAAGCGCGAGGCCTGGCGATTGCCCAGCGTGATGGTGCCGGTCTTGTCGAGCAGCAGCGTGTTGACGTCGCCCGCGGCTTCCACGGCGCGTCCCGACATGGCGAGCACGTTGTGCTGCACCAACCGGTCCATGCCCGCAATTCCAATGGCCGAGAGCAGTCCGCCAATCGTCGTCGGAATCAGGCAAACCAGCAGCGAGACCAACACGAATACGGTTTGCGGAGCGCCGGAGTAAATTGCAAATGGCTGCAGCGTGACCACTGCCAGCAGAAAGACGATCGTCAGTCCGGCGAGCAGAATGTTCAGCGCAATCTCATTCGGCGTCTTCTGTCTCTCGGCGCCTTCCACCAGGGCAATCATGCGGTCAAGAAAAGTCTCGCCGGGGTTGGAGGTGATCTTCACCTTGATCTGATCTGACAGTACGCGCGTGCCGCCGGTCACCGCCGAACGGTCGCCGCCCGATTCACGAATCACCGGAGCCGATTCCCCGGTAATCGCCGACTCATCGACCGACGCAATGCCGTCGATGATCTCGCCGTCTCCGGGAATAAACTCTCCGGCCGAGACCACCACAACGTCCTCCGCGCGCAGGCTGGAGCTTGCAACCTGCTCCACGTTTCCATTGGCGCATCAGGCGATTCGCAACGGTCTCCGAGCGGGCCTTGCGCAGCGTGTCCGCTTGCGCCTTGCCGCGCCCCTCGGCCATGGCTTCGGCAAAGTTGGCAAACATCACGGTGAACCACAGCCAGAGCGTGATCTGCAGATTGAACTTGAACGCCTCGTGCGGGCGCAGAATCAGCAGAATGGTCGTGATCACGCTGCCCACCTCAACCACGAACATGACCGGATTGCCCATCATCTTGCGTGGGTTGAGCTTGAGCACGGAACCAATGGCCGCTCCGCGAACGATGGTTGGATCCCAGATAGACTTGCGACTTTTCGATGTGCTCGACATGATTTCCTTAGAAAGTCTTTCCTGCAGTCATCAGCAGGTGCTCAAGAACTGGACCGAGGCTGAGCGCGGGGAAAAACGTCAGCGCACCCAGAATGAGAATGACTCCAATCAGCAGCACGCTGAACAATGGCGTCGTGACCGGGAATGTACCGACCGACGGCGGAACATATTTCTTCTTCGCCAGGCTGCCGGCAATGGCCAGCATCGGAATCTTCATCAGGAAGCGGCCGCCAAGCGTCGCCAAGCCGATCGCAATGTTGTACCAGGCGGTGTTGGCGTTGAGTCCGCCGAACGCCGATCCGTTGTTCCCGGCCGCCGAGGTGAACGCATAGAGAATCTCCGAAAGCCCATGCGGTCCCGGATTCGCGATGGACGACGTGCCAAACCCCTTCACGCTCGAGATCGCAGTCAGTGACAAAATAATCAGCGGGAAGATGAGCGCAAACAGCATCGCCATCTTCACCTCGTATCCCTCGATCTTCTTGCCCAGATACTCCGGCGTTCGCCCAACCATCAGCCCTGCGATGAACACGGTCAGAATGATGAAGATCATCATGCCGTACATACCCGAGCCGACGCCGCCGAAGATGACCTCACCCAGCGAGATGTTGACCAGCGGAACCATTCCGCCCAGAGGAGTAAACGAATCGTGCCAGCCGTTGACTGCGCCGCAACTGGTGTCCGTGGTGACCGTGGCAAACAGTGCGGTATTGGCGATGCCGAAGCGCACCTCCTTGCCTTCCATGTTGCCGCCCGGCTGCATCGCGCTCGCGTGTTGATCCACGCCATGCAACAGCGGATTGCCCCGCGCCTCCGCCCAGTAGGCGACCGTAATTCCCGCCAGAAACAGCAGCGACCATCGCGCCCCACACCGCCCAGCCATGCCGCTGCGAGCCGGTCATGCGGCCCAGAGTATAGGTGAGCCCGGAGCCGAGAGCAAAGATGGCAAACATCTCAATCAGGTTCGAGAGAGGCGTTGGGTTCTCAAACGGATGAGAGCTGTTGGCGTTGAAGAATCCGCCACCGTTGGTTCCAAACTCCTTGATGAACTCCTGCGAAGCCACCGGCCCTTGCGCAATCGTCTGATCGGTCACCGTGTCCATCACCGGCTTGCCGCTCGGCGTCCACCGTCGGCTTGCCATCGGCTCCCAGATGCGGAACCTGCTGCGCTTCCACAATCTTCACCGTGTCGTACGGCTTCAGGTTCTGCACCACTCCCTGCGACACCAGCACCAGCGCGCCCACCACGCAGAACGGCAGCAGCACCCACAGCGTGCAGCGAACCAGATCCACCCAGAAGTTTCCGATCGTCTTCATCTCGCGCCGCGCCAGGCCGCGAATAAACGCGATGGCCAGCGCAATGCCGGTCGCTGCCGAAACAAAGTTGTGATACGCCAGCCCCGCCATCTGGGTGAAATAGCTCATCGTGGTTTCACCAGAGTAGGCCTGCCAGTTCGTATTCGTCGTAAACGACGCCGCCGTATTAAACGCCAGGTTCGGAGGATTGACCGCCCCAAGTTTCTGCGGATTGAATGGCAGGAATCCCTGCACGCGCTGAATCAGGTAGAGCAGCAGCATGGAGACAAGGCTGAACAGCAGCATGGCGACCGCATATTCGGTCCAGCCCATTTCGCGCTGCTTCATCCACGCCGGTCGTGCGGTAAATCAGTTTCTCGACCGGCCGCAACACCGGATCGAGAAATGTCTTTTCGCGGTTGAACACGCGCGTCATGAAGACGCCGAGTGGCTTCGTAACGGCCAGGATCAGCAGCAGGAAAAACGCAATTTGCAACCATCCGTTGATGGTCATCTCAGAACTTCTCCGGACGCAATAATGCGTAGAACAGATACACCAGCATCAGCACGGTCACCGCAAGCATCACGATCGTTTCCATGTAAATCTCCCTTACCTGATGCGCTCACAAAAGTGAACGTAACCAATCGACACCACGAAAAAAACAATCGTTATTACGACGAATCCTAAATCCTGCATCGTTGCTCTCCCGGATCGCAGCCGGAAAATCGCGCTGCTCTCCCTTGATTCAATTGGACTGGATTGGCTATAAACCCGGCTAAAGAGTTCCTAAAAAGTTCCTAAACGTGTTCCGATTCGGCATTTAGGTAACTCTTCACGGACTTCGGCTCCTCTTACGCTTCCTTTAGCTGAGAATTCCTCGTCGCGCGAATCTGGATATCGACCACGCGTGAGTCCGGACGCCACGCCAGTCCTGCAGCGCAAGCCAAGGTGAGAGCCGGAGCCGACCTCGCAGACTCGAGTCTCCAGACGAAATCCGATAGGCGGTGATGTGGTCAACTCTCGCCTTCGAGCGCTTGCGTTCAGAGCTGATCTCGGAATCAAGCGCGAACAGGAATCGAAGCAGGAAGAGCACGGCAGCAAAACAATCGAGAGAAACATCGCCAGGACCAACATACGAACCTCCCAGGCAGGAGAGCCATCCACTCTGCTCAACCAGCCTTCAGTTCGATTGGATATCAGCTCGCCTAAAGCACGAATAAAGAGTGCCTAAAATCTTCCTAAACGTAGGCGCAGACGATGCGGGACGGGTCGGCAAACAGGAAACCTACGCTTGACGAGGGGCTGTGGTCAGGGGGCGCGATCACTTCGGATCGCCAGGTTCGAAGCGGTAGCCGACCCACTTCTCCGTCACGATGTAGCGAACCGAACCATCTTCCGGCTCAAGTTTTTTGCGCAGATGATTCATGAACACGTGCAGGTACTCCGGCTGTTGTGTGCTCATTCCGCCCCACACCGCGGCCAGCAGCGTGTGATGGGTAATCACTCTTCCAGGGTTTTTCGCCAGATAGCTGAGCAGATCAAATTCCTTCGGAGTCAGCCGGACCTCACGACCTCGCACCGTCACCAATCTCGTATTCAAATCGATGTGAAAATCACCGGCATCGATCTTGCTCGCGTTTTCTTCCTGCGTCGGACGGGCTAGCCCGCCGCAACCCGGCGCGCACCCGGGCCACAAGTTCATTGATGTTGAAGGGCTTGGTTACGTAGTCGTCCGCTCCCGAATCCAGAGCCTCGACCTTCGGCTTCTCCTCGCCTCGGACCGAGAGCACGATGATGGGAACCGAGGACTTGCTTCGGATTCTGCGGCACAGCTCCAGCCCTCCCATGTTCGGCATCGACAGATCGGTAATCACCAGATCCGGGGTCCACTCCCGCATCACCTCCAGTGCCTCGTCGCCGTCGGCCGCGGTCCGCACCAGGTAACCATGGCCGGAAAGCGTCGTCCGCAGCACACGCGTAATCTGCGACTCATCGTCCACCACCAGAATGTTGCGCGCGCTTCGTTGCGTCAGTCGTCATTTCGGCTCCTGGGTCACAATATGCACGTCCACCGCCGGCGCATCGCGCAGAAAATCATGGATGGCCGAAAGGTAGAGGAATCTTCTCCATCCGGTCAGCGCCGAGCGGCCAAACACAACCTGCGTAATATGCTTTTCCCGCACAATCTTTGCGACTTCCGCCGCGACTCTTTTTCCCCTGGTCTTCACGATCTGTGCGCCGAGATTTTCGGCAAAGCGGATGTTTTCCTCCAGCGTCCGGCGGCGTTCGGGAGTATCGTCACTGCCGATGTCCACGTAGAGCACAAAGAATTCCGCTCCGATCCTCTCCGCCATTCTGGCGGTGCGCGCAATCAGGTATTGCGCTACCGGATTCGAACTGATGCACACCGCAATCCGCTCCGTCAGCGGCGTGCGGTTCTCGATATGCTCCTTCTCCATGTAGCGTTCGAGGCTGCGGTCCACCACGCTGCCAACCTGCCGCAGCGCCAATTCCCGCAGCGCAATCAGATTCCCCGGACGGAAGAAGTTCGAGAGCGCACGATCGCTTCGTTCCAGCGGATAAATATCCCCGCGCCTCATGCGGGCCTGGAGCGCTTCCGGGGTCAGATCGGAGAGAACGATTTCGTCCACCCGCTGCATCACCCAATCGGGAACCGTTTCGCGCACCACAACTCCCGTGATGCGTCCTACAATCGGGGTCACACTCTCAATATGCTGCACGTTCATCGTTGAAATCACATCGATGTTCGCGTTCAGCAATTCCATTACGTCTTCATAGCGCTTGCGGTGCTTACTGCCTTCCACGTTGGTATGCGCCAGTTCGTCCACCAGCACGATTTCGGGATGGAGTTCCAGGATCGCATCGACATCCATCTCATCGAAGGTGGTTCCCTTGTAGACCAGTTGTTTCCGTGGCACCGCGGGCAGGCGTGCAGCAAGCTCCGCGGTCGCCGGACGGCCGTGGCTCTCCACCACTCCGATCGCCACGTTTTCCCCGCGGCTATAGCGCCGGATGCCCTCGCTCAACATGCTGTAGGTCTTGCCGACACCGGGGGCGTAGCCGAGGAAAAGTTTGAAAAGCCCTCGCTTTTTCGTTGGTGCGGTTTCTTCCAGCCACTGTTCGGGTGTCTTCGCCATACCGCGCTTATTGTCAAGCAAGAACTAGGAATTGTCGAATAAGCTACAATTCCGAGCTGTGAACAAGAACCTGCTGACCCAGGCCGTCCGCTATCTTTCTTCCGGTGCTTTGGTGGCCGTGCTGGTCGCCTTGTGCCGTCTCCTGCACGCCAATGCCAGTACCGCCGGATTCGCGTTCCTTCTCGCCGTGCTGATAGTTTCCGCCGCCTGGGGGCTGCGCTGTGCGATCTTTCTTTCCGTCGTCGCAACCCTGGCTTACAACTTCTATTTCCTCCCGCCCATTGGAACCTTCACCGTCGCTGATCCCCAGAACTGGATTGCGCTCTTCACTTTTCTGCTCACTGCCGTCATCGCCAGCCAGCTCTCCGAACGGGCGCGGCGGGAGACCATCAACGCCAACAGCCGACGGCGGGAACTGGAGCAGCTCTACGCTTTCAGCCAGCACATGCTGACCGCTGACAATGTGCTCGGCCTGCTCAACGCAATCCCTATCAAGGTGGTTGAGACCTTCGGCGCCGACTTCGCCGGAATGTATTCCATCCACAGCAAAAAGGTGTACTACTCGGACCTGCGTGCGCAAGAGCTCATCTCCAGCGAGGATCTGCAGCGGGTCAGCAGCCGCGGGGAGCCGGTCAATGACCCCGCCAAGAAGCTTCGCATCCGGCCTCTTCGCGTTGGCCTCCGCTCCGTTGGAACTCTCGCCGTGATCGGTGGAAACCTTTCGACGGAAAGCCTGGAAGCCATCGGCAGCCTCGTCGCCATCGCCATTGAACGTGCCGGAGCCGTCGAAAAGCTGGCCCATTCCGAGGCGGGGCGCGAAAGCGAACGCCTGCGCTCCATCCTTCTCGATTCGGTCACCCATGACTTTCGCACGCCTCTTACCGCCATCAAGGCATCCGCCCAGTCGCTCCTCGGCGATGCCGAACTCGACGAGACCTCGCGCAAGGAGTTGCTGACCATCATTAATGAAGAGAGTGACCGTCTGGACCGGCTGGTGGGCGAGGCCGCGCAAATGGCTCAGCTTGACGCTCATGCCGTGGAGTTGAACCTCCAACCGCATCACATCCGCGAGGCGATCGATGCCGCCCTTGAGACCAACCAAAACACCCTCGCGCGCCATGAAGTGAAAGTGAACGTAAGCGACTCGTTGCCTCGGGTGAACATGGACCTGCGTCACGCCGAGGAGATCATTTCTCAACTTCTGGATAACGCCGGCAAGTATTCGCCCCGCGGTACGCCCATCACGATTACCGCCGAAGTGCAGGGAAATATGATGGTTACCAGCGTGGCGGATCAGGGACCGGGGATCGACAGCATCGATCAGAGCATGGTCTTTGACAAATTTTATCGCGGACGCGGCCTGCGCCACAGCGTGCAGGGCACCGGAATGGGCCTCGCCATCGCCAAGGCGATTGCCGAAGCTCACGGCGGGACCATCTCCCTGACCACTCAGCCGGGCCGAGGCTCCGTCTTCTCCTTCACCTTGCCGCTTGCTCGCTAACCGCCTGCTACAGGGGCGACCGACATCCATCGCCCCTGTTCTTTCAACCCCTCTCGGCGGAGCAGGCGCCGGTCCGGAAATCGCCCTTCGAATTCTCCTAAAGTAAGGCGCGAGACTTCCATCATTGTTATACTGACTCATGCAGTATGCGCTGCGCGGGGCTGCCGCTTGGCTCTGAAATCACACAGTATTCGCATTTCTGATACTATTAGTTTTTAAGATTAGCCATTGACATAGCAATCCAAAATGGCAGAGCATCTTGAAAACCGACCAGACGGTCGGTTTTTCATATCAAAGGAGACTCCTTGGCCACTATCTTTTACGCCCACGACGCCAAACCCGATGCGCTGAAGCGCAAAACCATTGCCGTTTTCGGATACGGTAGTCAGGGTCATGCCCAGGCGCTCAACCTGCGTGAAAGCGGATATAGCGTCATCATCGGTCTGGACCCCGAGCGCGGAAGTGCAAAGCGCGCCCGTGAAGCTGGCTTCGAAGTTCTCGCACCCGCCGAAGCGGCCAAGCGCGCCGACTATCTCCAGATTCTCACGCCCGATGAAACTCAGGGTGAGCTTTACGCCGAGTCGATCCGCCCCTATCTCACCAAGGGAAAGGTGCTCGGTTTCTCGCACGGCTTTGCCGTTACCTTTAAGACCATCGTGCCGCCCGCCGACGTCGACGTCGTGATGATTGCGCCCAAGAGCCCCGGTCACCTCGTTCGCCGCCAGTACACCGAAGGCCGCGGCGTTCCCGCCCTCATCGCGGTCTATCAGGATGTCAGCGGCAATGCCCACGAACTCGCCCTGGCCTACGCCGACGGCATCGGCTCCACCCGCGCCGGCGTTCTGCAGACCACCTTCAAGGAAGAAACCGAGAGCGACCTCTTCGGCGAGCAGGCTGTTCTTTGCGGCGGACTTACCTCGTTGATCAAGAAGGGCTTTGAGACTCTGGTCGAGGCTGGCTATCAGCCCGAGATCGCCTACTTCGAATGTCTCCATGAGATCAAGCTGATCGTCGATCTGATCTACGAAGGCGGCATGGACCGGATGCGCTACTCCATCTCCAACACCGCCGAGTACGGCGACCTGACCCGTGGCGAAGCCGTCGTCGGCGACCCCTCCCGTCAGGCCATGAAGAAGGTGCTGGCCGACATTCAGAGTGGCGAATTCGCCCGCGAATTTATCGCCGAGCACCGTAGCGGCAACAAACACTTCACCGAGCTTCGCGAAGCCGAAAAGAAGCACCCGATCGAAGAAGTCGGAGCCCGGCTGCGCGGCATGATGGACTGGCTGCCCAACGCCACCAAGAGCACCGTGAAGAAGGACACCAAGGTCGTGAATGCGTAATTAGCATCCCGGTCGGTTTTCTGTGCCGCGCGTCCTCATCGACGCGCGGCATTTTTATTGCTTCCCTGCCGTTTTTGTCATCTCACCATCTATGGATCTGAAACATCGAAGCCGCAACATTACCGACGGTCGCGACCGCGCTCCTGCCCGCGCCATGTTCAAGGCCGTCGGCTACAGCGATGCCGACCTGGCAAAGCCGATCATCGGCGTGGCCAATACCTGGATTGAAACCATGCCCTGCAACTCCCACCTGCGCGAGCTGGCCGCGAAGGTCAAGCAAGGTATCCGCCTCGCCGGTGGCACCCCCATGGAATTCAATACCATCGCCATCAGCGACGGCGAAACCATGGGCACCGAGGGCATGCGCGCCTCCCTGGTAAGCCGCGAAATCATCGCCGACTCCATCGAGCTAGTCTGTCGCGGCCAACTCTTTGACGCCGTAGTCTGCATCGTCGGCTGCGATAAAACCATTCCTGCTGCGGCCATGGCTCTGGCCCGCCTCAACCTTCCCGGCTTCATCCTCTACGGCGGCACCATCGCTCCCGGCAAATTCCAGGGCAAGGATGTCACCATTCAGGATGTCTTTGAGGCCGTGGGCGCAAACGCCGCCGGCAAGATCAGCGATGACGAGTTGAAGGCGCTTGAAAACGTCGCCTGCCCCGGTGCCGGAGCCTGCGGCGGCCAGTACACGGCCAATACCATGTCCACCGTCATGGAGTTGATCGGCCTCTCGCCGATGGGCTTCAACAGCGTTCCCGCGCTCTCTCCGGAGAAAGACTTGGTCGCCCTGCGGTGCGGCGAGGTCATCATGAACCTGCTGCGCAACGGCATGCGTCCGCTCGATATCCTGACCCCCGACGCGTTTCGCAATGCGATCGCATCGGTCGCCGCCACCAGCGGTTCCACCAACGCCGTGCTGCACCTGCTCGCCATCGCGCGCGAGGCAGGCGTTCCCCTCGACATCGATGATTTCCAGACGGTCAGCGAGCGCACCCCGATTCTCGCCGACCTCAAACCTTCCGGCCGCTTCGTCGCCGCCGACGTGCATCAAGCCGGCGGCAATCGTCTGCTTGCCAAGCGCCTGCTCGAACTCGGCCTGCTCCACGGCGACGCCATCACCGTCTCCGGCAAAACCATTGCCGAGGAGGCCGCCGCCGCATCCGAAACTCCCGGACAAGCCGTGATCGTTCCCTCGGACCAGCCGCTGAAGAAGTCCGGCGGCCTGGTCATCCTGCGCGGCAACATCGCCCCCGAGGGCTGCGTCGCCAAAATCAGCGGCCACGAGCGCCTCAGCCATACCGGTCCGGCGCGCGTCTTTGAAAGTGAAGAGGAAGCCATGAACGCCGTCACCGCCAAGGCGATTCGCAGCGGAGACGTGGTGGTAATTCGCAATGAAGGCCCCAAGGGCGGTCCCGGCATGAGGGAGATGCTCGGGGTTACCGCCGCCATCGTCGGCGAGGGTCTCGGCGGCAGCGTCGCTCTCATCACCGATGGACGATTCAGCGGCGCAACCCGCGGCCTCATGATCGGTCATGTCTCGCCCGAAGCTGCGCTCGGCGGCCCCATCGCCGCCATCCATGAGGGCGACATCATCCACATCGACATCGCCACCCGCAAACTCGAGGTCGAGGTCGATCCCGCAACTCTCCAGCAGCGTCTGAGCCAGTACGTTCCCCGTCCTCCGATCTACCGCAGCGGCGTCTATGCAAAATACACCGCCCTGGTGGCCTCGGCGTCGCAAGGTGCCATCACCAATCCGGGCGCAATCGCCGTCACCAAATCGAAGTAAACCTCAGCCGCACCCGGCTTGGGTGCTCACACCATGCCGCGAACAAAGAAATAATGTATAAACTTGTCTGACAAGCAGATTTAACCTGTCAGACAATCGGAACGCTGCTATAGTTCGGGTCATAGACAGTAAAGATTTTCACCACGGTTACTTTCTCCTCCACCCCGGCTGATCCCCGGGGTGGTCTTTTGCTGCAGCGAAAGCTGGAACACACTTTTTACGCAGACAGGCTCTTTCGCTGTTTCAGCTCCTGCAGCATGCGTTCGATCTCCTGCTCCCGCTCGATCTTCTCGAACCTTCGCTCGATCTCCTCTCCGCTCAACTCCACCGCCGCCTGCGTCACCGCCTCTTCGCGCATCACCTTGTTGCTCATGCGCCGGAAGGCCCCAGTCTGATCGGTCGAAGATGCTTTCTGGCTGGCGTCCGCCGCCCGTCCCACTGCCTTGGTGCGGCGATGCTGCGCGATCAACACGTCGGCCTGCCCCTCGACTTCGGAGATCTTCCGGCCCAGTGCGTTCAACGCATCCTTCAGCACTTCCACCTGAGTTTTCTGGTCTTCCATCTGTTCCACAAAGTTAGCCGCCAGTTGCTTGTAGCTCATCGCCCGATCCAGTCCGGCGCGGGCCAGCCGGTCGTCTCCCTTGCTGACTGCCAGCTCCGCCTTGCGCATCCATTCTTCCTCGCGCGCATGGTTTTCCTGTTGCTTCTTCTCCAGCAGATGCAAATCCGCCAGGGCGATTGCCACCTGCGTTTTCACCTGCATGAACTGGTTCTGCATGTCGAGAATCACCTGTTTGATCATCTTCTCCGGATTCTCGGCGCGGTCCACCAGTTCATTCAGATTTGCCCGGATCAACGTTGCCACGCGTTCCAGCAGTGCCATACCCCACTCCTTTTCTGCCTTGCCAACTTCCGACCCTTAACGTCCCGCCTCATTTACGGCTGCGCCGCGGGGCCGTCCCCATTCTCCGGCTTCGATGATTTATCGCCGATGCTCCGCACCTTCGACATCAACTCGTGCACGCTCATCCCCGAGAGCGCCTCAAACAGTGCCGGAACCTGCGCCGCCATCTGCGTAATATCGCCGGTAATCTTGTTCACTCCCGCGCTGTGTCCGTCGCCGGTGGAAACCACCGTGATCCGATCCACCTGCGCCAGCGGCGCCGCCAGGGCGCGCACAATCTCCGGCAGCCCGGAGATCAGCTTATCGATCACCGCCGCCTGGTTGTACTCCTGGAAGGCTTCGGCTTTCACGTTCATCGCCTTGGCTTCCGCCTCGCCTTTCTTGAAGATGATCTCGGCCTCGGCTTCGCCTTGGTTGCGGATGTTGGCGGCCTTGCCTTCGGCTTCCAGAATCAGCCGCTGCTTTTCCGCACCCGCCAGTGTTTCGATGCGCTGGCGTTCGATCTCGGCGGGCTTCAGCACGGTCGCAATCAGCTCTTTTTCGCGGCGCGCGATTTCGGCTTCCTGCACCAGCACCTGCTGCTCTTTCTCTGCCTTTTGCACCTTTACGGATTCCACCACCAACTGCTGTTGCATGATATTGGTCTGAATCTCATAGGATTTGTCCGCCGTGGCCTGCTGCTTCTTCACGGCCTCGGCGAACTCCGCCTTCTTCACCTCAAGATCCCGTTGTGCCTCAGACTGTTTTGCCAGTGAGAGGGTCTCGGCCAGCACCCGCTCCTGGTCCGCCTGAGCCTTTGCCACGGCCGCCTCCCGTTGCGCAATCGCCCGCCTCATCGCCGTATCCCGCTCCGCCTCGGCGGTTGCCACGTCGGCGTCGCGCTTGATCCGCGCAATATCCGGACGCCCCATGTTGGTGATGTACTCATTCTGATCGCGAACTTCCTTGATCGTGAACGAGATCACCTCCAGTCCCATTTTGTTCATGTCTTCCGCGCAGGTTGAGCGCATCCGGTCGCTCACCATCTCCGGCTGCTTCACAATCTCCTCCACCGTCAACTGGCCGATGATCCCGCGCAGGTGTCCTTCCATCACCAGCCGAATCAGTCCTTCGCGTTCCACCGGACCCTTCGTCAGAAACTGCTCGGAGGCGGTCATAATTGACTCCGTATCCGATTTGACTTTAATCTGCGCCACCGCTTCCACGGTCACCGCCACGCCCTGCTTGGTGTAGAGATCCTGCTTCGGAGCCACGTCGAACGACATCAGCTCCAGCGAAAGCTCGCGGGCGTTTTCAATCATCGGGATAATCACCGTTCCCTTCCCCTTGATGATCCGCATGCCGCGAAAGCCGTACACGACCAACGCCTCGTGCGGACCCGCCTTCCGATACAACTTGGCGAAGGCCGCAAAGCTAAAAACAATTACCAGTACGCATAAACCTGCGAGCACCAATACTTCCGGGGGGATCTGAAATCCCATATTGCCTCCTCAGGCATGATCGAGTTGCTCTTTAACCTATGAATCCCGTGATCCGGCATCGACTCCCGCCGAAGCCGCCAACTCGTCCCAGCGCCGCACATAGGCGATGCCGCGCTCGTACCGAGTCACTACCACTTCCACATCTTTTTCAATCTCGCTTCCGTCTTCACTGCGCGCCGCCGAGGAGCAGCGCGAGCCCTGCCGCGAAAAAACAATCTCGCCCGTTCCGCCCGAGCGCAACCGCGAGCTTACCCGGCCCAGTACTCCAGTCATCTCATAGTCCGCCGCGTCCATCGGCCCTTCGAATTGCATCAGAACCCGGGTCACCAGCAGAAACACCAGCGTCGCTCCCACAAAACCGCCGCCAATCGAAAGCAGCAGCGCCGCCAGCGCATACAGGTGCGAGTGCCGCGTCAGCAGAAAGCCAATGCCGCCAAACCACGCCAGAAATGCCGTCACCGTCCCCAGGTTCACCGCCGGCAATCCAGTGGAGTCCGCTCCATTGGTTCCTGCGCGAGGCATGTGCCCCGCATGTCCCAAATGAACATTTCCCAGATGAACTCCAAAAGGCAGGTGTACATGCAGATGAACTCCGCCCAGCAGCACCGATAGCGCGCTGAGCGCAAACCCGACCAGGAAACACGTCAGATACAGTTCCGCAATGGTCACTTGGCCTTCGTCCTTTTCCGCTGAGGTTCCTGCTCTTCCCGCCGCTCCGGTGCGGTTTCCGGCTGCAGCACCTCGGTCAACCGGTCCACCAGCCTCGGAGTCTCCAGAATCGCGCCCAGCAACACCAGGCAGCGCCGCGAGTCCTCGTGCTTGGCAACTTCGAGCAGCGCGTGGCAAACCTTGGGGTCGCGCCGGAAGCGCTCCGCCCCGCTGATCAGCCACAGATCCAGCGTGTCTTCCACCACCCGCGCATCGCTTACCAGCTCCGTATGGTAGCCCTCCGGATCGTCCACCATGTACCCGGGGTGCACCTTAAAAAACTTCGCCAGCAACATCCGCGTAGAATTCGTCAGATGCGGGCGGGCACCGCTCTCCAGTTGCGAAAGATAGCTCTGGCTCAGCGCCTTTCCGCCTTCCTTCCGTATCGCCCGCACGGTCTCCTGCTGGGTCATCTCCCGGCCCAAGCCGCGCAAGGTGCCTTCCATCAACCGCAGGTAGCGAAGTTTTTCTCCGAGCTTCATATAACGGATTGCAATATTAGTATTGCAATTTGCAATCTGTCAAATGAATATTGCATCCGCGCCAGCCTTTCTGCCGAGCCAAATCGCACCCACCCAACTTTTGTTTGATACAGTTGGATTGCTTCTAATGCTTACAGGTGGAGACCGAATTCCATGACAATCATCCAGCAGGAAGACTTGGTCCAGAGCATCGCCGACGCATTGCAATTCATCTCCTACTACCATCCAGTCGATTTCATCCGCAGCCTCGCCCTCGCCTACGAACGTGAGCAGTCGCCCGCCGCCAAAGACGCCATCGCGCAATTACTCATCAACTCTCGCATGTGCGCCGAAGGCCATCGTCCCATCTGTCAGGACACCGGCATCGTAACCGTCTTTCTCCAACTCGGAATGGACGTCCGCTTCAACGGCACGCTAAGCCTCGACGATATGGTCAACGAGGGTGTCCGCCGCGCCTACCTGCTGCCGGAGAACAAGTTGCGCGCCTCCATCCTCGCCGACCCCGCCGGCAAGCGCCGCAATACCGGAGACAACACTCCCGCCGTCCTCCACGTCTCCATCGTCCCGGGCAACACGCTCGAGGTCATTGTTGCCGCCAAGGGTGGCGGCTCGGAAGCCAAGTCCAAGTTCACCATGCTCAATCCATCCGATTCCATTGTCGAGTGGGTACTAAAAACCGTGCCCACCATGGGTGCCGGATGGTGCCCTCCTGGAATCATCGCCCTTGGCATCGGCGGCACTGCCGAAAAAGCCATGTTGCTCGCTAAGCAAGCTCTCATGGAGCCCATCGACATTCAGGATTTGAAGGCTCGAGGCCCGAGCAATCGCCCCGAAGAACTCCGCCTCGAACTCTATGACAAAATCAATGCCCTCGGCATTGGAGCCCAGGGCCTCGGCGGACTCACCACCGTGCTCGACGTCAAGGTGAAGGACTTTCCCACCCACGCCGCCAACCTGCCCGTTGCCATGATCCCCAACTGCGCCGCGACCCGTCACGCGCACTTCACCCTCGACGGCTCTGGTCCGGTCTCACTCCAACCGCCGTCCCTCAAGGACTGGCCCGAACTCACCTACAACCCAGCCTCCGCCCGCCGCGTCAATCTCAACACGGTGACCCGCGAAGAGGTTCTGTCATGGAAGTCCGGCGAGGTCGTTCTCCTCAGCGGCAAACTGCTGACCGGACGCGATGCCGCGCACAAACGCATCGTCGAAATGCTCGACCGCGGCGAGAAACTGCCCGTGGATTTCACCAATCGCTTTATCTACTACGTGGGACCGGTGGACCCGGTGCGCGACGAAGCCATGGGACCTGCCGGCCCCACCACTGCAACGCGCATGGATAAATTCACCCGCCAGATGCTCGAGCAGACCGGACTGCTCGGCATGGTCGGCAAGGCCGAACGCGGCCCCGCCGCCATCCAGGCCATCAAGGACAACCAAGCCGTGTACCTGATGGCCGTTGGCGGCGCCGCATACCTGGTGTCCAAGGCGATCAGGAAGTCAACCACGCTGGCGTTTGCAGACCTTGGAATGGAGGCCATCTACGAGTTCGAGGTCGAAGACATGCCCGTGACCGTGGCGGTCGACTCCAATGGAATTTCCGTGCATGAAACGGGCCCGCGCGAGTGGAAGCAACGCATCGCGGAGTTGGCTATTCTCCCGTAATCGCAGCGACCTGGCGGAGTCTTCGCGGCTCCGCCTTCCTTACTGTTTCGTGGTGGCGGCTTCGGCGGATTTCCCTTCGGCCCCATTTCCTGCCTCGCTTTTTTCTTCGCTCGTGTCACCGGCATTGCCTTTGTCCAGGGTACTGCACGATCAGCGTAATTCGCCGGTTCGCCGGATCGTCCGGACTGTTCTGGGCTCGCGGCCGTTGATCCGCAAATCCGCGGACCTGCGAAACCTGCTTCTCCTGCAGCCCAGAGCTCTGCATGATCTTGCGTGCCGCATTCGCCCGGTCCACCGAAAGTTCCCAGTTGCTGTATCCGCTCAACCCGCCCGAGTACGGCTTCGAGTCCGTGTGTCCTTCGATCGAAATCAAGTTGGGCAGTTTTCCTAACTCCTGCGCCAGAGCCACCAGCAACTCCTTCCCACTGGCGCTGGGCACCGCGCTGCCCAGCTCAAAGAACGTACCGCTTTCAGCCTCTGTCAGTTCGATCCGCAATCCTTCCGCGGTGATCGTCATCTCAATGTGCTTCTTCAATTTGTCGAAATCCGGCAGCGCCTTGACTTGCTTTTCCAGTGCTTCCTTGATCTTCTTCATGTCCTCTTTTCGAAGATCCAGGTTCTGCCCTGCGCCTCGCATCGAACTGCCCACCAATTTCGAAGTTCCGGTCGGATCCTTGAAGTATCCTCCGACCGCTTCCTGCACCTGTTTGCTGGTATTCAGCAGCCATAGCACGATGAACAAGGCCATCATCGCGGTTACAAAGTCGGCATACGCCACCTTCCAAGCGCCCCCATGATGGCCGCCATGCCCGGATATTTTCTTGATGATGATCGGACCGTTGGGCACCTATTCTCCTTCGGCGGAAGCTTCGGCAGCTACGGCCGAAGCTCCGCCGCTCTTGCAGGTCTTCTCCATGTCGTTGAAGTCCGGCCGCAGGTATCCCGGAATCGCGCGTCTGCCGAATTCCAATGCCTGGATCGGAGCGGCGCCCTTGATAAATGAGATCATGACGACGCGAATCACGTATACGTAGGCGTGTTCTTCCTCTGCCCGCTTCGCCATATTCGACGCCAGTGGTCCGACCAGCCCGTAACTGAAAGCAGAATGCCCAGGAACGTCCCCACCAGCGCCGCGGCCACTTTTTTCCCAATCTCCTCCGGAGGCCCTCCCAGCGCGCCCATCGTGATCACCACGCCAAGTACTGCGGCCACAATGCCCAACCCCGGCAGTGCGTCGGCCACCGTGCTCAGGGCCGCGATCGGCGCGTTGTCAACCCTGTGCGACACTTCCATGTCCAGGTCCATCATCTGATCCAGATCGAACGGATCGATGCCGCCCGTCACCGCCATGCGCAACGTGTCGCAAACAAAATCCCGCGTGTGATGGTTCTTCAGAAATTTTGGATACTTTGAAAACACCGGGCTCTTGTCCGGTTCCTCGATATCGGATTCGATTGCCAGCAGTCCATCTTTCCTTGCCTTGTTCAGAATCTCGTAGCACATCGTCAACGTTTCCAGATAAAACGCTTTGGTGAACTGCGAACCCTTCAGCGAGCCGACGACGCCTCCGGCAATTTTCTTCACCACGTGCAGAGGATTCGCAATCAGCAATGTGCCGACCGCCGCGCCTCCGATAATGATCAACTCCGCCGGTTGCAACAGAACTTTCAGATTGCCGTGCTCCATCAAGTAGCCGGCGACAATCGATCCGAACACCACCACAATGCCAATAATGATGAACATCGATTACTCGTTTCTCTCCGCGGTGTTCTTCAAGTCCTGCTCCAACTCTTGAATCAGGGAGTCCGCCGTCCGAGGCCTCGTTCACTACGCGCCCTGCCGCCCGTATCCCGACCGCCAGGCGATCACCCCACCACTTCACCGCGCAGGACGATCCCACCCCCGCCAGTTTTGATTTCAATCCTTCGAGTGTTTCCAGCCTGCACTCCGGAACCATTGCGATCAGCCGCCAATCGCTCCAGCATCCAACGTAGTGACGCGGCGGCAGCAGCCCTGCGACGGTCTTCGCCAGCGCTCGAATCGCCTGGTGAAGCAGTGCCGTACCGCCGTGCTGCAGGATCGCGTGTTGTTCCGACATTTCAATCAGTATCACCGCCCAGGATGACGCCGAAGGAGACACGCAGCAGCGTCTGCAACCGCTCCCTGCTCTCCGCCACGGCAGGCAGTCCCGTGGCCATCTCAAACTCGCGGCCGGTATGTCCAGCCCACCCCGGATTCTCCGATTTTCCCGCCGCGGGCTCGAAAATCTCCCCCACGCCTCTCATCTCTCCGTTCGCATTGCGCAAGGGAAACGCAAATACGTGAATCGCCGTGCGGTGTCCCTGTTGGTGAAGAAGGAACAACTCTGCCGACACGGCTCTACCGTCGCGCAACACCTCAATCACCGGACATTGCACCTCGGTGCCGGCTTTGCTGCCGGCGTGGATCAGCATATCTCCGCGATAGGTCCGGCCCACGACTTGGGGCCCCAGGTATCCGGTGATCCCCTCTGCCGCCGCGTTCCAGTACACGATCTTCCCGTGCAGGTCCACCAGGCAGACGCCATAGGGCATGGCATCGCAAAAGCTCTGAAACAACTGGACCTCTATCTCTGCCATCCCGACTTGCTCCTGAGTCCATCATCGGCAGCCCGTCAGTGCCACTTGAGCCCAACAAAAAGGGAAGGCTTTCGCCCTCCCGCTTTCGTTAACTTCCTCGGAATCTATCGGCTTCTCCGCCTGACTCACCATTTCAGTATCGACAAAAGTCCGTGCACCGGAATCCCCACCCACTCCGGCCTGTGATCCAGTTCGTAGGCGATCTCCAGCAGCGCCTTTTCGATCAGGTGTGCCCGCAGCAAAATTTGCCTCTCGGAGTTCGTTTTCGGCAGAAATTCCACTACCCCGCGATGTCTCCAGATAGCCTTCCAAAAACATCGCCGAAACCCACTCATGCCAGTGCTCCGCCCAGCGGTCGAGGCGTGCCTCCTGCTCCCGTCCCTTCACCACCCCGGGCACATAGCCAAAGGAGACCGCGTGCGCCGCGTAATGCAGCGACCGTATCATGCTCGCAATGTCGCGCAACGCCGAACGCTTGATCCGCCTTTCGCTCAGCGGCCTGTCCGCCGGACCGTCGAAGTTTCGGATGATCGCATCGTTTCCGGTAAACAGAATATTGCTGAGTTGGTAGTCGCCATGAGTCCGGATGCGTGCCCCCGAGATCCGTTGATCGCGTAGCGGGAACAGCCCACCGCGAATCGCGGCCTCGCTTGCCAGCAGTTCTTCGGCATTCAGCCGCACTTTTTCGGGAAGCGTACTCAACCGCAAGCGTAGCGCGTCCAGCGAGCGCCCCATCTGTCCCAGCATGCCGTGATAAAGCCCATGGCGATAGAAATCCGTGAACGGTTCGGGCGAGAAGTCCGGCACTTCCGGACGGCTGCTCAAGGCTCCGTGCAGCTCTGCCGTCCGAACCCCCAGCAGATGTACCATGCTCTCGAAGCTCCCCAGCAGGTCCGCCATCAGCGCCGGCACCGGATGCTCGGCCAGCATCAGCGGACTGCCGTTAATCACCTCTTTCGCTCGCGAGTCTTCCTCGTGCACCGCCAGCGCGCGCTCAAAATACAGGCTTAGGTGGTCGATCGTGTACTGCCAGCCCAGGGTCGCGTTGCGCACATAACCAGTCACCAATCCCAGCGTCGTTCGCCGTTCCTCGTCATCCTCGCGCTCGCAATACTCCAGCCAGCCCAGCGCCTTTGGCATGTGGCCAAAGCTTGTCTTATCCGTTAAAAACTCTTCTATCTCGCGATCCGGATTCGTCCCGGCCTCAGCCTTGCGGTAGAGTTTCAACACGAAGTCTTCGCCCAGATTCACGAACGTGTTCGGCGAATCCATCACCTGCACCTGCGGTTCCCGATTCGAACGCACCTGCGACCACGCCTTGCGAAACGCCTTGGTGTGTCCGGCCAACAGTTCTCCCCGTCTGCCTTTGAACTTGCTCCGCTTCAGCACTGCGGTCAGCAGCGCGTCGCTGAAGCTCCGCTCGATGAGGGCGCTGTACAGCACCATCCAGCTTTCGTCGCGAAACTCCAGTCGCGCCAGTACCGCCTCTTTGTGATCGCGCAGTACCGCTTCCGCCTGCTCACCGGCGGCCACCGCCAGTGGAATCGTGTACCTCTCGTCTTCGCCGTCGCTGTACCCCACCCGAATCAACAGCATCGCCACTGCGCCATTGAGCAGCGGCAGCACATCTTCCACCGCGACTTGGGTAATCGTCCGTTCGCGTCCCAGGAACCATCGGCGCTTCTGCAGGATGGGCGGCAGAAGCCGCGCCACTGCTTCCATCGTGCCCTCGCTCCATACCGCCTTGATCGATGGCACGGGGATGGTAGCGATTGCCACCGAGCCATCGCCCTCCGACCGCCAGCTCCTCGCTCTCCTCTTTCGGCAGGATCCGGAACCAATAGAATGAGTACGGCGCAAGCGATAGAAAGTACGGCTCCTTCGGAATCGCCGGAAAGCGGCTGACCCCAAAAATCTCCAGCAGTGTCGCCCCCTGGTATTTCTCCAGATCCAGCTCCACTCCCTGGCTGAAGCGCGACAGGTTTGCCACCACCAGAATTCGCTCGTCCTCAAACTGCCGTAAGAACGCCAGCACTTTCCGGTTCGATGGGTAGAGAAACTCCAGCGTTCCCCGTCCAAAGGCGCGGAACTGCTTGCGCTGCGCAATCAACCGCTTCATCCACCACAGCAGCGAGTGCGGATTGCGTTGCTGCGTCTCCACGTTTACCGACTCGTAGTGGTACTCCGGGTCGATGTTGACCGGCAGATACAGCCTTTGCGGATTCGCCCGCGAAAAACCTGCGTTGCGATCCGCGTTCCATTGCATCGGCGTGCGCACTCCGTTGCGGTCGCCCAGATATACGTTGTCTCCCATGCCAATCTCGTCGCCGTAATAAATGATCGGCGTTCCCGGCAGCGAGAACAGCAGCGCGTTCATCAGCTCGATCTTTCTCCGGTCGTTCTCCAGCAGTGGCGCCAGTCTGCGCCGGATGCCCAGATTGATCCGCATCTGCCGGTCATGGGCATACGTCCGGTACATGAAGTCGCGCTCTTCGTCGGTCACCATCTCCAGCGTCAACTCGTCGTGATTGCGCAGGAACAGCGCCCACTGGCAGCCTTCCGGAATCGGCGGCGTCAATTTCATGATGTCGGTCAGCGGATAGCGGTCTTCCATCTGCAGCGACATAAACATCCGCGGCATCACCGGAAAGTTGAATGCCATCTGGCACTCGTCGCCGCTGCCAAAGTATTCCACCGAGTCTTCCGGCCACTGATTGGCCTCCGCCAGCAGCATCTTGTCGTGATACTTCTGTTCTACGTGGGCCCGCACCTCGCGCAGCGCCGCATGGGTCTCCGGCAGATTTTCGCAGTTCGTGCCCTCGCGCTCGAACAGGTAGGGCACGGCGTCCAGGCGCAGTCCATCCACGCCCATATCGAACCAGAAGTCCATCGCCGCCAGCATTGCCTGCTTCACTTCCGGATTGTCCCAGTTCAGGTCCGGCTGATGCGAGTAGAAGCGATGCCAGTAATACGACTTCGCCAGCGGATCCCAGGTCCAGTTCGAGGCCTCGAAATCCTTGAAGATGATCCGCGCTTCGGTGTACTTCTCCGGAGTATCGCTCCACACGTAGAAGTTCCGCCAGCGGCTTCCCGGTGCCGCCCGCCGCGAGCGCTGGAACCACTCATGCTGGTCGCTCGTATGGTTCAGCACCAGTTCGGTGATCACCCGCAACCCGCGCCGGTGCGCCTCTTTCAAGAAGCGGTGAAAATCCCGCAGCGTGCCATAGGAGGGATGCACATCGTTGTAGTTGGAGATATCGTAGCCGTCATCGCGCAGCGGCGAGGGACAGAACGGCAGAAGCCACACCGCCGTAACCCCCAGATCCTCCAGGTAGTCCAGCTTCTGTGTCAGTCCGCCAAAATCGCCGATCCCATCCGTCACGCTGTCATAGAAGGCTCTGACGTGTATTTCGTAGATGATTGCGTCTTTGTACCACGTCGGTGAGGAGTGCAATGCCATCGTTGAATCCGTCTTCCCTTTCGCCGCCGTGGACCGGTGGCTACCGAGCCGCTTTCAGGTAAAAAGCCCAGCCGGCTCTCCAGTTGGGCTCTCCAATCACAATCACACCATCGGCTCCCGCGCACCGCTCATGCACTTGAGTTGGATGAGCCCTCCACCCTTAAGGTTGACTCAGGTCTGGAATCGCCGGACCGTCTGCTTCCCGATGTCCCTATGTCAACACCGCGCATCCTTTAGTGATTCTCTTCGATGCTGTTCAGCATCTAAGCCTGGCAGCCGGTATGAGAGCTCCGAAAGCCAAGCATACGCGCTTGAAGGTTGCCGCCAAGCCAAGTGCCACGGGCGGTAAGTACCAGCGCATCCTCGATGCCGCCGTCTCCGTCTTCGCCCAGAAAGGCTTCCATGCGGCGCGCGTCTCTGACGTGGCCGACCGCGCCTCCGTCGCCGACGGCACCATCTATCTCTACTTCCGGAATAAGGAAGAGCTGCTCATGACTGCCATCAGCACCGCATTTGATGCCTTCATGATCCAGGCCCGCGCCGAACTCGACGCCATCGCTTCGCCCGCCGCCAAGCTTCGCCGCCTCGCCCATCTTCATCTGGAAGCCCTGGGCTCCAACCGCGACTTGGCCGTCGTCTTTCAGATGGAACTACGCCAGAGCGCGCGCTTTCTTACTCCTTTTTCTCATCAGCAGATGGTCGAGTACTTTGACCTGGTTCGGGCCGCCATTCGTGAGGGCCAGGCGCAGGGCATATTCCGTCCCGAGCTTCGCGAAAAGATCACCGCCAACTGCTTTTTCGGAGCCCTCGATGAGATGGTGACCTCCTGGGTGCTCGACGAAACAAATTATCAGCTTTCCGATGTAGCCGATTCCGTCGCCGACATCATCTTAAAGGGGTTGGAAACCTAAACAGCTCGTTGGACGAAGGGACGGAGCATGAACGCTCAACCCAAGCCACGCACTTTGGCAGACATTTTCTTTCAGATCGTGGATCGCAACCAGTCCCGAGTCATGCTCTACGAGCGTGACTCCGCGTGGCATGCAATCTCTTCCTCCAGCCTCTACCAGCGGGTCATGGGCGTAGTCCAGGCGCTCCGCCTCCAAGGCATCTCCCACGGCGACCGCGTCGCCATCCTCGGCGAAAACCGTCCCGAGTGGACCATCGCCGACTTTGCCATCCTGCTCGTCGGCGCCGCCACCGTCCCTATCTACGCCACCCTCACCGGCGAGCAGATTTCCTTTCTCCTCCGCCACTCCGGAGCCCACACCGCCTTTGTCTCCACCGCCGCACAGCTTGCCAAACTCCGCTCCATTCAAGCGGAGACCTTTGTCGAAACCATCATCCTGATGGACGAGCCCGCCCCGGAAGCCGACGTCGCTCTCCATGTCCGCTCTCATGAATGCCGGACCCAGCCAGCGCGTCCCCGAACTCGATGCCCTCGCCAACCAAATCACCCCGGACGATCTCGCCACCCTCATCTACACCAGCGGCACCACCGGCGTTCCCAAGGGTGCCATGCTCACCCACGGCAACATCGCCTCGAATCTCTCGGTTTCACTCGATGAGTTCGACTTCCAGCTCAACTCCGACCTCGCGGTCAGCTTTCTTCCGCTCTCGCACATCACGGCGCGCCACGTCGATTTTGCCGAACTCTATCGCGGTGTCACCATCGCCTATTGTCCTTTTATCGAGGACATGCCCCGCGTCCTTCGCCAGCTCCATCCCACCATCTTCGTCGCCGTTCCCCGTGTCTACGAGAAAATCTACAACCAGGTGCAGCGCGGAGTTGCCGTCGGCTTCAAGAAAACGGTCTACCGCTGGGCCATGTCCGTCGGCAAGGCGAATCTCGACCAGGTGCTCGCCGGCAAGCGCCCCTCATCTCTCGCCTGGAAGCTGGCCGATCGGCTCGTCTTCTCCAAGGTGCGCGAGGCCATGGGCGGCAAAGTTCGCATCTTCATCTCCGGCGGCGCTCCCCTGGGAAAAGAACTCGCCGAATGGTATGCCCAGATCGGCCTCCTCATTCACGAGGGATACGGCCTCACCGAAACCTCGCCGGTCATCGCCGTCAACTCGCCCCGCGCCCGCAAACTCGGCACCGTCGGCCGCCCGCTCTCGCAACATCGAGGTCCGCATCGCCGACGACGGAGAATTACTCGTCCGCGGTCCCAGCGTCTTCAAGGGCTATTGGAATATGCCTGCGGAAACCGCCGCTGCCTTCGATGGCGACTGGTTCAAAACCGGAGACATTGCCAATCTCGATGCCGATGGCTTCCTCTCCATCACCGACCGCAAAAAGGATCTCATCAAGACCTCCGGCGGAAAGTTTATCGCCCCGCAGCCCATCGAAAACTCACTGAAGTCCAATCGCTTCGTCGCCGAAGCCGCAATCCTCGGCGACCGCCGCCGCTTCCCCGCCGTCGTCATCGTCCCTGCCTTCGCCGCGCTGGAGGATTGGGCCCAGCAAAACGGCATCGCCTTCCAATCCCGTGCAGGAACTGACCGCCCATCCCGAGGTGCAGTCGCTCTATGAAAACATCGTCGAGCAGGTGAACCACAACCTCGCCCGCTTCGAGCGCCTCAAGAAGGTGCTGGTCGTCCCGGAGGAACTCAGCATCGAAAACGGAACCCTCACCCCCACGCTCAAACTGCGCCGCCGCAATGTCGAGGCGCTCTACAAAGACCAGATCGAGCAGCTTTACGCCGAGCCCGAGGCCACTCCCGCAGACACCGCCCAATCCGCATAGGCCATTCCGAGCCGAAGGCCAGCAGCTTGTCGTTCGCTATGGCTTGTTCCGCGTCGCTGCAGCTTTGTCTTGAGGTGTCATCTCGAGCGCAGCGAAGGATCCCGCGCTGTTCAAAGTTCCCGCGCGGCCTCAAGCTTTTCTACCGCAATCGATTTTTCTTTGCCGTTGCCGTCGCCGTCGCGCTGAACTCCTACGACGCGTGCCAGCACCCGCAGCTTTGCACCAGCTCCCGCCTTCTTCTTCCTCGCTCCGGCGGAACAGGATTTACAATATTTCCATGGACTCGCTTGTCATCGCAGGAAAGTCGTTCCGCTCCCGTCTCATCGTTGGCACCGGAAAATACAAGGATGGTCCCCAGACCGCCGCCGCCCTCGAAGCCAGTGGCGCTGAGGTGGTCACCGTCGCCGTGCGCCGCGTCAACCTCGACCGCAGCAAGGAGTCGCTGCTCGACTTCATCGACCCCAAGAAGTATTTTCTCCTGCCCAACACCGCCGGCTGCTACACCGCCGACGAAGCCATCCGCGTCGCCCGCCTCGGACGCGAAGTCGGTCTCAGCGACTGGGTCAAGATCGAAGTCATCGGCGATCAGAAAACTCTCTACCCGGACGTTGCCGCCACCATCGAAGCCACTCGCGTTCTGGTAAAGGAAGGCTTTACCGTTCTCCCCTATACCTCTGATGATCCAGTAGTTGCGCTTCGCCTTGTCGATGCCGGCGCAGCCGTCGTCATGCCTCTCGGCGCGCCCATCGGCAGCGGCCTCGGCATTCAGAATACGGCCAACCTCCGCATCCTTCGCGAGCTCATTACCTCGGTCCCGCTCATTGTTGATGCCGGTGTCGGCACGCCGTCCGACGCCGCGCTTGCCCTCGAACTCGGCTACGACGCCGTGCTCATGAATACCGGCATCGCCGCCGCCGCCGATCCCGTTCTCATGGCCTCGGCCATGAAGCACGCCGTCATCGCCGGGCCGCGAAGGATTCCTCGCCGGACGCATGCCCCGCAAGCTTTACGCCTCGGCCAGCTCGCCCCTGGAAGGAATCTCCCGCTAGTGGTCTCGGCAGTCACCCCCGCGCCAGCCCCCGAAGCCGGAGTGATTGCCGCTCCTCCGATTTCGTCGCCGAGCCAGCGCCCGGCGTGGCTGCCCGCCTTCATTCCCGCATTTGATGGACTTCGCGGCCTCGCCATCCTCGCCGTCGTCCTCTACCATTGCCATCCCCGACTTCAGGGAACCTTTCTGGAGGGAATCATCGTCTGGGGATGGTGCGGCGTCAGTCTCTTCTTCGTCCTCTCCGGATTCCTCATCACCGGAATCATCCTCGACTCCGGCCCCTCCCCGCGCTTCTACGCCAACTTTCTTCGCCCGCCGCTTCCTGCGCATCTGGCCGGTCTACTGGCTGCTGCTCTTCCTCTACTACTTCTTTTTTCCGTTCCTCTTCAGCGGCTACCGTTGGATGCTCCATGACATCGCCGCCGCGCCCTGGCTCTTTCTTCTGCTCTTTGTCCAGAACCTCTGGCCCATCGCCCTTCCCGGAGCCATCGGCCCCACCTGGAGCCTTGCCATCGAGCAGCAGTTCTACCTTTTCTGGGCCCCGATCGCCCGCCGCATTCCACCCCGCTGGCTGCTCCTGGTCGCCACCGCCATGCTCGCCACCTCGCCCCTGGTGCGCCTCTTCTGCGGATACCGCCTCACCCCCACCAACACCCTCACCCACCTCGACGGCCTTGCCGTCGGCTCCCTGATCGCCATCGCCCTGCGCGTCTTGGACTGGCCTCTTGGAGCATGGAAGTGCGTCGCCCGCGCCGCTCTTGCCGTGGGAGCCGCTGGCATCGCCTCATGCTCCACCGCGGCTCGGCCTGGACCGACACTCTGCTCGCCATCGGCTTTGGCGGAATGTTGCTTGCGGCCCTGCTCGGTCAGGCTGCCCGCCGACCCACGCTCTACTGCCGCGCCCTCACCCTGCGTCCGCTTCTATTTGTCGGAAAAATCAGCTACGGCCTCTACGTCACCCACATCCTCGTCTTTTCCATCCTCGGCGGCTACGTCGATAAGCCTCTCGACCGCTTCGGAATCCCCGGCAATCTGGCGATTGTTGCCATTCGCCTCGCCGCCTCCATCGGCTTCGCCGCCCTCATGTGGATTCGCTTTGAAAAGCCCATCCTGGGCCTCAAGCGCCACTTTAACTTCCGCTAACTCAAGTCCAGATCTCAATACAAAAGCCACCGGAGATTCCAGTGGCTCAATGTCGTTTTACTTCCGTAGAACTCAGCGCTTCGCCGACTCCGGCGCTGCGGGAGCCTGTGCCGGATGCTGTCCTGGCTGCTCCGGGAGGAGATAGATAATTTCGCCCGGCTTGGCATAGCGCAACTGCTCGCGAGCTTCCTTCTCAATCGCCTTCGGATCGCTCTTCAGCGCCTTGATCTCCGCATCCAGACGCCGGTTTTCCGCGTCCATGTGTTGCAGGTCCTGCTGCAGCTTCTGGTACTCGGCTTTTTTCTGCCGATACTTCACCCATCCATTCTCGCCCAGCATAACGTGCGCACACAGGCAAACCGCAATCACCGCAAACGCGGCACTAGCCAGCAACCTGCGCCACTGCACCAGCTTCCGCACCAACTCTCCTGACCAGTTCACCGGATCGCCGACTCTCTTTGCTCAACCTAATCTCCGCCCACTCAGTCTAGCTGTTCGCCCAAAGCTTGGCCGCCGCACTCAGCTTCGCCAGATCTTCCCTGGCTGCGAGCCTCCGTGTACGCCCGCACCACCGGCTCCGTGCCGCTCACCCGATAGCATACCCAGGAACCGTCTTCGAGCACCAGCTTCAGTCCGTCGGTCCGCACAATCTGCGAGACTTTACGGCCCGCAAATTCCGTCGGATTCGTCCCTAACTTCGTAGTGAACTTCGTTTTAGCTTCATCCGTCAAGCGGAAGTTCTGTCTTTCCGGATAATACGAACCAACTTGTGCAAATAATTCGTTCAATTGTGTTCCCAGGCTCTTGCCCCGCTTCGCCACCATCTCGCATAGCAGCAGTCCGGCCAGCACTCCGTCCTTCTCCGGGACGTGGTGCCGGATCGTCAACCCCGCGCTCTCTTCTCCGCCGATGGCGATCTTATCCTGCTTGATCAGCTCCCCAATGTACTTGAAGCCCACCGGAGTCTCGTACAGCTCAATCTTATGATGCTCCGCGACCGCGTTGATCAGGTTTGTGGTCGCCACGCTCTTTGCCACCCCGTTGCGCCAGCCCCGGGTCTCCACCAAATAGTCGAACAGCAGCGCGATCACGTAATTCGGCGAAATGTATGTCCCATCCTCATCCACAATCCCAAAGCGGTCCGCATCGCCATCGCAGGCAATTCCGATCTTCGCGCCCGTCGTCCTTCATCTTGTGGCGCAGCTCGTCGAGCAGCTCACCATCCGGCTCCGGAGCATGTCCGCCAAACAGCACGTCGCGCGTGTCGTGCACCACCGCGCACTCAATGCCTTCTTCCCGCAGCACCACGTCGCTGTACCCGCGCGAAGCTCCCCACATCGGATCGAACGCAATCTTCAGCCCGCGCTCGCGAATCACCTTGAAGTCCACCAACTCCTTCAGCCGGGCCAGGTAGTGCGACTTCACCTCAATCTCCTGGCGCTCCGCCTTCTTCGCACCCTCCGGAGCAGCTCCGCCATCCTCGTCCGCCCTCACCACCGCCGACTCAATCTGGCGTCGTAATTTCCGGCAGCGCCGGGTGCCCCATCCGGCGTCGAGAACTTGATTCCGTTGTACTCCGCCGGATTATGGGAGGCCGTAAAGTTGATCGCGCCATCGGCCTTCTGCCGCATCACCTCCCAGGCGATCGCCGGTGTCGGGGCCGGTTCGGAGATCACCAGCGGCGTGATCCCGTAGCTCTCCAGAACCGTCGCCGCAATGTTCACGAA
Source organism: uncultured Acidobacteriota bacterium (assembly GCA_963779365.1). Taxonomy (GTDB): domain Bacteria; phylum Acidobacteriota; class Terriglobia; order Terriglobales; family Acidobacteriaceae; genus TOLSYN. The sequence continues at coordinate 102,797 of CAVZYB010000002.1, read as the reverse complement.
CGTCTCGCCCATGTATCGCGGATCGCGTCCCACCACCAACTTCGGATCTGTCTTCCCCGTACCGCCCACATAGCGCGCAATCCCGGTGACCGCCCGCTTTACGTTTGCAACCGTGAATTCATCGGCGACAACCGCCCGCCAGCCGGAGGTTCCGAATTTGATCTGTGTCGCCATTGCTTCTCTTTCTCCGTTCTTCGAAGATGATCAACCCGCCGCACCGCGTCTCTGGCGGACAGCTCAGATTGTAACAGTGCGGATGCACTCTCCAGCCCGTAGTAATCCCCTCTGCGATAGACAAAGCTCTGTTGTGCTGTTCGGGCGTGGGTTGGCCAGGAGGTTGCAATTCACGCGCAACCTTCCCTCCGGTCTGCCTTTCTAATACCCATCTTCGCCGCGAACTCGAGAACTGAATACCGCGCGAGAAGTGCTGGTTCGCGAGATTCAAGCACAATTAGCGCGCCCAATGTAATGTTCGAGGCTCCGGAGAGGAGAACGGAGATGGTCATGGCCGAAGCTGAGAGAAAACCTCAGACCGTGGCTCAAACCCGGTCTCAGAGGAGGATGTAGACCATGGAACATCGAGTTGCTGATGAGGTGGTGGACACGATCGAAGCCAACATTCGCCATGTCGCCTGAGCGGCGCAACCGCTATGCAAAAGAAGTATGCCGAAGAGACGCACCGGGGCAGCGCGCTGAAGAGATGCAGTGATCGATGGCGATGCAGTGGTGTCATCCCGAGCGCCGCGAACGCCCCTAGCACTGCCCAAGTCTTCCGCGGAGTCCCAAGCTTTCAGGCATTGATCGATTTCGGCCCTTGGCTGTTTTTCCGGAAGCACAGGAGTATTTGCACGGCTTACAACCCGTATCTCCGGTGTTCCTTCAGAATGCACTTGTCCATTACCACGATCACCCCGGCCTGCCGAGCTTTCTCGGCGGCCGCCTCGTGTACCACCGATTCCTGCAGCCACAGCGCCGGAATCTTCAGGGCGAGCACCTCATCCACGATTGCCGGCACCGCCTCGGGGCTGCGGAAAACATCCACGATGTCGATCTCCTCGACTTTTGCTGCCTCGCTCAACGAAGGATATGCCTTCTCGCCCAGTACCTCGCTCAGCTTCGGATTGATCGGTACAACCCGGTATCCCCTGCTCTGCAAATACGAGGAGATCGCATAACTCGGCCTGCCCGCGTCATTCGACAGCCCCACCACGGCGATCGTCTTTGCCCTCTGCAACAGTTCCAGTACGCGGTCTGCCACGCTCTTCCCCCGGCGGTTCAGTCTATCTGCCGCTCCATCTTCTTCCTGTATGTCTTCATTGCCACTTTGCGCACCGTCTCGTTCACGTTCTTATTCACCGCCAATGCCCGCACATCTTTCACCAGTAAGTGGGCCAGCAGCGGCAACGCAACATCCAGCGGCGTCTTCGGATTATTCGCCAGCGCCCGCAAAACCGGATAATTCTTCATGAACTTCCGCTTCGTGGAGATTGCCCGCAGAACCGTCTCCTGGATGTTCTTCATCGAGGCAAACCCTTCCATCTCGCGCGTCGGTCACCTTCGGCGACTCCAGCACGGCCAGCGACACCAGCTTTGACCGGTCCCGGATCAGCATCATCCGCTCCTCGCGATTGCCGCGCATCGCCAGCTTAATCCGCTCGCCCAACCCGCAGTCAGCCCAATCTTCTGCAGCAATGAGAGCTGTACGTGCTCCTCGGGATCTGCCGCCGCAGTGTCGCCGTTTTTCACCCGCGTCAGCAGCTTGTCGAGAGGATCGTCCTCGCCCTCGGCGCCCGCCACCAATTCGAATGGTTGCGCGTCCACCTTCGCAACCTCTTCTGCGTGCTCCGCCAGAAAGCTCTCCGCAACTCCGTCTGCGGCTCTCGACTGGGCTGTCTGCCGAAATTGCTCCAGCAGTGCCCGCGCTGGCTCCGTCGCCGGATTCGCCTCCATCAGCTCCAGTAACCGGCTTGAACTGCGCACCCGCGGGTTCCGCATCATGGCCCGCAGCACCTCAGCCGAGGCATGGCTCGCCGCCGCTTCCAACTCATCCAGTTCCAGCGCAGGATTCTCGCACAGCGCCGCCACCACCGCGGGCCGTTGCCCATGGATCTTTAACAGTTGCAGCCGCACCTTCCGCGGGGTAAGTGCATCCGCGGCGACTTCGATCAGCGACGCCTCTTCCCATCTCCCCAGCGTCTCTTCCGCCTCCGCGCCCAGCTCGCGATGCTCCGCCAGCGCCACCAGAATCTCAATCGCCTCACGCGCCGGTAGCGATAACCCGCCCTGCGCGGCCCGCCGCATTACCGACGCGGGTGCCTCGCCATCGCGGATCAACTCCACCATCCTCCCCATTCAGTCCAACTCCTTCATCCGCCTCACGCAATCGCTCAGCGTATCGTAGAGCACCGGCGAGAGCCCGCGCTCGAACACTCCCAGAAGCGTTTCGTAGTACCACACCGTACGTTCCCGCGGCACGCTGAAGCGATTCCATGTCGTCGGCCCTACCCGTGCGTGGTCCGCCAGAATCGATCTTGCATTGTGAACTTTATCCGCCAGCATAATCAGTCGCGCTTCCCGGTCGGCCCGCGGAATCTCTGCCAGGTGATGCCGTTTGCGCGACTCCCACTCCGGCTTCGGATTCACAAAGCTGTCGCTCGCCTGACGCACCCACCGCGCCACTTCCTCGCCAAACGCCGCCGCAATCTCCGCCAGGACTTCTTCCCCGCCCTGATCCTCGGCGGCATCGTGCAGCAGCGCCGCAATTGCCATATCCTCGCTGCCGCCCTCTTCCAGAACCAGCGCCGCCACTCCCAGCAGGTGCGCAACGTAGGGCACGTCGCTCGCCTTGCGCGACTGCTCCCGGTGCAGGGTCGAGGCCAGCACCAGTGCCTGGTCGAAGCGCACGCTCAGCGGCCTCTTCAACTGCTCTTGCAGATCGAGAGTCTGCCGCTTCTCCATCGCCTGATAACCTCTGTCCGGCTGATTACCTCTGCTCGGCCCTACGCATCAACAAATAGGCGCGAATGAACGGATTGATATCTCCGTCCAGCACCCGGTCCACATCGCCCACTTCCATCTTGGTCCGGTGATCCTTCGCCATGCGATACGGTTGCAGCACATACGATCGGATCTGCGAGCCAAAGTCGATGTCCAGCTTTGAATCCTCAACCTTCCGGCTCGCCGCCCGCTTCTTCTCCAGCTCCCACTCGTAAATCCGCGACCGCAGCATCTTGAAGCCGCGTTCCCGGTTGCTGTGCTGCGAGCGTTCGTTCTGGCAGGCCACCACAATCCCGGTCGGAAAGTGCGTAATCCGCACCGCCGAGTCCGTCGTATTCACGTGCTGCCCGCCCTTGCCGCCAGAGCGGTAGGTGTCGATCCGTATGTCTTCCGGCTTGATGATCACTTCTATGCTGTCGTCGATCTCCGGCGAAACGTACACGCTGGCAAATGACGTATGCCGCCGCGCCTGCTGGTCGAACGGCGAAATCCGCACCAGCCGGTGCACTCCAATCTCGCTCGTCAGCAGACCGTAGGCAAACTCGCCCGTCACGCTGAACGTCACCGACTTGATCCCCGCCTCGTCCCCGTCCTGCAGGTCGTTGATCACCGTCCCAAAGCCCTGGCGTTCGCACCAGCGCAGGAACATCCGCAGCAGCATCTCCGCCCAGTCCTGTGACTCCGTGCCGCCCGCTCCCGGATGGATCGTCACGATGGCGTTGCTGCGATCCAGTTCGCCGTTCAGCAGCGTCTCCGTCTCCAGCTTCTCCACCACCTCGCGCAGTCCGCTGATCTCGCGCGTGACTTCCTCATCCACCTGCTCGCCTTCGCTGGCCAGCTCAAAATAGGCGGAGATATCCTCCACGCGCCGCGTCAGTTCGCTGTCAGACGCCAGGGCGTCCTCCAGACGCTTGCGTTCGCGCATCGTCTTCTGTGAGTTTTCGGAGTCGTTCCAGAAATTCGGGTCGGCCGCTAGCTCTTCTACCTTCTCCAACTCCACCTTCAATTTAGGCGAGTCAAAGATACTCCTGTAGCTCGCGTACCTTGCCCCGCAAAGCCGAGAACTCTTGTTCGAGCTGCTGATCGATCATGAATGTCCTGCTCCTATACAGGGAGGGGGTGCGTCATGTGCGCTCCCTCATGGTCGCGCCAGAGCAATCCCGTGATTGAAATTATGGCACAGAGAATCGGAAACCAGTCCCCATAGCGCGTATAGAATGTCAGATCGTTCATCATCCCATACGGCGCATCCAGCGCCAACCGCTGGTTTCGCGGAGCCTCCGCCACCACCCGTCCCAGCGGATCGATCGCCGCGGTAATCCCCGTGTTGGTGCAGCGCAGCAGCCAGCGATGGTTCTCCACCGCCCGCATCCGGGCCATGTTCAACCCCTGCCACGGCGCGCCCGAGTCCCCAAACCACCCATCGTTGGAAATATTTACGAATACCTCGGCCCCGCGCTGCGCAAACTGCCGAACCTCGTGCGGAAACACCGATTCGTAGCAGATGAACACCCCATAGCGGTGCGATCCCACCTCCAGCGGCGTGCGTCCGGCTCCCGAAGCACGTATACTCCCCTACCTCGTGGGTCAGCGCCTTCGCAAAGCCAAAGGCCCACGAAAACGGAACATACTCGCCCCACGGAACCAGGTGCACCTTGTCATACCGCTGCGCCGCCACCCCGCTCGGGAGACACCAGCACCGCCGAGTTATACATCTGCTCCGCCTCGCCCAGTTTGGCCGCCGGCTGCACCGCTGTCGCTCCGGCCAGCACCCACGACCGCTCTTTCCGGGCCAGCGCCGCCGTCGACTCGGAAAACAGCCGGTCGTCGGTTTCAAACGGCGCGGGCGACTCCGGCCACACAATCAGCGGCGCAATGCTCCTGTCCTTGCCCGCCTCCGGAGCCCGGCTGATCGCGCTCAACTCATCCACCAGCCCTTTGTATCCTTCGTACGTCCATTGCCGCACAATTGGCACGTTCTGCTGCACCAGCGTCGCGTGCCCTTCCACCTCGCTCGGCTCCGCCTTCACCAGCACCGTGGCCTGCAGCGCGATGGCCCCGGTCAGTGCCGCCGCCAGCATCGTCATCCGGCGCTTGCGATGCACCAGCATGGCCGCCGCAAACACCGTATTCACCAGCGCAATTTCAAACGAAACCCCGTACACGCCGGTCACGCTGGCCAGCCGCGCCAGCGGAAGATTGTCAATCTGCGCCGTCCCCAGCAGCCCCCACGGAAAGCTCACCACGTACGCCCGCAGCAGCTCCACCGCCACCCATAGAAACGGCGCCAGCACCAGCGCCTTCCGGCTGAATCCCACCCGCGACCGCCCCGCCACCGCCATCAGCGCGCCAAATATCCCATGGTGCAGCCCAATGTAGAGCGAGAACAGAACCAGCAGCAAAAACGAAACCGCCGGTGAGAGTCCGCCATAGGAGTGCATCACCGAATAGACCCAGTAACACATCCCGAAGTAAAAAACTGTCCCTGAAGTCCAGCCCAGAAAGAATCCCTGCCAAGCCCGCGCCGGAACCAGAAACGAGTAGGTCTCGTCGGTCAGCAGTTCGGTTGCGTCCGCCTCGCGTGCCCGCAGCAGCGCATACATCAGCGGTGCCAGTGCAATCCAGCACAGCCAGTAACAATTCGGCCGAGGAAAAACCAGAATCTGCAGCAGCCCGGAAGCAACCGCCAACAGCCAGGCGCTCTTATGAATACCCTTCACAATCCAGAGTCTAACAAATGCCCTTCAATTTTCGGCGAAATCTGTGGAACTGGTAGTCGCCAACCTTCCGGCAACTCAACCAATGCCAGCGCACCGCCTCTTCCTTGCTGAATCCCACCTCCGGCAGCATCGTCGGCCTCGGCCCGTAGGCGCTCAACCGCCCCACCTCCATCGGTGAGACCGTCACAAACTGCTCGTCGATCAGCCCTGCCTTGATCATTCCCGAATACAGCGCCGGCCCGCCCTCGCACAACAAATATTTGATCCCATACCGCTCCTCCAGCGCCGCCACCGCCTTCCGCAGATCCACTCCCCCGCCTTCAGCCCCGTCCACCGCGATCATATCCACCCAGGAATGCGCCCTGCTCTGCGAGTCATTCTTTGCGAGTGCCGCGAATTGGCCTTCTGGTTCTCTCCTGCCGTGCGCTCCGCTGCGCGCTGTGCCTCCAGCCTCGCCGCGCCCTCCCGAGTCGTCACCACCGTAACGTCCACCAGTTCTCCGTCGAAGACCGCGTAGTCGCTCAACTGAAAATCCGCCCGCGCCGTCAGCAACACATTGCGTTCTCTGCCCCGCCCAAGCCGCGTCCTGAGTTGCCGCAGCTCCGCGTCCACAATCCGGAACACCGGACCCCGCGCCCGTGGCCGTCCCAGCCTTTGCTCTTCGCGCAGAGTTCCCATCCCCAGCAGCACCGCGTCCGCGTGAGCCCGCAGCAGATCCATCAGCCAGCGATCCTCCGCCGCCTCCGCAATATCGGCTCCGCCCGCCTCATCGCCCAGCAGTGAGACAATCCCGTCCAGCGTCTGCACAAAGTTCGCATACACCCATGGCCTGCCCGCCACCGCCGCCGGAAATCCCAGCTTGCCATACGGCGCCATCGCCGGGTCCACTTCCCCGGAGTCTTCCCCGTAATCGAATAAAACCTCAAACTCGCGCATCACGCCCGCAATCATCACACGCTTCCCCGCCGCTTCCACCCCACTCTGTTTCTCTCCGCACCAGCTTTCCTCCCCGAACTCGCACTAGTTTTCTTCCCGCGCTCCCCCCGCACCGCTTGGTTTGAGGTCTCATTCCGAGCGCAGCGAGGAATCCCCGCCCTGCCCCGACCCACCCGAACCGCCTCAAGCTTTTCCACCAGCAATCGATTTGTTCGCTCGCTCGACGACCGCCTTATCCCGAACTGATCTGTTTACCCGTCTTCGCTGAACCGGGTTACTTCTTCCTCCGCGTCAGCCTCGCCAGCGTCGCCAGCTCTTTCAAATACTCTCCAAGCGGCCTCGCCGGAGTTCCCCAGAAGATCACGCCTTTCCCACGCACCACTTTCTTGCTCGGAACCCCGCTCTGCGCCCCGAGAATCACCCCTGATTCGATCCGCACGTGGTCGGCAATCCCCACCTGCCCGCCAACGATCACCCCGTCCTCCAGCACCGAACTCCCGCTGATCCCGGTCTGCGAAGCCACCACCACGTTGCGCCCGATGTGCACGTTGTGCCCCACCTGCACCAGGTTGTCCAGCTTCACTCCGTCGCTGATCACTGTCGCATCCAGCGCCCCCCGGTCGATCGTCGTATTCGCGCCGATCTCCACGTCGTTGCCGATCTCCAGCCGTCCAATCTGCGGAAACTTGTGGTAGCGCCCGCTCTCCGGATGCGGCACAAAGCCAAAGCCGTCGCTCCCCAGCACCGCCCCTGCCTGCACAATCACCCGGTCGCCCATCGTCGTCCCCGGATACACCGCGACCCGCGCCACCAGGTTGCAATCTTCTCCAATCACCACGCCCGCACCGATCATGCATCCCGGCCCCACATGGCTCCGTGCTCCGATCCTTACCCCCGCCCGCACCACCACCAACTCGTCCACGCATGCCGTCTCATGCACCTCGGCCGTCGGATCGACCACTGCCGAAGCGTCCACCCCGCCCTCGCAGGCCTCGCAGCGCCGCAACTCCTCGGCTGCCAGCGCAAACGCCAACCGCGGATTCTTCGCCACCAGCAGCACTTTGCCCCGGGCTCCTGTAATCTCCGCGTTATAGCCGGCAACATCCAACGCAATCCCGGCATCGGCCGGCACAATCACCGCCGCTGCCCCGCACTCCAGAGCCGTTTTCAGAAAGCGCGTATGTTCCACGAAGACCAGGCTTTCCTCGCCGGCGCCGGCAAAACTAGCCACCCAGCTTACTTCTACGTCGCCGCCCTCGCAGACAGCGCCAATCCGCTCCGCCAACTCGATCGTTCTCATGCGTTCCGTTGTACCACTCCTGCCATCCTCTTTCGAGTGTTAGTTCTCGCACATCTTCCCCTGCATCTAAATTCTGCATGCCCCGCCGTGAAACCATCGTCGATATCGAGGGCCGCCGCCTCTCTCTCAGCAACCTCGATAAGATCCTCTACCCGGAGGCGGGCTTTACCAAGGGCCAGGTCATCGACTACTACGTCCGTGTCGCTCCCGTCCTCATCCCCCATCTTGCCGGACGCCCGCTCACCCTCAAGCGTTATCCTAACGGTGTAACCGGCATGTTTTTCTATGAGAAAAACTGCCCGCGCCATCGCCCTGAATGGGTTTCCACCGCCCCTATCTGGAGCGAAGGCAACCATCGCTGGATGGACTACTGCGTCGTCCAGAACCTTCCCTCTCTAGTCTGGGCCGCCAACCTGGCTTCGCTCGAGCTGCACACCTCGCTCTCCAACGCCTCGGCCATGCCGCACCCTTCCTACATTGTCTTCGACCTCGATCCCGGCGAACCCGCCAACATCGTCCAGTGCTGCCAGGTCGCCCTCTGGGTGCGCGATGCCTTCACCCGCTCCGGTCTGCGCAGCTTTGCCAAAACCTCCGGCTCCAAGGGCTTGCAGGTCTACATCCCGCTCAACTCCGGCGTCAGTTACATGGAAACCAAACCCGTCGCCCACCAGCTCGCCCTCAGCCTCGAACGCAAACATCCCAAGCTGATCGTCAGTAACATGGATAAAACCCTTGCGCGAGGGCAAAGTCCTGATCGATTGGAGCCAGAACGACGCGCACAAAACCACGGTCTCGGTCTATTCCTTGCGCGCCCGCTCGCACCCCACGGTCTCCACCCCAGTCACCTGGGCTGAGGTCAGCCGCTGTCTGCAATCCGCCGACCCCGCCAAACTCGAATTCACCGCTCCCCAGGTCATCGAGCGGGTCGAGCGCCGTGGCGACCTCTTTGCTCCCGTCCTCGCCCTGTACCAGCAACTTCCTCCAGTCGAGGCCATCTCTGCGCCCGCCTCCGAATCCGCTGCCGCGACCAAATCCACCGCCTCCGAAACTGCCACTCCAGCCGAACCCTCCCCCGCAGCCGAATCCGCTCCCGCCGAAACCGCGGCCTCCCGCAAACCTGCGCGCACTGCCCGCAAGCGCCATGCTGTCAGCCCCTCCGCGTTGCGCGCCTGACCGCCTCCCCATAGTTTCGGGTGGATCACGATTCGAGTGATCATGCTTCCGGCGATCATGGTTCTGGTGGTTCGGTGATCATGGCTCCGGCGATCATGGTTCGGGTGCCCCATCTTCAACTCGCGTTCTTTGCGAGTTGAAGGTGGGTATTTGACCTTGCCCTTGCCCTTGCTCTTGCTCTTGCTCTTGCCCTTGCCCTTGCTCTTGCCCTTGCCCTTGCTCTTGCCCTTGCCCTTGCTCTTGCTCTTGCCCTTGCCCTTGCCCTTGCTCTTGCCCTTGCCCTTGCCCTTGCTCTTGACCTTGCCCTTGCCCTTGCTCTTGCTCTTGCCCTTGCTCTTGCCCTTGCTCTTGCTCTTGCCCTTGCCCTTGCTCTTGCCCTTGCTCTTGCCCTTGCCCTTGCTCTTGCCCTTGCTCTTGCCCTTGCCCTTGCCCTTGCTCTTGCCCTTGCCCTTGCTCTTGCCCTTGCTCCTGCCCTTGCTCCCGCCCTTGCTCCTGCCCTTGCTCCTGCCCTTGCTCCCGCCCTTGCTCCTGCCCTTGCTCCTGCCCTTGCTCCTGCCGCTGTCTTCAGCCGCGCGCTCTGGCAACAGCCCTCGCCTCTCCGCACTCTAACTGCAGAAATGTAATACGATGATTGACCGGGAGGAAATCATGCAGAGCTGGAAGAAAGCGTTGGTCTGCACTGCCGTCGGAGCTGGCACCATGCTGGCGCTCTCCGGGCGCCGCAATCTTGGCGTTGCCACCATCGCCGGTGGACTCGCCCTGCTCGCCAGCGAGTATCCCGAGCGCTTCGAAGCCGTCTGGGAGAGTGCTCCAGAGTACGTCAACCGCGCCTCCCAAATCTTCGCCGCTCTCAGCCGTGTCAGTGAGAAGTTTGCCGAAGAAGCCGAACGCCGCAGCGTCGACGCCTACCAGCAATTCCGCCACGAATACACCAGCTAACCGCCGATGTGCTCTCTTAGCGCCACTGCGCCGCTGTACGCTGCGCCTTCGAGGGCCGAAGCTTTCCCCGCATCCAAATCCTCACCATCGAAGAGATTCTGGCCGGCGAACAAATCGAATACCAGCCCCTGCGCGATGCCACCTTCAAGCAAGCACCCAAGGCAAAAGCCAAGAAGGCTGAGAACCTCACCCTGGACCTCGGATAGTTTGCATCGCGGACGTGGGCTTACTCGTTCATGAACGCAAATACACGCGCACCCACTAACCAGTTCGTAGGCGCCATCCCTTGCAACTGTAATCGATCAGTAAATTTTCGCCACTCCGCGCAACGATTAACTGAACGACAATTTCGCGTCGTCCGAAGATTACCGTCCAGCTAATCATTGCTTTTTTCGGTCGCTATTTTTTCTGCAAGCGTTCGAGGACGGCTCCGGCGACCAGCGGCAGAGCTACGGTGGCATCGTCGAAAACTTCGGCGAACTTTCCGCCCTCGGCAGGGGGAACGAACTTGCCCCAGGAGATGGCTTCGCTATAGGGAGAGCCGCTCAGTCCGCCCCAATGCACGGGCTCCGGACAGATGCGCAGGCCGTAGTGATACCGCTTCAGCGGCAGATCTTCTCCGCCGCGGCGATGGCGCAGTTCGATGTACGGCCCGAACTGCTGGGTCCAGTTGCGCGGCACTCCGCCGCCGATCGTGAAAATCCCCAGCCTGGTTTGCAGCAGATTCTTTTCCGCGAAGTGATTGAGATCGAGGAAGGGATCGAAGCGAATGAGTTCGCGCCCTTGTTTGGCGCGCTTGCGGTTGTGCAACGCCACGTCGAGTCCCATCTCCGAATCGGTGAACGCCGGGATGTACACCGAGGCTCCCTTCTCGTAGGCCGAGCGCAGGATGCCGCGTCCGGCGGCATTCTCCGAGAGGTACTTGCCGATGGCGTGGGTGAACTTGTAGGAGCACATGACCTCGCCAGCATCCCAGTTTTCCAGCATCTGCGCGACGATACCTTCGACGAAGTTGAGATTGGTCTCAGGCTCCAGCGTGTCATAGACGCGGTTGTAACCGGCTTCGTACAACTCCACGTCATTCATCTTTTCATCCCACACGAAGTGCGACTTGCCCGCTGCCTCAACCAGTCCGTGCGCCATCAGCGCTCCGGTGGAAACGATGGCCTTGACGATTCCGGCGTCGATGAGGTCGGTCACCACGAGTCCCTGTTTAGCGACGGTCATCGCGCCGCTGAGCGTCATGATGACGAAGGCTTCCTTGTCGCGGGCCATGGCCTCGAGCACATCGGCGGCATGGCCGATCTGACGGCCGGTGAATGCAGTCTTGCCCATGGCGCGAACCAGATCGTCGACCGTGGTGATTTTAGAAAGATCAAGCGGTTCGAGAGCGACGAGTTTGTCAGAGATCGGATCGTGCAGCTCACGCTCAATGCCAGAGCCTTCGTCAGGTTGCTGCCCATTCTTGCAGTGATTCAATTACGCACCTCTTGCAGAGTTCTCTTTGGATACAAGACTCAAGGATAAATTAAGAGCAAAGAAGGCGCCATGTTTCCTGGATGCAAGATCTAAAAGAGGCAATTCCGCAACGATTAGCTGGACGGTTATCTTCGGAGGAGTCGAAGTTATGGTTCAGTTAATCATTGCAAAGGCAGGGATTGGTGGCGGAAGTTTGCTGATCGAGCACTACTCAAAATTGCCGTATTCCGCAGCGGCTTGAGTGGGGTGGCTAAGGAGTTACGATCTGGCACGACTAAAACTTATCCTTTCGTTAATCACTGCGCGGTTAATCTTTACGGCGGTTTGACGGGAGTTGCAAAGTAGTTACGGTCTGGCGCGAAAATGGGTTGGTAAGTGAGACGGTGGGTAGGCGTGGGCGTCTCTGGAATAGGGGCACCCGCCCGCGATGGATTGGCATGGGCGTTACTAGGAGGCGGGTCCTCCATTGATGAACGAGTAACGGCTGTATCTGCGAGAGCACACTAGCCGAGGTCGAGCGTAAGGTTCTCGGCTTTCTTGGCTTTTGCTTTGGGTGCTTGCTTGAAGGTGGCGTCACGCATGCCTTTGTCGGCACCGCGCCGGACCTGTCCGGCGGGACGCGCGCCCACGAGAGAGAGCGCCCATGCCTCGAACTGGAACTTGTCGTCCTCGGCCAGATTGCGGGCACCGGAGAGATCGGTCGGCTCGCCATGGATTTCGTACGTTCCCTTGATGCACTCGCCGAACTTGTCGTGCAGACGCTGCTTGATGAGGCCGATGGCGAGGTGGGTCACGTCGATGCCGATCCATCGGCGGCTGAGAGCTTGGGCAGCTGCCACGGCAGTACGATGGGCCGCACGACAAACAAATCGATCGCGAGTTGGAAAACTTGGAGCCGCACGTGAGATTTGTGCGGAGCGGGGATACTTCGCTGACGCTCAGCAAGGATGACACCACTTCGAACGTGGCCGCATATTCTTTACTCGCACATTCCCTTACTCGCACATTCCCTGCTCTTGTCCTTTCGCCGGTTGCTGCGTGCACTTGTTCCGCCAGCTGACTTTTATCGCGCATTTTTTCCGTGTCTCTCCTTCGCAATTTCCTGTTGCATCGGTTGAGTTCAGTGGTTTGCACTACGCTTAGGATTGGGGGAAGCGGGTACAATCGACTTCATTATGTCTTCAAGCGTTGCGCTGCAATCTGTGCGCGGCTCCAAGCTGAGAGTGCTGGGGCGCGGTCTAATTTATTTGCTTCTGCTGGCGGTGGTGCTGGTGGGAGGAATCGTGTTGTGGTTCCATTCGGCGGCGCGAGGAGCAATGCCCAAGCTGGATGGGACCGTGCGAGTTATGGGGCTGCGCTCGCCGGTGACGGTGGTGCGCGATGAGCACGGAGTACCGAGCATCACGGCGCAGACGATGGACGATCTGTTCTTTGCGCAAGGATATGTGACGGCGCAGGACCGGCTATGGCAGATGGACATGATGCGCCGCTTCGGGGCCGGAGAGCTGGCGGCAGCGCTGGGTCCGGACTATGTGAAGGTGGATCGGGAGCAGCGGACACTGGGGCTGCGCGAGGTGGCGCGGCGCTCGCTGGCCGAGGCACCTGCGGAAGAGCGGGCGCAACTGGATGCCTATGCACGCGGAGTCAATGCGTATATCGCGGAGCATCACTATGGGCTGCCGCTGGAGATGCGGGTGCTGCGCTACTTTCCGCGAGCGTGGACGGCGGAGGATTCGCTGCTGGTGGGCGCGACGATGGCCGAGGAGTTGAACCACGGAACGTATCAGGACGATTTGAATCGGGAGAAGATTCTGGCGCGGCTGGGGCCGGAGTTGACCAGCGACCTGTATGTCGAGAGTTCGCAGCGGGACATTGCTCCGGGACATGATCTGGATGAGATTGAGCCGGCGGCGGTGGTTCCGGATACCGCGCAGCAGACGGCAAAGGAGCCCCTAGCGGCGAGGCATCCGGGGCGGCGACGGCATCACCGGGCGGAGTTGAAACTGCCCGCGCCGGAAAGGCTGGAAGCAGCGATGCCGGCAATGCAGGGACAGGCCACTCCCGCGATGTTGGACCGGGTAAGAGCGGGATCGAACAACTGGGTGATCAGCGGGGCGCACACGGAGAGTGGACGGCCGCTGCTCTCTAACGACATGCATCTGCCGCACCATATTCCGAACACCTGGTATGAGGCTCACTTGACCTGCGGCGATTTCGACGTGGCAGGGGTGACGCTGCCGGGCGCGCCGTGGGTGGTGGTGGGGCACAACCGGCGGATCGCCTGGGGCTTTACCAACGTGGGACCGGATGTGGAAGACGTGTTCGTGGAGAACTTCAACGCCAGGGCGAATATCAGACTCCCGAGGGATGGCGCAAGCCGGAGGTGCGGCACGAGGTGATCCACGTGAAGCGCGGACGGGACGTGGAGATGGATGTTCTGGTGACGCGGCACGGGCCGATCATTTCCAAGGAAATGAAGGACGAGGGACGGCAACTGGCGCTGAAATGGGCGATCTACGACACGGGGCTGAACCTGCCGTTTTATGCGGTGAACAGCGCCCAGAACTGGGAGCAGTTCCGGGCAGCATTTGCAGGCTACAGCGGGCCGGGACAGAACGTGGTGTATGCCGACGTGGATGGCAATATCGGATACCAGGCAACCGGGCGGGTTCCGGTGCGCGCGGCGGGCGACGGTTCGCTGCCGGTGAGCGGAGCCGACGATGCGCACGAGTGGACGGGATACGTGCCGTTCGAAGAGATGCCGAGCGTGTACAACCCGCCATCGGGAATTATCGCCACGGCCAACGGGCGGATTACCGCCGACGGGTACAAGTATTCGATCACCAAGGAATGGGAGTCGCCTTACCGGACAGAGCGGATTTACCGGGTGCTGCGGCAGGATAAGAAGTTTACCGCCGCCGACATGCTAGCGCTGCAGACCGACGTGCAGAGCGACCTGGACAAGTTTGTAGCCCAGCGGATGGTCTATGCGGTGGATCAGACTCCTGGGGCGAGCGAGCGGGTGAAGAGCGCGGCGGATATTCTGCGGCACTTTGACGGAAAGATCAGCATGGATTCGGCAGGGGCGGCGATTGAACAACGGGCGCGGCTGTGGCTGACCCAGACTCTACTGAAGAGCAAGCTGGGCGACGACGCGGAGCTGTACCGGTGGTTCATGAAGACAGTGTGGCTGGAGAACACCATTGGCTTCCAGGAAGCACGATGGCTGCCCGGAGAGTACAAGAGCTGGGATGCATTGCTGGCGGCAGCCGTGGAGGCGGCGGCTAACGATCCGCAGGCTCCGCGAGAGCTGGCAAGCTGGAAGTATGGCGACTATGCCTCGGTGCAGATTGCGCATCCGATCTTCGGTAAGTGGCCCTGGTTGAAGAAATACGCTTCGACGCCACGGCTTCCCCAGTCTGGAAACGGGATCACGGTGAAGCAGGTGGGCGGACAGTTTGCACCCATCCGAGCGGTTTACGGCGGACTTTGCGGACTTGGACCAATCTACGCTGAACATTGTGAATGGACAGTCAGGAAACCTGTTCAGTCCGTACTTCAACGATCAGTTCGATGCGTGGTACAGAGGAACGACGTTCGGATTGCCGTTCAAACCCGAGACGGTGGAACGGACAGCCGCACACCGGTTAACACTGGCGCCAGAGTAGGAGCGGGCCTGGAATCAGCGCCCGGTAAGACCCACACGCGGACTGCGGAATTCCACAGGAATTGAATTGGAACTCTGCTACGGCTTCCCGACTTGGAACCGCGAACTATCGTGGTTATGCACGCAATTGCAGTAACCGGAATGGTCTCAATTAGCAAGCTCATCGCTAAATTCCCTGCTCAGTCAGCAGACAAGGGGTGCAGCGTTCTGCCTTGCTAAGTTAGCTTTAGGCTTTTAAGGATAAAGCTCATGTTTTCTCGACTCCGGGCTCTGGCAATCTCTGCGGTATTTTTCGTTTCAATCGCATCCCTGGCACAGTCATCGCCGCTCCCCAACCGTATCCCCCAGGAGGTGACCTCGGGAGCGATGGTGACAGTGGCGGGCACGGTGCATCCGCTGACCAGGCGGGCGACCGACGTAGGCGCAGTGAACTCCGGGATGCAGTTGAATTCGATGACCCTGAACATTGCGCTGAGCGCGGCCCAGCAAGCGGAGCTGGATGCGCTGATGGCGGCGCAGCAGAACCCGAAGTCGCCACACTATCACCAGTGGCTGACGCAGGAAGAATACGGAGCGCGCTTTGGGCTGACGGACTCCGACCTGAGCAAGGTGACCGGATGGCTCGCGGCGCAGGGCTTCACGGTGAACAAGGTTTCAAAGTCACGCAACGCGATTTTCTTCAGCGGCCAGGTGTTTCAGGTAGAGACAGCCTTTCACACCCAGATGCACTACTTTCAATATGAAGGGAAGCAGCACATTGCAAATGCGACAGCGCTGCGCGTACCGGCGGCACTGGGAGGCGTGCTGCTGAATGTGCGCGGGTTGACCAGCTTCCGTCCGAAGCCGCATGTGCAGAGGCGGCCTGCTCCGGCGTACACCGCCGAGACCAGCGATGGCATGGAGAACTTCCTTATGCCGCAAGACTGGGCCACGATCTACGACGTAAATCCCATTTACAAGCTCGGATATACCGGCACGGGGATGCACGTGGGAGTGGTGGGACAGACCTACATCACGCCGTCGGACATTACCAATTTCCGCAGCGCCGCAGGATTGAGCGCGCCCAACGTCACCTATGTGTGCATCGATCCGGTGGCAGCGGACTGTACGGGTACGGCGTCGATCAGCACCGAGGGCGACCGAGCGGAGGCGGACCTGGATATTGAGTGGTCGGGCGGCATTGCGCAGAATGCGACGGTGGATTTTGTGTATGCGCCGTACGAAGACGCGTGTCCGCGCGACGACTGCGGTAACTCGGTGCCTGATCCGAATCCAAAAACGAGCTTCGGCTACTACGATGTTTTCGATGCGATGAACTATGCAATCACTGACTACACGGCAACGAACGGCAAGGTTCTGCCGGTTATCAGCATGAGCTACAGCGATTGCGAAGAGAGTTTCGCTTTCGAAGGAGTGACGCAGACTGGTTACATCGCATGGGTGACCGCGATGGGGAAGCAAGCGAACTCGCAGGGCCAGACGATTGTGGTTGCCTCGGGCGATACCGGTCCGTTTGGTTGCGACTCCGGCGACTATCCGGCGAACCAGGGAGTTTCGGTTTCCGTGCCGGTAGATTCGCCGTACTACACGGGCGTGGGCGGGACGATACTGAGCGGTGATGAGATCAGTCCGGGAACTTACTGGATCAACAATGACGCGCAACTTTATGGCGAGTCAGCTTTGGGCTACATTCCGGAGGCAGTGTGGAACGATACGGCGACGAATGTGGCCGCGGAGTATCCGCTAATCTCGGCGAGTGGCGGCGGCGTGAGCCTGTACTACGCGCAGCCAAGCTGGCAACCGACGCCGGCGAACTACACCGGGATCAGCGGACGCTTTGTGCCGGACGTGGCGTTTACGGCCTCGCCGGATCATGATGGATACCTGACCTGCTCTGCCGATAACACCAGCGCATTAACGGGAATCGACTGCGCGCAATGGTTTTCTGAGCACGAACAGTTACTGGGACATCATCGGCGGCACCTCAGCGTCGACTCCGTCGTTTGCGGGAATGCTGACGCTGCTGGTGCAGAGGTTCGGGCCACTGGGAAACATCAATCCCGCTCTGTATGGGTTGGCGGGCAATGCGACGACCTACGCAACGGTCTTCCACGATGTGACGAACGGAAACAACACTACCAACTGCACGGTAGATGCTTTAGACAAAGGTTGCCCAAGCAGCGGAAGCTTTGGATGGGAAGCGCAGACTGGCTACGATCTGGCAACGGGGCTGGGATCGGTTGATGCCTACGCCTTATATACGAACTGGCAAAACACCACCGCCGAGGCGACGACCAGCACAACCGTTGCGGCTTCGCCAAGTCCCGTAACCTTCGCCGGCACGACCACGCTGAGCGCGACGGTGAACTCCGGCACGGCGGGGATCATTACGGGAACAGTAACGTTCATGGCGAGCAGTACGATGGTCGGCACGGCTACGCTTCTAAACGGCACGGCGGCAATGAACAACGTACCTGTAACCGCCGCGAAGGGTTTCTCCGCCGGGAAGGACACGATCACCGCGAGCTACAGCGGGAGTGCAACCTATGCGGCTTCCAGCGGGAGCACTACCCTTACCGTCAACCCAGCAACCCAGACGATCACCTTCCCGAATCCGGGAGCGCAGACCTACGGCGTAGCGCCGATCACCCTCACGGCGACCGCGACTTCAGGTCTGCCGGTGAGCTACACGGTGACCTCCGGCCCAGCGACGGTAAGTGGCACCGTGCTGACCATCACCGGCGCTGGCACGGTGATCGTGCAGGCGGCGCAGGCGGGTAACACCGAATACGCTGCCGCCACTCCGGTCTCCGACACCTTTACGGTGAGCCAACTGATCGCGCCCGGGGCTTTGCTCTTCGTTCCCATGACTCCCTGCCGTCTGGTGGATACAAGGAATGCGACAGGTCCGTTCGGCGGCCCATCGATAGCAGGAGGAAGCTCGCGAAGCTTTGTGATTCCGAGCAGTACCTGTGATGTTCCCTCCACGGCAACAGCCTACGCCATCAACGTCACGGTGGTCCCGAAAGCCGCGTTAGGATATCTGACGGTGTGGCCCGCTGGAGACCCCCAGCCTAACGCCTCGACCCTGAACTCCGATGGCCGGGTGAAGGCTAACGCGGCGATCGTTCCGGCTAGTTCCAGCGGTGCCATCAGCGTGTACGCCAGCGATACCACCGACCTCGTGCTGGACATTAACGGCTACTTCGTGCCCGCGACCAGCACCTCTGCCTTGGCGTTTTATCCGCTGACGCCTTGCCGCATTGCGGACACGCGTAATCCGAGTGGCCCCTTGGGTGGACCGTCCCTGGCCGCGACCAAACCTCGTGCGTTCCCCATCCTGTCGAGTACGTGCAACATACCTTCGAGCGCGCAGGCGTATTCGCTGAACTTTACGGCCGTGCCGCCAGCCGGACTCGGCTACCTGAGCGCCTACCCGGCAGGACAAGCGTGGCCGGGGGTTTCGACACTCAACGCGCCGCCGACCCATCCGGCGGTGGCAAACGCCGCCATCGTACCGGCGGGCACCGGCGGAGAAGTCGAACTGTTGGCTTCCGACAACACCGATGTGGTGATCGATATCAACGGGTACTTCGCTCCGGTAGGCGCGGCCGCAAGCGGACAGGCGCTGTTTACCGTCACTCCGTGTCGCGTGCTGGATACGCGGAACGCAAGCGGCGCGTTCAACGGAATGCGGCCGGTCGATGTAACCAGTAGTTCCTGCGGGATACCGTCAACCGCCGAAGCCCTTGTGCTGAACGCAACGGTTGTACCCACGGGAGGCTTAGGGTATCTGTCGCTGTGGCCCGATGGCGAGGCGCAGCCGGGGGTGTCAACGTTGAACGCGGCTGACGGGGTGATTGCCTCCAACATGGCCCTTGTCCCCACCACGAACGGTTCGATCGATGCGTTCGCGGCCAACCCCACGCAACTGATCCTCGATATCAGCGGATATTTTGCCCCCAGCGTCTCTGTGCGCCGCTCAATTGAGGGTCACGGCGAAATCGGCCGCGACTGGCGGTGACACCGTCGGCCTGCGTACGTTACCGAGTTCGGATCGCATCGGAGTCGATCCTCCCTTTCTGACTGGAAACCCTTGTGGCTGTATGGGCTCCCGAGTTGCTCAAGGGTGCCTTCGGGCGCTGGCCATATATTTCATGTAAATATTTCCGTGTTGCCTGCTCCGGAGCGCCAGCGCAAGCATCCAACTCTGGATAAGGGGAACTATGGAAGGCGAACGCAATCAATCGCATAAGTGCGCCAGCAGTGCCTCGGTGGCAGGTGAATCGTGAAGAGCCTCGTCGAGGTGCTGCGGCAAAAAGAACTGGAGTTGCAGCAGATCCAATCCGAAGTTGACGCCCTGCGGATTGCCTTGCGGCTTGTGTCGGAGGAGGGCGAAAGTTACGGACGCCCATCGGCACCAATCGGAACATTATCTGAATCTCGCGAAACTCGGGTGACGGAGATAACTGCGGGGCCTAACGCCACACGTCAGTTCCCTTGAGAAACGGGTTGAGATTGCGATGAAGGTGTCACACGCCGGTGCTGAACAGCGTCATGAGATCCGTGAAGCCCTCCTTACTGGCCAATTGCTGGTTGTTGAATTGGTTTCGGAAAGTCCTGCCCGCAGAACTCACGGCATTGTTCTCAACCTCAGCAAATGGGGTATGGCCGTCCAGACGTTCCGCCCCCTCGGCCATGGGCAAATTACAGAAATTCAACTTTCCATTCCCAAATTCTCTTCCTCTGCGGGCCGGGGACTCGTGCAATGGCAAAAGCCGGGAGGAGTTGCGGGTATTCGCTTTCTTCCCCCGCTGAACACACTGGCGCAATTGCCCCAGTGGGTACAACGATATCGCTCGCCTGGCGATCCTGCCTCCGCGTCTCGACTCTCTGCTAATAGAAGCGACTCCAGCGCCAGCGCGTTTGACACGACCTTGCACCTGTTCGCATGCAGTGCCATGGGCCTCACCGGTGCGACCGGAGCAGCCATTGCCCTCGGCGACCGCCTCGCCATGGAATGTCGCGCAAGCGTCGGAAGCGCTCCAGAGCTGGGAGCACAGCTTCGACCCGATAGTGGAGTCACCGGCTACAGTCTGCAGACGGGCGCGGTGGTCCTCTGTAACGATCTATGGTCGGACTCGCGGGCCAACGCGGCTGCCGCCCAGCAGATGAATATTCGCTCGCTCGTCGCCGTCCCCATCACCATTGCGGACGAACGAGTGGGGCTGCTGGAGATATTCTCACCAGACACAAACCATTTCGACGAGCGCCATGTCCAGCAGTTGCAACCGCTGGTGAGCATTCTCGCCGAAGCGGTCCAGGAAGAGACTCGCGATGCGGGGGGACGACACACGCCCGCGGCAGCCACTGCCATCGAGACGATCGCTTCGGAGCATTCTGCAGCCTACCCTCAATCGAACAATCGCGCTCGGAGGTTCACGGTCGGCGTAGTGGCTGCGTTGCTCGTCATTCTCGTCGCGGGAGCATGGTTCACCTCGCGGTTTCGACGCGGGGCTTTACGTGACCGCAATTCCCCAAGCAGCACACAGGGAAGCGGTCCGCGGCCTGTACCGGCTGCCAAAGCGCTGATCAGTTTCAGCCCCTCGGTAATGAATCCGGAAGTGGGAACGGCTTTTGACGTGAACGTAGTCTTGAAAGACGCCAGGAATCTCTCGTCGTTGCCGCTCCAGATTCTCTACGATCCGCAGAAACTGCAGCTAATTACGATTAAAAGCGGAGGCCTGTTTGATCGCGACGGGCAGGCTGCCGCGCTGGTTCAGCGCGTGGATTCCTCGGCTGGGCGGATTACGGCTTCCATCTCGCGGCCCTCGTCCGCACCTGGAATCTCCGGGAGCGGAGTTGTTCTTACACTCTCGTTTATGAGCAGTGCCCCAGGGCGTTCGAGATTGCGAGTTGACCAGGCTGGGTTGCGTGACCCATCGGCCGGAGCTGTATCAGCAGACAGCTCTGAAGCGGTTGTCACCATCTCTGACTCCGCAGCTCACTCCGCAACCCACTCCGCAGCCCCGGCCGTCGGCGCTGGTCGCGACGCCCGTACCCTTCCATCGCCGCCGAATGCATTATCGCAAAGCACTGCGCCCGACAAGCCTTGACCCGCTCGGCACATGCCGGTCTGACGCGTCGCGCCGCAGCTTACGATTGCAGGAAGCTTGCCTGAAAAGCTCGCTTATTGCACTGTGCCATTTCCTTCTCTGACAGAGCGCCGATGTCGATCAGGAAGCGCTGCTCCTTGTAAACGTTGGTGTGGTAGAGCTCCGGACCATCGGTATTCACCGTGATGGAAACACCATGGTCTACCAGTTTGCGGATGATCGTTTTTAGCTCTCGGGCATTGCGAACCATGCTGTTCTTCAGATTGGAGGTGGGGCAGAGTTCCAGCGTGATCTTGGCAGCGACGATTTCCTCCATAAGTTTGGGATCGCGTGCGGCGATGATTCCGTGCCCTATACGGTGCGGCACGATCTTGTTCACCACGTAGCGCAACTCATCCGGTTCGCCGGTTTCGCCGCTATGAAGCGTGATGCCCAGGCCCGCTTCCTTGGCCCGCCAGAACAGCGGGGCGTGGCTTGCCATGGAAAACCCACGCCTATCCGGCCCCGCCAAATCAATTCCAATAATCCCCTTACCGGCATACTTGATGGCTTTTTCTACGATGATTTCGTTCTGCTCCCGGGTAAGGGTGCGGTCCATCATCAGAATGAGTCCGGCCTTCACATTCGGGTACTCGATTAGAGCCCGCTCCAGCCCCCAGCGAGCCGCATTGATAATGTGATCCAGGTCCCGTTCTCCGCGACGGTTGCGGAACATCGGGTTGAAGCGCAATTCCTGCAGCACCAGATTGCACTTGCGGTATCCGCCGCCGATGACGCTGGCCACCGAATCCTGCATGGCCTCGGGCGACGACTGAATCAGCTCCGTCCAGCGGTAGAAGCGCTCGTGCATCTCCTTGAGATCACGGTTGCGCTCCCGCTCACCCATGGTGACCATGGCCTCAAATTCCCAATAGTCCTTGGTGGGTAAGCGTATCCCCTGGCGGTGCGCAATCGACCAGAGAACAGGCGGATCGACGGCACCGCCGAGGTGGGTATGCAATTCCGCACGCGGAGTTGTGGTTTTAGGAGGCATGACTAAACGATCTTCACTCCAGTTGGTGGTGGGACAGAGCCCGCCGTTATAACGATTTGGCGGCTTGCGCCTTCTCGGCCATCTTAGCCAGCCTTTTCTCGATCATCGCCACCCGCTTACGCATCTCCGGCGAACCGGTTACAGCTTTCTCTACGCCGGCGAAAAAACCAGGATTCTCCATCTCTTGCCGCACTTCCTTCAAGAAAGGCTTGAACTTGGCATAGACGTACACCATCTCGCCATTCCAGGTGAAGAACAGATCGGGGTGGACGACGTCGTTCAGGATAAGAGAAGCCGCATTCTCCCAGAAGGAAAATACCTGCCTTGCCCAGGCGTTCTCCTGCGTCCCGATCGCCTGAACGAGTCTGAGTACGTCATCGGCTCCCTTAGGTTGGAATTGAAAGTTGACGAAGTCGCGCGCCTTGCGCATTTCTGCTTCGCGGCGCATGTTGTAAAGCTTCATGCAGAGCTCTGCATCGATTGCAGTCGCTTTTCTGCCCTTGGCCATCTGCGGCTCTCCTTTTATTCGGATCACTATTCTAACTTCCGGCAACCCTGTCCTGTATACACCGTGAGATCGCTCGCGCACACTACTATTTCATTCCTTCAGGCCTGACCCTGCTGACAAATTTCCAGAGTCGACCGTTGTGTGGCGCGGCATCCATGGTTCGGCGTTTGCCAGTTTTGTGGCTTCAGTGCGGCAACTTCAAAAACTTGAGCCAGCCATTCCTCCGGCAGATCGTCATCCGGAATAAAGCTGTCATCATCCATGAAATGCATCATTCTCCTCTGCGTCGTTCTCGAAGGGATTTAATTCTCTGGCTGTTTTCCAGCACTCCCCTCCGTCCATCTCACTAATGATCCTCCCAAGCCGCCCGGTTAAGCGAGAACCGCACCCTGCATTTAGCTTCCCAAAGCTGATAAGCCACAGTATTTCAACAAATAGAAGATTGTCCCGTTTCAGGATTCTGGGGAAAACCACAGATAAGTCCGCCCGCCTCAAGGAAACGAGCTGCACGATCGGTGCGGAACCGAGACAAGCGCGCTCTAAGAAAATCAAAGCATGTTATGGAGGGTTACTGCTGATTGTCTTTCCATTCCTCGAGCCAGGCCATCTGGATGGCCTCGAGTTTGGGTTCGCTTGAGGCTTGCGCATCATCGGAAAAACCCTTCAACTCAACCACCATCTTGTGCAATTCCGTAAAACGGATGGTGAGCGGATCGGTCTCAGGAAACTTCTCGTAGAGTTCGATTCCGATATCTTCTGCGTCGCCCCAGCTCAGTTCGATCATCGTTCCTCGCAATCATCGGCAGGAAGGTACTTCATTGCCCGTTGCTACAGCGTGCTGCCGCCGCCCTCGCAGATGTAGTTGCGATTCCATGAGGGAATTTCGACTACCACTTCGCCGGGCTTCTCGATGATCGCCATGCAACCCAGCCTGGAGTTCAACTGCAGGTCCGCGGCCGTGTCCAACCGGTCCGCCTCTTCCTCGCTGCACTCAGAAAGCAGTTGCTTGCCCTTTTTCACCACCACGTGGCAGGTGGTGCACGCGCAGTTTCCGCCGCAGGCGTGCTCCAGGTGGATGCCGAAGTTCATCGCCACATCCAGAATGGATTGCCGTTTACCGTGCTCCTGATAGGGCAGTTTGCCTGCCTCGAATTCCACGCTCTGCCCACTGGGCAGGAAGGTGAGGCGAACTGTGTTCGGCTCCAATGCAGGCTTGCTCTCGGCGGGATCGATCTTCACCTCTAACATCGTTTGTCCTATTCTGATTGTCGATAGCGTGTATCGATCTTCGGTTAGCTGAACTCAGCTTTGCCAATCGGATGGGATGATTCCGGCCCCTCGCCCATGTCCGTAGTCTGCATATTCTTGCCGCGCAGCGCTCCGCCCACGGCAGCATCCATCATCAATTCCGCCAGGTGCATCGTCGCCTCGTTCAATGCATCGATCGACTCCCGGATCTCCTCATAGTCGGCGCCCTCCATGGCTCGCCGGAGGTTGGACTCGAGTTCGTCCACCTTGCCCTGCTCGGTAGGACTCAACTGCTCCCAGGCTTCATTGTTGCGCCCCTTGGCCAGCGCGGTCAGAATCGTCTCCGCCTCGTTGCGCGCCTCGATCAACTGCCGCTCGGCCAGATCCTGTTCGGCGTAGTCGTAGGAATCCAGGATCATGTTTTCCACCTGCTCGTCGGTCAGGCCGTAGCTGGGCTGCACCTTGATCTCAGCTTCCTTGCCGCTGCGCTGCTCGCGGGCGGAAACGTGCAGAATTCCGTTGGCATCAATCAGGAAGCGCACCTCGATGCGGGGAAACCCTGCCGGCATCGGCGGAATTCCCTTCAGGTCAAAGCGCGCCAGCGAGCGGCAATCCTTGGCCAGTTCGCGCTCGCCCTGCAGTACGTGAATGGCCACTGAAATCTGACCCTCGACTCCGGTGGTAAAGTGCTCTGTCGCGCTCGCCGGAATGGTCGAATTGCGATGAATGATCTTGGCCGTAACTCCGCCCAGCGCTTCAATGCCCAGCGAGAGCGGGGTCACATCCAGCAGCAGCATATCCTGGGTCTCGGCCGAGCCTCCCGCCAGAATATTCGCCTGCACGGCTGCGCCCAGCGCCACCACTTCGTCGGGATTCAGTTCGGTGTGAGCCTTGCGCGCAAACAGTTCCTCCACCTTCCGCCGCACCAGAGGGATGCGGGTCGATCCGCCCACCAGCACCACTTCGTCCACCTGCTCGACGGTCAGATCGGCATCTTTCAGAGCCTGCCGGCACGGCCCCAGAGTGCGCTCCACAATCGGCTGCACCATCTGTTCGAACATCTCGCGCGTGATTTTGCGCTGGTACTGCTTGCCCTCCGGCAACTCTAATTCGATCTCCGCCGTTTCACGCGAAGAGAGTGCGATCTTCGCCTCAATCACCGCGTTGCGCAGCCGCTGGACTACCTCAGGATGCTGACGCGCATCGACTCCCAGGTCGCCGGCAATGTCTTGGACCGCAACCGCAATCAGCAGGTTGTCGATATCGTCGCCACCGAGATGCGTGTCGCCATTCGTGGCAATCACTTCGAAAATTCCATCCTTCAATTTCAAAATGGAAACATCGAATGTGCCACCGCCGAAGTCATACACCGCGATGGTCCCGTTCTGCTTCCGGTCCAGCCCATACGCCAGAGAGGCGGCCGTCGGCTCGTTCACCAGCCGCAGCACCTCCAGGCCCGCAATCCGTCCCGCATCCTTCGTCGCCTGCCGTTGCGCGTCGTTGAAATACGCCGGCACGGTAATCACAGCCTGCTTGACCGGGGCACCGAAAAAGCGCTCCGCATTGCGTTTCAGTTGCCGCAGAATTTGCGCGGAAATTTCCGGAGGCGTATAGGTACGCTCGCCCAGATGGATGCGCAGCACCTCGCCCGGCATGAGATCTTCGGCAAGGTGGAACGGAAACAGTTTCAGCTCCTCCCGCACGTCTTCCACGCCGCGGCCCATCAACCGCTTCACGCTGTAAACGGCGCGCTCCGGCGAGTGCAACAGCACCTCGCGTGCGGCATTACCCACCAGCATATGGTTATCGCGGTCCACGGCTACCACCGAGGGAACAAGATTCGAACCGTCTTCCCCGGGAAGAATGAACACGGATTTGCCCGGCGCGTCGAGGTGCGCGAGCGAAGGCCCGGAGCCCATGTAGGCCACAAGCGAATTTGTAGTGCCGAGATCGATTCCTACAACTCTGTCGTCTGCCATTTTTATTTTTATGAAGTCGAATTATTTCAGTACTGCATCGATGTCACGTACAAGGTTGCGCAGATAGCCGCGGCGATTCAGTACATCCACCATCAGTGCCGTAGCCTCTGAGTCTCCGCTGTCCCACTGCGTCCAGGCGGCGTAGAGCTCTTCCTGCATGGTTTTCAGGCGCGTCATCAGCCCTGCGCGAGTCGCCATCAACTGGCTCCGCAAGTCATCGTCAACCTCGCCCATCTTCGCTTCTTCGAGCATCATATTCAGCTCGAAGGATTCTTCCAGCAACTCTGCCGGAACGGTCTGCCGCTTGTCGACGCCGGATGTGCGCGCTTTTTCGGTCGCGTTCTTGCTCTGCTCATCCAGTTGAATGCCTTCGATCTTGAGCAGGTATTCGGTGCGCGAGATCGCATCCTTCAAGGTTCGATAGGCGTCGTTGAGTTGCGAAGTCTTCTCCAGACTCCACGCCTGCTCCCGCGCACTGGCGCGCGAGTACACGTCCGGATGCAGCTTGCGGCTCAGCGCGTAGAACTCGCGTTCCAGCGCCGACTCATCCAATTGCAACCTCCGTGGCAATCCGAAGAAGGAGAAAAAATCCGTCGGCTCGGCCGGCTGCACATGTCCGCACTCGCCGCAGAAATGTTCGGCACGCATATCGCCGCATGACCAGCAGCGGTGATGGTGATGTCCATCGTCATCCGCTACCTGCAATGCCGCATTCGGTTGATCGCTCAATTTGTCTCCCTTTCGCTCCGGCTAGGAGAAGCTGGTGCCGCAGCCGCAGCTCTTCTTCGCATTCGGATTCTGGAAGACAAAGCCGCGGTGCATCAGCGTCTCTTCCCATTCCACGGTCATGCCGTTGAGGTAGACGAACGACTTCGGATCGACGAATACGCGTACATCGCCATACTCGAAGACACGGTCGCGCTCGCGCGGTTGGGTGTCAAAACGAATGTTGTAAGACAGGCCGGAGCACCCGCCGCCTTGCACACCCAGCCGCAATCCACCCTGCTCGGGAGCAATGCCTTCCTTCTGCATCGTTGTCCGGATGTGATCCAGCGCCTTGTCTGTTATCTTGATGCCTTGGGTTGCCGTTTTCTGTTCTGTCGTCGTCATGAATATGAGCTCCCGCCCAGTCGTTCTGTTAGTTGTTCTTCTTCTTCCAGTCGGAGATGGCAGCACGAATGGCATCTTCCGCCAGTACCGAGCAGTGAATTTTTACCGGCGGCAGCGAGAGCTCTTTCACAATATCCGTGTTCCGGATCTGCAGAGCCTCATCTACTGTCTTACCCTTCACCCACTCCGTCGCCAGTGACGAGGAAGCAATCGCCGACCCGCAACCGAAGGTCTTGAACTTCGCGTCCTCAATGATCTTAGTCTCCGGATTCACCTTGATCTGCAGCTTCATAACGTCGCCGCACTCCGGAGCGCCCACCAGCCCAGTACCAACCTCATCGGCGTTCTTGTCCATCGTGCCAACATTGCGCGGATGAGTGTAGTGATCCAGTACCTTTTCGCTGTAAGCCATTCCTTATTCTCCTTAATACATTCGCGATCTCTTGCGAAATCCGAAACTTCCTTACCGAAGGTGCCCATATCTGCCGCTTTCAGCAGATGTGGGACTGCCGCTTAGTGGTTCACCGGTTCAGCGGCCCACTTCACCTTCGAAAGATCAATGCCTTCCTTGTGCATCTCGTAGAGCGGCGAAAGTTCGCGCAGACGTTTCACGACGTCCACAATCTTCGTCGCCACATAATTGACCTCGGCCTGGGTGTTAAAGCGCCCCAGCCCGAAACGTATCGAGCTGTGCGCCAACTCATCGCCCGCACCCAGCGCCTTCAGAACATAGCTCGGCTCCAACGTGGCCGAGGTGCAGGCCGACCCACTTGAAACCGCAATATCATTGATCCCCATCAGCAGCGATTCGCCTTCCACATAAGCAAAGCTGATGTTCAAGCTGCCCGGCAGACGATGCTCCATACTGCCGTTGATATAAACCTCGTCGAGTTGCGACGTGATCTGCTCCCGCAGACTCTCCCGCATGGCCAGCAGACGCTTGGATTCTTCGGCCATATCCTGCTGTGCAATCTCACATGCCTTGCCCAGTCCCACAATTCCCGGAACGTTCAGCGTGCCGCTGCGCATGCCGCGCTCGTGGCCGCCGCCGTCCATCTGCGCCACCAGTTGCACCCGCGGATTACGCCGCCGGACATACAGTGCGCCCACGCCCTTGGGTCCATAAATCTTGTGCGCCGAGATCGAAGCCAGATCGACGTTGTCTTCAATCACGTTGAACGGAACCTTGCCCGCCGCCTGCGCCGCATCGGTGTGGAACAACACGCCCTTCTCATGACAGAGCTTTCCGATCTCGCGAATCGGCTGCAGAATTCCAATCTCGTTGTTCGCCGCCATGATCGAAACCAGGATCGTCTCGTCCGTCATCGCGTCCTTCAACTGATCCAGATCGATCAGCCCGTCGGTCTTCACCGGAAGATAGGTTACGCGAAATCCGTGTTTCTCCAGCCGCTTGCAGGTGTCCAGCACGCACTTGTGCTCGGTCACCTCGGTGATGATGTGATTGCCCTTCTCGCGATACATCTCGGCCACACCCTTGATCGCGAGGTTGTTGCACTCGGTCGCTCCGGAGGTAATGACGATCTCTTTCGCGGTGGCCCCAATCAGTTTGGCAACCTGCTCGCGGCCTGCGTCCACCGCCTGCTCGGCAATCCAGCCGAACTCATGATTGCGGCTGGCTGCATTGCCGTAGATCTCGTCAAAATAAGGCAGCATCGCCTCAAGCACCCGCGGATCAGTCCGCGTGGTGGCATGGTTGTCCATATAAATTGGTAGCTTTACCGCCTCGTCACTTCCCATAGTTCCCTCCAGAAACTTCGATCCTGACCAACTCGCTCTCCATGCTTGCGGCGGATACCATGGGAGCGGAATCCTCAGCGCCTTCGCGCAACTCCCAAACCGTCAGCTTGCTGAGCACCTCTTCAATCGTGCGGCTCACCTTCTGCAACGGCGCCCGCACGGTACATTTCGAACTCTGGCTGCAAGCCTTTTCCAGGTTATTGCAGGAGGTAATGAACAGCGGCCCCTCGATCGCGCGGATCACTTCCAGCGCGCTGATCTCCCTGGGGTCGCGCGAAAGTACGTAGCCGCCATTCGTTCCCTGCTGCGAAATCAGCAACTTGCTCCGCACCAGCCGCTGTAAGATCTTCGCCAAAGCCTCCTGCGGCAGACCATAAATTTCCGCCAGATCCTTGGCGCTGCAGGCGCCAAGTTCGGCGTGCTCGGCCAAGTGGCGCACTGCGATCAATCCGTAGTCGGCCTTCTTGGTGAGCTTCAGCATGAATGTCAGGAATCTCCGACCTTTTCAGTCGCCAATAAAAGTATAGATGCAGAAAACCGCAAAAAGCAACAGTTTAATTCCCGCTGGCATTCTTATAGGTTGTTCTGCATGAATGAGTTAGCAAATGGCGATGGGTTTGGTCGGAGTTTATCTTATATATGGTGGGATTTCCGCACCCGCGCTCGCCTCAGCAGATCCTCCAGAGAAGCAGTCGTCGGGTCCGAAGAGAATCGCGAAGTACTAAAGTAACTGGCAACCCTGCCGATAATGAATCCATGCGGCCCACCGGACAGACCAGGGATGCGCGGAAGGGCTGGAAGGAGACTCATCGATGTCAACCTCCGGAATCTCAGCTAACCTCTCACAACTCGACTCGCTCCTTACCAGTGCTCAGCAGTTTCTCTCCGACTTCAAGCAGCTTGGCAGCGATCTGAAGAGCGGCAATATCTCGGCAGCCCAGCAGGATTTTGTCACTCTCTCGCAGGATGCCCTATCTTCGGCTTCTTCTTCGGCCGCCTCTTCTTCGGCCGCTTCATCGACTTCCGCAGCGACATCTGCCGCAACTTCGGCTTCGACCTCCTCAAGTACCGGCGCGCAATCGAAGTCGGCAACACTGAACCAGGAGTTCCAGACCCTGAGCCAGGATTTACAGTCCGGCGATCTCAGTGGCGCGCAGCAAGCTTACTCCCAGATTGCTCAGAATTTGCAGAGCAGCGGTGGAGGACCACCATCACCATGCACAAGCATCCGGCAGTTCAGGCGGCAGCTCAGAAATCGAGGTACTGGTGTTGGTAAGCAGCTCCACTTCGAGCACAAGTTCAACCAGCGGCACCAGCGCGGCGGACACCAGTACGTCGAGCACCGCCGTGGCGGAGCTCACCAGCACATCGAGCGCCGCTTCCTCCACCGGTGCTGCCGGTGGTAGCTCAGGCACGTCGAGCAATCTGGCGAACGATTTCCAGGCACTTGGCTCCGCGCTGCAATCCGGCAATCTGGCGGGCGCGCAGCAAGCGTTCACGCAGTTGACGCAGGACGCGCAGAGCGCATCGGGCACGCAAAACCCATCCGCCACGCAAAGCGCATCCAGCACACAACATCATCACCATCACCGCGCGGAGGGCTCCGGCAACAACTCTGACGCGCAGATATTGCAAGCGGTCGTGGCTAGCCTGACTCAAAGTGCGAATGCGTCCGGCACGACTTCGGCGAGCAGTACTACGGCATACTCCGGGCTGAACGTCAGCGCATAGTACGGTGGGCTTCCCCACATTTGCCACCGGCATGCCGCGGGTGGCCACGTTCGCGCAGATGGCGAATGTGGGGTTATTGGACACGGTGGCGCACCAACTCTCGCCGCGCTTCCCTCTTTTGCGCTACATTGATTCAGGTGGCTGCCAACTCACATCGCCCTATCATCGGAGTCTTTGACTCCGGCGTCGGCGGACTTACGGTCCTCCGCGCCATCACCCGTCTGGTACCCAACGCCGACTATGTTTTCTTTGGCGATACCGCGCGCCTTCCCTACGGAACCAAGTCGCAGGAGTTCGTGGCGCGCTACGCTTCGTTGGCGGCGCGATTTCTCGCGGCGCGCGGCATTGATCTGCTCGTGATCGGCTGCAACACGGCCTCGGCCCTGGCGCTGTACGACGTGAAGTCGGCGGTGCAAGTACCGGTGATCGGCGTGATCGAACCGGGCGCCGACGCGGCGGCGGCCATCTCGAAGAGCCGCGAGGCTCTGGTCTTTGCCACCGAGGCAACGTGCGCGAGCCACGCCTATCAGCGCGCCCTCGCTAGGCGCGGCTTTGCCACGCTGGAGAAAGCTTGCCCGCTGCTGGTGCCGCTGGTCGAAGAAGGTTGGATCGAAAATCCAGTGACCGAGCAGGTGGCGCGCATCTACACCATCGAGGCCTTGCGCAATGCATCGACGAATGTCGATGTATTGGTGCTGGGCTGCACCCACTATCCGCTGCTCCGCCAGTTATTGCGGCGGGTGGTTCCGCAGCGCATCGGGATTGTCGACTCCGCCGAAGCCACGGCGCACGCGCTGTTGCGCCACCTCGACGGCCACAACCTTACGGCCGGTGAGCCGGGCTACAAATTTTTCGTTACCGATTCGGTGGAAAAATTTCGCAAGCAGGCTCCGGTTTTTCTCGGATTTGCGGTCGAAGATGTGGAGCGCGCCGATCTCGACGCGGGACGTTAAAACGGGCAAACGATTGCCTTCTCAATTAACATTTGGCTTGCGGAAATGCATCGTTCGTCAATCGTCCAGGAAACCATTGCCTTGGACGCCATAATTTCCATTTGAGCCATTAGCGTAGAAGTGCATTGTTGTTTCAGCACATTGTTGTTTCAGTACATGGTTGTTTCAGTGCATTGTTGCCACAAATCAGACCGGCGCCGCAATCGAAAGGACGCCTGTGAGAAGTAGGGAAGCCAAGATGATTTTTCGTTCTGACAATCGCGCTCTGGACCAGATACGCGAACTGAAGTTAACTCCTGAATTTATTCGCACCGCCGAAGGCTCATGCCTGATCGAGGTGGGGAACACGCGGGTCATCTGCACCGCGACCATCGAAGAGAGCGTTCCGGGATGGATGCGCAACCAGGGGAAGGGCTGGGTCACCAGCGAGTACGGTATGCTGCCGCGCGCCACGCTGACGCGCACCGCGCGGGAAGCCTCCCGGGGCAAGCAAGGTGGACGCACGCAGGAGATTCAGCGGCTGATCGGGCGCTCGATGCGCGCCATCGTCGATACGGTGAAGCTGGGCGAGCGCACCCTGTGGATTGACTGCGACGTGATCCAGGCCGACGGCGGAACGCGCACCGCGTCGATCACCGGCGGCTTTGTGGCGATGGCCCTGGCGATGCAGAAACTGGTGGCGTCGGGAACGCTGAAGCGGCTTCCCTTGAAGGACACGGTCGCCGCCATCAGCGTGGGCATTGTGGACGGTGAGCCGATGCTCGATCTGGCATACGAAGAAGATTCGCGCGCCGCCGTGGATATGAATTACGTACTGACCGGCAGCAATAAGTTTATTGAAATCCAGGCGACCGCCGAGCACGAGCCCTTTAGCGATGAGCAACTGGCACAGATGACAGTGCTTGCCCGCAAAGGCATCGCCGAACTGGTGGGGCGGCAATCCGAGGTGCTGGCAGCGGCAGGCGTGAGGCTGTAACGCCAAATTGTAAAGCTTGCACGCGAGGAGGTTCTGGCGTCGCCGTTTGTCGAGATGAGCTGCGCTGGTCTGAATCGCGATCTACTGGAAGGCGAACGCAGCCGGATTTATATTGCTCGTCCCAGGTGTAGTCAGTTCCACGTGGTGCTCTACAGGCCGTGCCCACGATTGCACACCCGCGCCTGAAACGGTGCGGCCCGCCGGTACGCAGACGCTTTCGGCTAAAAGGGGCCTGCTCAGTGCAGGCTGCCATCCAGTTACGTGCGTAACTTGATTCGATGCTCCCCGGTCTCTACTGTTCGAATACCACTGTTACATTCAGGTGCCAGCTTCGATTGCATTCGGAAGCCGCGCATGAGTACGGTGTGCAGGGGACGCCATGATAACAACTCCGGTGCGTGTGACATGGCTGATTGTTCTCGGCCTGACTCTGGGAAGTCTCCTAGGTTGTTCAAATTCATCCGGCAGCACGCCGGCTCCTGCCGCACCTTCGATACTGAGTTTTGTGGCGAGCCCCACGACGATTACGACAGGAAGCTCCGCCAGTCTTACGGGAGTCTTTGCGAACGGCACAGGGGTCATCACCCCCGGAAACCTGGCCGCAACCAACGGGGCGCCGGTGAGCGTTACGCCCTCGCAAACTACCACCTATACCCTTACGGCCAGTAATTCCGCCGGCATTGCAGTGTCACAATCAGCCACGGTGACCGTGCAGCCAGTTTCGTCGGCTTCTGTGATTGCGTTGGGAGTCAACCTTTCCGAGGTGAACGACTGGGAGCCCACTCAGATGTTTGCCGATGCGATGAAGCAGGCGCGCAAGTTCGGAAGCGCCGCGTCGCCATACGACGAGTCCGCCAGCGTCGACGAATTCGGTTGGCCGACCCAGGACGCAGGGATTGCCATCATCCTCAACAACCAGGGCGCATGGACCGCCGGCACCTACGCGCTGTCCTTCACCGGGCAGGCCACCGTGAAATCCTGGAGCGACGCAAACGTCAGCGTCGGAGCCGTGGCCTACAACAGCGCGACCAATACCAGCACCGGAGAAGTGCAGGTCGGGCCGGCGTACGCCAACATCTATCTCGTTTTCACCAACACGCAGCGTACCCCGGCCAGCGCCACGGGCACCGGGGTGACAAACATCTCCTTGATGCGGCCAACCAAGACTGGCACTCCCCATCTGCCCGGAACCCTGTTCACCGACAGGTTTCTCGACCGCCTGAAGTACTTCTCGGCCCTGCGATTGATGGAGTACCTGAAAACCAATAATTCCACGGAAGCGGCGTGGAGCGATCGCTCGATTCCTGCCTATGCAAGTCAGCAGGAGGTTCCGCCCCATGCCTCGGGGAATATCAATCCGCAATATGTAACAGGCGCCTGCTACGAGTACGCCATCCAGTTAGCCAACCAGGCGGGCAAGGATCTGTGGCTCAACATTCCACATCTCGCGTTTGGGGGAACTTACCAATTCCCTTCTACCATCTGGGCCACCAATCTGGCACTTCTGCTCAGGTACGGCTCGGACGTAAACGGTAACCCGTACACCGGCGTTAACGGCACTGTGGGCACGAATCCACAGCCGGTCAGTGGTCCCGTCAATCCACCACTCAATCCGGGGTTGCACGTCTATCTCGAATACTCGAACGAGTACTGGTCGGGTGTGGGCAATCAGTCCAACTGGATCTCGACGCAAGCCAACGCGGCTATCAGCGCGAACGATCCGGATTTGGATTGGGACCACGACACCGACATGTATGACATCGAATGGCGCATCAACGCCAAGGGTGTGATGTTGATCGCCAACGCCTTCGCGCAGGTCTATGGCCCTTCCGGCTTCGGTTCGGTGTACCGCCCCATCTACGCCGGCCAGATTGCCAACTATGGAACGTATTGGGGACTGGACTACCTCGATTCGCAGCACGGCGGCGCGAGTCAATACGTGTGGGCCGTCGCCGGAGCTCCCTACGTTGATTTCGTTGGAGATGCTCCCGGAAATACCCTCACCGCGGCACAGATCATCAGCGGTATGCAGGCCTATCAGGCCGCCGACATCGTTCCATGGACCGATTATTTGGCGTCCACGGCAAAAAAATACAACCTCGAGGGAGGCATGGTCGCCTACGAAGGAGGCCAGGGCGCGAACTATGCCACTAGCGGCGCCATCGCGGCACAAACGGACGCAGGCATCCGTGGCGTTACAACCGCCGATTTTGACTCCTGGTTCGGCCAGAATGGGGGAACCTTCTTTTACTACAATCTGTGCTCCGGCGGCACCTTCGGTCTCTCCTCGGATATCAGCTACGATATTGACGCAGATGACGGGTACTCTTCAAATCCTGGTGCTTCGACGGAAGGGCGTCCAAAATGGGGTGGCATCAAACAAGTTGCCACCACCGGGCAGTGACGATCTGAATTGCGCTCATGCGTTACCCACTGAAATTCCGCACTATATTTGCGAGCTGTTATGACAAGCGGATGGGGCAAGCCGTTGGTCATGTTGGTGACTGCGCTGAATAACTGATTGCTTTCTGGGCAAAAAGCCTTCAAAATTTCGAGTGGATCCACATCGGGAAGTTTTCTCCCAGTAGCCAAACAATACTCTGCGATGGGATGTTATTGGTTGGAGAGGAGAGGCAGGAGAACGCCTGATCATTCTTTGATACCGGATTACGAGATTTAAATGACTGCTGCTACCCGATGTCCATCGTCTGGACAAAACCGGCTCAAAAGCCTAGCCGAACTATTTCCAGCAGTGCTGCCGACTATCCTGGGTAGCGTCGTCCTCATCGGCAGGTGCACTCACGGTTCCGTGTTTGTTGGCGAAGACGCCAGTCCGCCCATGGCGCCGAATACTGCGGTCATATTCATCCTCTGCGGTTGTGCCATCCTGCTCGGCAAATTCAAATACAGAAAGACTTCTGCATTCCTGGCAGGGCTTTGTATTGCCATCTGTGGCCTGGTCGGTGCGCAATACTTCACCGGGCGAGATCTGGGCGTGGATCAACTTCTATTCAGGGAAACGGGCAGGGTGTACCCTGGGCGCATAGCTGTAACCGCCATTGCCTGTTTCATGATCGTCTGCAGTTTGCTCCTCTTCCGGGCAGTCACAGGTCGAATGCGGCAGGCAGGTGCTTTTCTCTGCGGGGTAGCCGGTTGCGCGGTCATTTCCTTAGGCGTGGTTGGCTTTATTGCCGCCATATATAACGTTGCGCCTCTGTTTACCTGGGGGCCAGTTTCCCCCATGGCAACTCTGACGGCAGTCGGATTCGTGTCCCTCGGTGCTGAACTGATGCGCTTTGGTTCGCTGCACTACGCGGAACCTGAATCAGTTTTATCAGTCTGGGTGCCCGTCCTTGTGGCAGTTGTTTCGCTGACTTGCACGCTCTCCGTATGGCAGGCGACGCGTGTGCACGAGCAGCTATGGACACAGCGGCTGGAGCAAGCGCAATCATCCAGGGGAAATTCCACGGCCCACAGGAACCCTGGAATGACCTTTCCATTTGGTGAGGAGTTGGTTCCAGTAGCAGTCGCGCTGATGGGAATTACCGCGATCTTTTCCGCTGTTATGGCGGTTTTCTCCTCGAATGAGAGTCATCGCCGATTGATCGCTTCGGAGACGGAGCGCCGCCAACTCGAGCAGGAAGTGTCCGATCGACTTCGCGCCGAAGAGGAACTGTTAAGCAGTCGCCGGGCACTGGCGGTGAGTGAGGAAAATTACCGGAGCATTTTTAACGACTCGCCGATCGGAATCTATCGCACGACGCCGGAAGGCCGCATTTTGATGCTCAATCCTGCGCTCGTCAGAATGCTGGGGTATGAGTCGATGGAAGAAGTTCTGGCACTGAATGTCGCAATCGCCGATTTCACTTCGGATCGCTCGCGAGAGGAATTCAGGGAGGAGCTCGAAAAGAAGGGCGTGATCCATGGCCTGGAAGCAACGTGGCAAGGCCGTAATGGTTCCCCTCTGTACATCCGCGAGAGTGCACGAGCGGTCCGTGACGAGGCCGGAAGGATCACCCACCACGACGGAATTGTAGCGAATATTTCCCTGCAGAAGCTGGCGGAGAAATCCTTGGCCCATCTTGCAAGTTTTCCAGAACTCAGCCCAATCGCCATCTTCGAAACCGACTTACGAGGAATCCTTTCTTATCTCAATCCAGCAACCGCACAGCAGTTTCCCACATTCACGCAAGCTGGTACCAGCCATATATTGGTGAAGGATTGGCCTGCCGTAATCGCTTCCTTTGAAGCGGCTCCGGAACAGCCGGTCGTACGTGAAATTGTGGCTGACGCAGTGATTCTGCTGCAAACTCTCAACTATGTTCCAGAGTTTGAGAAGGTGCGAGCCTATTGCATCGATATCACCGAACGCAAGCAGGCAGAAGCGGTTAATTCGAAGCTGCTATTGCAACTGCAGCAGGCTGCCGGCCGCTATGTGTTTTAAGGTCTCTCGCTAGGTACTTTAGTTAGAAGGACTGGCAAGAAGTGTGGTGCCAAAGTTGCGAAGGTGATTCATAATGGCACTTGGTTCCCTGTTGAAGACATGAGTGATGACGGCGCAGGCCTTATTTTTGTTGTAGACGATGATCCGAACCAGCGCATGATTCTGGAGCGCTGGCTGTCCCGCGAAGGCTACGAGGTAGTGCTGCTGGACAGCGGCGAGGCCTGCCTGGACGCTCTGAGCGAAGAGCTCCCTGCTGCAATCTGTCTCGACCTCAACATGCCTGGCTTCGGTGGCATGAATACGCTGGAACAAGTCCATGAACATAACCCGATGCTGCCGGTGATCGTGCTGACGGCCGACGACGCGGTGGACAGCGTGGTGAAAGCGATGCGGCTGGGAGCGCGCGATTACCTGACCAAGCCGCTGGACCAGACCAAGCTGATCACGACGATGGCGAATGCGGTGGAGGTGGGGCGGCTGGCAATGCGCGTCTCCCAGTTGGAGCGCGAGGTGGAGGGGCGGGGATATCCGGGAATTGTTGGCTCCTCCGCGCCGATGAAGGCGGTGTTCCGGCAACTGGACCGGTTGTGCGTGAGCGATATTACGGTGCTGATCCACGGCGAGAGCGGCACCGGCAAGGAACTGATTGCGAAGGCGATCCATGACAACGGAAGCCGCTCTCGCGGGCCGTTTGTGGCGGTGAACCTGGCCGCAGTTCCCGAAACGCTGATGGAGTCCGAGCTGTTTGGGCATGAGAAAGGCGCTTTTACCGGGGCCATCAATCGGCGAGTCGGACGATTTGAGGAGGCGAACCGGGGCACGCTGTTTCTGGACGAGGTCGGGGAGTTGTCTCCGCAGGTTCAGGTAAAGCTGCTGCGGGTGCTGCAGGAGCGGACGTTCCAGAGAGTGGGGGGAGCCGCCAAGCTGTCGTCCGATTTCCGGCTATTGACGGCGTCGCACCGCAATCTGGAGGAGGAGGTGCGGCAAGGGCGGTTCCGCCAGGATCTTTTTTTTCGCTTTGCCGTATTCGAGCTCGACCTGCCGCCGCTGCGCCATCGCAAGGAAGATATTCCGGCGCTGGCCCGCGCGTTCCTCCGGCAGCATGAGGACGGGCACGTGGACAATGTTTCAGCCGCCGCGCAGCAGATCATGATGAACTACGACTGGCCGGGCAATATTCGTGAATTGCAGAACGTGATCCAACGGGCGTTGGTGGTATGCAACGGCAAGGAGATTCGGCCGGAGGACCTGCCGGGGCGCATCTGCTGTGCGGCTCCGGCGACCGATGCGGTTGAGATTGCGGCCGAAGCGGAGGAACCCAACGATTCCACCCTCGAGGACTATTCGCGGCGCCTGCTGGTGAACGCGCTGACCAAACACGAGGGGAATGCATCCGCAGCGATGCGGGAGCTGAATATCGGGCGGACACGCTTCTACCGCATGCTGAAGAAATTTGGTCTTGAGGCAAAGATCGAAGAACTGCGCCAAGTGAAATGATCTTGAACACGGTCGGGTAAGTTGTTGGGGAGGTTTTTTCGCTTGCAAAATAACTGGCGGGAACGGGTCGATCCGGAGTTTCGGGATCTGCTGCCGAGTTTCGAAGAAAACCTGCAATCGGAAAGCGCGCGGTTGCACACGCTGCTGAGCGATGCGGATTTCGGCGAGTTGGCGCGCATCGGGCACAACTTCAAAGGCGCGGCTGGCTACTTCGGCTTGAACGAACTGGAGAGACTGGCCCGGGCTTTGGAACTCCATTCCAAAGCCGGGGACGAGTCGTCTGTTGCTACTACGATTGAACGCTGGCGAGCTTTTCTTCTGCAGCTTGAGCTGGCGATGAAAAACTGATCGCCTGCTTCAGAGGCGCACTGCAAGGTTCTCCACACTCATTCCCCAGGAACAGATCGCGCACCCACTGCGCGCGCATATTGAACCACTGAATGCGGGTATTCTCCAGGGCGCGGCGGCGGGCCGCACGCCCAGCGTCTGCCAGCAGGTGCCGATTCTCATGCAAGTGCGCCAGCTTTTCCGACAGGCTCTGGGGGTCATCGAGCGGGGTGATGAACCCATCGCTGCCTTCGTACACAGTGCCGGCGGCGGCGGGAGTGCGGAAGGCAATGACCGGCAGAGCACACGACATGGCATCCCAGAAGGCGCGGCCAAAATCGGTGGTGCGGTGCATCATGGCAAACAGGTCAAAGCGGGAGAGCGTATCGTAAATCGGCTTGCCGGGCGAGACGGTTCCCGGCAGCGAGACCTGCTCCTGGAGGCCGCGAGATTCGATCAGGGCGCGCAAATGCGCGGTGTCGGCACCGCGTCCGTAGAGCGCAGCCTCAACGCGAATGCCGCGATCCTTTAACAGTCCGATGGCAAGGATCAGCATATCCAAGCCCTTGAGGCCGGAGTGGCGGCAGGCCGAGGCGATGCGCAACGGGCGCCCGGTTTCAAGACCGCCAAAGCGCTCTTCCATTTCCTGAACGGAGATTACATCCTCGGCATCGTGCAGCGGATGACGGATGGCAATGCTGTTTTTGGCGGCAAGGCGGAAACGCTGCACGGTTGCCGGTGTGTGCAGGAAGGAGAGCGACGCGGTAGCCAGCATCCGCCGAACCGTCTTTTCCAGGCGCTTGAGTTCCGAGGAGCGGCGCAGGCGCTGCAGGCTGGAGCTTCCGGTGCGTACCCACTCCCAGTCCAACATGTCAACGAAGTCTTCCGTCACGATCACCAGCGTCTTTTTGCCCAGCTTAACCGCAAGTTCGTGCGCGTAGCGCAGGCCAACGTAGGGGGCAAAGAGGTTGGAGGAATGAACGAGGTCGGCCTTCTCCACCTCGCGGCGCAGCACGGCGCGGATGGCGGGCCACTTCCACAGGTCGAGGCGAGATTGGACGACCGGGAAGCCGACAAAGGTAACGCCGCTATCAGCGGCCACCGGCGTGGCATCGGGTCCCCAGGTATCGAACTGCGAAGTGGCGGGAATCTCCGGCGCGACTACACGCACGGAGCCGAACGACTGGGCGAGAGCGACAAGGTCGCGCTCCCAGAGACGGTCCACGACGGGAGCACCTTGCTGGTTGCGGGTAAAGGGAATCTGGGTGACAAGCAGATAGGCGCAGGGCTTTTTCATTTGGCAGCTCCGGCCGGGATTCCGGCTGTGAGTTCTTGGTAAATGGAACACATTTCGTCGAGGTGCGCATTCCACGAGTGACGGGACTGCGCAGCCTGGCGTCCGCGGCGTCCGCGTTCCCGCCAAGCTGCGGGATTGGCAAAGATGTCTTGCAGAATACGTTTCAAGCCTTCCACCACAGCGCGCGAGTTTTCCGGCTCGATGAGGCAGCCAATATCAGGAGTGATGATTTCAGCGGGGCCGCCATGGGCAATGCCGATGACGGGACGAGCACAGCTCATGGCTTCCAGCAGCACGGCGCCACCGGATTCGCGAACACTGGGCAGGCACAACACGTGCGCCTGCTCGATGTGGCGGACGACTTCATTTGCATCCTGCGCGCCGGTAAAGCGCACTGCGTTGCCCAGCTCGGCGGCCTGCTGTTGCCAGATCCCACGCATGGGTCCATCGCCCACCACGGTCAGTTCGATGGGATAGGAATCCTTGAGTTGCTTTAACGCTTCCAGCAGCAGGGAAAGAGCTTTGGCGGGAATGAGGCGTCCGACGAAGACGACGCGCAGAGGGTTTTCGTGGGTGGGGTCGGCGGGCCATGGCGTGGCGGCAAACTGGTCTGGGTCCACGGCAATCTCGGTCATGCGGCGAGATCGCGAGCGCTCCTGTTCGGTAAGGCTGTCCTCGGTTGCCTGGTTGGCCACGAGCACGATATCACTTTTGACGCGGTCGCCGAGAAGAGAGCGCACCGGCCTTGAAGCGTCCCGCAGCGGATAGAGCCAGGCGCTATCGGCCTTCATCAGTTCAGGAA
This sequence comes from uncultured Acidobacteriota bacterium, assembly GCA_963779365.1. Lineage (GTDB taxonomy): Bacteria > Acidobacteriota > Terriglobia > Terriglobales > Acidobacteriaceae > TOLSYN. The sequence continues at coordinate 61,807 of CAVZYB010000002.1, read as the reverse complement.
ATTGAGAGGGCGTGCGGAGTCCGCCATTCAGCGGGCCACGCACCAGCGGCAGGCCCAGACCGGGCAGGCGAGTGAAGGCCGACGGCGAGACCGGAGTGACGACGTGCACCAGGTCCCAGCTTGCTCCGCTCTTCATCCTCTCCTCCGCCTTGCGGTAGAGCGAATGATCGTAGGCGAAAAAATCCAACGACGAGAGCAGAAAAACAGAGTGCTCGCTATTGGGGAAGAGGCGCTGGGCAGTGCGATAGAGAGGCGCCGCGAGCCACTCGGTGTCAATGTAAAGAACTTCGGTGTTGGGCAGAGGCGCGCCGGCGCTCTCCAGTAGCTCGCGATTGCGGACGTCGGGTTTCCAGGGTGACGTGCATCCGCGATGCGAGGCGGGAGTACCACTCCCAGCCGATCTGAGAGACGCTGCCTGCCCCGGGGCCACTGATAGGCGCTGAGAAGAATTCGCCTCATGCCACCACATTCCTATGGATTGGGCGGGCGGGCACGCCGGCGACGATGCTGCCGGCGGCGACGTTATGCGTGACCACGGCATTGGCTCCGACTACTGCGTTTTCACCGATAGTGACGCCAGCAAGAATTGCCGCGCCGCGCCCGATCCACGTGTTGCGTCCGATGGAGATCGCAGCGCCGGTGTGTCCGGAATGGCGGATGGACTCGGTGCCGATGGCATGGTTCGCATCGCGTATGCTGACGTACTCGCCGATCATGGCGCCTGCGCCGATGGTGATCGATGAAAAGCTGACGAGGTGGGTGCCGCGCGAGATCACGACTCCATCACCGATCTCGATGCGGCCGTCGCCCTGGGTCTCCAGATAGAGTTCGCGGTAGAGCATGAGGTCGCGGCCAAGAATGATGTTGGCGCTGCCGTGAATCTCGGGTGGACCGAGTACGACGACGGAGTCGTCGACCGCGGTGCCGACGCTGGCAGCCAGACAGGCAAACGACCAGAGGCGGACGAGATTCTCCACCGGGGCCATGGTGAGCCGGATGGCGGCGATGAGCGGTGCTGCGAGGGCGCGTTTGACGAGGCGTTTCATTTGTACTCGATCAGATCCTGGCGGCGTGCGAAAACCGCGTCGCGCCAGAATGCGAGCTGGCCGACGAGGATCGGAAGCTGCTGAAAGTGGCTATGGACGCCATAGCAAAGCAGCGTCAGGGTACCGGCTCCCTTCCAGCGGGAGCGGAGCGCGGTGCGGACCACAAGGGTGGTGCTCAACAGCAGCGCCACGGCCAACAGCAACCAGTTGCGGTTGAGCAGCGCGCCGACCGCGAGGAGCAACAGACTGGCAACGCCCAGCGCGCGAACAGCGTTGCGCGATGTCTCCGCGATCCACATGGGCTGGGAATAATGACGGGTAAGGCGGCCCAGTTGCGCGTAGGCGTAACCGGCGCGAACAGCTCGCTTCCAGTATTGCGAGAAGCGGGTGATGGCCAGGTCATGGCCGGTCATGGGCGCGTCGATGTGCAGGATCTGGTAGCCGCTGCCGCGCAGACGCGAGCATAGTTCGGGCTCCTCTCCGGCGATCAGGGCGGGGTCAAAGCCTTGCACCTGTTCCAGCGCCTTGCGGCGCATGAGCACATCTCCGCCGCAGAATTCGCTGACGCCCGGAGCATAGACCCAGTCGAGATCGAGAACGCGGTGATAGAAGTTGGCCAGGGGACGAAGTTCGCGGCGATGTCCCCAGACCGCGGCGACCTGCGGATCACTGGCGTGCGCCAGCGCCGCGTCGAGGAAGCCCCGGTCCAGGACGGTATCGCCATCCAGAAACAGAATCCATTCTCCATTGGCGGCCTGCCATCCCGCATTGCGCGCACGCGCTGCCGAGCACCGGCCCTGGAGTTCGATGACGCTGGCCCCGAAGCGGCGGGCACAGGCGACGCTGCCATCCTCGGAACCGGAGTCAACGTAAACTATCTCCACATCGGCTTCTGGACCCACCATGGTGCGGACCGACTCGAAGCAGCGGACCAGGCGCTGGCCTTCGTTTCTTCCGATGATCACGATTGAGACGTCCCGGTTCATGCCCAACATTCCTCGATGGCCTTTCGATACTCTTGTGCGCCCCGCTCGGCGGAGTATTGCGTTTGCAGTCTTCTGACTGCTTCCCCTGCTAGTTGGTTGAGTTTGTCGGCGCTTGCCGATTGGAAGAAATGCAATTGCGCGGCCAAACTTCGCGCATCGTTGGAACGGAAATGCATACCGGAGATTTCAGGAACGACGATGCTGCTGGCGCCTCCCTGGTCGGGGACGAGAATGGGAAGGCGGGCTGCCATGGCTTCGAGGATTGCGATTCCGAAGGGCTCCTCAGGGCAGAGATGGAGCAGCATGTCGGCGGCAGCCATCTCTTCGGCGGCCGTGCCGCTGAATCCTAAGAAGTTGATGTTCTGGTAGTTAGCGGCTGCGCGCTGGCGCAGGACGGCTTCCTCCTGGCCGCTGCCGAGAATGCGGAACTCGATTTCGCGCAGGGATGGGTCGCAGTCGATGGCATCCATCAGGAGATCAATGCGCTTAATGGGATCGAGCCGGGAGACGATGAGGACACGCTTCACTCCGGATTGGGTGAACGGCGCGCGGGTTAACCCGAGGTTGGCGCGCTCCGGGGTGAGGAAGTTTTCGATGACGCGAATGCTGAGGGGGCTGGAACCGTTCGCAATCAGGCGCTCTCTGACGTAATTCGAAACAGCCACCTGTTCTACTCCGACATAGCGGAGCAGTTTTTTGCGCCCATAGCTCAACCGCTCGGCAACTCCGCCATGCACCACTTGCAGGTTTGCCGACTTTCGCCGGTACAGTTGCTCCCAGATTACCGCCGCGACGGAGTGCACAACGCGCGTGTTGATGGAGATCACCTTGGGGCAGGAGGCGTAGAAAGGGCGGATCGCGAAGAGGTGCTGAACAATGTTGCGAAAGACAATAGTCTCATAGCCCATGCGCCGGGCCTCGGCGTGCACCGGGCCCTCCGGAGCGATAATGACGGTTTGGAACTCCGGTCCCAGGGCCTGCGCCGTGGCCAGTGCCATGCGCTCGGTGCCATAGAGATTGCCGCTATGCAATGAGTACAGGATCGGTATCATGGGCTTCCCTTCCGGATGTCACCTTGTTGAGCACAGAGCCAAAGGTGTGCGGGCGAAGGTGCTCGATGATCTTCATGGTTTCTTTAATTTCGCAACGGCGGTCGATCCGGGCCTGGGTTACCAAGAGGACGGCATCCACTTGCCGGATGAGTTCTTCGGCAAGCAGAGAGCTGCCGACCGGGGCGGCGTCAATCAGCACGAGGTCGTATTGCTTGCGCGCCTCTTCGATGAGGCCGGGCAACATGCTGCCTGCCATCAGCGACAACTCGTCCGCATTCAGGCCGGTGCAGATTCGATCGGGCAGCAGACTGGTGGCTGGATTGACGCACGGTTGCAGCCCGGTCTCGCCGGTCATCCACTGTGCGACACCGGGCAGCGCTGGCGCGGCAAGATAACGCTGGTCTGGCGTCTCGGGGTTCACTTCGATGACCAGGGTTCGCACGCCGAGGGTGTCCAGTGTTTTTGCCAGACCAAGGCTGATAGTGCTGGAGCCGGAGCCGTGTTTGAGAGCAGAGATCACGAGCGCACCACCCGGAAGCTCGGCCAGGTGCCGGCGGACAATCACCGCCAGACGGACTAATTTTTCCGAGTTCGTCAGCGGTTCGTTGGAACCGGGCAGCCAGCCGGTAATGGGGAGACCGAGCAGGGCTTCCAACTCGCCTGCCGAACGTACCCTGGGATCGAGGTAATCGATTGCCAGCGGCACCGCTACGCCGAGCAGGATGGCCGCAAGCATAACGATTGCCAGCAGTTGCTTGCGGCCTCCCTTGACCGGAATCTCCGGGGTCATCGCCGGTGAGAAGACCCGCACGCTGCCGGGAGACTTGACTTCCAGTTGGAGCGAGCCGACGCGGTCTTCCACGGCATCGAGGTGTTTGCGCAGGCGGTCCAGTTCCTCGCCAAGTTCGATGGCGCGCTGGTAATTGTGCATGTAATCGGTGGCTTTGGCCTGGATCGTGGCTCCCTCTTTGCTCAGCTTGCTTTCAAGCTCGGAACTCTGCGCCAGCTTGCCGCGCGCCACGCTGCGGAGATTGGTGGCGTCCAGCTTCTTTACCTCATCGGTGGCACGCTGCAACTCGGCGTCGATGGTCGCAATGTCTTTCTCGGCGGCGATCCTTCCGGCGTGTTTCGGTGAGAGGCCCTGGGTTTTCATGAGCAAGTCCGCTTTGCGGGAGACCAGCGCGGCGCGGTAGCTGTTGAGAGCCGAATCCCCTTCGGCCTGGAGAGAGGCCGTGGCGTTGATGCTTTCTTCAATGGCGGATTTGCTGCCTCGCTCGCCGACCTCGGACTCGGCGGCCAGGCGCTGGCGGCGCGCATCCATCAGCGCGTCGAGGTTGGCTCCGGCTTGCTTTTCGTAGTTGTTGATGACGCCGCCGTTGAACAGCGTGGTGCCCAGCTTTTCGGCAATCGCGTCGCGCTGCCCGATGACCTGCGTGATCTCGTTCTGGGTTTGATCGCGCTCCTCGAAAAGGTTCTTCAGCCGGGAGTCGCTGTCGTAAAACATTTCCTTGCGGGCTACCTCGATGTAATGGCTCATGAGCGCGTTGACTATGTCGGCCAAACCATCGCGCTTCGGGCCTTCGAGCGCCACTGTCATCTGGTAGGTATCGGGGACGGCGGCAATCTGGAGCTCTGCGCGCAGACGGTCGGTTGCGCGGCGTTCGCTCTCATCTTTGTGCCGGAAATAGATGGCACCGGGCGCCTGGCCCTGGACGATGGGCAGCACGATGTCATAGCGGTTGATGGTGTGCGCCTGCTGCTGCATGAACTCGCGGAATTGGGTATTGGACTGGAGCTCCTGCTCCTGGTCGTTGTCCAGGTTTCTCCAGTTACGCGGGGAAATGTATATGACGCCTTCGGCACGGTAGAGGGACTTCCCCTTGAGCCACGCCTCGGGGATGCCAAGGAAGAGAATGACAAAGAAGACGCACAGCCCGGTCTTCCACTGGCGCTGGAGAGCGCCTCGCAGATCGAGTGCACGTCCGGAGCCGCCCGGTTCCCTGGGCTCCTGCTCGCGCGGGTTTTTGAACTCGTTAGTCATAAGTTTATAGACCGCTGGCGAAGACGAAGTACGAGGTTGCGGGGCTCAGTTGTTGCAGCAGGTATCCGACCTTGGCCAGGCCTCGGCGCGGCACGTAAATGATGTCGCCGTTTTCCACGGCAACATCGACGCCCGGCCCTTTGTGCAGGATCTGCCGGAGGGGAATATCCCTCTCGACATTGGCGGCGTGGCGAACCAGGTGGATGCTGGAGGCAGCATCCTTGGTGGGGCCGCCCGCCAGTTCGAGGGCATCCATGAAAGTCATGTCAGGCGTGAGCCGGACCGCGCCGGGGCGCAAGACATCGCCCATTACGTACACCAGTTGATCGTCGCTGTCAGGCAGGAAGAGCGTGTCATCGCGGCGCAGGTGGATGTTGAGATCGAGATTGCCGCCGTTGAGCAGGCTGCGCAGGTCGATCCATACCACCTTGTCCTTGCCGCGGAAGACGACGCAGCGGGTGAGGCCGGATTTTTCAGTTGATGATCCGCTGACGGGCATTGCGCCGGAGCGCGCCACGGCTTCCAGCAGAGTCGGCTGGGTATCGAAGTGCAGGACTCCGGGCTGGGCCACTCGCCCCAGTACGAAGATCCGGATTCCTTCGTAGTGCAGCACGCTGACCGTGACGTTGAGGTTCTCATAGGAGTCCTGCCACATTTTGAGCGCGGCCCGCTCGGCTTCGCCGCGCGTCAGGTCCGCAACCTTGAGGACTCCTGCATACGGCAGGGTGATTTTTCCGTCGGGGCCGACGATGTACTTGTTGCTCAGCTCCGGCCGATTCCAAACGTCGATCTGAATCTCATCGCCCTCAGCAAGGTGGTAATCGGTTTCAATGGGCGCGTCGAACTCACGCAGAAAGTCGGCGGGGCTGGGTGGGTGACCTTTTTGCTTGGTCACAAAATCCTGGTGTTGTGCGTCCTGCGCCAAGAGGCCGAAGGAAAGAGCGAAGCCAAGGAGAAGTAGTGCCAAGGCTCGCGCGGCGATGGCTGTGCGCCCGCGGCGATGCGCCATGGTGGACGGCGCGGTCCAGGGAACGATGTGGTCAATGGAACTCATGCCATGCTGAAATGCACCTTGGCTGCCAATCGAGGACAGAATCTAACCGATTGATTGCAGGTCGCTTATGACTTCCTTTGGAACGGCCTCGCGGGGTGCATTCGGCTGTATTTGCGACAGCTGTCCCGGAGGGATGGCACGAAACGGAACAGGCTCCGGTTCCGGGGTAGAGTTTGCGGGCAGGTCCTTGCGGGGAATGTTGCGCGCCGGTACGCCGACCGCCATGTGTCCCGGCGGCACGTCACGGATAACGACCGCATTGGCGCCGATCTGCACATCGTCGCCGATGCGAATGCGGCCAAGAACCTTGGCTCCGGCGCCGATCTCGACGCGATTGCCGATGACCGGCGAGCCCGGTTCGCCCATCTTTTTCAGTCCAATGGTGACGCCATTGCGGATGACCACATCGTCGCCCAACACGGCATCGCCACTGATGATGATGCCGCCGAAGTGTTCGATCCGGAAGTTGCGGCCCACCGTCGCCTCGCATGGCAGGTCGATTCCGGTGAGGATTTGGGAGGCGAGTTTGAGAACGCGATAGACGGCAGAGAACGGCATGCGCATTGCGCGCGAGCGAATCGAGTAGCGCCAGCGGCCAAATCGGTATGCAACCATCACCCAGAAACCCTGGCGGGAGAATTCGCAATCGTAAATCTTAAAATCCGCTGCGATGTTTTCGAACATAGTCTTCACCAGGGACGGGCGGGCGAGAGCCTGCCGCCGTCGGTCTCCTTCCACGCGTTATTGAACAACTGGGTGATGGCGGCTGATTCGGCGGCCTTGGCGGCTGCATCCCGCTGCTTTCGCCTCCCGTTCCTCCGGTGGCGCAGATGGTGCCAACCGGTTTCCATGGCCATGGCCGGCCATGCGGCCCAGGGATGATGCTTGCGGTAGTAGAGCAGAGCGCTACGCATGCGCCAGAGGGTGAGTTGCGAACCGGAAGAGGAGAGCGTAAGGAGCTGCACCTGGCGGGACGACTCGCCGCCGATGTGCACAATCTCCAGCTCCGGCCAATAACTCACTTTGTATGCTGCATGCTTGATTCGATGGCAGAGATCGACCTCTTCGTAATAGAGGAAGAAGTCCTCATCGAAGTAACCAAGCTGCTCGAGGAGTTCGCGGCGAACGATGGAGAACGCTCCCGGAACCCAGTCGGTCTCGGTGGCTTCCATAGGATCGGCCCAGGTGCGGTCGGCGCGCCCGAAGAAGCGGGAGCGGGGAAAGCGCGCGGCGAGACCGCTAAGGCTGAGGAAGTCATTGAGCAGCGAGGGGAAGAGACGGGCCGACGGCTGCCAACTGCCATCGCGGCCCACCAGCCGGCCGCCGCCAAGGCCGGTTGCGGGTGATTTCTCCATCAAGGCCACGGCTTTGGCGAGCGTGCCTTCGGTCAGAAAGGCGTCGGAGTTCAACAATACGATGTAGCGTCCGCGGGCTCTTGTGAACGCGAGGTTGTTGGCGGCGGCAAAGCCGAGGTTGGCGCCGCTCTGGATCGCGATGGCCGTGGGAAACTCGCGTTGCACCATCTCCAGTGAGGCGTCGCGCGAGGCGTTGTCCACCACGATGACCTCATACTGGAGGCCGCTTTCAGCGTACACCGTTTGCAGGCACTCGCGGAGCAGATCACGGGTGTTGAAGCTTACGATGACCACGCTGACATCGGGGACCTGGAGTTGGGCCGTCATACTCCCTCCTTGGCAGGACGCTCGGTGCGTATCCAGGCAGCGCCACGAACCGAGCTGGCGAGGATCATGGGCAAGCGAGTCACCTTCCAAAGTATGTAGCCGGGGACAGAGGCGATGGCGCGCAGGTCGCGCCGGGGTGAAGACCCTGCCGCGATGGCGGCGTAGATATGCAAAAGCAGAACGCCCAATCCTGCCAGTCCAACAGCCGCGGTGGTGCCGCGTCCGGCCACGACGGCCAACGCGAGCAGCAGAATATGAAAGCTGAGCGGCAACAGCAGCAGATCGAGCAAGGGCTCGATGCACTCCCGGCGCCCGAGCAAGACCTGCAGAAACAGATTGGGAGCACATTCGCGGATCATGCGCAGGCGTCCGCCCTCCCAGCGCGCCCGCTGGGTGGTGCGGGCCTTGTTGGAGTTGGGCATCAATCCGCTGACTTGTGTCTGGGAGAGAAATTCAACTTTGATGCCGGCGCGCAAGAGCGCGAGGTGGTACTCGAGGTCCTCCACCACCGAACTGGCCGTATAGGGCACCTTTTCCAGCGTGCCGCGGCTGAGCGCAAAGCCGTTGCCGAGGATGCCTGCAGACTGTCCCCATCTCTGGCGGCCGCTGGGACGCACTTTATTGAAGGCCCGCAGGCTCAGGTCCATGAGGCGGGTAGCGCTGGATTCCTCCGGGTTGGCCACCAGGTAAACGCATTGCACCGCCTGCGCGCCACGGCTGAAGGCGCGGCGGAAATCCTCCAGAAAACCGGCGGGAACCACCGAGTCGGCGTCGAGCACCACGAAGGCTTCATATCCGCGCCGCAGGTATTGGAACGCGAACTCAAGGGCGAAGCCTTTGCCGCGATGCTGCTCATCGTGCCGCTCCAGCACGCTCACGCCCTTGGCGCGCGCAATGTTGGCGGTCTCGTCAGTGCAGTTGTCGGCGATGACGAATACGTCAAACGGATTTTGCGTGCTATCCGAAGCCAGCAGGCTGTCGAGGCAATTGGCAATCACTTCCTGCTCGTTATGAGCTGGAATGACGACCGCGAGACGGATGAGCCGGTCTTCGCCGGCCTTTTCGGCCCCGGATGGAAGCAGCGCGCCGATGGTAAGTTGCGCAAGCTCGACGGAGCCGGGGAGAGAGAGCAGCGCTGCCCCGGTGGCAAGCGAGTTCAGAATGGTCTCAATGTTCATGCGATGACCTGTTCTTCGAGGATTGTGGATGAGGGGACCTCAAGGCGGCGGCGCAGTATCCCAGCCAGCCGGTCTGCATTGATTTCGAGGTTGTAGTCCCGGCAGACCTTCTGCCGTCCTTGAATGGCGAATCGTGCAGCCAGCTCCGGATTATTCATGAGCAGAGCGATGGCATCGGCGAGCAGGTCGGCATCCGAGGCGGGCACCAGGATTCCTTCGCTACCCGAGGCAATCAGCTCCGGGATGCCGGTGATCATGGTACTGATGCAGGGTACGCCCATCGCCATGGCCTCCATTAGAACTACCGGAATGCCCTCAGCAAAGCTGGGCAGGACGAAGGCATCGGCCTGCCGATAGAACTGGCGAATGTGATCCTGATTGACGGCGCCGGTGAAGCGGACGCAGTCGGCGATACCCAGTTGCGAAGCCGCGAGTTCGAGCGCGGTGCGGTCTGGACCGTCGCCCACCATGGTCAGCGAGACGCGGTGTTGGTTCTGCCGCAGCCTGGACAGAGCCTGCAGCAGGATGGCCTGGCCTTTGGTGGCCACCAAGCGGCCGACACAGATCAGATGAAACTCATCGGCGGATTTCTCATGAGGCGCGGGACAGAAAAGATCGGGATCGACTCCCAGGGGGGAGATTTCGAACTTGTGCCAGTGCTCCGGCTCGCTCACCTTCATCAACTGGCTGCGGCAATAACGGCCAATGACGCAGACGAAGCGGGCGAGACGGATCTTTTCCGCCAGCAAATAGCCGCCCACGTCGTAAAACTCGTCGGGGCCGTGCACGGTCATGGAGAACTCGACATTGCAGATGCGCCCGGTCAGCATCGCCACCGTTGCGGCCGGGGTGGCAAAGTGAACGTGCACATGGCGGAGCTGATTGCGCCGCATCCAGTCGCCGAGCGCTACGGCTTCCACGAAGTAAAAGAAGTGATAGAGCCAGGCGTGCAGGTCAGAGCCCGCCAGACCGAGCGCGTAGAACAGGCCGCCGAAATAGCGACGAGGGGACGCTCGCAGGACGCGCAGGTGGGCCATCAGAATTCGGAACAGACCGGCGGTCTTGATGCAGTACGTTGCATCTGATTCACGCCGTTCCTCCTCGGTCATCAATTCTCGTGTGCGGTCGGGAGGATTGATCGAGGCGGGGTAAATCTCAAAACCTCGGCGGCGCAAAGCCAGCACCTCGCGAAGGATGAAGGTGTGCGAGATTGCGGGGTAGCGGCTCACGAGATAAGCGATTCGCGTTTTCATACGCCTTGGCTAATGCACTTGACGTGCCAAGAAAAACGGCGGTTTTACAAGAAGTTGGGAGGAAGGACTGCACGGAACAGAACAGCGAGGCCAGGGTTGTTCCAGAACACGACATTGCATGGGCAAAAAGCGGGGGAATTTGTGGCACTCCCCGTGCACTGTTAAGTCTGTTATGAAACTCAACGATTACTTCGATCAGGTTTGTATCGTCAACTTGCCGGAACGACGGGACCGCCGCCGCGAAATGCAGGCGCAAAACAAAAGGGTTGGTCTTCGGGCTAACTTTTTTCCCGCCGTGCGTGCTGCAGAACAGGGCGACTGGCCGAGCCTGGGAGCTCGAGGGTGCTTTCAGAGCCATTTCCGGATACTTCAGCAGGCACAACGCTCGGGCGCCCGCAATGTTCTGATACTGGAAGATGACGTGGACTTTTCTCCCTTGTTCAAGGGATTAGAGGAAGAGTTGTTAGCGAAGATTTCTGGAGGCGACTGGGACCTGCTCTATCTGGGACACATGGAACAACTGGCGGAGCGAGGCGGATGCGAGTTGCTCCCCTGGAGCCGACCACTGATGACAGCGCATTTCTACGCGGTCAATGGCCGGGCGCTGGCACGGGTGTTGGCGTTTCTGGAGCTAGTACAGGCACGGCACGCTGGAGACCCGCTGGGAGGTCCGCAGCATTACGACGGTGCACTCAGCATGTTCCGGGCACAGAATCCGGAGATTAAAACGCTGATCGTGGCGCCCAACCTGGGCTCACAGCGCAGCTCACGCAGCGACATCAGCTCTGCCTGGTATGACCAGATGCCGCTGGTGGGCAACCTGATCAACGCCGGCCGCCGCTTGCGCCGCCTGGGAATCGCCGCCCTGCGGACCTGAGACGCAATTTGGCAGAAACGTCGCGCACTGTCCGACCGCATAGAGATTTCTGCATGACATCCGGGATTCCTGTTAGGCGGAAGCTCCGGGCACAGCTTCTACCTTCTCTCAATTCCCTTCTCTCAAAGGCCGGTCGAACAGACTGTTCGACCGGCCTTTCTGTGGTGCGGCTTCGAGATGAATCAGGCTTCCGAGGGGAGACCCTGACGTTGCCAGCCGAGCCGGTTGATGGCAGCGGCCTTTTCGTTGCTGCTGGCTGCCAGCGTCCACCACAGGCACCCTAGTATGGAAGCAAAGACGGTGAAGCAGCAGGCCAGCCAGGCGAACAGCAGAATACGCCCCTGCGGAACGGCGATCAATCGCATGGGGAGCGAAGCAATCAGGGCGGCTACGTATGGCAGCACGCCTGGAAATACCGAGCGCCGGAGGAAATCCGCGGCGCGGATCTGCAGGCAGCGGTTGGCGACCGAGATGAAGTAAATCGCGGCAAGGATGGTCGCAGATGCCACTCCAATGCCAACGCTGGTCGCGCTCCAGGAGCCGAAGAAGAGGCGCGAAAGCGGCACGGTGATGCATAGCATGGCAATGTTCATCAGGCTGTAGTGGAACTCCATGAGCGGACGTCCGATGCCCTTCACCATGGAAGTGCCCGGACCGGTCATCATGTGGAACTGTGAGCACACGGCGAAGGCCACCAGCAGGAGCGGCGCGCCCTCTGGAACCTTCTTCAGCCAGAACGTCAGCAGGGGTACCGAGACCACGGCCATAAAGCCGAGCAGCGTGCCGGAGATGGCATTCATGTAGCGTGTACAGGTGAGATACACGTTGCGGACCGATTCGTGCTTCTGCTCCTGGGTGCCCTCGCGGCCGCGCAGGTCAGAGATCGACGGCAGCGAGGCGGCGACGAAGGCGCCCGGCACCGAGAGCGCCATATACGGCAGGCGCGTGCTGATGTCCAGCAGGCCGGCCGCGGCCAGTCCGCAGAACGGCGTGGCAATTACACGCTCGACGGTGTTGAGAAAGATCGCCAGAAGGCTGTTGATCTGCACCGCGCTGCCAAAGCTGAGCAGGCGACGCAGGGCCTCGCGGTTGATCAGGCGCGGCGAGACGTGCAGCCACGACACGGTGCGGTAGGCCACCACCGTGCTCAGTCCCAGGTCGATGATGCAGCGCGCCACAAAGGCCAGGCCCATGCCCCGGAGTCCCCAACCGCGGCCCACCAAGGTAAAAATCAGGATCGTCTCCACGACGAAGGAAAGAATCCAGATCCTCTGCACCGTGACGATCCTTTGCAGACCGCTGAGCGCGTCGCGAAAGGCGGAAAGCCCCAGGCACATCAGAAAGCTGCCGACGATGGAGAAGGCGAGGAAGCGGGCATCCGAGGCCAATGCCGGCGGCACCTTCATCCATACGGACACGCGGCTCCAGCAGAGGGCAAACACCGTAAACACCGCAAGCGCGACCGGCATGGTAATGAAAACCCCCGCCGAGAGCAGGCGGTTGGCCTCTTCAAAGCGTTCGCCCGCCGCAAACTCGGCCACAAACTTGATGTAGGCTCCAGAGAAACCGACCGTGGAGATTCCAAGGTACGCAACCAGGATAAACAGCGTTCCATAAAGCCCGTACGCCTGCATCCCGACGTGCGCCAATACAAACGGCGGAATGAAAAAGCGGGTCACAAGATACAGAACGCGTGCGGCCGCGTCACTGCGGACATTCCGCAGGAGCGTTCCGCGAACCTGCTGATGATGAACAGACATAGCGATTCCTCACACCTGCTAGTGCAAGCAGGGTGCAAAGGTTAGGAGAAACGTATGTTTATGAAAAAATTGTACTTAGGGTGAAGCTCGGGGGGCAGAACCGGATCAAGGTACTTTGATGCTGTTTCGAATCGAGACACCGGGTGGCTCGCTGTATGCCGCCCCGGAGCCATAGGGGGGCAGTTGAAAGGAAATGCTGTCCGAGGCGGCGTGAAGCGGCGAGCGCCGGAGCACCACTTCATTTCCACTCTCATTTCCGGACCAGGGCGAAGCGCTCGTCATCTGCACCAGAACGGTCGGCACCGCTGCCGTGCCGGGAGGAAACTCGATGGTGATTTGCAGCTTCTCCGGCGAAGCTGAGGCGGCAACGACACCCCAACGTCCGCCGCCGCGGAAGGCCACAATCCTAACCGGCGGGCGTTGCGGCGCCTTGGGGTCGAGCGGCGTCACCTTGTAGGAATCCCCGGCGACCAGTTGATTCGCCATGGCCATCGCCAGCCCGGTGGGACGCAGATGCCCGGGCGCAGCCAGATCTCTCGACAGGCCGAACAGACGCACGAGTTTGCCATCCTGGCGCAGGGTATCGAAGCCGGAGAGCGAATACAGGCATTGCCGCCGAATGCCGCTTTCCATGGCCATGAGGGAGCGGTACAGGATCGCCGAACCCGCGGCCGCACTGCTAACCAGGCGCGACACCTCTTCCGTGGCAGCGTCTCCGCGTAAGCTATGAGCATTCATCTCATAGATTGCCGTTTCTTTTCCGCTTTGGGCGGCGAGTTCCGCATACTGCTGGAACGCCGCAGCGTCGTCGGGAAAGAGCTGAGGAAGCAGTTCATTCGTTACGCCGGGTTGCTTGAGGGATTGCGCATAGTAAGGCGCAACCGCAATGAGTCTGGCGTCGGGAGCAGAGGGCGCGGCGTGGCGAATGGGTGAGGGGTTGACGAACTGCGCGCCCAGCGCCGGAAGAATCCGCCGATCGCCACCGCTGGCGGCCTTCAACAGTCGAAAGCCGCGTTGACCGGCTTCGGCCATCTTCTGGGCGTCCATGATGCCGGCGGGGCGGAAGATGGCGTTCCAGTTTTCGTTTCCGAATTCGACGACGATCTCGCGGAATCCGTAATTTGCCAGCGCCGCGTGGAGGTAAGCGCCCGCCGCACTCCATTCCTTATCGCTCAGCGTGGTCGGCAGTACAACCCAGGGTTGGGCGCCGATCTCGCGGCACAATTGCAAAAACTCCGGCAGAGAGTACCCGAATGCGGCTTCATCGCCCGGACGGTAACGAAAGGGTCGTCTGGCGCCGGGGACAGCCAGGCGGTTGGCAAAGCTGTCGCCGATCTGCCCCTGCCAGTCCCGCAGATATCCAGGATGAAGCTGCCGCAGGGTTTCGACCACCTCGCGCCTGAATCCCGATGGAGGAGCGCCGACCGGCGCTAGTGAAACATCGTCAATCCAGATGCGCGCGCCCGCGCCCTTTGCTTGCAGGCGGAACTCCAGTCCAGCGGCAGGGGCGGAATCGTGCGGCGTGAACGGAAACCTGAATTCGCGCCACTCGGCACCGGGCGAGACCGTCTGGTGCAGGAACGCAGGGGCGTTGAGCCGCTTGCACTGCACGCTCAGTTGCCCGCCTGCGGCGGACTTTGCCCAGAATCGCACCTCCCACTCGCCGCTCAAGGGCAGCAGTTTTCCGGCGCGATTGAAGATCATGTCGAGATAGGAGACTGCGGCCACCGGCTGCGCGTCATCGGGAGCGAGGAGCAGCGACTGGGTGCCGGGCGAGTGCGGGGGATGCGACGGATCCGTACGAACGCGGTTGCGAGAGGCGTTCTCCCACCACCATTGCGAGGGCAGGCCTGGCCCGCCTAGGCGCGAGAGAGCGACTACATCGCCGGGCACAAGGCCGGTCAGATCCCGGTCGGCGCGAAATTGCGGATATCCCTCCGCTGCGCCGGAATCCATGATTCGGCCGCTTACCCCGGCCAAACGTCCGGTGCGAATCGAAAACCCGGCCTGGGTCCAGAAGTGGTCGCTTCGCTTCAGCCAAGTGGTGTCGTCGGTAAATTCGTCGCCGCTCGCCTTGCGCACGCAGACAATGGCGCCGTCCAAGGTTGGCTCAAAGCCGGGGTTGGCCAATACGTTGGCCATCAGTTGTTCGGCGCCCCAGGAAGTTCTCGATCCCAGATTCACGCCGATGCGCGGAACATCGCGCAGCAACGGATGATCCGCCACCCGGAAGGTGAGTTGCCGCGCCGGATTGTCAGTTTCACTGGAATGTGCCGTTTCAGGGAGAGAGCATTGCAACAGCGCCAGCAGCATCAGCAGATGCGCGGCTCTCTTCATTACGCCATTACCACTGCAAAACGTGGCTGAAGTGGGACGATATCGGTTTGCATGGCTTCTTCCGAGGTCATTCGCAGCGAGCCGTCACCGCCGGCCAGCAAGTAGCCCTCGGAGAATCCGGTGATCAGAAAGAAGATTGGCAACACGTTTTCACCCAGAAAGACGGTGAAGAATGTGAACAACATTCCCAGGTACACGCCTCCCAGGGTGAAGCTCAGCGAACTCCCGTACGGCTTCAGGGGCGCATAGGCAAAGCCGTTCTTCAACAATCGCACCATCATGCTGACCTCGATGGAGACGAACAGCATGGCGGCGGGCAGTCCATGCATCAGGGCCAGCAGAAGATAGTAGTTATCGATGGAAGGCATACCGTTTACCTTCGGCCAGCCGAGGCGGCCCCATCCCAGGGAGGCGCGCTCCTCGGCGATGCTGACGTACTTGTCGATGAGTTCCTTGCGGTAGGCCGCCGACTCCTGCGACACCGTTTTGGCTTTGTTGCGACCGACGGCGGCGTACTGGTAGCTCTGTATCGCGAGCGGGACGCCGATGGTGAGCGCAATCGCCCCCACAATCAGGGCACGGCGGGCGGGATTGCGCCCGGCCCCGACTGCGACGATCACCGTTGCCAGCACCGCGCCGATCTGGGGCCCGCGGGCCAGCGTCATGGCC
This sequence comes from uncultured Acidobacteriota bacterium, assembly GCA_963779365.1. Taxonomy (GTDB): domain Bacteria; phylum Acidobacteriota; class Terriglobia; order Terriglobales; family Acidobacteriaceae; genus TOLSYN. The sequence goes on along the minus strand of CAVZYB010000002.1, from coordinate 45,872 downwards.
AGTCCGCAGAACAAAATGACGGTGATGATGCGCGCCTTGGTCATCCCAAAGGGACGAAACCTGGGGAAGTATTTCTCCCAGTGACCGCTTTTTTCAAGCCACACTTGAAGCCGAACTCCAATCAGGAAAACCGCCCCCGCCAGAATGCAGTGGGCAAATGGACCGGAGGCACGCGCGCAGCCGTAGCGCATCGTGGTGACCCATGCCCTGCCGGGAAAGAAGATGTCGGCAATGAAGCGGTAGGGGTTGTACTTGAAGCGGAACTCGTACAGAAAAGGCAGGGTTACAAATGCCAGCAGTACAACCACGCGCTTAACAAACTTCACCCGCTGTCCAAAGGGTTCGATCAATCCTTTGCCAAGGGCATAGGGCAGCGCGCCGGCGGCAAAATATCCGAATCCGAGGTTCTGTGCCTCGGCGTATCCGGCGTTCAAATACTCGGAGGCGGTCAGCAGGATGACGAATCCGAATACGAGCCCATCGCACAAGGACCACTTCCAGTGCTTGCGGCATTTGAGCACGAAAAACAAGGCAATGGGTAAAATCGCCGTCTCGTGAAAGGTCATTTTGGGGATGTGGGGAACCGTCCAACGGCACCAACCCGGCATGGCGAAGAGGGCGAACAGGTACACGTCGAGAAAGACCTCTTCGACCGGCCTTTTGCGCAGTAGTTGGATCAGCGCAAAGATTCCCGTGAATGTGGCAACAAAATTCAATCTGCCTCTAACCTCGACGGATTCCCAAACGTATTGGCCATACCGGAACAGTTTGCATTTGAGGTGCCAAGCTTGAGCGGCGGCTATCCTACGGACAATACAGAGGAAAGCTGGGTTTGCCGGATTCGCCTGCATACAGTGGGTAGCCGGGCGGGGAACAGTGCGGGGCGGCAGTTGTTTCAAAGCAGAACAGAACTGATCTCTGGCGGCGATGGCATTTCAGCCGCCAGATTCATTGCGGGAGGGCTATCAGGCCATCTGAGCTTGGAACTCGTCAAGGTAGGAGCCGCGGGCGGCGGGACGCGACGCGGCGATGGGCATGAAGGGAGTATGCTGCCAAGTTTCGCGCATCTCGGCCACCTGGTCGAGTTGCACCAATTCAAAGATGGCGCGCATGTTGGCGGATGCCCCTGAGACGATGGCCTCGCCACCGCGTCCCAGGATCACGGCGATCATGGCGAACAGTTCCGCCAAGCCGGTAGCGTCGGAATGCTGCAGCTCGGACGCATCGAAACAGACCAGCTCGCCGCTCTGCAGGTTCTTCTGCAAGGCCTTGCGAAGCTGCCTGCTGCTGTTGCGGTTCAACTTGGTTCCCATGCTCAGGATGATCTCGCGCATTGTCGTAATCTCCTTCTGTTCCATCTGTGTGTAATCTACCGGGCTTCCTCTTTGCTCTCAATCACACGGCGGGGGTGCTGAGTAACCCGAAAGGGGCAGTCGTTAGTGCTACGGCGGTACGGGCCGCAAGACACACCGGGCATGGCCTTATGGGGGATTGCCGCTACCTGACCGGGGGATTGAATAAGACGGCACCTCTCTGACACTCTGAACAAATTGAGCTGCACGCGGCTCGAAGCATGACATTATTACCCTGCGCGAATTTGCAGTGTCCGCACTCTTGCCGTCGAGGTTGCTCGATTGACCAGACAAACCAAGCCGATGCCTGATGCGCCGATTGCAATGCAATCTCCGCTGCGATTGCTGCTGGCAGAGGATCATCCGGTAAACCAGATGGTTGCGCAGACGATGCTCGTGAAATTGGGTTACAGAGTGACGGTCGTCGGCAACGGCCGCGAAGCCGTCGAAGCCGTGAAGTCGGCTGCCTACGACCTGGTGCTGATGGACGTGCAGATGCCTGTGATGGATGGATTGCAGGCGGCCGCAGAGATTCGGCGGCTCGACATCGTCCAACCGAAGATTGTGGCCGTCTCCGCTAACGCCAGTGACTCCGATCGTGAGGCGTGCGTGAAGGCCGGGATGGATGGCTTCATCGCCAAGCCGATCCAGGCGGCGGTTTTGCGGGCTATTCTGGATTTCGCCGGCGGCGGGAATTCGAACGAAGAATCGACTTTCTCCCCGAAGGTAATCCAGGCACTGCAGGAGCGCGTAGGTGGCAACGGAGACGCGATGCGCCAGCTCTTCGACGCGTACTTTGCCGAGGCTCGTAAGTCTCTGGAGCAGATGGCAGAACACCTTGGCGCCGGCAACGAGGCGGGACTGAAGCGGGAGGCGCATCGTCTGAAGGGCAGCAGCCAGATGCTGGGCGTAGTGAAAGTAGGTTACCTTTGTGCAAGCCTCGAGGCGAATGCTTCGTTGAATGCCGAGGTCATCCGGGCTACACTGGTCGAGATTACCAAGGCGGTGCAGGAGGCCAAGAGCTCCGCACGCGGCCTGCTAAGTGGTGCTTCCTAGCCGCTGCTGGAATCTTAAATAGACCAATGGAAAGCGCTACTCCAGCCCGCATCGTGATCGCGGACGACCACCCGGTCGTTATCCTCGGCGTGAAAGCTATTTTATCCTCCGCTCCCGGATTCCTGGTGGTGGGCGAGGCCACGGATGGCAAAGCCGCGCTGGAACTAAGCCACAAACTGAAGCCCGATCTTCTTCTGCTCGACCTGCGGATGCCGAACCTGCCCGGCTTGGAGACGCTGCGCGAACTGATGCAACTCCCGGATCTCCATGTGCGAACGGTTCTGCTCACCGGCGAGATCGACCGGAGAGGCATTCTGGAGGCTTTGCAGTTGGGTGCGCGGGGCGTGGTGCTGAAGGAGAGCGTAGCGTCCGAGCTGGTGCAATGCCTGGAAGCGGTGCTGCGCGGCGAACACTGGCTGAACGGAAGGCGCGTACTGAATCTGGTTCAGGTTTTACGTGATCTGATGGCCGAGGACGTGGAGCCTGCCAAGAACAGCTATGGCCTTACGGTACGCGAAATATCAGTCATCGGATACATTGTGGAAGGCTGCACCAACAAAGATGTGGCCCGCGAGTGCGGCATCGCGGAAGAGACGGTCAAGCGCCACCTCAAGAATATTTTCGACAAGACGGGGGTCAGCAACCGGCTGGAACTGGCCATGTTCGCGCTCAACCATGCTTTGGTCAAAGAAGCCGGCTCTCAGCTTCGCTAATACGCAGCGCGCTCCTACACTTTGCCGGCAAGAACCCGGTCGCTGAGTGTCACCCGTGTCGAGTGGCGGGTCGAGAAGAGCACGTTGCCTATCATCAGGGAATCCCGCAGGCAGAGGCGTTTGCCGACGCGCGTGTGGTTTCCGACATAGGAGGCTTCGATCACGGTATCGTCTTCCACCACCGCCCCTTCGCCGATGACCGAGCCAACATCGATGGCGCACCGGCGTCCGATCCGGGCGAATGGACCGATGTAGGCCGGACCCTGGATGACGGCGGACGGGTCAATTTTTGCGCCGCGTCCCACCCAGACGTCGGGCTTGATCTCGCGCCCGAACAGCGGCACCGCCGACAAGCGGGATGTCAGCAGCTGGCGCTGGCTGGCCAGCAGCAAATTGGGGCTGCTGGTGTCAAGCCACGAGGCATTGCGACGATCGGTGATGGTCAGCAACCCTCCCTGAGTCTGCAACCAGCGGTTGCTTGACTCCCCAGAAAGAATGGCCCAGCTGCCGGCCACACCGTCGCCTTCCAAACCCATGTCCCGCGTTTTGAGTGCGATCAGTTCAACCGGCTGCGGAAGCGAATCGCCGTAGCCCAAGATCAGGTCTTGAGATTCCTCCAAATCGCTGAATATGGCCGAGTCCATTGCCGCGCGCGAGGCAGGACCAATCCAGGTCCGGATGCACATTCCCCAGCGCACCCCATCGCCCAGCAGTTGCTGCCGCGGTTGATTCTCCGTCTCCATGAACACGTGGAGTTTACGGACGCCGCAATCGGCCAGCGTCTCAAGCACGTGCTGCAAGATAGGCCGATCCACCACATGCAACAGGCAGGTGTCCATGCCTTCGCCCCACGCGCTCTTCTCTCCGGTTATTCCCGGACATTGAATCAGTGCAATCATCACGCCTCCTCCAGGTAGGTTGCCGGACCCTTCCGGCGCTCTCGCAGTACGCGCGCCAGGAATAACACGTTGCCGACGATATAGCGGCGCCACATTCGACGGGGCTCGCAACGCAGCCGGTACGCCCACTCCAGGCCCATTTCGCGCAGCCACTGCGGGGCTCGCGGAATGCGGTTGGAGTAGAAATCAAACAGTCCGCCAGCCCCGATCGCCACGGCGGCTCCCGTGCGATCGAGGTTGCGCGCAATCCACTTTTCCTGTGCCGGCACGCCCATGGCCACCAGCAGCACGCTGGCACCCGACTGGCGGATCTGCTCAGCAACCCCGGCCTCTTCCTCGCCGGAAACATATCCATGGTGCGTTCCCACAACGTTGCATGCAGGATAGTGGTTGCGTATCCAGCCCTCCACTTCTTCGGGCACTCCGGGCTTGCCGCCGAGCAGAAAGATACTGGAGCCCTGCTCGCCGAGCTGTTTGCATAGCAGCGGGAACAGGTCGGTGCCGTTGACGTTCTGCACGACTGGCTGGCGAAGGAGTTTGCCCGCTAGTTTCATTCCAATGCCGTCGGCCAGCACCAGTGCTGAGCTCCTCACCACCTCGCGGTACTGCGCGTCCGTGCAGCTTACGTTCATGCAATGCGCGTTGACGAAACTTACCTGGCACGGCGGCTCCGAACCACGGGCGCGCTCTGCAATCCAGTCGCACGCCTCCCTCATCTTCAGGTTGTCAATCTGGATGCCCAGGTGGCGAACGACCCGGGAGGGGGGCGTCGTAGAAACGCCGCCGTAGAACGAGGTTAGCGCCAGCCGGAACAGCAAGCCGAGGTCGCTCTTTCCGCAACGCGATTCCACGTAGCCGACCTCGGTGGTCAATTCGTCTTCGAAATCTATGTTGGTCATGCGGCGCAGCCGGAACAGGCTTAGCAGCCCGGGGGCTGCCTCACGACAGCGGCGCAGGCGGCGATCGGAGCTGGGTATCTCGCGCCACTCTTCGAGCCGGGGACCGACCAGCGCCAAGTCGCCGCGCACCAGATTCCAGACACGAGGCAGAGCCGTCAGCCGCAGCCGGCGCACCAGAGCGCCGCGTACACCTGTCAGGTTATGCCAATGGAATTCGTCAAATGCCCGGCCGTGGCGACCTATGCGCCGTTGCTTTCCGCAGGATGGGAAGAGCATCAGGGCCCAGACGGCAGCTAAAAAAACGACCAGGGGAAGAGCCACGATCAGGCCAGGCACTCGGGAAAAATCGAAGCGGGTGATGGCCAGTTCCGCAGGCCATACGGCGCGGGTGGCGGGGGCTGCATCCCGCAGCGTCGCCGACTGCCTTCGGGCAAACTGTTGCTTTACGGTCGCGGGCGTCGAAGTGGCCATAGGGTACTCAATAAGCTCCGCGGCCGGTCAGCACCGCAGGAACGGTTTTTGCCAGAAGCGAGATATCGGTCTTCAGGCTTTGCTGGTGAATGTATTCACAGTCCATCTCCACCTGGCGCGGAAACGGTATGTCGGAGCGGCCGCTCACCTGCCATATGCAGGTCAGGCCGGGGGTGACCTCAAGGCGGCGGCGATCCGCGCTCCGGTAGTGGCGAACCTCGCGGGGAAGTCCCGGGCGCGGCCCCACCAACGACATGTCGCCGCGCAGCACACACCACAACTGGGGCAGTTCATCGACGCTGAACCGGCGCATAAATGTGCCGATAGGAGTAACGCGCGGGTCGCGCTTCATCTTGAAGGTGACGCCCTCGGTGCCGTGGTGGTTTGTGCCCAGGAGCTGATCCTTGAGCTGCTCGGCGTTTACGCGCATGGAACGGAACTTGGGGAAGCCGAAGATGCGGCCGTGTTTGCCCACGCGTTCCTGCCAGAAGAGGACCGGGCCGCCGTCGGCAACTTTGATCAGAATCGCAAGAAGCGCCATCGGAATCGCAAGCACCAGCAGAAAACCACCCGCCACCACCACGTCCAGCAAGCGCTTTATGATTGCGAACGCGGCGCGCTCCGCCTGTCTGCGTCCGCCCAACGAACGACGCCACGCGGGATGCCGGTGCGCCAGATTGCTGCGCTGAGCCATACAGAGATTGAGCTTTTGACGGATTTTAGCGTCGCGTGCCAATACTGCCTCCCGAAGCTTGGATCTAGGAACCGGCGTCCTGCCTCTGAGATCGGAGTAATTCGCAGGTCCGCTCCCGCCAGACGGCCAGGCCAGAGGTCGCTATCCGAAACCGAGCACCTACACCGTCATTGCTATTAAGAACCAAGGCCGTCAGCGCAGCCATGCCCCATTCGGGGTATGCAGCGCACACTTTGGCGGTACCTTCGTCATGGAAGGATGCAAGAAACAAAAAATTGCGATGAAGTGTCTGGGAAATGAGCCTGCCCGGAGAGGAATAACTGGGCTATTGTGGCTGCGCTTTGAAGCGCATTAGTATGCGATGCCGCTGATTTCGTCCGGCGCTTCCAATTCAACCCGGTCGCGGCCGTTCTGCTTGGCTTGTTGCAGCGCTGCACCAGCCCGTTGCAGCAGGGCGTCCACTGCCTCGTCCACGCGCCATTGAGCTATGCCAATGCTAGCCGTGACTTTAACCACGTTCGCAGCCGGTGTCCCCCGCAGTGATTGCAGTATCCGATGGGCAACCTCCAGCGCTGCTTGCGCGGGGCAATTGGGTAACACCACGAGGAACTCGTCGCCCTCGAGTAGCCCGATATGGTCGGACAACCGTAAGGTATCAGCGATTCTTGCCAGCACACTGCAGAGCACGATATCGCCGACCCGGTCACCAAAGCTCTCATTGACGCTCGCGAATAAGTCCATGTTAACCCGCAGAATGCTGACCGAAACATGGGTCCGCCTTGCACGGTACAATTCTTTACCCAACAACTCGAGCATCGTTTTACGATTCCAGGACCTCAGCTTCAGATCATGCGAGTTCTCGATTCGCAGTGCACCGAGGACCAAAGAATGTGCTTTATAACTTTGAAGGACCAGCTCGCCATGTTTTAACCGCGTCCTGAGTTCGGCTGGCTTGAACGGTTTGCAGAGATAATCATCCGCCCCCAATTCAAATCCCTTGAGGACATCCTCCTGCCCGTCCGAGGCGCTCATCAGGATCGTGTACACATAGCCTTTCCTGGCGCGAATTCGTTGGCACAGTTCGAGGCCGTCCATGCCGGGCATCACACAGTCCAGAATTACCATGGCAGGTGCGCCCTCGCCTTCCAGGATGGCGAGCGCCTCGTGGCCGTTGCGAGCAAGTATCACTTCGTAGCCCCACTCCGCCAGTGACCTTTGCAATATGTTCCGGAAAAGCAGGGAGTCATCCGCGACCAGCAACTTCATGAATACTGTCCTACACTGCGTGAAAACAACATGTGTCGATCCGTAAAGCAAGCTTTTTGCGGGTCATACCCGTGCCTATTATTGTAGCTGCGATGCCAAAGGATGCAACCGATACCGACTCGACCACGCAAGTTTCGAACCCGGTGGAGTTGGTCGTCGCACTCACCGTGAAGTTGGCTCCCAGATAGCTCGGCGCGGGGGCTTCAGCAAATGTGATCGTCGGCGTGGCGTTTACTTTACTACGTTGAACGGGTTGCTGTTGGCCGAGATCGTCGCTGGCTTTGCCGCGCCCGAGGCGGTCAGCGTGAGGTGCGCCGCCAGGATGTCGCCCGTGCCGACAGCACTCACCTGCAACGTCGAATAAGTTGCCACGCCACTAGAGGTTGTAGCAGACCCATTCGACAGCGTGCCCGTTCCGGCCAGGGTAAGCGGAACAATCACGCTGCCGCCGTTGAATGCTCTGCCATTCTCCTCCAGCGTCACCGCCGCATGGAAGTGAGTGTTCGCCAGAATCGAAGTGGCCGGCGAGATCGGCGAGGGCTCGCCCGTGAAGTTGAGCGAGTAGTTGGTCTGCACCGCGCCGGAATCCACACACGGGGTGGCCGACGAGTAGCCCGCATAGGCGGTGTTGGTGTTCGGGTAACCGCGCTGGTCAGTTGTCACACCGGCAGGGATGTTGGAAGCCAGGCCCGCGCAGATGGCAGGGCTGCCCGGCAGTGGAACCATAGTCTGCGTCGGCCCGCCGTAGCTGCCCAGCGGAGCCAGGTTGATGGCTATCGTCGATGTGAAGCTGGTATTCTGGCTGACTTGGTTGCCACCGTTGTCGGTGTAGCTGCCTGGGTAGAGATCAGCGTAGTAGCCTCCGAAAATGGTTTTGTCGTAGGTGGAATTCCCGGCAATCGCGTTGCCGGCGACGATGCTGTTGCTCAGCGTCAGCGCGCCGAGGTTGAAGATGCCGCCACCGACGCTCGCGCTATTGCCGGAGATGGTGCTGCTACTCACCGTCAGCGTGCCTTCGTTGTAGATACCGCCGCCGCCAAGGCCGTTCGTGCTATTGCCGGAGACAGTGCTGCTACTCAGTGTCATTGTTCCGACGTTGCCGATTCCGCCGCCGCCAAAAGCGTTATTGCCGGAGACGGTGCTATTGCTCACCGCCATCGTGCCGAAATTCAAAATGCCGTTGCTGGTATTGCCGGAGACGGTGCTATTGCTCAGCGTCATCGCGCCTCTGTTGAGGACTCCGCCGGCACTGCCTATCGAACCCAGCCCATTCGTAATTATCAGATTGGCGATGGCCGCGCCTGTCACTCCGGTGCTAATGGTGAACACGGAGAAGGACTTCGACGAACTGCCTCTGACCGTCACGACGTTGGTCAGGGTAGCTCCGCTGCCGGTGGTCGGGCCGGTGATGGTCGTATTTGCCGGGATGGTCAGCCCGCTACTCAACTGAATGGTCTTTGGCGACGCGAACACTGCCGGAGCGAAGGTGATGTTGCCCGCGCCCCTGTTGGAGGCTACCGCCAGAGCATCGCGCAGGCTGCAATTTGCCGGGCTCGGACAGTTGGACGCCGTGCCCGTAGTGTCATCGGTGGCCGTAGTCACCACGATGGCGGGCACAGTCGCGATGGTCACGTTCTGCGCGGCAGAGCCGGCGAGGAAGGTTGCGGTGGGCGCGGTACTGGCCTGCACGACGCAATTCCCTGCCCCGGTGGAACTGAAGATGCCGCCGCTCACCTGCGAGCAAGGTCCGCTCACATAGCTGTAGCTCAGCGCTCCGTTGGAGTTGGTCGTCGCACTTACCGTGAAGTTGGCTCCCGGATAGGTCGGCGTGGGGGCTGCCGCGAATGTGATCGTCGGCGTGGCCAAGACGGTTATTACATTGAACGGGTTGCTGTTGGCCGAGATCGTCGCCGGCTTCACCGCGCCCGAGGCGGTCAGCGTGAGAGTTGCCGCCAGAACGTCACCCGTGCCGACAGCGCTCACCTGCAACGTCGAATAGGATGCCACGCCGCTAGAGGTTGTAGCAGAGCCGTTTGACAGCGCGCCCGGTCCAGCCAGCGTAAGCGCGACACTCACGGGAGCGCCGGTAAACGCACGGGCGCTCTCTTGCAGAGTCACAGCCGCCTGGAAGTGGGTGTTCGTCAGGATCGAGGTGGCCGGAGAGATCGGCGAGGGCTCGCCCGTGAAACTGAGCGAGTAGTTGGTCTGCACCGCTCCGGAATCTACGCACGGGGTACTCGGCGAATAGCCTGCATAAGCGGTGTTGATATTTGGGTAGCCGCGCTGGTCAGTTGTCACCCCGGCAGGAATATTCGAAGCCAAGCCCGCGCAGATGGCCGGGCTGCCAGGCATCGGCGGTATGGTCGGGGTCGGCCCGCCGTAGCTGCCCAGCGGTGCCAGATTGATGGCGATGGACGAAGTTGTACTGGAAGTGCTCCCGGCTAAGTTGCCGCCCTTGTCGGTGTACGGGTGGCTGGCTGAGTCGAAGATGTCGGCCGAGGAATAGCTGGCCAGATTTCCGGCCACGATGCTGTTGCTGAGCGTCAGCGCGCCAGTATTGTAGATGCCACCACCGATCGACGCGCCATTGCTGGAGACGGTACTGTTCGTCAACGTCAGCGTGGCGCCGTAGTTGTAGATGCCGCCGCCGTAGGCTTGCGTGCCGTCGTTGAAGATGCCGTTATTGGCGGAGACGGTGCTGTTGTTGAGTGTCAGACTGCCGCTACTGTTGTCAATTCCACCCCCGGTATTGCCGGAGATAGTGCTGTCCGTCACGGATAACGTGCCGCCAAGGTTGCAGATGCCGCCATGGCCGGGATAGCCACTATTGCCGGAGATGGTACTGTTCGTCACCGTCAGCGTGCCAGTGTTACAGATGCCGCCACCATCACTGGCGCCATTGCCGGAGATGGTGCTGTTCGTTACCGTCAGAGTGCCGCTGTTGTTGATGCCGCCGCCGTGGAGTACATAGCCGTTCGTGATGATCAGATTGTTGACCGCCGCGCCAGTCACGCCGGCGTTGACGGTGAAAACGGAGAAGTTAATGCTGATTGCGGCGCGCCTCACGGTCACCAGGTTGGTCGTCCCACCGCTGCTGCTGGTGGTCGGGCCGGTGATGGTCGTATTGGCCGGGATGGTCAGCCCGCTACTCAACTGAATGGTCTTTGGCGACGCGAACACTGTCGGATCGAAGGTGATGTTGCCCGTGCCCTTGCTGGAGGCTACCGCCAGAGCATCGCGCAGGCTGCAATTTGCCGGGCTCGGACAGTTGGACGCCGTGCCCGTGGCGTCATCGGTGGCCGTCGTCACGAGGATAGCGGGCACAGTCGTTATGGGCACGTTCTGCTGGGCAGAGCCGGCGAGGAAGGTGGCAGTGGACGCGGTGCTGGCCTGCACAACGCAAGTTCCGGCTCCGGTTGGGCTAAACGTACCGCCGCTCACCGGCAAGCAAGGTCCGCTCACATAACTGTAGCTCAGAGCTCCGTTGGAATTGGTCGTCGCACTTACCGTGAAGTTGGCTCCCGGATAGGTTGGCGTGGGGGCTGCCGCGAAGGTGATGGTCGGCGTGGCCAAGCCGGTTATGGGCACGTTCTGCTGGGCAGAGCCGGCGAGGAAGGTGGCAGTGGACGCGGTGCTGGCCTGCACAACGCAAGTTCCGGCTCCGGTTGGGCTAAACATACCGCCGCTCACCTGCGAGCAAGGTCCGCTCACATAACTGTAGCTCAGCGCTCCATTGGAGTTGGTCGTCGCACTTACCGTGAAGTTGGCTCCCGGATAGGTTGGCGTGGGGGCGGCCGCGAAGGTGATGGTCGGCGTGGCCAAGCCGGTTATGGTCACGTTCTGCGGTGCAGAGCCGGCGAGGAAGGTGGCGGTGGCCGCGGTGCTGGCCTGCACAACGCAAGTTCCGACTCCGGTTGGGCTAAACGTGCCGCCGCTCACCTGCGAGCAAGGTCCGCTCACATAACTGTAGCTCAGCGCTCCATTGGAGTTGGTCGTCGCACTTACCGTGAAGTTGGCTCCCGGATAGGTTGGCGTGGGAGCCGCAGCGAAGGTGATGGTCGGCGTGGCCAAGCCGGTTATGGTCACGTTCTGCGGGGCAGAGCCGGCGAGGAAGGTGGCAGTGGACGCGGTGCTGGCCTGCACAACGCAAGTTCCGGCTCCGGTTGGGCTAAACATACCGCCGCTCACCTGCGAGCAAGGTCCGCTCACATAACTGTAGCTCAGCGCTCCGTTAGAGTTGGTCGTCGCACTTACCGTGAAGTTGGCTCCCGGATAGGTTGGCGTGGGGGCGGCCGCGAAGGTGATGGTCGGCGTGGCCAAGCCGGTTATGGTCACGTTCTGCGGGGCAGAACCGGCGAGGAAGGTGGCGGTGGCCGCGGTGCTGGCCTGCACAACGCAAGCTCCGACTCCGGTTGGGCTAAACGTACCGCCGCTTACCTGCGAGCAAGGTCCGCTCACATAACTGTAGCTCAGCGCTCCGTTGGAGTTGGTCGTCGCACTTACCGTGAAGTTGGCTCCCGGATAGGTCGGCGTGGGGGCGGCCGCGAAGGTGATGGTCGGCGTGGCCTGAGTGGAAAGACCAGTACCGCTCAGCGAAGTAGTCTGCGTTGCTCCCGTTACTCCATTTGCATTATCTGTCACGGTCAACAAAGCGGAGCGTGAGCCTGTGGTGCTGGGCGTGAACGTTACCGTAAAGGAACAGAACCCATTACTCGCCGCAACGGAGCTACCGCAATTGTTGCTCGATATCGCGAAGTCACCGGCATTCGTTCCGGAAATGCCGATACTCACAATCGTGAGCGCACCGGTCCCGCCATTCGTCAGTGTAATAGTCGGGCTGACCAATGACGTATTTACCAGAGTGCTACTGAAAATCTCATTCGTGATGGACAAAGTCGCCTGCGGAATACCTACCCCTGTCCCGTTCAACGTCACGCTTTGCGTTGCCCCGGTAACACCGTTCGCGTTGTCGGTCACGGTCAGAGTACTGCTCAATGAAGCTGCGCTCTGCGGATCGAAGGTCACCAAAATGGTGCATGTCGTGGAAACCGCCAAAGAGGTTCCGCAGTTATTCGTCTGGCTGAAAGATCCTGCGGGAATCGAAATGCTGGAGATGGAGAGCGCGGCGGTACCGCCATTCGTCAAGGTAACCGGAAGCGCGGTGCTCGCAACGTTGACCGCCTGGTTGGGGAAGTTCAGGGGCGTGGGACTGGCCGGATTCAGGGTGGCCTGCGGCGTCCCGGTGCCGGTACCCTGGACCGCGACGCTCTGCGTCGAGTTGGCGGTGCCGCCTGAGTTATCGGTAACCACGATGCTGCTGCTGCGCAGGCTTGCGACGCTTGGCGTGAACGTAACTGTAACCGCACAACTCGCATTCACTGCAAGGGCCTGGCCGGTGCAACCATCGGAAGCCACGGCGAACTCGGGAGTATCGCTCGATACCACGCTCTTAATGTTCAGCGCGGCACTTCCGGTGTTCGTTACCGAGAAACTCTGTGCGGTTGTCGTGGTGATGTTCACGGGCTGGGAGCCGAGATTGATGGTCGAGGGAAACAGTGTGGCTTGCGGAGCCGGAGTGCTGCCGGTGCCGTTCAGCGTGATTGTTAATGCGGCTCCACTGGCTGGAGTGACCGTCACCACAGCCGTCCGCACACCGAGTGAACTTGCGCTGGGCGAAAAAGTGACGGTGATTGTGCAGTTGCTGCGCGCGGGAAGTGAAGTTCCGCTCGACCCGCCACAAGTATCGCTTTCCGTGAAGTCCGTAGGGTTCGTGCCGCCCAACACTACGCTCGTCAATGTGAGTCGGGTCCCTGTGCCTTGATTGACGACATAAACCACCTGGAGATTGCTGCTGGTGCTCACTGGCTGGTTGCCGAAGTTCACCGTCGACTGCGATACCGAGAGCTGCTGGTTAGCGGCAATGGCAAGCCCCGATAGCGACACCGAATGAGGATTGCCGGTCGCCGAGTCGGCAATGGTAAGTGTGCCGGTTAGCGTGCCTGGGGTTGCAGATGACTGGGGCGTGAACGCGACGTAAAGGGGGCAGGTTGAATGCGCGGGCATGCTGGTGTTGCTGCAACCGTCGTAAGTGGTTGTGAAGTTTGCGCTGTTCACCGTCGACTGACCAAATGTCACGGGAATATTTCCCGTGTTCATCACCGTAATGGTCTGGAAGGTGCCATCAGCGGTACCCACCACCTGCGGCTGGTACTGAACACTCGCCGGCGTCACATTCAGCGTATTCACAACCGCAATTCCGTTGCCGGAGAGCGGCGCAATATAACTACCCTTGGTCCCGTCGCTATAGGTGATCGGGAAAATGATGCTGCCGGTCTTAGCGCCTAAAGTTGATGGCGCGAAAAACACAGTTACAAAGCAATTTGAATTCGGCGGTATCGTTACGCCGCTACAGCTGTCGCTTCCGGGGACATTGACGCCGAACAGGGTCGAGTTCGCTACGACAAAATCCCCGGTAGCCGAAGTTCCAATTATCGTGTCCGTTCCGGTCAGGTTGCCTACGGTGATCGCCAGATTGCTGGTATTGGTGAGATAGATCATTTGAGAGGCGCCGGCAACGAGCGGATGGGCCGCCACCTGATTGAGGAAGGTAAGAGTATTGGGAACAAGCGACACTGAGTCCTGCGCATTAATACCCTGACCGCTCAGCGTGGCGGTAAAGCTTCCTGTCGTGCTGTTGAAGAAGGTAACCGGGAAGGTTATGCTGCCACTCTTGGCGCCTATGGTCGATGGAGTGAAGGAGACTTCAACGGTGCAGGTTCCATTCGGTTGGACCACCTGGCCGCTGCAATGATCGTAATTCAGCCCGGAGTATAGCGTTGAAAAATCACCGGTGGCGGTCGATCCGACCACCACATCTGTGCCGGTCAGCGTACCCACAGTCAACAAGACATTGCCAGTATTCGTCAAAGTGACCTGTTGGTAGAGCTGCTCTCCGTTACCGGCGACTGCATTAATGGGTTGTGGCAGAAAGTCCAGGGCCTGCGTACTAAGCGTAGCCGAGGTAACAGCAGCCGGGGCATATCCGGTCAGTTGCACGGTATAGGTACTGTTGTTCTGATCCGTGAAGGTCAGCAATCCCGTCCGGTATCCCGCTGCGGAGGGCGTGAAGTCGACATAGACGCTGCATTCCGATCCGCTCTGCACGGATGCGCCGTTGCATTGGTTGTATCCAGGAGGAATGGAGAAATCGCTGCTGCCGGAGGTAATCGCAGACGACTGAAGGGTGATCGCAGTTGTGCCATGGTTGGCGAAGTACGTGTAATTGTTCTGGCTTGAAGTCGTCCCCACCGGTTGCAGATCGAACGTCAGCTGAGCAGGGCTGAGAGTCACTGCAGGCTGAGCTGCTGCCCCTGTCCCGGAGAGGGTCATGGACTGTGTGCCGGCCGAATCAGTCAGGGCAAGAGTTGCGCTCTCCGCGCCGGCCGTGCTGGGCGTGAAACTGACAATAAAGCCGCAGCTAGTGGCGGGAGCAAGCGCGTTAGCCGGATTGCCGAATTCGCTGGAACAGGTACCTTGACTGGAGAGCACAAAATCCGAGGCGTTCGCCCCGGTGATCGCTGGCGCCGCAGTAAATGTCGCTCCCTCGGTACCTGTATTGCGAACGTACACGTCGTTATAACCATTGCCTATGGCGGTTGTGTTCTGTTGCACCGTTCCAAAGCTATAAGTAGTCGGAGTGATGCCGATCGCCTGTGTTGCCGCCTCCGCCGTACCGGTCAGCGGGATTGTCAGGCTTCCGGAGCTAGCGCCCACGACGACCGTACCGGTCTCTGCACCGCTGCTCTGCGTCGGCGTGAAGCTGATGTACACCCCACAACTTTGTCCCGCCCCTAGACTGAAGGGCGGTGCACATGCATCGGACATCACCGCGAAATCACCGGTGGTGGCGACGGAATTGATCTGTACCGGCGCGTTTCCTGGATTGTTGATCGAAAAGAATTGGGCTGCACTGGTGGTGCCCTGGGGCTGTGTTTCAAATACCAGGTCGGCCGGCAGCGGCACGAGGGTGCCCGTCTGCGCGATGCCGGTGCCCGTCACGTTGAAGACCGAAGGCGTGCCTGTCGCCGCATCGACCAATGTCAATGTTCCGGTACTTGGACCGGTTGCGGTGGGCGTGAATGTCACGTTTACCCAGCACCCAAAGGAGGGGTTGTTTTCTTGCGGTCCGGTTGGTTGCAACGTGTTTTCAGAGCAGCTCGTACTGGCCACCTGGAAGCTGCCGCTGATCAGAACACGATCGATGGTGACGGGCGCGGTCCCAAGATTCCATATGTAAATCGCTTGCGCGGCACTGGGGATTCCAACTGGCTGATTCGGGAAGACAAAGCTTGAAGGGCTCGCCGTGAGCGTCTGCGTTGCCGCAATTCCGATGCCGCTCAAGGCAATGGAATGCGGGCTGCCAGCGGTACTGTCCGTAATCGTGAGCGTGCCGGTCTCGCTGGATGCGGTCGAAGGCGTGAATGTGACCTGAACAACGCAGGAGCCTCCGGGTAGAAGCTGGCCATTCCCAATGCAGGTATTGTTGAAGATTTGAAAATCGCCGGGGCCGCTCTGTCCGGCGGTGCTTACCGTACCCGAAGCGACTACGATGGGCAGATCACCCGTATTGTAGAAGTAAACGTTTTGCGCAAGGCTGGTTGTTCCAAACAGTTGCGTGCCAACATTCACCGCAGTTGGGTTTGGCGTTAGCGTACCGGAGCCGGTGCCGCCCGCGCCCAAGACGCCGGTCCCACTGAGGGCCAACTCCAGCACGTTCTGCTGTGCACCCTGTAGAACGAGCGTAGCACCGCGCGAACCGACCTGCGTGGGGATAAACGTCACTCCAACCTGGCAGCTCTGCCCAGTGGCGAGTTGGGCCGGGCAATTGTTTACGACGGTGTAGTCGGTAGCCGGGCTCGTGTAGATATTTTCGGCACTGAAGGGTATGGGTGCAGCACCGATGTTCGTGACCGTCACGGTCTGAGGAGCGCTGGCCGCACCCACGACCTGGTCGGCAAAGCTGAGGCTGTTGTAATTTGCGGTGAGATAGGCATAAGCCGTCGAACTGCCGGTCAAACTTACTGTCGTCGGCGAATTGGGGGCGTCGGAGTTGATCGTGAGGACAGCGTTCTCCGTCCCGCTTAACGAGGGAGTGAACACCAGGCTCAGCGTGCAAATGCCCCCTGCCGCCAGCGGCGATACGCAATTGTCTGTTTCGGAAAAGTCGTTTGAGTCGAATAAAAATGGCGAGTCCAGATTTATGGGCTTGCTGCCCAGATTGCGCAGCTCGATGATTTGCGGCGTAGCAGAGCTTACGTTCTGTACCTGCTGGGGAAAG
Organism: uncultured Acidobacteriota bacterium; assembly: GCA_963779365.1. Classification (GTDB taxonomy): domain Bacteria; phylum Acidobacteriota; class Terriglobia; order Terriglobales; family Acidobacteriaceae; genus TOLSYN. The sequence continues at coordinate 29,185 of CAVZYB010000002.1, read as the reverse complement.
GTGACGCTGCTGGGAATGGCCAAAGCAAGGCTGGCAGTGACGGGCGAGATTTTGGCGATGTACCCCTGGCCAGGGCTAGCCGTCGGCACAGTTACCGCCAGGTCGGAGTATTCGCCGAAGTTCGCGGCAAAATAAATATTTTCCGAAGTATCGACGGCAACCGCCGGTACTGCTGCATACCCGGCAGAGCTGACGAACGAATTCATTCCACCTAGATAAGTGGATAAAGTCGCGCTATTGCCGCCTGGGGCCAATCCGACAATGAACGGCGTATAGTGAGCGTTCGGGTTAGCAAAGTCCTGAATCGGATTGACGAGCGGAAGATCCGTGGTGCTGGTGTAACCGACAACATACGCCGCGCAGTTGGAAGCGCATCCTGATGGGAGAGCAATGCTGGTCGGCGTGAAATAAACGCTGTTGTAGTACGCACTCGGCCCACTCAGGAAGGTGGAATAGACCAATGAGCTGCCATCTTGACTGAGCTCGGTTGCGAATCCTCCGGCATAGGACGTCTGGTATCCGCCCACCGTTGTTGGAAAATCGTCCGCACGGGGGAAGCCTGCAATATAGGCGTTCCCGCTGCCATCCACGGCAATTCCAGCCGCATTGCCGGGGCCAAGGTAAGCAGAGTAAGCGAGTGCGCTTCCGGTTGGATTCAGCTTGGTGACATAAACGCTTATGTCCCCTGGATCTGTTCCCACATAGGAATAGGCGCCTGGGGTGACCGGGAAACCAGCAGAACTATTGTTGCTTTGGCTGACCACATAAGCATTCCCGGAACCATCCACGGCGATTCCTTCCGGGTAGGTACCACTAGTTGAATTTCCCAGCAGAGTCGAATAAACCAAAGATGCCGATCCACTTAACGTCGGATCTATCTTGGCAACAAAGTCAAGGTGATTTGTACCGGGGTTCGCCGTTTCAAACGCGCCAGCAGTTGTCGGAAAATTGGAAGAGTAGGTATAGCCGGTAATGTAGGCCTTGCCTTGGCTGTCCACTGCGACGGACGTACCGGAGTCATTCGCGGAATTGCCACCAAAATATGTGGAATAGATCAGCCCCGAGCCGTCGTACTTGAGCACGGAGAGAAACGGATTCCCGACTCCATTGTTTGGCGATTGCTGGTAAGCGTTTATGGTCGTTGGCAATCCAGGTCCAGCGACGCCGGTAACGAAGATGTTCCCGGAGTTGTCCAACGCAATGCCGTATGGATCGCTGGAATAAGAACTGCTTCCGACTGAGACATTCAAGAGCACATTGCCATTCGGATCGAGTTTCTCGATGAAGAATGGCCCGCCGTTGTTGGTATTTCCGGCGATGTAAGTATTCCCGGCCGAATCAGCCGTCATGTCGCCAATATAAAAGTTCGTACTCGGCAGGACCTTGCCATACACCAGCACCGGATCGATCACGAGCGCGCGACTTCGGTCGTAGTTTCCCAGCGAGAAGGAAATCGACTCAACCGTCTCATCCGCATTCGTCTTCTGAGCCAGTTCGTATCTGACGTCCACGTACTGCTTTTCTCTTCCATCTGCCGAGAGCTGATATGCAACCGGCTTCAGGAAGCGTAGCTCCTGCCCTTTTACTTGCAGTACCAGATCGCAATGCTTATCAAGGGTAACGCTGTCGGCACCGCGCAGCCCTACAGAGATGGTACTGGCATCGGCTCTGGGAGCCAGTACAAAGTCATACTCAAGCCGTCCCGCACTTCCATAGAACGCAAGATCCACACCTTTGTAGACGCCGGAGTAGTTCACCCGCCCATAGCTGGGAACGTTAGTGACCCAGGCCTTCGGGTCGCCGGTAGCCAGGAAGCTGTTCTTCTGCTGCAACGGAGCTTCGCTCGTGATTTCGGTGTCTGGGTTCGCGCCCAGCAATTCCAGACTTACGGCTGCTCCTCGCGTCAGAGTGGCGACCGAGCGCTTCTCGCCAATTTTTGGCGATGGCCTGTTTCCCGGCAGCGACAGAACGGCGCGAGACTTCTCCAGCGCGACCGAATAGCCCAGAGCCTGCGCCTCAAAACGTTCCTGAGCCGGATACTGCCCGTGATTAGGAACAAAAACAAGCGACGACCGGCTAAGAGTCTGCACTCTCGCTGAATTATTCACCGCCCTGCCACGGGAGGTGCCGCTAGCAGCGCCTCCATTCCCAACCGCGGCAATGCTCCGCGCAGACGTTACCTGGGCGCGCAGCCGAACCGGTGTGAACAGGCATAGCCCCACCAACAGGAGAGCAAACAAAGAGATTGAAAATGCTCGTGTGTTCGATGAGGACGACGAGACCGCACTGAGGCACTGGCTCTCACGCATTGCATACTCCTGCCCTCTGGTAACCAGCGGACTTATGGAATTGGACATCGGGAAAGCGAGACTACATGGGTGCCACTGTTAACTCACTCGCGACGGCGACGAGGCGCGACGCGGCTCAATGCAAAAGAATTCCGGCAGTGTACGAATGGCATTCATTCACTAAAATTGTGCTAGGTTGCCCTAGGTCCTCAGCGCAATCCGGCAGCTCACGCTTGAATGTGAGATGCCGGAAAAGGGAACCAAGCTGCGAAATGTTTATGAAGAAGTCCAAAACAGATGGACATTACGCGGAGAACAGACCGGAGAGTGGACGGCACCCTTCACGAATAAAGCGGGCTAGGCGAAGGCGGAAAGCAGTGGCATTAGTCGTGGCTACCGCTGTCATCGATCGCGGCGGCGATGGTGGAGAGCTTACGGATGATCGCCTGTGGACTGCAGGGTTTTGGAAGTATCTCCAATTCTGGGCCGCCGTGGTCCTGCCACTCTGCGAGCAAAGTCGCGGAGTACGCATTGCCGGAAATCAGGAGTATTCGGCAATTGGGCAATTGCTCTCGCAATTTTCTGGCCAGAACAATGCCGTTCATCTTCGGCATTATCACGTCGCTCAGAACGATGTCGGGAATCTCTTCCTGAGCGTGTTCTAAGGCAGACAGGCCGTCATAGAAGGTGCGCACCGAATAACCAGCCGCGCGAAGGATCAGGCTGAGAGTATCAGCGATGGCCTGTTCATCATCGACGACGAAAACGACCTTCTTGCTCAAGGAAGCGGGAGTGCACATGGTGTTTCGTCAACCTTCGCTTCTTTCAGTTCGAATGGAAAGTCTTTCAAGATTTTATCGCAGTTCCTGGGAATCCCTGGATTCCGCAGGATCGGGAGCGACGGTCTCAGCCGCGCTCTTCGCTGCGTCGCTCGATGGGCAGCCAGATGGTGATGACAGTGCCTTTGCCGACACGACTGCGAACGCGAATCCTCCCGCTGTGCTTTTTCACCAATTCGCTGGTTACCCACAATCCTAGCCCAGTTCCAAAAGATTTCTTGGTGGTGAAAAACGGCTCGAATATCCGCTTTCTGTGCTCATCTGCGATGCCTGTCCCGCTATCGGCGACCGTCAAGATGATCATGGGGCGCTGGTCGACATACACGGGGCCCGACGGTGCGGAGAAACAAGGTGCCGCCTTGAGGCATCGCATCGATGCTATTTACCATAAGATTGGAAATCACCTGGCGCATCTCTCCCTCAATCGCGTTGATACTCGTCGTGCACTTGTATTGACGCTCCGCTCGCACCCCACAGTTCTTGAGCTTGGCATCAAACAGGTGCAAGACCTCATCGAGTATCTCTGGGAGGTTCACTGCGGTTGTGGTGCCTACCTCGCGGTAAAACCCTAGCGTCTGCTTGACCATATGCGCGGCGCGCCTGAGCTCTCGATCGGCGATATCGATGAATTCGCGTACCGATGCCGGGAAGGTCTGGATTGCAGCTTACGAGGAAAAGAGCATTGGTCACGGCGGCCAGCGGATTGTTGACCTCATGCGCAATCGTCGCCGCCATGCGGCCGGCCGACGCCAAGCTTCTCACTGCGTATCAACGCCTGTTCTGCCCGCTTTCGTTCTGAAATGTCAACGTGCACAGCGACGGCGCCGAGGATCTCTCCCTGAGGTGTGCGAATGGGCAGGGCGCTGTTCAAGATCGTCTTGCGCGTTCCATCGAAAGTCTCGATTTCAATTTCCTCCCCCAGGGTGGCTATGCCGTGGAGAACAGCCTTAGCGAGTCCCCAATCATTTGATTCCAGTCTCTGATTGGTTCCTGGCCGCCGGCCCTTGTATTCGCGGTACTGTTGCAGTTCGACAAGCGGTACTCCGTCTGCCTCCCAGATCTGGTTGGCTGCCGGATTCGCCTGGGTGAGTTTGCCATTGACATCGCAAATGAAAACAGCGACAGGAAGCACATCCAGGATCGCGCGCAGTTGTTGCTCTCGCTCCAGCAGTGCAAGCTCAGCCTGTTTGCGGGCAGTAATGTCCGTGATGACGCCTACCATCTTTAACGGCTCGCCATCCAGAACAGAAGACACTTTTCCCTGAATCGCGATCCAGCGGACAGTGCCATCCTTGCGGCGAATCCTGGTTTCGACACTCCACGGCGTGTTGTTGCGAAGAGCGTCCTTCAGGCCGTCATCCATCTGCCTGCGGTGCTCGGGCAGGACACGTTCCATGAATAACTCGTAACTCCAGTTATCGAGCAGCGTGTCGTCACCGAAGATCTCGTCATGGCGGCGCGATCGCGTTATGCGGTGGTTCTTAAGGTCGAGTTCCCACTCGCCTAATCCGCCTGCCTCAAGTGCGAAATCAAGCCGGTCCTTGCTCTGCTGTAACTCTCCCAGCAGCGCCGCACGGGCTTCCGCAAGTTCACGCTGAGCGCGCGCCTCGGCGGCTGCCATCTCTTTGCGCAGCACTTGTTCGTGGAAGCTGCGGTTCTCGTCCTCGAACTGTTTTCGGCGAAGAGCCGCACGTACCCGTGCCCTCACAATTTCAAAGTCGCTTGATTTCGCAATGTAGTCGTCTGCCCCGGCATTGATGGCCTCAACCATTGCCTGCCGGTCTTCCACGCCCGTCAGCATGAGCAGAGGGATATCGCGTAGCTTCAGCGACTCCTTGATACGGCGGCAGGTCTCATGGCCAGACAGACCTGGCATGATGAGGTCAAGCAAAATACAATCTACACTTTGCACGGCCGCCAGTTCGAGCGCCTCGTCCCCTGAACGGGCAAGCACCACGTCATAACCTTCTACACGCATCTCTGCAGCCAGTTCCTCAAGATAGCTTTCGCTGTCATCAACCGCGAGAACTCGCTTAGGCCCAAGAACACTGGACTGGGAGTCCGAGGCTGAAGGTGCGCTGGCCGACCGCAAGACCGCTGCCAACCGTGTCAACACCACGCTCAGATCCTCGTCCTTGCGCACAAAACCATCGGCGCCGGCCTCAAGCGCGCGCAACTCCTGGGTTCGGTCCTCTGAGCCAGTAAGTAGCAAACAGGGAGTCCTGCGCAGAACCGCATCATCGCGCATGCGCCTCACGACCGTCGCACCGTCGATGCCCGGTAGCCCGTGGTCGACAATCACCGCGGATGGTCGATTACTCACTGCCGCGTGCAATCCGTCTTCACCCGTGGAGGAAGTGATTACGAGGTAGCCCGTGGCTTCCAGTGCCTCACGCATTTCATTCCTGAAAGTTGCACTGTCATCAATCACCAAGATCGTAGCGCGAGCATCACTGCTGGGTCGTGGCCGCTGCAGTCGAATCAGTTCCTGTGCGCGGGCAACCACATAACCGGAATCGTAGGGCTTACCGATGTATTCGTCTGCGCCAGTCTTGAGCCCGTGAATGCGGTCACGGACTTGCGCCTCAGTTGAAAGCAGAAGGATTGGGATCGCCGCAAGCCTTGGATTAGCTCGCACTTCCTGCAGGAACTCCACCCCGTCACCGTCAGGCAGCAAGACATCCAGCACGACGGATCGAAAATGATTCACCATCCAGAGCGGCGCGACTTTCTTGCAGCGTCGAGCATGGAGTCACCGCAAAGCCGGCGCTCTCAAATGCCTCGCTAAGGTCCATACGCACCGTGAGGCTGTCGTCAACAATCAATATGCGTGGCTTCACAACCCTTGCCCCATCTTCAAGTCAGCGGTTAAAGCGACCAGCGTAGGCGCAATCTCTTCCACCGGTAGCACGCGCTGCGCGGCGCCAATGCGGATTGCCTCACCTGGCATGCCAAATACCACAGAGCTGGCCTCGTCCTGCGCCACGGTCATGGCTCCAGCCTGGCGTGCGGCCAATAATCCCAACGCCCCATCCTTCCCCATACCTGTGAGCAAACATCCAATGAAACCCGATCCCATCTCTCGGGCCATGGATTCGAACAGCACATCGACAGAAGGCCTGCACGAATGCCGTTCCGGCTCGTCATTCAGGCAAAGCTGCCCACCACGCAGCGCCAGATGTCGCCCTGGGGGGGCCAACACAATGCCGGACTTCGGTAGAGGTTCTCCGTCCCGCGCATACCTCACCCGAATTGGAGACTGCCCGTCCAACCACTCCGCCATCGCCGCTGCAAACGGTTCGCTCAGGTGAAGGACAATCAGAACCGGCAAGGGAAATTTCGCTGGAAGTTCACGGAGGATTGTACGGATAGCAGCAGGCCCTCCCGTAGAAGCACCTATGGCAACCGCATGAAGTGGAGACTGCGGGTAACGTGCTGGAAGCTCAGTAGTGACTCGAACACGATGTTTTTGTGTCGTCCGTCCACGCGGATGGGTGATTACCTTGATCCGAGAAATCAATTTCACGGTGTAAATTAACTTGCGTTCCCAACCATCGAGCACCGCATCGCCCGTGGGTTTTTCCAATACGTCGAGCGCGCCGGCCGCCAGGGCGTCGTAGGTCTTGAACAATTCGCCGCGGTTCGTAGACGCCGACACAATGAGAATGGGTGTAGGGCAGTAAGCCATCACATACTCGGCAACCGCCACGCCGGTCATGATCGGCATCATCATATCCAGTGTCATGACATCTGGACGCAGTGATTCGCACAGTTCGATGCCACGTTGGCCATCCGGCGCTTCGCCCACCACCTCCAGGGCGGGATCGCCCTCGAGCACCTCAACCAGGCGCTTGCGTACAGTCAACGAATCTTCCACCACTAAGACCCTAATCTTTACCATCCCAACCTATTAGTCGACGAATTGTTTGCAGCAATTGTGCCTGATCAAATTCACTCTTCACTACGTACGCCCGCGCACCTGCCTCTTCGCCGCGCTTCTTATCCTGCACGGAATTACGAGACGTAACCAGTATGGCAGGAATGCTTGACAGAGCGGGAGTGGAGCGGGCGTGAGCGACAAACTCGAAACCATCCATACCCGGCATCTCCACGTCCACCACGAACAGGTCATAGTTCTTCTCGCGAGCCTTCTCTAAAGCATCTTCGGCGGAGGTCGCAAGATGCACCTCGTAACCGGCGGTTTCCAGAATGCTCTGCTCCAGCATGCGCGTCGTCAACGAATCATCAATCACCAACACGACCGGCGTGCGCTGCGGCGCTTCCCGCGTCGCGATCCCTCGCTTGGCACTCGCCGCCAGGACCAGTGCGGCGGGGTCCAGAACCAGCTGCGGATTCCCTTCCGCATCCAGCGCAGCGCCAGCCACCACTGGATCAACCCCCGCAAACACGGGGATAGGGCGCAAAAGAACCGTTGCCGTGCTCAGAACCCGATCCACGCCAATCGCCGCGTGCTCCATGCCAGAACGTACTACCACTGCTGAAAAGCGCGTCTCCGGCTTGCGCGAGGATGGCTGCCCTAACGCATCCGCCAATGGAAGGAAGGGAATGGTACTGCCACCAAACACAATGGACTGGCCATCAGGACTGTGTGCAACATCGGTGTCCACTAATCGCAAGGTCTGCTGGACTGCGTCCAGCGGGAGCGAAGCCTTCAATCCGGCGCTCTCAACCACCACGGCGCTCAAAGACAACAACGACACAGGAACAGATATCTCAACCGTACTGCCGTTGCCGGGAGCAGTCCACATCGCCACTTCCGCTTTCAGTTTGCTGGCGGTTTCTCGAACCACGTCCATTCCGATGCCGCGCCCGGCAACCTCGGAAACCGATCCGCTAGTGCTGATGCCGCCGCGCAGCAGCAAACGAAATACATCTTCGGAGCTGAGCGCCTCGGCCGCCTCCGTGGATACCAGGCCACGAGTGACAACGGCACGGCGCAAGGCCACCACATCGAAACCATGGCCGTCATCCTCACAAGCAAATACTACCCGATTGCCCTTGCGTCGAACCTGCAGCAAAACCTTGCCCTGTGAGGCCTTGCCCAGGCGGGCACGTTCCGCCGGAGTTTCAACGCCGTGGGCCACGGCGTTACGCACCATCTGCAACAATGCATCTCGCACTGCTGCAAGTACGTGTGCATCCAGTCGATGCTCTCCACCAGCGGTCACAAAATCCACCTGCTTGCCCAGTGTCTGCGCGGTGTTGCGCACCGTTCGTCGTAAGGGAGCAAAAACAGCACTGGCAGGAACCAGCCGCAGATGGTGTGCGGTGTCCCGTACCTGCGCCAGTTCGCGCTCCACCTGCTCTACGCCCAAAACGAGGCCGCGAGGCAATGGCTTAAGGACAGCCTGCAGGTCTCCGGCAATCCCGCGCCATTTTTTCAGTGACACTGCGGAACGCTCACCTCCCATGTCGACTCCGGGTGCAGACAGATAGCTCACCAGCAAAGTGGCCAGATTAGCAGCACTCTCCACCGCAGCCAGTTTCGCTTTCAGGCCGGCCAAACGCACGCTGCTTTCGGCTATGCCTCCCACCAACACATCCATATCGCCCAGATCGACGCGCACAGTATCGAAGGTTTCATCGGGAGCAGGTGCCACCGGCTGATCTGGCTGAGGCTGCGTCGTCTCCGTGCCGAGTGCCGCCAGATGCGCCGTCATGCCGTCTACAAGCGGGAGCATTGCCGATGCTTGGGGCCTGGGAACCGCATCGCCGCCCTTGAAGGGCAAAAGGACATCTTCCAACTGATGCGCCAGTGCTGCAATGTCAGCCTGCTTTACCACGTGAGCTGCACCCTTCAGGGTATGCGCTAAGCGCAACAACCGACCTACCAAATCTTTGCCAGTGACTCCTTGCTCAAGGTCGAGCACACCTCGGCTGAGTTGCTCAACTATCTCCTTGGCCTCGATCCGGAAATACCGGTAGGGATCCTTCGGCATTACCTCGCACCATTTGCCTGAGACCGGATCAATTTGCTCAGGTTGCGCGACAAGGTCGGCCAGCTGCGACGCGGTTTGCAACGCCTGGGCTGTGCTGGCCTCTGCTTCCTTGCTCACCTGTGCAACGTTGTTCACTGCCCCGTTCACCTGTTCCACGGCAGTGGTCTGCTGCTTGGTGCTAAGTTCAATCTCGCGCGCCGCTTCCGTCGTCGTGCCCAGCATTAGGGTGATCTGATTCAGCGAGTTCGTCACTTCACTGAACGCACGCGTGCCCGCATCAACTGCCTTGCTGCCACCCTCCGTCGCCATTACCGTGGAGTTGACGGCCGCGCGGATTTCCTCGATCAGGCTGCGAATGTCCTTAGTCGAACCGCCGACTCGATCCGCAAGTTTGCGGATTTCATCCGCCACCACCGCGAATCGCTTACCGCTGTCTCCGGCGCCTGCGGCCTCGATCGTGGCGTTGATCGCCAGAATATTAGTCTGCTCCGCCAGCTCATTGATGATGTCCACAATGCCGCCGATCTGCTGCGACTTTCTTGCCCAGATCGAGCATGTGGTTGACGATCAGATCGACCTGCTTCTTGATGCCGACGACCGATTCCCGTGCGCCGCTGCACCGTCTTGTCGCCGGCGGCTGCCGCGCCTGCGGTCTCAGACGAAATGCTCGCCACCCGCTGCGCGCTCGCCGCAATCTGGCGGGAGGTAGCCAGCAGTTCGTTGATGGTCATGGTGATTTCACTCATCGCCGTCGCCTGCTCCCGCGCGCCGGTGGCCTGCTGAGTCGCAGTAGTTTGCAGCTCAGCCGAAGAACTGGATACATCCTGTACGGCGGAGCCAATTTGACGCGACAGCAACCTGGTGAAAAATCCAGCTAAAAGGAAAGCAAGAACGACCACCAAAGCGCCGATGGCGACGACAAGCCTGGTAGCGGACTCGGCCGCGGCGGTCGAGGCACTTCGCCCGTCATTCAGCAGTTTTTCCTCCCACGCAGCAAAATCGTCTACGCGAGAATAGAGGCGTTCGATTTCCGGATATACTTCTTCGCGCATGAATTGCGCCACTCGCTGCGTTCGGCACGTTGGCCTGACGCATTGCGATCTGGACTTTCGCCGCCAGCGCCCGGTGTTGCTCCTCCAGTTGTTGGACATCGCTGATCATCGCCCTGCCTTCCGGCGTGAACAGGTTTGGCTTCATGTGATCCAGCGTCCTCGCAAAAAACTGCTGAGCCTCCTTCTCCTGTTCCAAATACCTTGGATCGCCGGAAAGCATGTAGGCGCGCGTAGCTGCTGCAGTGCGTGCGTTTGCGGTCTGCAATCTGGCTGCATCGATCAGATTTTGAGCGTACACCGCAATCACGCGGTCCTTGCTGAGCCACAACACGATTGAGCGCATAAATGGCTATTGCCTGCCGCGACCATTACCAACATCGCGATGACGGCAAATCCGATGGCAAGCTTTTGCCCGAAGGTCAACCTTCGATCCATGATGTTCTCCTTGACCTATTTCCGGCGCTCACTCGCGCCGCGCATTTTAATACGCTCAACCAAAGCAGAAATACTGATCAGCCCCCTCAAGGTGACACCTTCACGCAAAGTTGCGCTGATATAGTGTCCGTGGCCCTCTTCGCGGACAATCATCTCGGAACTCGCCACCTCGAACATCCGCTCCATCGTATCAAATGCCAGCGCAATTGGGCTCTGCCGTTCGCCACAGAACACCAGCCAATGTACTTGTTCGCGCGGTGATTTGAGTCCGAGCAGTGCGGCCAGGTCAAACACGGGAACAACAATCCCTCGAACTCCGGTTAGTCCCAACAACTCCGGAGCCCGGCTGGGCACCGGCACAATCTTCTCGGTGAGCACCGCCAGCCCTGAGATTTCACGTATCGGAAGGGCGTAGCGTTGGGCATCCAGGGTGATAGCGAGCATTGGCTCCAGCTCCGCAACCTGCCCGTGCGGCATGACGGCGAACGACTCGTCAAAGAGCCGGCGCATTTCTTCTATCCTGTTTTCGAGCTTTGAAACTGCCATGTTCATGCTTGTCCCCGGCACCCTTGCAACTCTCGAAGACACAATTGCAGCAGTGCGTTGCGACTGAATCCACCACCAAACAAGAGGACTCGCGGCGCGTCTTCCCGCGGCAGCAGTAACGATGCCCGGCTCAGTTCTTGGATGGCCAACTCCAATCCGCCACCGCGTTTAGCCAAGAGACCCAGATGCAAATGCGGCATGGCAAAAGATGGATCCAGATAGATCGCAGTTCTGTCATTTTCCATGGCCATTTCACGGTCATTCAATTGCTCGCGACAAAGCGCCATTACGTAATAAGCGCCCGCATTCATCTCATCCGCTTTCAGCGCAGATGCGCACGTCTCTTCCGCCTTTGCAAACTCCCCGCGATTGGCAAGCAGAGCTGCCCTCATCACTTGCCAATCCGAGTTGCCCTGAGCCTCCACGGGCAACAAATCCAGCTCCGCCAGCGCTTGCTCAAACCGTTCCTGCCGCAGCACTCCCCAAACGGCGCTCAGATCCACGGGAGTGCTGTTTGCTGTCCTGGAGGTCGCCTCGCGCGAACGCTCCGGGGAGTGGCTCAGCATTCTTACGTGCTCTTTCGCTTGACTTATGTTTTCTCCCCAATCGCTGCCAGACTCGACCTTTGGCATCTCCACGCCAGCCGTATATTGGTCAAAGGTTGTGATCGCGGGCGTAAACGACTGCGAAGAATGCACCGTTGAGTCAGTTGTCCGAAGCTGATAGTAAAACGTTTCATGCGTGTGACATAGATGAAAGTTATGCGACAAGCCGCGCAAGGTCTCCGCCGGCCCCATGAAAAGAAACCCACCAGGCGCCAGGGAGTCGGCCATGCGGTCCACAATCGACTGACCGGCTTCGGAAGAAAAATACATGAACGCGTTACGGAAGAAAATCACGTCATAGGTGTTCGGTTTCCAGAACGCAGCATGGGGGTTCGCCAGATTGCCCTCGTCGAGCGAGACCATTTCGCGGATGGACTCGCTGAGCTGGAAATTGCACCCTTGACTTCGGAAATAACGCTCTTTGAATATTGGGTCTATTTCGCGCAGTGACCAGGCCGTGTAAAGCCCCTTCTTACCCTTTGAGATAACGGCGGGGTTCACGTCAACGCCTCGGATGGAAACTTGCCATCCTTTTATATCGAGGCGCCCCTGCACCAGCATCGCTATCGTGTAAGGCTCTTCGCCAGAAGCGCAACCTGCGGACAGAATGTTTAGTTGTCGGCTTGCGGCCCGTGCTTGGACGCGCGCCGGCAGCACGACCTCTTGTAGTGCACGAAAATGGTCCGGAATACGAAAGAAGTATGTTTCCGGAATCGTCAGGTGCCCAACCACGGCGCGAAGCTCTGGCAAGGAGGTACTGAGCAGGCACAAGTAGCTATCGACCTCCAGACTGTTGGTCGCGTCCATTCTGCGGCGCAACACCTCCGCCAACTCATCACGTTTGGAGTCGTCAAAACTCAGGCCCAAGCGTTGTGCCACCGTAGCACGAAAGCTCGCCAGTTCGGACGGGGCGAAACTTCGGTTCACTGCAAAGCCTTCGTTCGTGCGAGTTCTCGCCAAACTGAGTCTGGTACTATGCGAGCAGCGTCGAGCACGACGAGAAAATCCTTATCTAACATGCCCAGAGATTGAACGAATTCGGCCCTTCCGGTCTGGAGCAGCGGGGGCAGGTTGCCGAACGCTCGGTCACTTAGGTCTGCTATACCAATCACGCTCTCAACCGCCACGGCAACGCAGCGTTGCCCTACCCGAAGCGTCACAAAACGAGTCGAGTGATCACCGAGTTGCTGTTCATTAAACAACATCGACAATCGAACCACAGGCGCGGCCGCACCGCGAATACAGGCAACCCCCAAAACGAAATCAGGTGCATTGGCCAGCGGTTCGATTGGCAGCGGGCGCATGGTTTCAATTACATCAGCGAGAGGGAAGGCACACGCGATGCCTTTTTGGACACGCGCAAGCAGGGCCGGAATTGCTCGAGGCTGATCCATAGTTGGTCATACAACTCGCAGTGAAGCCATACAAAGCTACAAATCGTGATGCGATGCCCTGACTGGACAACAAGCCGCGCAAAGCGATTTAAAGTATAGCCTGAACCGCCCAGACCATGCCATCTACAGCAAATCCCTTGATGGAACGACCATGTCTTGGAATAAGGCGGGAGAGGGGATTTACGGCTACCGCGCGGACGAAATCATCGGCAACTCGGGTTCGGTTTTGGAGCCTTCTGGCCGCTTGGCGAGGTGCACGATATGCTGGAACGGCTGAGAATGGCCAGAAGGTGGACCACGTCGAGACGAGGCGGGTCGCCAAAGATGGATGATTGCTCACGGTCTCGCTCACCATATTGCCCATAAGGGATACTGAGGAACTGGTGAGGAACCTCCATCCGCCATACGCCGCTGGGTCAGGCAGCCCGCCAAGGCACTCACCCGATCGCGGAGCTACAGATTCCAGCCGGGAGAAGCTGGAGCGAGCAGAGAAAGCAGCCGATATTCAAATTCTCGTTCTACCCGAACTGTCGCGATGCCCAGCACTGCCTCCGCACGTCGGCCTCGATACAGACTCGTTATAAAACTGTCGAACTCACCCACGAGACCATCGAGAACTCAATCACCAAAGCGCGTATCTACGCTGCAGCGCAGTTCGCGCCTGTCCGCTACAGCGGCCAGGTGTTTCGGCACATCTGCTGCCCGAGGCGCGCTCCGGGAATTAGGAGCGAGTTACTTCCACAGCACGCTGTTCTTCCTTGATGTACGCAGACCGCTGGGTCGGTCGTAGCTGTTTCCAGACATGGGGCTATTCGATTGTTTGGAATCCTAGCTGCTCGTGGCGGCATGCACGCCGGTGCCTTATTGGATGGGAAGTGCATGCATCAGTCCGCCGTTCAGCCACAGCGCATTCACTCCACGCGGTAGCTGGTAGGAAGCGCCGATGGTGCGCTGGTAGATCTCGCCATAATTGCCAACTGCGGAGATCACCGTTGCGGCCCAATCCTTCTTCGGCAGCCCGAGCGCCTGGCTTGTGACCCAGTCGATTCCGAGCAGGCGCTGCACCACGGGGTCTGCGCTCGCCTTTTGCGCGGCCACATTGGTGCGAGTGACGCCGCTCGCCTCGGCCTGAATGAGCGCATAGATCGTCCAGTCGACCAGTAGCCCCCATTGGGCGTCGTCGCGCCGGTAGGCGGGAGCAACGGGCGCCAGGGTCAAGAGGTCCGGGAGAATGCGCGCGTTCGCCAGCTGTCGGTATTGGCGACTCAGCGGCACCAGTCGCGAAACGTAGGCACCGACGGCGTCACACCAGTGAGTCGCCATCGCATCGTCCATCTCGCCCTCTTCCTGCCACGTCGAAACGCGCAACTTGGCCGCTGAAGTGCCTGCGCGCGCTTCCAGGACGCGGTCGTTTTCGGTGCCATCGATCACGCAGATCTTGCGGCCGGCAAGATCGCTGAGGTGCGTCCGCTGGCACGCCTGGTCGCACCAGAACGGCGAGGCCGTCGTAGAATACCGGCGGACCGAAGGCCACCTGCCAATGCGCGGCCGCGGAGGCACTCGGAGTCACCCCGACCACGAGCTCAACACGCGAATGATTGAGTCCCTGTTCGGCCTCGAGCTCGGAATTGAAAGTGGTGATGTCGATTTTGGCACGCGTGCCCAGAACTGCGATACCGACAGCCTTGCAGATCTCGACATCGAGCGAGCTCAAGTCCCCGTGTAGGTCGACCTTGTTCCAGTCCTCTCGCGCGACGACCACACCGCAGTGCAGCTCCCCAGCCGTCTGAATCTGTCGGAGCGTAGCGCCGGCAGTGACGGGTGGTGTCTCCGCGCCCGCGTGCGCCGCCAGCCCGAGCAGTGCTGCCACCAGCAATCCAATCCACCTCAAATTCATACCCTCCAACCCCTCAAGTTCATGCTCTCCACCAAGCCGGGACGGCCGCGCGGCCATCCCGGCTCGGTTGCTCGATCACTGGGGCCAGGGGCCTCCGGTGCCGGTCGTTGAGTTGGCAGCAGTGTTACTGCTGGTGTTGTAGTAAGGACTGCCGAGGCTCACCGTCGGACGGGGATTGAAGTCCGCAGGCGGCGGATCGACCACCGGCACGGCTGTTAGGGTACCGGTCGGATCGAACGGCGCCGAGCTGTAGCCGTGGGTGTAGTCCGTCGGCACGATGTTGAGTGCCGGGTCGGCGCAGGCACCGACTGCACTGTAGTGCGGCAGTTTTTCGACAGTTGCTGTTGGGATCATCACATAGCTCGCCGGCAGCGGCGGGATTTTGCCGAGCAGCCGATCGTTGTCGAAGGCTTCGGTGAGATCACCCATGCCGGCATAGACATCTCCGGGCCCGAGTGCGGTCTGCGGATTGCCGTTGGGCAGGCAGAACGGATTGATCGTCGTCGTCGTCGACTGTGCTCCCGGTAGCACGAGCGTGGGTTGGGGCGTGGCACCGCTGTAGGTGGGCGGCGTCGTGCACAGGTCTGCTCCCGTCTTGAATGCAGCGGCCTCGTCCGGCAGATCCCCCAGTGGTACAAGACCTTTCAGCTCCTCGACGAACCGAATCACCGAAGAGTGCTCACTGTAGACGTGGCTCACGCCATGTGTGACCGCGAATGGCGAGATCACGATTAGCGGTATGCGCGGCCCCCCGGTCTCGGGCTCTCCGTCGGGACCGTAGGTACGGAACTTCTCGGGTTGATGGTCGAAGAACCCGTCGCTCTCATCATAGGTGACGATGATCGCGCTCTGCTTCCAGTAGGGGCTGTTCGCGATCGCGTTGATGGTCGCGGCGACGCTTGCTTCTGAGATCTGCGAGTCCGAGTACGAGCCGTGATCATCATTGCCCGGAAAATCGGATTTCACGGCCGTGTTCGGATCCAGCGGGGTTTGGCCGAGGTTGTTGTAATAGCCGCCGCGAATGTAATAAACGCCGCCCGTCGGGCTCAACGCTCCGTTGGCGACGTCGGTGTAGAACTGCTGCAGGCCATGCATATTGTCCTGCTCGGTGGTGTTATCGCCGAGGTAGCCGAAGTACTGCGGGCCATTGTGGTGCACGATGTAGGAGGCATGCTCCGGGGCGGATGTGTAGTCGGCCTCATCATCGTTGAACGCCTTCCCATCGAAGGGCTCGGGGCCATAGCCCTGCTGATACCATCCCCAGGGAACGCTCGGATCTTTCACTGCGATCATTTGCATGTCTTGTGCTACGTCACTCAGATCGGAAGCGTGCTGATCAGACTTCGTGATGGAGTTGATCTGATCACCCATGAACGACAGCGGCAACGAGGCGAACGTAAGCGTCTCCTGACCGGCCTTAGGAGTGCCGATGGTGGTTGCCCCCTCGCCGCTCGATTCATCCGGACCATAAGGTGGTTTGACCGCCGCGTCGTCGCTCGCGCTGCCTGCAAAAGGCGGAGCGTCGGTCAGATTCGGCAGCGTGTACTGGATGTGGCTCACCGCGGTCGGGGAGCCATAGGTGATGCTGTAGCTGTCGTAGTTGTCCGGATGGAGCACCCACTGAGTGTCACCGGTCTGTGCCCCGATCATCGCAATCGCATTCGGAGTCGAGGGGCCGATCGCGGTCTGGTGCATGTTGTCGAAGAGCGTGAAACGGTCGGCGTACTGCCACATGAATGGGATAGTATCGCAGTCCACGTGACCCATCACGATCTCGCCCTTCTGCTTGGCTTGAAGCGTGATGTTGCTAGTGGGCGCAGCGTGGGTCGAGGTGCTGTAGATCGTCGCGCTGACCCCGGAGCTGTCGTTATCGTAGTAGAGACCCTCCTGATCGAGAGGGTAGCCGTCGTTCTGCGGCACCGAGCGGGTAGCTTGGTCGGAGTGCAGGTCGTTGATGTAGCCGGTGTGGCTGTGGTCGACCGAGTACATGTCCTCCGAGTAGATCGTCGTCGCGGTGCCAGCCTGGTTGACGATCTCGCGTGGCACCAGGAATGGACTCACCGTGGAATAGCTCACGGTGCCGTTGGAGGTGACCGTCTGGATCGTGGAGGTGAAGCTCGGCAAGTCGATGCCCGGCTTAGCAAAAGGGTCCTTGTCGTTTGCGCCGGGGTACGTCGCGAACAGGCCATTGGCTCCGGGGTAGGTGCCGAAGTAATGATCGTAGGAGCGGTTCTCCTGGAAGATTACGAACACGTACTTCAAGTTCCGCTGCAACAGCGCAAGCTTTTCCGCCCTCTTGAGCGCTCTCATGGAACTGACGCTGTGATACAGCCGCGAGGTCGAGCCATAGGACCTCGAAGGGGCCTGAGTGAGCAATTCTTGGCGTTTTCGGTGATCGTTGCGCCACCCAGCGTAGGCAGCACTCGACGGCGGCGCAGTCACGACAACGTTTTGCGCGTTCTGAGCTGCCATTGCGACGGGCTGCAGCATCATCGCAGCCGCCACCATAGAGGCGCATCCGGACTTCAGAAGCTCCTTGAGATGCATGGGGGATCCTTTCATCATGCAAAAGTATTGAGGCCCTTATCGGTTTCGCCATTGTTTCTCTAGCACCGCGCGAGCTAGCAGTGCTCCGGCGAGCAGAAACTTCGCTTCAATTGGAATAGCAGCGGAATGTGAATGCCAATTGGTGGGTCTCATTAAAAATATGTGAAGATTCTATGAACGTGGAGACTGAAGCTGTGCACAACGCCGCCTAAATTGTAATACCCCGTGAGATTAGCTATGTCGTTAGCGATGGACAGCAACAGGCGGCGCGCTGCACAATTGCCGCTGTCAATGTGCACATAGCAACGAAGGCCGCTTAGCCGTAGCCCCGTGGACCACCTGAGTTAGTTCATAAATCGGCCGTACGAGGAATTCGACGCAGCACCATTGAGACGGTTCGGCCGGATGGGCGATCCTCGCAACCGTCATTGCTGCCCATATGCAGGTACTTGGTTGGGCTTACGGCGTTGCGCGACGCCATTCCGATATCGCAAGAGCCGTCCGCCAGGCCGACAAAGGCGGTTGCCGAGCCGTGAGCTGCGAGTCGAATGGTCACCGGAGAAGCTGATCCCGGCAGAATACCCCTGACGATCGTCTCGTCCGCCACGCTGCCGGGCAGCACGCTTGTGAAATGATATTTCGACATAACGCAATTCACGTCAGCGAAACAATCCCTTAACGATTGAGCAACACAAAGCAGGTACTTTCCTCTTATCCTCACTTGCTCGGCCTCATTGCATCCTCATGACATTTCAGTCCTGAGACAAGGCCTGGGGACACGTTTACAAACTGCGAATTAAATGCGTTTTGGAGGAAAGCTGAATGCAGACTCATTTACGCTTGTACCGTCGTGTGCTCACCTGCGCGTGCATGCTAATTTTCTTAATCGGCCAGGTTTCCCTGTTGCGTGCGCAGGATGCAGGCACGGCGAAGCTGACCGGAACGGTTCTCGATCAACATGGAAGCGCTATTGCAAACGCGACCGTAGACGTGAAGAGCGAATCGAGCAAGCTGGCCCACAAGGTGACCACCGGTTCGGATGGCCGCTTCGTTGCAGAGAGTTTGTCTGCTGGCGCTTACACGATCGAGGTTTCGGCTGTCGGCTTCTCGACACAAATGCGCCGGAACGTGCAGGTTTCCACCACAAACGCCAACGAGATCTCGATTTCGCTCGGTGTCGGACGGCAGCTTGAGGAAGTCACGGTGACAGCCGATGGCAATTCTTCCATCGCATCGCAACTCTCTCCGGTGAAGGCCCTGCTGACCGAGCGCTCTGCAACGTCAGTCATTACTTCGAATTTCATTCAGAACTTCACCTCTCCGGTGGCCGATTACGGCGAGCTGGTGCAGATGGTTCCGGGAGCATTCACGGTCAGCGCCGATGGCGTCGGCATGGGACAAAGCAAGACGTACTTCCGTGGCTTCCCCGATGGCGATTACGACATCGATTTTGACGGCATCCCGTTTTATGACACCAACACGCCGACCCACCACTCATGGGCATTCTTCCCCTCGCAGTGGGTTGGCGGAGTCAACTTCGACCGCAGCCCTGGTTCGGCGGCAACGACTGGACCTACCCCATTCGGCGGAAGCATCCATCTGCTCTCGAAAGAGATGCCCTCGCAGTTCAATATTCGCGCCAATGTCATCTACGGCTCCTGGAACACCCAGCTCTATGACGGTGCGATGGACACGGGCAACTTCGGTCCTGGCGGACGGCAAAACGTGATCGTGGACGTGCACCACATGACCTCGGATGGATACCAGACCTACAACGACCAGGAGCGCAATGCCGGAGAGCTCAAGTATCAGTTCCGCATCTCCGATAAGACGATTCTGACCGGCTATAGCGGCGTGATCGTTCTCGACAGCAACACGCCGAACTTTAACGGCCCCACGCGCTCGCAGCTCACCCAGTACGGCGATAACTTCCTGCTCACCAACAACTCCAATCCCACTAACTACACCGATCAGAAATACAACTTTTACACCGTGCCCACCGATTTCGAGTATGTTGGCCTGAAGTCCGAGCTCGGTCATGGCTGGCTGCTGGACGTGAAGCCCTACACCTACAGCTACGACAACGCGCAGCACTATGCCAACGCCTACGGCCAGGACTACAACGTCAATGGTGCGATTCCGGCACTGCCGTTTGGCTACCTCACTGAAAATTCCGCGGCCGCCAAGGCGAATGGCGTATCCACTTGCTCCACCGAGGTCACCAAGAAAGGTGTCACCGCGCTTCCATGCGGCGTGGATAAGCTGAACAGCTATCGCAAGTACGGCGAGACAGCGGCCATCACCCAGACCTCGAAGCTCGGCGTCTTCCGCGCGGGCCTGTGGTATGAGTGGGCCGGAACCAACCGCTTTCAGACCCCCAGCGATCCGCTGAACAACTGGACCGACCAGGTGCTGCCGAATTTCCACGAGCAGTTCTGGACGAACTCCTACCAGCCTTATGCCGAGTATGAGTTCCATGCTACGCATAAGTTAAACATCACTGCCGGCGTCAAGTTTGCCGATTATGCAATGAGCCTGAAGCAGTTCGCTGATGACGGCAAGACCGTTGGTAGCCTGAACGGCACGCCTTTCGTGAGAAACCAAGCCAATTACACTTCGGTTCTGCCCTCGCTCGACGCCAACTACCGTATCCTGTCCAACTGGTCGGCCTACGGTCAGTTTGCCACCGGCAGCGTCGTGCCGCCCAGCAGCGTTTTCGACTACAACCAGACGACGAAGGATGCTACAACCGGCGTTCCTGCCATCGTAGAGGCCCTGCCCAAGCCCACCCACACGACCAGCTTCCAGGCCGGTACCGTGGTGAAGTTCCGGAGGGTAAGCTTCGACGCCGACTACTATCACACCAAGTTCCAGAACACCTACTCCTCCGCCACTGATCCCGTCACCGGCGAACAGGACAACTATCTGGCGCCGGATTCCATCAGCCAGGGCATCGAGGCCGAAGCCAACGTTTACCTCGGTCACGGACTCAGCGCTTACGTCAATGCGACCAAGGGGCAAGCCACCTACACCGGTAACCTGTATGTCAGCGACACAGGCTCAACCAAGAATACGGTTGTACCCCCGGGCACACCGAATACCATCGCCTTCAGCGCACCTTCAGGACTCTGGGTTTCACAGACTCCGTCTGATACGGAAGCCGTGGGGCTCAGCTATCAGGACAAGTCGTGGAATGTCGGGATCTTCGAGAAGCGCATCGGTTCCGAGTGGATGGACAACGGCAGCTATCACAACCAGATGTCTGTCGATCCATTCAACATGACCAATCTGTTCTTGGGCTACACCATTCACAACCACTCGCACTTCGATCAGACGAAGTTCCGTCTGGCGATCAACAACCTTTTTGACCAGCACAGCATCACCGGCGTAACCCCGTTCAGTTCGGTCGTCTCGCCGACCACCAACGGTGTCACGAACCCCTTCAACGGCACCACTGCCGTCTCTCAGAATGACGTGATGAACCTGTTACCGGGACGTTGCGTCATGATGTCGGTGACATTCGGCTTCTCGCCAAGAAGAGATAAAGATTAGGCGACCCTCTTTCATAACCGTGCATGGCGGGAAAATTCTTCGGCCATGCACGGTTTTCTTTTGATTCGAGCCATGAAACGACTAATACGATTCCTCCCTTTTGCGCTGGTCTTTGCCTCGGTTTCAGGATGGGCAGTTTCTCTGGAATCTCAGCCCCAAAATCCACAAACAAATCCCGCCTATAATGACTCAAAAGCACCACGCATGGTTCTCTTGATGCGTCATGCCGAGAAGCTGATTTTGGCATTATGAAGTGGCCCACTTCGGCAGTTTGTTTTGGCCCACCCCTGGACACAGCAAACTTCTACTCTGGAACTAAGCGTGAGCTTGGATCCGGAGGCGGAAGTTGGACTGGAGAACCAAGGTGGAGCTGTTCGAGCAGATTCGGCTGGAGTATGAGTTTGGAGCAGGCACGATCCAGGGCGTGGCGCGCAAGCTGGGAGTGCACCGGCGGGCGGTGCGGGAAGCGATCCGGAGCGCGATACCTGCGCGGCGGAAGAAGACGGAGCGCCCTCATATAAAGATGGCTCCGGCGGCGGAGTTCATTGACGCGATCCTTGAAGAGGATCGCAAGGTCCACCGCAAGCAACGCCACACAGCAATGCGGATCTGGCACCGCATTCGCGACGAGGTGCCAGGATGCACGGCCGCCGAACGCACGGTGAGGCTGTATGTGGAACAGCGCAAAGAGGCGCTGGGATTCGGGCGGCACGAGATCTTCGTCCCGCAGAGCTACGACTGGGGCATTGAAGCACAGGTCGATTGGTATGAAGCCTATGCCGATATGGATGGCGAACGGGTGAAGCTCCAGGTTTCTCGAGATGCGTTCGATGGCCAGCGGAGCGGCCTATCATCGCGCCTATCTGCGGGCCACACAACAGGCGTTTCTGGAAGCACATGAGTTAGCCTTCCATTACTTTGGCGGCGTCTTCCGTCGTCTTCGGTACGATAATCTATCCAGTGCGGTGAAGAAGATCTTGCGTGGCTATGAACGCGAGTTGACGGCTCGTTTCATCGCCTTTCGTTCTCACTGGCAGTATCAAGCCGATTTCTGCACGCCCGGCGAAGGCCACGAGAAGGGCGGCGTGGAAGGCGAAGGCGGCTACTTCCGCCGCAACCACTGGGTTCCCATTCCGGCGGCAGGAGATCTTGCGGAGTTGAACGTGAAGCTACTGGCCGACTGCCGTCACGATGAGAGCCGGATCATAGCGGGCCGCACGGAGTGTGTGGGAGCGATGTTACTCACCGAGAAGCAGCATCTGCGACCACTCCCGGTGGAGAACTTCGAGTTAGCCGAAGTCAGCTTTCCGAAGGTCGATCAGGCAGGATGTGCGAGGGTCCGAACGAACTTCTACTCGGTGCCGTTGAGATCAGGCTCGGTGGTCGAAGCTCGTGTTTACTCCAGCGTGGTTGAGTTCCGGCAGAACGGTGTGCGTATCGCGCAGCACGAGCGTAGCTATGAACGTTCGCGGCAGATCCTCGACCTCGAGCACTATCTCGAAGTGCTCGAACGAAAGCCCGGAGCTTTGCGTGGCTCGAAGCCGTTGGCACAGTGGAGAGCACAGGGCCGTTGGCCTGATAGCTACGACCAGCTGTGGGAACGAATGAACGAGAAGCATGGCCGCCAGAGTGGAACGCGGTCCATGGTCGCGGTCATCTGTATGGGCCGCGAGTTTGGCTACGCCAAGCTGGCAACGTCAGTCGCGCAAGCGTTGGTGTTGGGCTGCACGGATGAGGCTGCAATCCGACATCTCCTCATGAGTGATGGACTTCAGCACGCGGCCGCAACGACGGTCGAGATCGGTGTACTGGCTGCCTATGAACGTCCGTTGCCAACGATGGCTGAGTACAACCAGTTGCTGACGATCGAGGTGCGGGCATGAGCATGGAAGCCGCAAGCATCGCGCAGCACTGTCAGACTCTGCGACTGGGTGCCATCGGTGCTCAGTTCGCATCGCTGGCAGAGGAAGCCAGACAACAGAAGCACTCCCATCTTCATTACCTCGAAGCGTTGCTCCAGACTGAGGTTGAAGAGCGAGAACGGCGCTCGATTGAACTGCGAATCAAGGATGCGCACCTGCCCCGGATGAAGACGCTTGAGGAGTTCGACTTTGCTCAATCGCCCCACATCCCGGCATCACGTGTCCGGACTCTGGCCGAAGGTGGCTATCTGGAACGCTCCGAACCAGTGCTTCTGGTCGGTGAACCAGGCACCGGAAAAACTCACCTGGCCACTGGCTTGGCCGTTGCGGCATGCCGTCAGCGGAAGCGTGTGCGTTTCACTACCGCTGCTGCGCTGGTCAACCAACTGGTCGAGGCACAGCGCGAACAAAGCCTCAGCCGAATGCTGGCACGCTGGTCGCGCGTGGAATTAATCGTGATCGATGAGCTTGGCTATGTCCCGCTGGCCGAGGTTGCCGCCGAACTGCTCTTCCAGGTCATTGCCGAGCGGGCGGAAAAAGCGGCCATTATAGTGACAACGAATTTACCGTTCTCTGAATGGCCGCAGGTCTTTACCAATGCACGGCTCTGCAAGGCTGTGCTCGACCGGCTGACCGATCAGGCTCACATCATCGAGACCGGCTCGGAGTCGTATCGCTTCCGCAGAACGCTGCGGAAGAAACGAAAAGAGTGATCCGCGGAGGAGCCGCCGTTGCGTTCTGCTTCCGCTTCGCCCTACGGGCTTCGCTCCAGCAGAACGCAACACTTTCCTCTTAACCTTCAACGTTCCAGGGGGTGGGCCAGATTAAACTGCCGAAGTGGGCCAAACCAAGTTGCCAAAAACTTACATGGCGGCCTCCATCAGGCAACCCAACGGCGGGAATGCATGGAATCCCGAAACGGGATACTGAGTGCCTTGGCGATTTATGCCAGCTATAGGGCGTGCGTGTCCTCTCCGCATACTTTGGCAAACCGCAATGCAGACATTTACTGGCGAATTGGTTGCCGCGTCTAATCTTAAAAACGAGTCTCTGTTCATCCTGAATGAAGAATTTGTTACCGCAGCGTGGACACCGAAAGGCTGAAAACCTGATGAATGCAAACGCGGAGAACGCCATCCAGCAAATTGCGAACGGCAGTAAAAACCTATCGCTATGGAAAAGCTGCATTGTGACAACATAGAATACAGCGCACGCTGGTATATAGCCGAAAAACGCGAAGAAGAGAAGCTTCCTACGCCTTCGATAATCTTGCCACTGCTTCACATACTCGCTCATGTTGCTTTCAGTTTACCCGACGCACCAACTGCGCAGCCTGTCGCCTCGTTGACTGCCCACCCGCCGAATACTGCGCCCCCGCCCAATTTAGTGGACGACAACAGGGCCAGCACTCACAATCCGCATTCGGGAATGGCGCTGAACCCCTGGTCGCCGGGGTCAGGGAGGTCGACGGGCCATGCGTACGTGGCGCATCGCGACAGTGTCGGGTAGGACACGAATCTGAACATCGGTAGTGTTTTCTGCTTGTTAGCTTTCCCCGGATTACTCCCCTGACAGTGTCCTCCGGAACCGGCTTCGGGGAAACCAAGATTGTGAGGTTGTGGACGGTTGGTCGCCATGCGGAAGTGATAAATGTGGCGACATCGTGTCTCCTTGAGAGCAAAGGAGACAACATGCTCGAAGACCATGTAAGTGCAAAAATCACGCGGAAACGACTAAATTCAGGTCCTGCCGCTAACCATATCAATGATTTCTCGGATTGGCTGTATGCCCGAGGCTATAAGAAACGATGCCTCTTTCGAATGCTTCAGTCTTTCGCAGCGTGGACCGATTGGCTGACAAAGACTGGAAGAACTGCTGAAGACTTCGCAGAAGGGCTGCAAGAATGCACGAAGCATTTCATGTCAGATCCTCATGTCCCGTATGAACGCGGCCCCAGGCGTGAATCTCTCAGTGTTGCCCGGCTCTTCCTTCGTTTTCTAGCGGAACGGGGCCTTCTGCCACAAACTAGCCGGCATAGATCCTCTCGCCTGCTCCGCTCCACTGCTCCAGAGAGTTCCATTCATGGATGCTGGAGCAGAGGGGCGTGACGCGGGTGACCTTGGATGTTTATCACAGAGTGCTGGAGGAGTTCATCGCAACTGTTGGTAGCGATCCACATGCTTACAGTCCTCAGTTGTTGCGTGAGTTTGTTCTGACCCGAGGGGCACGCCACGGCTCCTCCTACGCGAAGCTGGGAGCCACTGCCGTGCGAAGCTATCTCCGATTCCTCGGGGCTACAGGGCGATGCAAGAGTGGGTTGGAGTACGCCCTGCCTGCTTATGCTTCTCGAAAACTATCATCGATACCAAAGTATCTCGCGTCCGACGACGTAGATCGAGTCATTGCTTCATGTTCGACCGACGGGACGGGTCTGCGGGACAAAGCCATAATCTTGCTCCTTGCCCGCCTAGGGCTGCGTGCAGGTGACGTTGTCAAGCTGCGATTGACTGATGTTGACTGGACGAACGGGACGATCAAAGTATGTGGCAAAGGACGGCGTCACGACCTTCTGCCTCTGCCGCAGGAGGTGGGAAGGGCAGTCACTGCGATATCTGCAGAAGAGTCGTCCTGCATCCCGAGCGCCGGAGTTGTTCGTTACCGTCCTGCCCCCATTCAGGAGGCTAAGCTATCAAAGAGTGGGTGGGGTCGTTCGGGGAGCATTGGACCGTGCCGGAGTCAGTTCACCTGTCCGCGGAGCTCATGTTCTCCGGCATTCAGCCGCAACAACGATGCTGCGACAAGGTGCATCTCTTGCCAGCATCGGCTCTGTTCTTCGCCATCGTTCGCCTCAAACAACTGCTCGGTATGCCAAGGTGGATATCGGCATGCTGTCCACGATCGCCCAGCCGTGGCCGGGGGTGGCGTCATGCTAATGAACTCGGTCAAACGCTATATCGCGCTCCGTCGGAAACTCGGTTATGGCCTTCTGCAGGCAGACCGGCTGCTCACCGCGTATGCCCAATTTGCGATGTGCCAGGGCGATACTCACATTAAAGTATCCACTGCCGTAGCATGGGCCACCGCAGCGTCTACCCCAGGCACGAGGTACGTGCGTCTCAACGCGGTCGTGCTGCTTGCTCGTTTCCTGCACGCGGAGGATGCAGGACATGAAATCCCTCCATCTCGCCTTTTTCCGCCTCCGCAGGGCCGATTGATGCCCTACATCTATTCTTCGGAAGAGCTGAGCAGAATTGTCGCGGCGACGGAAAAGCTTCCTAGAACTTACTCTCTTCACCGCGCAGCGTACGCAACACTCTTCGGGCTGATCGCCTCTACAGGGTTGCGCATATCGGAGGCGCTCAACATACGCCTGAGTGATGTGCAACCGGACGGTGTGCTTCTGATTCGCCGGGGCAAGGGCGGCAAAAGTCGCCTGATTCCTTTGCATTCCACGGTTAAGGATGCATTGAACGCATATCTTGCCTCCCGTGTAACCCTTCCAGCGGTAGATGATCATTTGTTTCTTTCTTCGAGGATGCGGGGCATCAGCTCGAAGATGGCAGATTACACATTTCGCCGGTTGACTCTACATGCTGGGATCACTCAAACGGGGACACGCCTGTGTCGAATTCATGATATGCGGCACACATTCGCAACCCGATCTTTGGAAAAGTGTCCGACACGGCGCGAAGATGTTGCTGCTCATTTCGTGGCACTGGCAACGTACCTTGGGCATGCGGATATCACCCATACCTACTGGTATCTTGAGGCAACTCCAGAACTGATGACAGATATCGCTGCGTCTGCCGAGGCTCTGGTTGGCAAGGAGGTCGCATGACACCCATCGCGCCCCTCATCACCGCCTTTCTCCGCGAGCACATGCCAATCGAGCGCGGCTATAGTCCGAACACCTGCGAAACGTATGCTCATGCGTTCCGCCTGCTGTTCGAATTCGCCTCTGGTCGTCTGGGAACGAGACCATCTCAATTGTGTATAGAGCACATCACCGCGGCACTGGTGCTCGACTTCCTGCGACATATCGAGAAGGCTCGATCAAACAGCTCCGTCACCCGTAACTCGCGCTTGGCAGCAGTCAAGGCCTTCATGCGATATGTCGAATTGCGCGTGCCCTCTTCACTCGAACAGGTACATCAGATTCGCGCCATTCCAACGAAGCGACATGATCAAGCCCTGGTTCAACACCTCACGATGAAGCAGATGCGGGCGATCCTGGACGCGCCAAACCTCGCGACCCGCTTAGGAATCCGAGACAGAGCAATGCTGCATCTTTGCTTCGCTTGCGGCCTTCGAGTGTCTGAGTTAGTGGAACTGCCACTTGAAGGGCTTTCCTTGCGTCATCCCCCAAGCATCCGGGTGTGCGGAAAAGGTAGGAGGGAGCGATGCCTCCCGCTGTGGAAGGAAACTGCCACCGATCTGCGAGCGTGGCTGGCTGTCCGTGGTCCCGTCCGCACTTCCGAGTTGTTCGTGAATGCTGCGGGAGATCCCATGACGCGGGCGGGCTTCGAATACGTCCTGGAGAAGCACGTCCGGGTCGCGGCGGAGAAACTTCCCGACCTGAAGGGGCGTTCTGTCTCGCCACATCAACTCAGGCACAGTTGCGCCGTGATTATGCTTCAAGCCACTCGCGATATTCGAAAGGTCGCTCTCTGGCTGGGGCATAGCGATATGCGCACGACCGAGATTTATCTTCGTGTCGATCCGTCTGAGAAGCTAGAAGCCATGGAGGCAGTTCTCCCGCCAAACCTGCGTCGCGGACGATTCAAGGCTCCTGACGCGCTGATCGCCTCTCTCCAAGGATCACCGTAGACCCCACTTAGCATTTCACGGCGAGAATATCGACCATGCTGCGGGCTCACCGCCCGCAGCATGGGATTATGCGGAGCGATTGGGCGTCTGAGCGAAGCATCTACGCGGTATTCGTGAAGACACTCCACATAATCACGCCCTCCACATAATGAGCATTATGCGGTGCACCGCATAATGCGCATTACAACCGCACTCAATTCTACGAGGAGTGGTTTTCATCTCTTGCCGCTCAGGTGCGGTTCCTGAAACACACACTGCGATTCCCCTGCTACGGAGATCCGGAATACACGTTTTCCGATGTCGAGAGGGCGATCCAGCGAGAAATCGTCAACCGCAACTACCTTGCGCGGTATGAACTGCGCCTGGCGGAAGAGCAACAGGCAACCGATCTTGCGCTGCTCAGGCAATTGGAAAGCAAGTACAGGACGCCGGTGGGAGAGCGGGATCAGGAACCCCAGCTTACTGCTCCACCAGTGGATCAGACTCCTGTCACGCCTGTTCAGGGCTCGTTGTTCTGAAGCCGTCTCGAACTCCAACCGAGCGCCTTCCGGGTCATTTGACCGGATTTCTGTCTGGGGGTACAAACCCTTCAATGACGCGGAGGAACGGACGGCGCAAGTTTCCCCGCCACCGCAGGAGGCCAGAGATGGAAACCTTTGAACCGACGCCCCGAGAGTTCGGTGGAGAAGATTCGAAATCGTCCGACCCGGCCAGCGTTGATGATCGAACCAAGTTGGCAGAGGGAGCGCCAGGATCTGCGTCTGACCTCTTGGGTCCGCCGGCGGCGAATCGCCACCGGTTGCAGGATGAGCGTTCGGCCATCACGCATCACTTCGCTTTCGGGGGACATGAAGGCTATCTGACGGTCGGGTTCTACCCGAATGGTCAGCCGGGCGAGATCTTCATCCGCATGGCGAAGGCCGGATCAACCATTGCAGGTTTGATGGAGTGCTTCGGCACCGTGGTTTCGGTCAGCCTTCAGCACGGAGTGCCATTGAAAGTGCTCTGCGACAAGCTCTCGCATACACGTTTTGAGCCTTCCGGCTGGACCGGCAACGCGGAGATCGGGTACGCAAAGTCCATCATGGATTACCTTTTCCGCTGGATGGAGCTGCGGTTCCTGTCCGGAAAACAACTCTCGCTATTCGGCCAAGGCAATGGCGAGATTAGCGCTGGTGGAGAGCTGACACCCGGCCCGGTCGACGACTCACAGTTCCTTTATGACATCGGCGACGCTCCGCCCTGTGTGGCCTGTGGCGGCCTGATGAAGCCCAGTGGAACCTGCTATACGTGCGTCAATTGTGGTCAAACCAGCGGATGC
>CAVZYB010000001.1:0-229105 GCA_963779365.1 uncultured Acidobacteriota bacterium | reverse complement strand
AATGCAATCAATAGCGGATTTCGGCTGGGCGAGTTGTGCGAGCGCTACGCAAGAGCCGAAAGCAGACTTGATGGGCGCTTTATTATGACTAGCTTGATTGGTGCGGCACGGGCCTTGTTGCACGGAGAGAAACAGGAGACGCATAACCTTCGGCTCGCATTTCATCAGGCAGGATTGCGGGAACTAATCAGCGTCGCGCTTCTGCGTGACGTTTTGGATCGATGGCGGGAAGGAACTGAGGACTGAGAATGCCTATACAAGAGACTCTTCATCTCGACGCACTGGAAGCGCAAACCAAATTGCGAGAGCGGCTTACTGGGCTGGCGCGGGACGAAGCGTATTTGCGGCGTCCAGAACTGCGGCGCGCATGTGAGGCACTATGGCTGGCAGACAGCAACTCACAGGGCCTGATGAGCGAACTGTGGGTCGAACCATTGTTTCCCGCAGAGTTGTCGAACTGCACGCTGGCCAACATGGCAGGGGTTTCCTCCTTACTAGTGGATCAGCTTCGTCGCACAAGCGCGATGCCACTTGATCGCAAGCTATATCACCACCAGGCCGACGCCCTGAGCGCGGAGTTTGAGTCGCGGTCCTCCGGTTCACGGCCAGCACTGATTGTTACTGCACCTACTGGAGCAGGCAAAACGGAAGCGTTCCTGCTGCCGATGCTGAACGATCTGTTTCAGAACCCCCGAAAAAGCGACGAAAAAGGGGGTGCGGGCAATACTGTTGTACCCTTTGAACGCGCTCGTGAACGATCAAGTGGAAAGATTGGTCGCATGGTTGCATGGTCAGAACAAGGTTACCTTTGTGCATTACCGGGTGACACCCCCCGAGTGAATCCGGGGGAGTTGGAAGCGCAGCGGGATCCATGTCGGCTATTGACGCGCCTTGAAGCACAGCGAATTCCGCCTGACATCCTGGTGACGAACTACTCGATGCTGGAGTATCTGCTGTGTCGCCCTCAGGACGCACCTTTGTTCGACAATGCGCTGCGAACTGTAGTCCTTGATGAGGCGCACCTATATAACGGCAGCCTAGCCACTGAGATCGCACTTCTGCTGCGACGGGTAATGCTGAGGTGCTGCGTACGCCCCGAGGACGTACTTCAGATTGCAACTTCAGCGACGCTGGGCGGAACAGACGCGGACCTAATTACTTTTGCTAGCGACCTGTTCTCCAAAGACCCCGCTCTGACGATTCGCATCGAAGGCAAAACAGCTCGGCGCGAGTTGCCTGAGGTGCATGAACGTGCGCGATCGCTGGATCCGAACATGTTGGTCGAGTTCGAGAATGGGCTGCGGTTGTGGCCCGCCTTGCTCATTGCTAGAGGACATTGATCTGTGCGCGCTGGTGCGTGATCGTGCAGCGAAGCTGGTGGAGGATCCGCTACTGCTAGACGCTCAGGAAACAAAGCCGGCGCGGCTACTCGCCAGTTTGTTACAACAGATGCCGGAACTCCGCGAGGTAGATGAACTTTTCTGGGAGAACCACGTATCGCGCGCAGTGGTTCCGTTGGCGAAGGTAGTGGAAAACTTTGGGGCCGTCAGAAGGCAAAGGCAACGCGCGCGACGATCGCACTGTTGCAGTTGGGGGCACAGGGCCGCGATCGCTTCGAGGAACTTCCTGCACTCCGCACAAGTTGCATCTCCTTGTTCGCGCGCCTGGCGAGGTATCGGTGTGTCTGAATTCCGGCTGCGCAGGTGGTGGCCCGCGGATGCCCGGACACGGTGCGTTGACGCTCGACGGTGGGCAGCAGTGCG
Organism: uncultured Acidobacteriota bacterium; assembly: GCA_963779365.1. GTDB lineage: Bacteria > Acidobacteriota > Terriglobia > Terriglobales > Acidobacteriaceae > TOLSYN. Next base: position 227,342 of record CAVZYB010000001.1, on the reverse strand, counting down.
CTTGCTGCGGTGGTCGCCTTCTCACGTTGGCGCGCTGCAGCCGCTGTGGTGAAGATCTGATAGCGGGCTTGATGCCGCGGAACGAACTGCATCCGGTTGGCCAGGTGAGGCGTGCGAGGCTTAGCAATTCGCGCGCCGCGCAGCCTAATGATCCAAGGTTCTTTCATATCGACATGCAAGGCGCCGACTTTTTTGATGTGCGCACGGGCGAGTTGGAATTAGATCCTTCGGACACAACAGTAGCGCTGCAGCGGGTAGATACCTGCCCGAACTGCGGAGCAGAGGATGACCACTTCCGCACGATGAAATTGTCGGATGGCCTCGTGTTACCGGTAGTTGCGGAAACACTGCTTGCTGCGCTCCCGGTGATGCCCGCGCCTCAACGCGGATGGCTGCCGGCGGGTGGGCGTCGTTTACTGGCGTTTAGCGATAGCCGCGCTCGCGCAGCTCGGCTCGGGCCGATGCTGACGCGCAGCCACGAGATCCAGATGGGGCGTGCGGTGATCGACCTTGTGCTTGCCAAGGCCGGCGGAGGCTCTGGAGTTGTGCGACTGCGGGAGCATAGGGTGCGGCAACTGAAGGAGCAGCTCGCTGATCCGCAGTGGACGGGCGACGCACGCGAGGAGCTAGTAGCTGAACTGCACCGTGCGCAGAATGAATTGGGGGCTGCGGGCCTAGGCTTAACGGTTACCGCTCTGGAAGAGCGAATTACACGGGAGCACATGCTGCGGGAGTTCTACGCGCGATCCAGCGCGGGTAAGCAGACGGCTACCCAGTGGCGCGAAAAAGGCCAGGCTCTCTGGGATGTGAATGGGGGTCTGATAGTGAAGGAAGTGCCACGGATTGTTGCCCGCGAGTTGACCGTTCCCACTTGGGAGCGGATCACGCTGGAGTCGTGCGGACTAGCAGAGATTGTATACCCGGGTACAGAGATGCTAAAGCCGCCACTTGGGCTGGGCTTTACATCGTCATTCACGGCGGAACTCGCGACCATGTGGCCACAACTGGTTGCTGCTTTGCTGGATATCGTACGCAAAGATCGTGCGATCACGCTGGGTTCGTATGAACGTGATCGTTATGAATATGCGACGCCGCTAGGCAAGTGGATTGCGTTGCGGGCGCGGGCAAACATGTCGCTGGTGCCGTTTGCGGGATCGACCGCGGACAGTAAGGCGCGTCGGCCGCAACTCGTGCGGAGACTGCTTGAGCGACTGGGGTTGAGGGGCGATCAAGATGAGTTGGTGGGGCGGATACTGGAGGCGATCTTCCAGCAGATCGTGGAGCGCGCACACGGTGACTTTGCCTCTTGGGTGGAAGCCGAAGACCGTGATGCTGGGTTTGGTGCGCGTATTGCCTTCCGGCTGAAGTTGTCGGACTTCGCGTGCGTCGGCCTATGCAATTGTTCCGATGCAAGCTGACTGGGGAACTTTGGCCGCGCGCGCTAGCAGGTCTTTCGACCGTGCCCGGCGAGGGCGACTGCGACTTGCAGCCGATCACGCACGAAGACGCCGACCGCGACTCGCGTTTTGCACGGGCACGCGAGGAATTTCGTAACTCTGAGATATTCCGCATGGGAAACTGGTCAGATGAGCACTCGGCGCAACTCAAGGCAGAAGAAAACCGGCGGCTGCAGCACCTGTTCGCAAACGGCGCTCGCAATGTGCTGTCGGCGACAACGACACTCGAAGTAGGCATTGACATTGGCGGGCTCTCAGCAGTCTTGCTGGGCAATGTTCCACCCTCTCGCGCGAGTTACCAGCAGCGCGGTGGACGTGCTGGCCGACGGGCCGATGGCTCATCAATGGTCTGCACGTATGCGCACCATCGACCATTCGATCTCGCAGTGTTTACCGCATTCAATGATTTCTACAGCAAGCCGCTACGGAGGCCGGTGGTGCGGTTGGAGCGCGAGCGTTTTGGGCGTAAGCACTCGCACGCTCTGCTTTTGGGGGAATTTTTTCGCCGCATTTACCCGGCAGGAAAATCGACTGGCACGATGACGGCATATAACCAAATGGGCTGGTTGTGCGACGAACCGCGGGTGCCGAGGCAGATTCCAGACCAAGCTCGCATCGAGGTGCTCGAAACTCCGGAACCCTGCGTACTTAACATTAATCATCCGTGGTTTGTCCCCGGAGGTGCGCCGTTCGAGCAGTTCTGCCATTTTTTGCATTACCTAATAGGGGCCAATGACGAGATAACAACAGATTTGGCGAGGCTACTCGAACGGACTCCGCTCCAAGGATCTGCAGATGCTGTTATTGCATATGCCCATGAGAGCTTTGCCAAGGCCTGTGCAATATGGAAGAAGGACTATGGGGGGCTGAAGGGTGCATGGCTTGCCGCAGTCGCGTCGGGTGCCAAAAACTCGGTACTGAACGCAATCCACTACCAAGCGAAGGCCCTGTGGCAGACGGAAACGATCGCAGCCCTGGCAGAGAAGCGATTCCTGCCACGTTATGGTTTCCCCATAAGCGTACAATCGCTGACCGTTCAAACAGATAGTGCTGAAGAGCCCGTTCAGTTCCAGCGAAGCTCAACCCTTGCGTTAAGTGAGTATGTGCCTGGCTCTGTATTACTTGGAGGAGGCAAAAGCTACTCGTCGCACGGGGTGTTGAGCTTCTGGTCAGAAACCGCGAGTAGGAGCTTCGGTCTGCGCAAATATCTGTACCATTGCATAAACGGTCATCAATGGACGGAACTACAGCCATTGGCTGTGGAGGCTTGCCCCCGCTGCCAGGCACCGTTGGCGTGCTCAAAGAAGGACCTTCTGTTGCCGCGCTTCGGATACTCCTCTGCAGTATGGGATGCGCCGACATGGGAGACAGACCAAGAGCGGGTGGGGATAACGCAGGTTCTGGCGTCAATGTTGCTTTCTGCGACCGCGGCGCGAACGGCGAAGGACTTCGCGGGTATAGCAGGGCTGTATGTGCAGTTGTTCGAGAACGCCGATCTACTAGCGACGAATGCAGGGCAATATGAATGTGGATTTGCCCTATGTACTCGCTGTGGTTTTGCCGACAGCATGCGTGACACAACTGATGTTCTGCCCAGTCTCGACGGCGTGCCATTCCGCGAGCACCTGCCAATCGCGGGCAAGAGTGTTAACAATCATCCCTGCTGGAAAAATGGCGAGGATGGACTGGTGATTCGGCACCTACACTTTGCTGCGGAGCACAACACGGACTTACTGCAACTCGACCTTGAGCGTACCAACTCACTGCGCACGCCTGCCATGGCCGTGACCTTCGCGCATGCGTTCCATCTTGCGGCGGCAGAGCTTCTTGAAATAGATGTCCGTGAGATATGCCTGTCGACTGAAGATCTCCGTCAGGGAACCACCTGGCATTTCTATCTCTACGACAGCGATGCCGGCGGCTCTGGGCACGTTGCCGAATTGATCGCGAGGGAGGCTGAGCTTGGAGAAGCTCTTCTTAGAGTTCTACGGCGAGGTTCTCCTCATGACAGTCATTGCCGTGATGCGTGTTTACGATGCTTGCTGACCCAAGAAAGCCAAGAGGCGTATGCAACAGGATTGCTCGATCGTCGCGGTTTACTTGAAATACTTGCTGGCTCGAAATGTCCTCTCGAAGTGTAGTTGGCGTGAATTGCACTCAGCAGTCATTTCTTGACGAGCGAATGATCGCTGAGTCACCATCGGGGACTCGAAAAGCCAGTTCAGAAGAGGAGCCGAAGACGCACGACGGGGGCCGCAGATTAATGGAAGCATTTCGTCGCGCCTGAATTTTCGAAAAACAGTTCTTTTTGGAACACACTGCCGTTGATACGCGCGCCTGAAGATTTGAGAAGTTAGACGAGGGGCCGGAAACAGGGATTTCGGAACGTGTGTATGGCAACGAATCTCACACTGGCATTCGCAATGTCATGGTGACGATCGTTCAGACGATCAAGCTTGCATATCAAACCAGGTTTTGCCATACTGCAGTTGCTGGTGGAGTCAGAACAATGATTCTGCTAGCGGGCATAACTCAGACGGAATCTACACCCGACGAGATCAATACCCGACGAACCCATACCCGACGGTAGTAGAAAAAATCGAATAGAAGTGGAGAGGCCGTAGCAACACCGGAGACGGCCTCTATGATTTTTAAGAGCAATTTTCAATTTTCTTCCGATAACGTTCATCAATCCCCCATTTGATCTCCCAGACTGCTGCCATAGAAGCTAGAATGCCGATGTTGATGCCTTCTCTTTCTTCGGTGAGATCGGTTATGCGGCAGCGTGTCTGCCGGACGCCGCACGTGAGGATACTTGTTTCTTTGCAGTCTTCCTCATCCTGGCAAACTGGACTGGATCAACTGGCAGAGCCGCCATGCGCCCGGTCTCGGCGTTATAAAAACCACCGTGATATGAGATCTGCCCATACCGCAGCAATCGAGCAAGCATGGCGAGCGAACTGACGGCCAGGGTTTGATTGATGAATGGCTCCTGCCGGTCCAGCGCCTCCACGACCGAGCAACTTGGGAGCGCGCTTTCCCCGAGCGTGGCGTCGGCAATCTCAGGATAGAGTTCGAACACAGTAGGAAGGCGTGTCTCCTGTGCACGTGCGGAGATCGTCACATCCTTGGGCTGGCCAAGGACGTACTGCCCGCTGGAGGCATTGTTGCCGAGATCGAGATGATATGTAGGCGCGCGGAACTTCTTGAATGACTGAGAAATGAGATGGCGTGCTTTTCTGGTATCGACGCAGCTGATCAGCAGATCGCACTCCGGCGCCCTGTCCGAACTGTCCCCAAAGTAACGCGGTATCGCTTTCCAAACGAAACCCCAGAACATGTTGATGCGCCCCACCAGGCACATGGCCTTGTTCGCCCCAATATCGACATGGGAGAAGGGCTGACGGACGACGTTCACCTCGGACACAGTATCTGGGTCCATGACAGTGACGGCGAGTCCCGGCTGTCCCCAGGCGCGCAGAGCTTGCTCCAGGAATGGCAGTTGGAGCAAGACCGCACTCCCGCTTCCGCCCGCGCCAACGAGTAGGACGCGCAGCGGGCGGGTGGTGCCCATCAGGCGAGGATGAAGGTGATGAACGGATTGCATGGGATTCTGCTCCTTTCGTTATTTCTGGCTGCGTCGTATGAACTGCAGGAGGGTTTCGCGTGCGGTGACCAGGTGCTGATTGGGAAAAGCATCCCTGCCAAGAACGCTCGTCCACATCGGGATGATGCCCCCTTTATATGAGGTCAGTCGCACGGCACCGGCGGGATGAGTAAAGGCGCTTTCAAAGAACCCTCGTTCCCACTCCGCCGTGACCGCCGGTGACACATCCGACACGGGCACACGCATGCTGCCGATGCAAACTGAGCCGTCCTCGTAGGTATTCCAATACGGTGCGCTCAACATGGGCGTGCCGCTGGTGGGCCTATCGTTGCTGGGCAATGCGCGGACCGAAAGCTGTCTTCCCGCGGCGACGAACACCAGGGCAGGGTGCGGAAACATCCCGCCAGATAGCGCATTCGCTTCTTTGTCCGTGACCGATTCGAAAAACATGGGGCGCACTGCAGCCGGAGCACCACCAAGCGACCAGATCGTCCGTGAGACACAGAACATTGCTCGGCAGAACCTCGATCTCACGCGCTGTCTTCTGGTTCAAGAGTTCATAGAGGCTATTCAAAAACTCCGCGCTCAAAGCTTCCGGCGGCCCGTAGTGAGGCCTTCCCTGCTCGTCGCGCAGCACATCGTGGACGGTGACGTAGGCATGTGTGCCGGTGTAGATCATCACGGCCTTACGCAGCTCGACCGCTGAGTTGCCCCCGATTTCGATGTCGGTGTTCATTCTTCTTCTCCTCGGCTTCAGTCCATCGCCTCCAGTTCTCTGCCAGGCTGGCCAGCTCCAACGCGATCTCAAAGTTGATTCTGAGAATCCTCCACGCCTCGCGCATCTCTTGAGGCTGGGAGGAATCAACCTTCAGGTCCACCACGGGCGGCGAAGAACACTGGCTCCAGTTCTCAAGCTCTTCGTTCACTGTGGCGACAATTGCGTCCTGGTCATCAAACGACAAAACTGCCACAGGAACAGGCCGCAGATAGTCGTATCCCTCCTCCTCGGGGTCCAGCCTCAAACGCTTATCGGTTGGAATGCGCGTCAGCGCGTACATGCGAAGGAGCGACCTGATCCACACCGCAAACCGGCCGTCGGCGTGCGCACGTAGCATGCGCACGCTGTGCCGGATGGAGACGTGCTTCTTGCGCGCTTTCGCGATGAATGCTGGAGTGCATCCGTCAAGGTCGGGGATTTCATACTCATCCTCCGCCCCGCCCTCCTCTTCACGGGATTCACTGGCCCACTCCTTCATCTGTTCGACGCTGGCCGCCGCATCATCGAGATCCCATGATCCCAGCGAGCGAACCAGCGTATAGGCAAGTATCTGGTAGAACGCTGCACCCAGCCCTGTTGCATGCCCTTCGAGCGCCGTCAGCGGAGCCCGGCAAACGAGCTGGCCAAGGTGCCAGTGCTGCACCGAAATGCGGAGCTTTTGATCGTCCGCATTCCGGATCGCAACTGAGAACTCGCTGAACTCTTCCTCAATCCGCGAGAGGCCGTGCAGAAAACACCAACGCCGCAGAGATTCGTCAACGAACGCAAGTGGATTGGCTTTGCTCCTCTCCCAGCTTCGGGTCGTAGCCAGCCCTTGCTCCACCAGGTTCTGACAGAGCTTAAAGAGGAGCTTCTTGCCGGTGTAGAAGCTGTATTGGCTGTGGACCTCGTCCAACGGAGGAAGCGAGGCAGTGCCGCCGGGGGCGAGCAGCACTACGCGAGTGGCAGGAGAAACTCTGGCGGTGGCGGCAGCATTCGAGAGGTCTGCCGCTGATTTTGAACGACTGCTGTGTAGACCCCCTTGGATAGCCGCTGACTTGTTGCGCATTTGCAGAACCTCGCGAAAGCATGACTCTCCGCGCTCTCATTGAGACCGCTCTGCTTTGCGCGTAACGCATCGCAGAGCGGCTGACGGCTTCGCAGACGGTCATTTCTGGGCGCTAACCGGGGGCGCATTGCCTTAGCCTTTGCTTCCGATTGATCGCTGAATGGTGTAGCGGAGATAGCGGCCGGCAGTCTCGGGTCCAACGATGGTGGCCGTCGACATCTCCGGATACTGGAAGGTCAGGAACTCGCGGACAGCTTCCGGCGTGAGCTCTGGGTTGGGATCGGGAATGATTCGTCCGCCGAAGGCGAACTGTCTTTCCATTTGCGCGACTTCAATGGGCATAAGAATAGATTTCTCCTGAACCGCTCCCTCTTTTTCTTGAAGAGGTCACAGAAAACTGGGATGTTTGCGGCCTGCGTGGCCGGGCAGGAAGGTGACGTGGGCGCTTGATTACTAGGCTGCGCTTATTTCGAGCGACGGTGTCGCAGACGCTGCGGCGCCTTCGGCAACCAAATCATTTTCATCTGATTCCGCCTGGTTCTCCTCTGCAGGAGAGGCGTCGAAGAGGCTCGGCGGTGCAGCGGGCTCGGGCTTCTTCTCCTCTGCCGGCGCTGCAGTGGGCGTCGATGGCTTGCTGCCAGTTGCGGCCTGACTGGATTTCTTCTTCGCGGCTGCGACGGCGGCTTTGGCGGCCTCCTTGGCCTCTTCCTCGGCGGCCTTCACCGTCTTCACCATCTCATTGATCGAGCCTTCGATCGTGAGCTGGCTGCCGACATACTGCAGAAGTGCCTGGTGCAGTCCTGCGTCCAGCTCTTCCGCAGACTGCGCCTTGAGGGTCAATGCGCCAGAGAGCGCTTTGACCGCCGCTTCCTTGATGGAGCCAAACTCTTCGGCTTTCTCGTCGGTGACTTTCGGCATGATGGTGAGAACGATGGAGTCGCCGTTGGCGGGTACGGCAACGCTCAGGGAGACGGTGCGATTTCGTAACAGTGGTAGCAGTTCAACGAACATCTGTGGACGCTCCTTTGTGCAAGCGAAGTTATGCCCTCAGCCGAGCAGAAGAGCATCTGAGTGGGGGGCGGGGTTCAAATGAGGGGCAGGGGAGATGAATCTAGGCGGCGTACTCTGAAGGCCGGGCAGCAGCCGCGTCAAGTCTGTCATGAGGTTTTTCCACTTTTACGAGACGCGTGAATCGCTTTCAGTCGGCAGGTGATCCGGAGACCATGAGGATGACACCGAGACATTTGACGGTGTGGACGCTGAACCCCTGAAGGTGGAAACGTAGGTACTGCAACGTTTCATCGAAAGTCTTGGCCGCGATGAGAACAGTCCGTGGATGCGGCTGGCCGCCGGCTGGTGGAAGATCATCTTCGTCATCGGATTGGAGCGGCGGTTCGCGGAATTCATAGAGAAGCGCCTCGCACCCACCGTGAGGTCCTGGCTGGAATCTGTCTTCCTTTTTTCTGTTTTTCCCCATCGGATTGTCCTCGCTGAATAGTCGTTCTTTGTTGCGCCTCGAAATCGGAGAGCCGCTAGCTGGCGGGTAGGCTTTCCATGGTTTCAGATTTTCTTTGAGAGCGCCGAACTCAGACGCTAGCTGCTGGCGATGGGTGTCCGTCTATGTGTCCATCTCACCCATGCGCGTGGTTAGAGTTTCTCGGTGAACCGTCCGGCTAGGAAGCCGGTCAGCATGAAGTGCAGCAAGGTATTGCCGAATGCAGCCTTTTCGTCAGCGGTGCTCCACTTGGTAGGCAGGAAATCGGAAGCGGTGAAAAACGTGTACATGAAAGATACCTCTGTTGGGTACTGCAAATCATGGAATGCGAAAACAACGGGGTGTCTTGGGGCGGGAGAAACCGCAAGACACACCCATTGCCATGAGGTTCCTCCGACAGGAACAACCTCAAACAGGGAACGCACGCGCACCATCAGCAGGTTTTCTGACTCCGTTGAAACGGCCGCTATGCCGCGAAGAGCGGGAGCTGCCCGCTATCAACACGTTCGGGCCACTTCCTTCTCCGTTTTGAAATGGCGGTCATGGCAAAGCCGATGAATGACGGCTGAGCACTGGCAGCGGAAGCGGCCACTGCGGGAGGAACCACCGCCGCCATAGCTGCAACCAGAAGTGGTTCTTCCTCGGCGGGCATTTCCCTAGAATCAGCGGATAGCACAGGAGCCGGCTGGGCAGAGCCAAATTGCGCCTTGCGCTGCTGGTTGACCTGCCGCCAAACGTCGTCGGCAGTCTCTCCAACACCTCCCTGTTCGACCAACTCGCGAGCCATGGCAGACATCATGTCGGTATCCTCTTCAATACCGGCGAGGCCTTCGCCGCTGAACTTGCCCTCCATCATCATTGAAACGAGAACCTTCCTGCCCATGAGGCGAATGCAGTTGCTCTGCATCGTGTTCGCATAGGAGAAGAATTTCACGCGCACATCGCGCCGCTGGCCGATTCGCCACGAACGGCGGCTGGCCTGACGCAACGTGTAGGTGGAATATCCCGTTTCGTAGAAGTAAATGGTTGGGAAGGAGAGTAGATCGAGACCAGTCTCCACCAGCCGCGGATGGCAAATGACAACATCTACGCCTTGCGACAACTGGCGCTCGTACCAGGCTTCGCGCTTGTCTGTGGCAACCGAAGGTCGGAGCACAGCAACGCGGAAGCCGGCGCCGCGTAACACCGTGTCGAGCCTGCCCACCACATCGTGTTTTCCGGTGTAGGTGGCAAAGACCTGACACTTGCGTCCCTGAGCCAGCTCGGCGCGAATGTCATTGATCAGTTCACGTTCTTTCGGATAGATGACTTTGTCTTCGAGAATCGCAGGCTCCGCGACCTTGATGATCGTGTACTCGCGTGCTTTTCGATCCCACATCTTCCGGTAGATCGTCTCGAATCCGAAGGGGTGATCAGGGTAGCAAAGCAGCGTGTTGAGCATGATGCTCCGCAGACCTTTGTCTTTTGGATATTGGTTGATGGTCTTCTTGATCTGCTCAGCGAGTCGTCGTAGGCATCCCTCAATGCTTGGTTGGCATGCACCTCGATCACAGTCTCGGTGTAAGGTGGGAGCGCCTCTGCGATGTCTTCCAGGGAAACAAAGGCTGTGGAGTCCATCAGGTGATTGCCAAACAACATCGGCGAGCAGCCTGGCCGCCGCAGAATCTGAATCGACTTCTTGGGATTGCGGGAGCAAGCGTTTTCGTTCTCCGTGATTCTTTCCACGGTCTCGATCACGCCATACTTCCGCTGGAACATCTCACGTCCGGCGCCGCCCCATTCGAAGCCCTCGCGAACCATCTGTGGAGCATCGATGCGGTAGAGCACGTTGTAGAGATCATCGGCGTAGCCGCCCATCATCGTTCCGGTGAGCGTGATGACCTTCTTCGCGATCCTAGCCAATACGGCAAGACCGTTGCCCTGTGCTGTGTCGCCAGCGAGCTGGTGAACCTCGTCGGCGATGGAGAAGTCGAACCAGTCCAGCATGTACCGGCCCATGTAATCCATGGGAGCCATGCGCTGAATGCGCGCGCGATCGGCGGACCAGAGAGGCGAATACAACTTCGTTCCGCCTTTGCTGAGTTCTACCGTCTCCGAGTATTTCCGGCGCTCGTCAAAGTCGTCTTCGGTAAGGACGCCGTTGTTCGCTTTCGCGACAGGTTGGCACGTGTCGATATTGACGACACTGCCTGCGTGCTCCCTACTGCTACGCGCTGCCTTCCCGTAAACGTGTTTCCAGTAGTAACCGAGCTTGCCCTTCTCCTTTCCCACGATGAAGTAGGTCGGATAGGGATGCTGCGTGAGCCAGGCACGCCGGCCCATGGCGCGCAATTCTGGAAGAGAGGTCGCGAGGCCGCGGCGGCGCATGATGCCATTGGTATACTGAATCTCCACCACGCCGTGAGGCTTCTTCTGGTCGCCGCCGTTGCGCAGATCCTCGATGATGTAGGTTCTCGCGCTGGGCACTGTGATCAGAATTTCACGTGCCCACTTTTCGGTGAGGTGCGGCGGACACATGACAATTGTGGAGAACGGCTTGGAGTGGGCGGCCACGTACGCAACGCCAGCTCCCGCCATGAATGTCTTCCCTGTCCCGCATTCACCCACGATCTTGACTGCGTCGTGATCTGCTAGATACTTCACGCACCCCATGATGGCGAGCTCCTGTGCAGGCAGTGGCTTGCGCATCAGGCGTGAAAGCTCCGGAGCGGGAGGATCGTTAAGCGCATGAAGCGGGGGGTACGTCTCAACAATTCTGCGCCCGAGCTCCTTGGCATAGAGGCGTAAGTAGTCATACAGCGTGGTCATTTCCATGGCAGATCTCGCTCTGTGATGAGAGTGGCGGTGGGACTGCTGCCCACCTGTCGTGCATTGTTCTAATCGTCGTTTTTGTGAGGGTATGTCTGAATGGATTGATTACTGCCGGCAACGATGAAAGCTGCCCGAGTGCATGATCATGCTGTCAGCGCTGGGTTCATAGGCCACGCAAGAATCTGCATGGAAAGGCAATAGTTACCAGAGAGTTGCTGACGAGTAGCCGACAACCCGGGGAATATCCGTTCGAGGATCCAACGGCGTTTATCGTTCCTGATTCGGAAACGCGTGTCCCTGAAAACACTCCAAAACGCGGAAACGGCCTTACCGGTCGTGCCGCAGGTCGCGGTTTTCGAGACGGGGTTCTCTGCCACTTTGTCCGAGCAGGCATACCCGGATCCCTCGCCTCGCGATCGAGCTCTTCTTGATCCTCGTTCTCCATAAGGCGATCTAGAATCGTTCCCGGGCCCGATCAACGACATGTGTCGACAGCTCTGGTTGATTAGCTCCAGTGACGTAATGCGGCCTTCAGTGCGTCGCGAACACCTTGACGGATACCATCGTCCATCGGTTCATCTAGAACTATGAATGCAGACTGACCGGACAGGTCTTTTTCGCCGGCGCCACGGACTCCAAAATTCAGAAAGCCCTCAGCATCGTGCTCTTGCACGATTCGTATCCAATCCTTGTCCGCTCCCGAGAACCAGGCACGTCCGAGATCGTCTGTCGAAAGGCGCAATTCGGCCTCATCGCGTGACATACCTCGCTCTCCGATCCGTCCGAGCCGCAGAGCAACGTCGCTGAATATCCTACCGTTAAAAAGACGTCCGTTATGAACTTCGGAGTGGATGTTATATTGCACCTGATCTCGATGATTCTCAATGAATTCGGATAGCGATTTCTCATAGTCGTTGAGTGATCCTCGAAGGTTCTGAAGCCAGTCCAACGCGGAACTCAAGGTCGGCCATAGGCCGTGTCTCACGAGAAGGGGTAAGGCTTCCTCGAGCAGCAGCAGCAGTTGAGCTCTAGAGTCGAGCATCGGCGGATCTCCGGGGTCAGCGACAAGTATGCGAGTGCGTTGTTCGCGAACCTGGTCCTTCCCAGGTAGAGAGATTACTACTGAGATTGTTGCGTAGTCTGGTCTTGAGGCTGCTTTCCTCGAGAGGTTCTGAAGCAGTTCAAGACCTTCCTTGCCTCTGTGATAGTTTGCCCAGCCAGTTCGGGCCTTTACCTCGAGCTGGATTAAGTGGCCTCTGGGGCTCAGCGTGGCGACGTTTCCGCCTGTTGAGGCGGCTAATTCCGCAGCGGAGAGGCGAGCACGGAAATCAGGACGAGATCCGGCCCCATTTATGAAGAAAAATCGATCAATCGGAACTCCAAGAAGCTTCGCGAGAAAATGAACCGATAATCCGTACGAAAACTGTTCAGTGTGCGTCTTCAGTGCCTCAGGGTGAAGAGTCTGTTGCGATGCATGTTTGACTGAACTCCGAGAGTTTTCCTGGAAGGCGAAACCCCACTGATATCGCGTCCAAAAGAGCACGTCGATGTACTCTGCTATGGAATATGTCCGCACATCTTCGGATCGGTAAAATCGCAGTGCAGCCTCGGTTAACGCTTCCAAACTCGCCCGATGAATTGTTCGATGAACACCTGACAGAGCGCCGGCTAGGAGAGTTGGTGCTTCCAAGCTGAAACTCGTTCCGTCGTCCATTGTGAACGAGTCGCAAACCGATCCATCGACGTTAACTTCGAATTCGAGCTGTTTTGTATAGAAGGTCTCAGGTTTTGGAAGCTCTAGGTCGTGACGAAGTCGCATCGTGTTTGTTGTTTCCCCGATTCTTACTATAGTGCGACTCTCAAGCGTAAAACGGTCATATTCAAAATTAACTCGCCTCAACATTATGCAGGCGTGGACGTGAACTTACGTTCCGGAGTTTCCTGAGGTCCGGGATCGCTGGACGGTTTGTAACGGGAAGTCGGCTAGTGTTCACAATTCCAGGTCCGAGCGGGTACCGAACGGTTTTCTTGTCCAATCGGCGTTTACCGGTACTTATCCGTGAGAATGTCAAGGTGAGGGAGCCGAGTTAAAACAGAGTACCTGTCATCGCTGGACGTGGCCGGCGCCGGCGCCCTGCTGTTATGCCCAGGGCTTTTCCCCAGTTGGACAGCAATCGGTCACGCCAACTGATCGTTCCGGACTCAAGCCCGTGCAACTGAAAGACATCTACTAGCACCGCGCGTCGTGCTGGGACATTCGACACATTCGACCAATACAAGTTGTATGGCTCTCCGGTAAGCACCTTCAGCACGGCGGTGCGCAAATCTAAGTCACCCTTTACGAGCAATTTCCCATCAGCGGTTGCCAACCCTAGTTCAATAAGACTGCGAAGCGCGTCGGCCTGCTTGATACTCAACCCTTTCCGTCCGACAGTCGGAAGGGCCTCCACAAGTTGAACAACGTGCGTCCAATACGCACCAGGGAGGAAATAGGCGCGTGTCGAGCGAGGACTAACAGATTTTAACTTTAGGTTCCCGATTTCGCGTGCGACAGTGGCCCGGTCTTCGCGAACGAGCCGAACGTTCCGGCGCCTGTCCACCCGAACGAGGCGCACTGTGCCAAGCCATGCGAGCGCACTCGCAGCGTAAGAATTCCACGTCTTCTCGGAAGCGTCAACGAACGCGAACTTGTCTTTGATTAACTCTGTAACTGTTAACACTGTTGCGTCAGGTCTTCCAGAAAGCATTGCGAGTAGGTCGGTGACCAATCCATTCTTAAGCAGTTGTTGGCGGATGTACTCACCAAGTTGCTCACGACCGTGTGCTTCAGTCGCAGCCTCCGAAACAAACCATTGCTGCTCCCGACGGTCAATAAGTCCTACATTTCTCAATTCCCTAAGCACATTGAACGTCGTTCCGGTTGCCCTGCCTAATGCAACTGTGAGCTGCTCGGTTGTAAAGCGCCGAAGTGTCGAAGCGGTTCGAAACGAAGTCAGAACGGCGCCCGGTCGAAGCCTATATAGAAACGAGACTCTGAATTCAGGCAGCTTGTGGTAAACCAGATACTCCTTAAATACATCGTTATACGTATCGTAGGTGGAACCGCTAAGCCGCAGTAGCCGCTCTCGGGTCAATTTGTCGAGGACTTTCCGCAGGTTCGGATCGTCTTCGAAGCTTCGATCAAGTTGCTGATATGTTGCGGGTAGCCTCTGCGCGATTCTGACCAGATAGTCTTTGTCAACTTCGTCGAGTACTTCCAATTCCTCATCGAACAGGTCATTGAGGCGAAGCGCTGCCGGAAAGACCTCCGCTTGCGATTCACCTCGGTTTAAGAGCTTCACCACATGAGCCATCGTTCGCTTTATAAGCCAGGGAAAACCGCGTGCGAACTCCAGAACGTAGGTTTTTACTTCGGGAGACACAGCCTTATCGGTCTGGGTACTAATCCGCTTAATCAATTCGACGGCTTCTTCGACTGTGAAGTCTTCCAATACAACGGAACGTGACATCGAATTCAGGCGGTCAAGGGAGATCTGCGAATCGTCGTACGTCGTAAGGAGATCGTTCTTGCGCGCCACTACGAGCCTTACGCTTCCAGCTATGCGCACGACGGCTGATGCGACTAACTCGTAGCTCTCGAACAGCTCTCGATTTGAGAAAACGGACTCGAACTGGTCGATAAACAAGATGTGGGCTTTACCTTTAACACAAGGTGCCGACAGTTGGTCCGAAGCGATTGAACTGTCCGTCGCGAGTTGAGGCGCCCCCGTGAATGACTGGACAACGCTTAATAGGTCAAGCGTCGATTTGATATCGCGTGCGTCATAAACCTGCGCCCATGCACCGTCTGCAAGCAGCATCTCGCGCAAGAATGCCACAAACGAACTCTTGCCAACTCCTGAGCGTGACTTCAATTGCACGACCCTAGGTCCGTCCGCTGCGAAAAGCTGCTCGGCAAGTTCGGCCGCTACGCTCCTACGGCCCACAAAGAACTCTGGGCGAGCGGGGAGTCGATAGTCTGCCCAGTCGGTTCCAAGTACCAGACCTTCTGGAATGCTAGACCGCGTAGGAGCGATCACTTCGGAGTCGGATCTCCCGGCGATCGGTGAGAGTTCCGCAAGATCTGGGATCGACTGGCGTATGCGCTCCAAGAAGGCGTTGTCGGCAACGATTTCACAAGAACGATTAACTACCGCGAATGACGAAGGCGTGGCACCCGCGAGAGTAGAGCACAGGACGATTAGGAAGTAATCATGCTCGGTGGTAAGCAGGGACGTAGCAAGGGGCCTGGTGCCACACCTGGAGATAATCGCGTGTGTTGCGGAATTATCTGGCATCGATAATCTCGACCGAATGCTTGCAAATAGCTTCTCTCCACCGAGTACTTCGATGGCAAATGCTGTCCTTTCGCGCACTGCTTTCGCGGTAGCCTCGGCTTCGGGAGTCAACGGACTTGTCGAAACAAGAAGGCCTACTGCGTGCGGGTCGTCGGAGCGAGCGAGGAGTAATTTCGTCACGAATGCAGCTACAACATCACTCGGGATAGACTTCGTGTGCGCATTCGCTTCTCCAACGAGCGAATAACCGCCGACTTCAGCTTTGCCTGTTAGATCAATTTCAAGTCCGGCATCCTTGGCTCGCAACGTTAGTGAGCCGTAGCCCTGGGCGGCGAGAAAGTCTCGCGTGAGCTTTTCGAAGAGCACACCTTTGTAGTAGCTGGCGTTATCTGGACGCTGTCGGCTATCGAAGAAGTAAAACATAAGGAAAGAGCATAGTACGATTATCCCCTTTGCACCACGGTTTTAAACCCGCAGGTTAAAGTGGCTTTTGTGCCCCGACAGCCTTGTTTTCAGAAACTCAAAAACGGCGGTGCAGGAGCGTCCTCGTGCAAGTGATGACCAGATTAGTCCTCGCAAGTCGGCATGTGGCAAGGTTTCTTCGCGGTCCTGTACATCCTCGACAGATGCCGTGCCGACCATCAATCGCCCTGTAGCAATCGACCCGACATCTTCCCACGGCGCTATTTTCAGGCCGCTGAGGTGGCGGCCTGAAAGTAGCCAGCAACAGTGAAGTCTGGCCACTGCACTGGACCGTTCACATCAGGGAAACGAAGGTTCATGCTCCGGACGCCTTGGCTGAGAATGTTGAGCAGCTCGTCGCGTGTCGCCCGGATGCTGTACGGATTGCAACCGAAGCCGGTCAGCGGAGTGATCCGGTGCTGCAAGTCCAGTTGGTCGATGACCCAGGAGCCCCACTCCGGTCGCGCCGGCAACCCCATTACTGAGGCCATCAAGGCCCACGCCACGTCGCGGGGAGTAGTTCAGCAGATACGTGCTCCCATCGATTCCGTTCTGGCGAAGAGCCTGGGAAACAACGACCAGGTGCCGGACGGGATGACTCATCCCGGGAATCAGGATCGTGCCGCGCATGTTCGCCGCGTTCTCCCCCATGCGCACGCAAAGGCTGGTCTCGCCATCCTCGCCGGGGAATTTCAGCGAGAAGGCCGAATTGCCCGCGACTGCGGCGGAGATGGCAGCGATTTCAGTGTCCCCGCCAAAGATGGAAAGGAGGAGGCCTTGCTCCTCCTCTCCCATGTAGCAGTCGCAGTGTACGCGGAGCGTGGTGCTGATCTTGTCTGTGGACTGGCGAAACTCAAGCTGCCCGAGACGAAGGTGTGCGTTTTCCAAGGGATGTCTCCTGAGTGGCGCCGCACGGGACGATGCTATGCAGCTCGCCCGTCCGCGGCGCCGGCGTCGGTTAATGGTGGTTTTTCTCCGAGAACCAGGGTGCGGCCGTCCTCGAACAGCAGGGTCACATCATTGCTGAACCGTTCTGTGTGCCGCTTTACGAAGACGTTTTCCCCAGTCTCCTCATTCGTCTCGATTTCCTCGGTGGTGGTGACGTTCTTGGTGGAACGCCAGCGCACCAGATGGCGATCGGGGCCCTCGCCAAACACGCCGTTCAGCAGCCCCGCAGTACACAAGAGGCCGACGTGTCCGGCGTGAAGAGGCGTCAACGGGCGCCCCCTGCTCACGGTTGGAGCCGGAAGGAAGAACTGCTGCACGGCCTGCTGATAGGCGTAGGAGCGCGGCAGCATGTCCTCGATTTTGTCCAGCGGCAATCCGGTATAGGTCAGAGTCGTTCCCGGCGAGGACGGCACCGCATAAGGACGCTCGTCTCCCACCAGCGTGGGCATGTCGAGGTAGCCCTTGCAGTAGTTGAGAAGCGCCTGCCTGGAGTCACGGACCGTTGAACCGGTTACGCGCTTTCGGATGGCGAAGACCGCGATCTGCCCGAAGCGCTGCGACTCAGGATCAGCGAGCAGATACGGCCGGACATCGGTGAAGTGCGCTGACAGCACATCGACACACGTAATGAGGCGCTCGAACGGAATGACCAGCACGAGCACGCCGCCGATGCGCAGCCAGCGGAAGGTGTGATCGAGGAAGAGCTCCTCCATGCGCCGGTTCGAGAGACTGCCAATCTCTGAGTCGTACGGCGGATTGAGATAGAGCAGCGAGAATCGCTCGACCTTGCTGTGCGTATCGAAGGTGCTGCCATGAACGGTGGTGATGCCCGCGGCAGCGGCCGCCGCGGCGCGCGCAGCATCGAGCTCGATGCCATAGAGACGGCAGTTGCCGCCCCTGGTGATCTGTTGCAATGCGGCGCCGGTGCCAACGCAAGGATCAATCACGCTTGCAGGCTCGGCGCCGAACTGGAGAAGGTTGCGAATCTTCTCGCCCTCGGCGGGCGGAAGCGGGTAGTAGCCGAGCTTCATTCGGCCTGCCAGGCGCATGGATTTCCTCCGACTGTCTTGAGTTTTGGTGTTGTGACTTGAAGCATAAAATGTCACTGAGAGCCGTTGAAGCAGGTGTGCCGATGCCCAGACAGAATCGTGTGAATCCATTTGGTGAGATCATTGCCACGCCTGAGCGGGGAACATTCATGGGCAATCGTGGCGTTCTCCATGACGATGAAGGCCGCATCAGGCGGAAGTGGCTAGGAAAGCGATGGATCGTGTGTGTGCTGGAGTTTCGTGGCCGCAAGCGGAAGGTGATGACGCCAAGTCGTTACACCGAACTCTTCTTCCTGGACGAAGCAACCGCTCTGGCAGCCGGGCACCGTCCCTGCGCCGAATGTCGGCGGGAACGGTTCAAGTCCTTTTGCTGCGCCTGGCAGCAGGCTCATCCTCAGAAAGCTGGCTCGCAGCCCTCGGCCTCTGATATCGACAACTGCCTAAATGCAGAGCGGGTGGCCCCAAAGAATCTCTACGTGGCAAACCTGGCTGATTTACCGAATGGCGTCTTCGTCAAATTTGCGGAAGAACCTTATCTGGTCTACAACGACTGGTTGCTGGCCTGGTCGGCGGGAGGCTACACGATACGCATGGACCGTCCGCACAATGCCGAGGTCATCGTCCTGACGCCGAAATCGACTGTGGCGACGATTCGTGCTGGCTACCTCCCCGTGATCCACACCTCAGCGACCCGATGGGGGGATGGGCCATGAGCCAAACGACCATATTCGGTGATATTTAGTGAGGATTCAAGGCGTTGTGTACAGCCGAGGATCCGAGGAGGATTCGGACGTACTCTGCGGTTTTCACTTGCCAGAATGGGATAGTGAGTCACTGGGCAATATTGTCGTCAACATATCAGCATGAGCGTTTGATAACCTTAGCCAATGGTGCCACGTATCTCAGGATTATGTTTCTGCCAGAATAACTGTTGAGCCTACCGCTAGGTACGAATGGCTGACCTTCCAATTCGTGATTTCGTCGCCTTCCAGCGAAACACGCCTACGTTCCAGCCGTGGACACAGAACTCAACGCCGACTGGAATGATGGCTTTCCGAAGTTACCGGACAGTACATAAGTTGTTCGCTGATTCCCGCCACAAGCTCCCAGTTGCGGGTGGGTCATTAGGCATAAAGAAGTGTCTCGCATATTCGTCGGGATTGCTCCGGATGTCGCCTGGGCCATTATATTCTGTCGAGCGACTCATGCACTCTTGCCATCTAACTCGCAAGTGACCATTACTGTCCGGCTCCATCCTGCGGCGCACAATCTGTGCGACCGGGACCCGATGACGCACCCGTCGTGGGATAATTCCGGAGCTACTTCGCTGCGCCGGCACATCCAGGAGTCTCACCAATCTGTCGATGCGTTATCGCCCAGAAGATCACACAGTACTCGTACAGATCAGCGACATAGGCGTTGTCGGGGACATTTGCACTTTCTTTAACTTTGTTCCCGGTAATCTTTAAGCCTATGCACTGCTTGGAGCCCCCGCTAAGGAATGCCTTGTATTGGCTCCAGGCCGTGATGCGTTCGGTCTCTGCAAGCCATCTCTCCCGATTCGTTTCCAATCTCAGCAGATCGCTGGAACTGAGATTCCGAAGCGGCATTTCAGAGCCTTTGGCCGGCATCCGCTTGCAGCCATAGAACCTTGCGCTCCTCCGTTTTGCAGGAACCAGTCACCAAAGACACTGCGAGCCACAAGCAAGACTCTTTCGCGGTAGCAGCCAACGCCATTACAGCTAATGAGCTTGTCGATACTCAAATCACCGACGTGAAATGCTTGCTCCATCAGGCTGTTGGTCATGGGGGGATTGTCGCACAAACGGCTTGTGGACGAAAACGGAGCTTTGCACACACTATCCGCATCCGGGAATAATCGGCCTGGATGCAAGTCCAATCTTGCCTCAACAACGTAGCAAGCGGCAAGACTCGGGTTCAAAGTGCGGCAGCGTTGTGTGTGCAGACCGCGCTATGCGGCCTGCACGTCGTACAAAGGGATGGGTTCGGTGCCGCCGGTGAACTCCGCAAACGCTGGATCGTCGGAGTGCAACTGGCTGCCTCCCGGCTTCCAAGAGCTGTTGCGTGCCGCGGGAATGAGCGGTTCCGCGTGTACCTGGCGTCTGCCATCCGGCCCTGCGCAGGAGACCACGCGGAACATCGTCGAGGTAGCAACTGCCCTCAAGGCCGGGGGCGTTGCGTAGTGAGGGTTCAGGAGGAGCCCCGAGCGCCTCCGGGCGCCCTGCTCAGGGCTCGCCCGAGGCCGTGAGGACAGAGGCCGTGATGAGAATGGGCGGCATGTCGAGTCACCGCGCGGCTACACAGCCACGGCCGCCGTTGCAGCAAGGATGCAGGGCGCGCTCGCACTCTTCGGCGGCGCCGAGAGAGCGTGGACGGACACTGCACTGGGCACGGAGAGTTCACCCGGCTGGGGAACGCTCAGCGCAGAGGCCGGTGGCTCCGGACGCGGATCGTCCGGAGAAGGAAATTGCAGCAGTTTGCACATGGAGATGTACCTCAGGATTCGAGTAGTTTCGTGTACTGCAGGGGTGATGATGGAAGCAGGAGCATCGCTGGAACGATGCTCCTCGGGAACCAATCAGGCAGCGGTTGTGCCGTGCTGGCGCTCCTGCTCTGCCTGGTAGATGGTGGTGACCGTGCGGCTCGACCGCCTTGAGATCGCCGAAGGTCTGGAGATCGGAAAGCGACTTTGCCGAGTGGGAGTGCAGGATGCTGGGCAGGGTGTTGTCGCTCGGCAACATGGGCTCCATGGTGTTGATCTGGTCGATCAGGTCCACGGCCCTGTCCAGGTTGAAGAAGACATCGTTGACGAGATTTCCCGCCATGCGCCCGCTCGCATACAGCTCGGAGAGGCCCGTGACTACCGACGTGATCAAGGGCTTGGAGAGCTGGCCGAGGTAGCCGGCGAGGCGTTGCTTCGCCTCGGCAGTCCGCAGCATTGCGAGTTGTGCCTCGATGGCATTCGCCGGAGTGGCATTCGTCGAGGCGCCTGTCGACGCAGATGGTTGCTGCTCGTTCGAGCCGGCTGAGTACCACTCCCGGCCGAAGCGGTCGGCGCGTGTGCGGCGGACTTGCGGGATGATTTCGCCGCCCTGGCGCGTACTTCCCGTGCTTCTGCGAGTTCCGACGGGTGAATCGCGGAATCCGGCAGAACCGAGAAGTGCGGACGCTTGAAGTAGCCCTTCGCATTCACCGGAACCTTGCAGCTCCAGCCTTCCAGTTCGCGAAGGTACCGGCCCAGACCGAACTCCGCGCAGGCGCGACGGAAGGCCTGGGCCTGGGCGCGCGTGGTGCCGTTCTCGTCGTCAGCCCATCCCTCGCCGGTGCTGGACCTGGTGCCGAACCCCTCGATTGTGATGGTGCTGGTGACGAGGATCTTGCCGGTGGTGATCATCGCGTACGCCTTGTTGACCTTCTTCGAGCGCTGAATGTTGCTCACCGTCGTCATTGAGAAGGATTGGGTCCATCCTCCGGGGCCGAACAGGATGTCGAGACGCCTCATGTATGCGGCGCGGTAGGCATACGGGATGATGCGGGCTTCACCTTCTGCTCTCTCGCCATCTCCGAGAACGCGCCAGGTGATCTCGGCGGCACGGAAAGGGAGTTCCAGAAGAGCTTTGATTTCCTCGGTGGTGTGCTTGTGATTTGGAGCGATTTCAGAAGACATGCAGTTCTTCCCTTTTCAGATTCGAGTTAGAGAAAAGCCCCCGACACAGCGAGTGTGTTGGGGGCGGTAAGCGCGGCGGGGCAGTCCAACCGCTCCCTAGAATTCGAAGGGATCTTCGCTGGCTCCGGCGCTGACAAACTCGGGCTCGTCGCCGGGAAAGCTCTGATCGTTGTCGCTTTCACGCGGGGAACCGCTGGCGCCGTCGCTACGGTCGCCGCCGAGCAGGACCAGATCGGTGGCGCTGACGTAGGTCTGGTAACGCTTCTGCCCGCTCTGCTTGTCGTCCCAGCTATGCGTGCGCAGGCTGCCCTCGACGTAAACGGCCCGGCCTTTCTTGAGGTACTCGCTGGCGATCTCGGCAAGGCGCGCCCAGCAGGTGATGTTGTGCCACTCGGTGCGGTCCTGCCAGTTGCCGTCCTTGTCTTTGTAGCGGTCGTTGGTTGCCAGCGTGAAGTTGGCCACGGCGGTGCCGCCGCTGGTGTGTTTCAGCTCCGGGTCTCTGCCCAGATGCCCAATCAATGTCACGCGATTTACGCTCTTTGCCATGGTGAGAAGTGTCCTTGCTGCCGTCCCTAGGGCGGCTGGTTTGATGGTGGAGTGGGGGCTCGCCGCGTTCGGGCGAAGAGAATGGCCGCGCTTTGAAGGCGCGGCCGGGGGAAGTCTAACGACGGAAGCGACTACTGGATGACGATGTTGTCGGGCCGGTTCCACAACTCAGCGACATCGGTGGAGACATCTACTAACGTCGCTTGAGGTGCGGAGAACGCGGATGCCCGAAGGCATTTCGAATGTCATCCGTGGAGCAGCCCGCATGACAGTGGTAGTAGCCGTGTCGAGGACCGTGCGGTTTCGCGACGCCGAGGTTGTCTTTGCTCGTGTCGCGACCGGCGAGGCGACAAGATGGGCACTGCACGAAATAGTCCTTGCCGCCAATTGGCCGCTTGTTCGCCAACGATACGTGCTCGTAAATATCGAAGGGCTTCTTCGCTCCGCCGCCATTTCCGGTGGAGCTTCGCGCGGTCTCCGCTGGCTGCGGATCGTCAGCTGTCTCCCATTGCGGTGGAGGCGCCAGGTGGTGCGTTAGATCATTCAGTTGCTTGCCTGTCAGTTTTGGAAGCGCACAGAGCGCATCGATTTGAGCCTGGAGCGTCAGCTGGCCAATGTCCACAAACCAGTAGCGGTTGTCGTTCTTCCGATGGATGCCAAGCGGCGCACGAATGCCATTGCCGAGCGCACCTGGTGCGAGCGAATCTTGCTTCGGAAATATTTCTATTCCCTCGTCAGCAAACCCTGAGCCTTTGATAGGCACCCCTAGCCGGAGTGCGAGGTTGTAAATGAAAAGACGGCACTGCTTGGCCGGAAGTGGATCCTCACAGAAGATCCACAGATGCCCGCCTCGGCGGGAATACTCCTGAACAGCGAAGACGTTTTCCAGCAGCAGTTCTTTTCGCAGCTTTGCCAGGTCTCTTTTCGCTTGCTCCGTTTCGTAGTCTGCGTCAATCGCAACCCACTTGCAGCACTGGGTTTCTGGATTGATCGCATACAGATTCATAGTTACCTGCCCAGCGAGGTGCTGCTCGATTGTCTTCTCCGTGAGACTACGGTACGGACTAGGAAGTCTAAGCTCCTTCACGAGTTCGAAGTAGATCTCGTTTGCCCGCTCGGAGTGTGGCAGGCTCCCCCATTTCTGGTCGGGCATTTCTCTCGCGGCTCTCCGGCCCGCGAGAGCTTTAAGCTCCGGGTGCTTGGGCCGGTGGTAGCCATGGTAGCCATAAGGAGACTGCTCGCAGTAGGACAGCCGATTCACGAAGAGCTTCATATACATCTTTGCCAATCCCGGGGCAACCGGCAGAAGCCGCGGAGTAGCGGGTGCCGGTTCCCATCCGGATTTGTCCGTGGTGGACATCGGTTGTCCTCCTTTCGGTGCAGTGTGTTTATGTCGCTTGCTGCTGTGCTCGACCTGTGAGTGCCAGGGTGGGTCGCAGCCCACTCGCCGTCCGCGCGTGATGCTGTCTATCTCGTCCACGGCGGCGGGAGCGGTGGCGGGTGGCGGGGCAGGCGCCCGGAGCGAGAGCGAGGTCAAGCGAGAAGGCTTCGACCAGGACATCGAACTCCTCGGCTTCGAAGTCATCGTCCCGTCCGGCCCAGTCCAGCATGAAGAACGCTCTGCGGACCGAACTGTAGAAGTAGATCGCTCCCGAGTGAGCGTGCCCGGGGATGGAAGTGATGAATAGCAGGCCGGTGGGAAGTTCCCGGAGGCGGCTGACAAGCGCGCCGTCGGATGAGGCCAGAAATGCCTTCAACACTTCCCAGCGGGACGAGACGCTGGTGATACCAGAGAGTGACGTGGACGGGTAGAGATAGCCGAATGTCGGTGAGAGAACGGTCGAAGTGGACACAGTAGAGCCTCCGCGTCAGAAGTGACGCAAGCAAAAGCCCCGGAACGCGGGGCTGAGTGCAAAACAAATGCCCCCGCTATGGGCGCAGGGGCAGCTGGTGAACGGTTTTGAACGGCTCAGATCAGGTCGGCTTCCGAGGCCATATACGCCTCACCAACGGAAACATCGGGGACAGCGGAGTGAACCACGAAGGCTTTGAACAGAGACCCGCCTCCGGGATTCGCGCGGAGACTTCGCAGGATAAACCAGCCGACGAGGAGAAGCCCTGCAAACGGCGTCAGCCGGCTGAACACCCAGCCAACGGCCGAAAGCGCAACGAGAATCGCGCCGAAAAGCAGAAAGCCGCGGAGACTGGTGCACGCCAGGCAGACCAGCACACAGGCCAGGATCACCCCCGCGGGAATGAGCACATATATAAGGTTGGGCATTCGGAAAAGTCCGTAACGATGAAATGCCCAGCTCTCCCCAGTGCATGTGCCGATGACCACAGCCGAGACCAGCAAACCACGGAGAGCGACGACGGCATGGCGAGTGAGAACGCAGGCGAAGACTACTGCGGCGACAACGAGAATCCATACGATGGTCGGCATTCGGTGTAATCCTTTCTTCTGCAACGGGGATGGAAGGGACAGTTGTGTCTGCGCTGCTATCTTCCCTTTCCGGATATGATCGTCCCGGAGGTTACCGATGGCAGCGATGCGGATGGTTGAGTATGCGGACGCAAGCCCGGAGGTTCGGGATGTCTATGACGACATCATGACGACCCGCAAGGTGGATGCGGTCAACAACTTCTGGAAGGTGATCGCAAACGATCCCGCTACGCTGAAGCGAACATGGGAAAGCCTCAAACAGGTCATGCAGCCGGGAGCGCTCGATCCGCTCACCAAGGAGCTGATCTATATTGCCGTCAGCGTTTCCAA
Source organism: uncultured Acidobacteriota bacterium (assembly GCA_963779365.1). Classification (GTDB taxonomy): domain Bacteria; phylum Acidobacteriota; class Terriglobia; order Terriglobales; family Acidobacteriaceae; genus TOLSYN. The sequence goes on along the minus strand of CAVZYB010000001.1, from coordinate 202,343 downwards.
CGGATGCCAGTACTGCATCGCATCCCACACGGCCGCCGCCCGGAAGCGAGAAATGACGGACGAGATGTTTCACGAGCTAATGTCTGTGATCGGTATGGCCAGCGAAACAAACCGACTGGCGACCGGCTATCAGGTGGAGCTCGATCCGAGTCTGAAATGACGGTTGAAGAACTGAAAGGCTGCGCCTGGTTAGCCGAGCACGAGCCACGGCTGGGTAGCCATGGGCCGTGATCGCTAAACACTCGCCGACATTTCGTTACCGATTCAAGCTGATGAGACACTTTGGGGGCACTCCGCCTGTATTGATATTTAGACAGGGACGGAACCTAGCCGGAGGGGATCGACGTTCTGCGTTCGCGTGAGAAATAATAGGAGGCATGGCAACGATCGCCGAAAGCCTGTACGACTGGATCCGCATCGCGAATGAGGCTCGCGAGCGGATTGACCTGCCTGTTGGGACAATTGAGGAAGCTATTGCGACGCTTCAGAGCGCTTTCGGCGACATGTATCTGGGTAGCCTGATTCCCTCAGACCAGGATCATAGCAAACGAATTGTGACTGCGCGGGATGACAGACCACTGGCCTATTGGCTATCGGGACCAGGACTCGACAGTTCCGTCGTGCAACTCGTCGAGACGGCCGTCATCATTCGATCCTTCCTGTTGGATCCCTGCCTGCCCAAGAAGATCGAACGAATCAAGAACGATACGTTCTGGCCGACTTTCTACGAGCTTGCGATGGCGTTTCGTGTGAAGCGCAGCCTGCACGGGACTGGTTCACTGGCACTCGCCCCGGAAATTGAAGAAAACAACGGCGATTTCATTGTTGACATTGATGGGGGGCGCCTTTTGTGCGAATGTGCCCGCATCAGTCGCACTCCCTTCGCGGAAGAGGGGATACGCATCACTCAGGACATCTTCGACTATGTTGCTGGAAAGATCAGGACATATGCGCGTCCTTGCTGCGTCAAGATCCGAGTAAATGCGGAGCTGAAGCGCGCGGACTTCAATATGATTCTTCAGCTGCTGAAGCGAACACTCGAACGGCACGAGCGGACCGGAGAAGTCTCAGTCGTGTCATCGCAGCAGGTGATTGAAGTTCAGGTGGAACCGCTTACGGAACAAACGGAGAAGATCCCTTTTAGAGTGGTCGATGGAAATCTTATCGACGTCACCGGCTCAGAATGGGTGCATGCCCACTCCATAGGGGGCGTAGCTGGGAAGTCCTCAGCCGAAGTTTCCGAAATGTTCAGGGCAGGGGTTGAATACGACTATAGAGAACGCGGGCGGGTCTTTATCAAGTATGCGCCACCTAGGAAGGCGGAAGATCCTTACGACCGGCTGACAGACAAGATCCACGATAAGGTTTCGCAGACCAAGATCGCTCCTGGCACACGAACCGCCAAGTTTCTCTGGATCGAATCTCCCTACGACTTGCGGACGCTTGATCACGGGGTCTTGCAGCGGTTAGCCGTCAAGGAAATGAGCCGCTCTACGCACACGCTGGGAGTAGCTATCACGCACCGGGAAGGAAATCCGCACTTCCGCCATTACTACTCCGTACTCGGTGTCCTGAATCGAAATGGGCTCCAGGATTTCCCCGATTTTGCTGCAACGTTGGAGGCACTACGAGATAAGGAAATCAGTACTGATCCCATCACCGGATGGAGATATCAAAGAACATGGGAGGAAGCCCAGGTGCGATCCGAACGGGAGATCAGGCAACTTGAAGAATTGCGGAAGATCAACATTGAAGGCTATCGCGAGGCCGACAAATAGACCCTACGGAGCGTCTACCCTAGCCGACTTCCCGGGGGTAATCGAGCGGGCTTAGAATCGAATCGAGCTCTCCAATGCGCGACGAATCGATGATCTTTCGGGATCTAGCTACTCTCTGCACCTCGCGAGGGTACGTCCACGCTCTGGCTTATCTCTGTTTCCGGGACAGCGTCATCACGTACGCGGGCGAAATGAACGCCGAGGACATGCGAAACCTGTTCTCGCCCGACCGGCTGATCCGCACCGAAACCTCGACGTTGATCGGGTTGATGGTACGGCATGAGATCGACTGGTCGTTGCCCGATCCCCAGACGGTTCAGCACTACATCGACGAGACAGAGAATCTGCTCAAGGAACTTCATGAGAACATGGCCGCCCCCACGATTGAGGAAGTGCGAACCGCGATCGAATCTGGGGAAAAGGCCAATCCTTTCGAAAAAGGAGCGAACCTTCGCGAACCTATCTTCTATAGCGGTGAATCCGCGTATTCGTTCCAATTTCGCGACCTTTCCGTTCCCAAGTACCAAGCTGATGATGCATGGCTTGAGATACACAAGGGGTTCACAATTCAGGCTGCACGCGATGTTGTTCATGCCATCGTCAAGTTCGAGAACAACAAGTTCACTGACGCTATTGACAACCTTGCGCAGCGCCACCCGGCAGAGTGGACCTTCTTGCCTTGCTTCCTCTTCACGATCGACGAGATTGCGAAGGCATCTGGCATCGCCCCCAGCTTGGTTGCGAAGGTCGTACATGCCTTCGTGCTCCCGGCCGAAGAACGGAACGTTGCTTTTCACACCATAGACGACTTCAATGCGGTTTCGGCTTTTCCGATAATTTCCGTCGGCGATGATCGTCTGCTCCTACTCGAGCAATACACCCTAGAACAGTCGCTCTACGAGTCGCCCTTCTACTGGATGTGCGATGACCGAGCCTACCGTGATACCGCATTGCGCAATCGAGGCAGATTTGTCGAAGTCTTCTCGCAGGCACGGCTCGAGTCGGTCTTTGGGAAACGAGCCGTGTTCTCGAACGTTAGGATTCCCGGAGCTAAGGGGAAAGATGCGGGGGAGATCGACACTCTGGTCCTGTTCGGTAATCGGGCGATAGTCGTGCAGGCGAAGTCAAAGCGACTGACCCTGGAAGCGCGAAAAGGGAATGACAACCTGATCCGCGACGACTTCAAGAAGAGTGTTCAGGACTCCTACGGTCAGGCGTTGGCCTGTGCCGAGCTTCTGGCGAGTGCGGATCGCACTCTAGTTGCCGGTGACGGAACCGAGATTAACGTCCCGGAGAACCTCAAGAATATCTACCTCTTCTGCGCTATCTCTGACCATTATCCGGCCCTCAGCTTTCAGTCTTGGCAGTTCTTGAAGTTCAAGGCTGATCCGATAATCCAACCGCCATTCGTACTCGACATCTTCACATTGGACACGATGGCGGAGATGCTCGAAACTCCGCTCTACTTCCTGAATTATGTCCACCAGCGGACCAACTACCGAGAGAAGGTCCTCGCCGGCCATGAACTGACCATCTTGTCCTACCACCTCAAACAGAACCTCTGGTTTGACAAGAAATATGGTTTCGTTCACTTGGACGACGATGTGACGGCAGACCTCGATGTTGCGATGATGGTGCGGCGGGAAGGGACTATCGGCGAACGCACCCCAGATGGATTATTGACCCGGATCAAAGAGACGAGAGTGGGCAAGATCGTCAAGGCCATCGAGTCTAGGCCCGATCCTGGGACGATTAATCTGGGGTTCGCACTTCTCTCACTCGCGGAAGATGCGGTTGTCAACTTGAGCAACGCCATCGACAGAATGGCCGCGCAATCGGCAAGAGACGGCAGCCACCATGATCTCACGCTGCCAATGGGGGAAAGTGGCGAAGGCCTAACCGTGCATTGCAGCACTGCCCCGATCCCGGTCGCTGGCCCCAAACTCGAAGAGCACTGCCTGATGCGCAAGTACAAGGCCAAGGCACATGGATGGCATGGCATCTGCATAGCGCCAGATGCATCGCTGCGATTTGGTCTCGAGTTTGATTTCGCATGGCAGCACGACGAAAAAATGGAACGGGTCCTCAGCGCCTATCCAAGAACCGGCAGGAACATTGACTTGAAGACGCCCGACGGTCGAGGGCACAAGATCGGCAGGAACGACCCATGCCCCTGTGGGAGCGGCCGGAAATTCAAGAAGTGCTGTCTGCTCTGATGATCGAGGCAGATCCCAAGCGGCCGAATTCGGGAGTGAGGCGCGCCCGACCAAGCCGCCGCGGACTTTGTGCCTGTTGCGAGCCAAAACCACCCCGGACAATGTAGAGACTCGACCGTTGGGAATAGGCCAACGCACTCACTGAGCGTCTGTTACGAACGGTTCTCAGGATCACTCCGCATAAACGCCGATAGAAACAGTTTGCCTGTATTACCGGGCACTTTCGGGGCTCTTTCGCGCATCGCCTGACGGCGTCGTTACCCCGCGAGTGCCAACACGCCAAGCTGCTCTCGCACTGACATCAGTATCTCCCCAAGGTGGTTGCAGCCCGGCACCGAGCATGACGATCTCCGTCCGTATTTGCCAGGTCGAGTTGCGCAGATGCAGCAGCCCCAGAACTGTTCATGCCAGTTGTTCTCCGCAACGATCTGCTCATCGCATGTCGCCAGAAGCGCGGCGCGAAGCTTCGGCGTGCGGGAGAATTTATCGAGAGTGATCTGCCGCATGATCTCAAGCGACAGCGCCGGCGTCCAGTCATGGCGCCGCTGGAGCTTCTTCGCAAGTTCGCGGGCCCGCCAGATTGGAAGGACAGGATTGCGGAACATGGAACGGAAATATGCGGAGTCGAACTGCGCGGCCAGAAATGCCGCCTCCGCTGAGTTGTAGAGTTCGCCGTCGTATTCTGCCAGGCAGTAGTACGCCGGATCGAGGAATTCGTACTGCCCTTTGAACTGGGTGATCAAGGAAAGCCTCCGAGAAGAGTGCGTGCCGGCGGCCAGCCAAATGCATGGCCAGGCCGCCAGTGTGCGCGGATCAGAATGTCGGTTTGGTGTGTGCGAAGCGGATGAGGTTCGACGGCAAGTTGGTGGCCGAGCGACTGCAGTAGCCGGAGTTTAGCTGGGCGAGGCGTCACCCGAGATGCGCTCGCATTGGCCGTTCACTTCCCATTGGTTGCCGATGCTCAGTCGCTGCTCAGAGCAACCGAGATTGCCAGAGCGGCCAATCCGAGCGTCAGCAGCCAACCTCCACGGCGCACATTCGCCGCCGGAACGGCACGCACTGTGAGGCGGCGAAGTTCTCCAATGGCCGGGATCTCCGCCTCAACCAGCGACGGCTCCAGCCGCCAGCAGGCGCAATAATTGCGTACCTGCTCCGTGGCCTGCCGATGCAATAAGGAATAGACCGGTGCTCCCGCAGGCACGCCGCGCGCCCGTTCGAGACGTGCGGTGTCGAGCAGCGTTGTCAGGTGAGCGTCGAGGGTGAGGCGGTCAAGATAGTTGCGAACTCCGTCGCTCCGGACATGAGTCGCCTGGGCGGCAGGATCTTCGGTTGTGGTGTTCGTAGGTTAGCTCCCTTCGAATGAGATTGAGAATCGCGGCGCCGGCAGGGCGCTAAATTGGTCGAATAAAGGTTGGAAACTGGGTCGCCGTCCACCAGCCGGCAGCCCACGAGATACCGCATCAGCTGGCAGCGAGACGGACAAACCGCGTGCGCAAAAGCCCGTCGCTGAAGCCCGCGGCAACACGCAGGAAAGCCGGAACTGTCACCTGGCCGATGACAAATGAGCCTCGATCAGACGGGCTGCAACTGGCACATGAGCGGGAGCAAAGACGGAGAAGCGAGACACTCAACCCTGGGCCAGCACGCGGCCAGGACACGGCGGAATGCATCGGTGGCACACGCAAAAGGCAGACGAACATGCGCCAGATGGCCGAACACCTGCGACACAAACCGGCAGCCAGAAGACACCAGCAGTAGCACACGACCGCCGCCACGGGAGGACGCAACGCGCCACGACAGCCGCCACAGCTGCACCAGACTCCGCACCAAAGACGGCGCCAGCGCGACAGAAGAGAGGAGCAACAGGTCACCGAAGCCGCGCACAAAGAGCAGCACAGACGACTCCACCGACAGGCAAAAGCTCACCTCGACGGTCTACCAGAAGCATGGCCGCCCACGCTCACAGAGCGCCTAAAGAGGCCACCAGCACCAACTGGCGCCAAACGGCCTACGAAGCCCCGGAAGGCCCGAAGAGCCTGGAAAAGGCCTCGGATCAGTCGAACACAGGGGGTAGTTGGCAGCAAACCGCTGGGGGACGGGGGTTTGCAGGCGCCCAAAATCCCGGAAAATCCCGTTGACTTCCGATAACTTCCGAAAAATCCCGCTAATTGCGATCAATCCAAGTTGAAGGCACGACCAGTACCGGTACAAGAGCGATCACTCCCGTTAACTTCCGATAACTTTTGAACAATCCCGCTCAAAGCGCAGAAAGGCACTTCATTACCTGGCAATTTGTACGACACTTTCGGCCCAGACACGCAGCCAACCATGCACAGCACGCGAGCAAAGATGCGCGAATAAAAAGGCGAAGCTCGCGTAGAGCCTCGCCTGATGCCGTGAGTCGATCACGAACTTCGCTGGTCAAAGCGGGTGCTTCAGCAGCGTCAGATACTGCCGGAGCGTGCACACCCGGAAGCCGTTTCCGGAGAGATAGGCGACATTTGCATCCAGAGTCTGCTGCTTTAGAACGCCGGAAGCGGTGACGCAAAGCGGAGTTTTCTGGCACCGGATGGCGTCGCCGAGACGCGTAACCAGATCGGTGGATGCGGCGATGTAGAGCACGCAGCAAAGCTTTGTTTCAGTATCAATCGTCTCGGCTATCTCCTCGTATCGGCGGGCATCTTTGTACGTCCGCTCGTACTCGATCCCAATCATAAATTTCTTGCCATCGCGATCTTCAAGTTCCAGGAGTGCGTCATAGTCCTTCGCAAATGGCGTGAAGTGGGGATTGGTATTGCTCGCCTTAATCTCCGGATCGGAGTGCCACTTCGCGCGGGAGAGAACCTTATCAGCCGAGAAAGCAAGGCGCACCTCGTTGAGGTCCAGAAAGTGCCTCGCCTGCAACGTGGACGGAAGTTTTGCCGTCTCGGACGACATCGAGCCGAGACCAATGCCGAAGGATTCGAGCACCTCCAAGCCGGCGTGCGTGATCTGATATACCGCGCCACGGTAGGGTGGAACGGGCGGAATCACCCGCACCAGACCGTACTCAAGATAGCGGATGATTCGCTTCCGAACCGAGTCGGGATGGGCCTTGATCTTGAAGCGCACCCCCAATGTGACCAGTTGATCCTGAGAGATAAACGTGGCATTCCGGACTATGGTGAGGAGGCACCCATCGCCGTCGGTGTCGAACCTGACGCGGCGTGCGCGCGGGGATTGTCTCTTGCGCCCAGGCGGGATGGGCGTTATCGGCTGGGCAGTTATTGGTGTTCCAGTATCCATGATGGCTCCAATCTTCCGAAGGTAGTTGTGACCAGGGCGCTACAGGGAACGTCAGTACTGCCCGTTGCCTGCGCCATGAAAAACATAACATAGATAGTGTATATAGTGATCATATTATTTATCCAGAGAAGCAAAAAAGGGGGGCTGCACCGGAGGGCGCAGAACTTGTGATGTCACAATTCTGATAGTTGGATAGCGGAGGACGTGCTGCCCGGAGAGGTGGCAGGGGTTGTTTAGGCGGGGATGATGGCGAACTTCTTCACCTGGGCAACGGCGGCGAATTTGTTCTGGACCGCGTAGTAGGCGACCAGAATTCGCAGGGCTTCACTTCTATTGTTTGAGCTGAAGAGATGCTTTGCGAAGATGAGGAGCAGCGCATTCTCCTCGGGAGTCCAGTCGACGATCAACTGCGAGAAGCGCTCGTCGTTCTCGATGGCAAGGTTGCTCCAGACCTCCTGGTGAAACTTCGTGACCTCCGCCAGCTTGATCTTCTTCTGCACGGCGAAGTCCACGATCATCTTCAGGGCGCTCGCCTTGGATACCTGGAATTCACGCCGAATCTTCTCAAGCAGCGTCAGCGTACGGTCATCCAGAGAGAGACATGCCCTGACAAGGGCAGGTGCGTCGGGAGCTTTGGTTCGTGGCATAGATGCGCTTCCTTGTCGGGGTATTCCCCGGAATATTATCTATTATATGACTACTAGTTTCGTAAGGAATACGGTCATCGAATCGGGGCAACGATACGCATCCCTTTAAAGTGTCGAACTAATTGCGCTCGGCTTCGAGGTGGGCGCCCCGATACTCGAAGGCCAGTAGTCGGTGGCGGTGGCGACAACTGGGTCCTCGGAAATGCAAGAATCAAACAAAGGGTCAATCCACTCTGATCACTGGTCCGGAACAGATGCAGATCTTGCCACGCGGGACGCGATCGGCATCTTCCCTGTTGGAGGCTGGTGGAGGCAGTATCCAGGACGCGAGCCTTGGCAGAGCTCGGCTCGATATTCTTTGGCGGTTTCGGTTCGTGCCCCGGCGGCTGACGTGGACATTTATACGCCAGTGATGAACCAGAAAGCCGCTCAGATCCAAACTGAAATATAGTCCAGCATTGGGCGGAAGCGGCAGAAGCCGGCGCCCGTGGTCGGAAATGGCGCGCAATCAGCTCGCGATAGCTTCGGAAGCCGTCGGCTTGACCTCGGCGATTAGGCTTCGAAGCGTACTGAGTATCTCCGGAAAGTGTTTCTCAAGATGCTTTTCGATTCTTCGGTTCTGGAGCACACGTTGCATGTACCCGCAGGCCACAGTTAGCGCCAGAATGTCCGTGCCGTACGACGCCTCCGCATCTTTCAAATCACGAACGATCGAGTCTGTTTCCTCCCTGAGTAATGCCTGGTCTTCGGCCGGCTTGTCCTTGAACTTGCGGCTATGAGGCGCGTCAACAAGAAGCTCCGGAGGCGTCATTGCCAGCAAGGCGGTCGCAAATGACATCGTATATTTCGCAGACGCGACCATATGTTCGGCAGCTTCAATCTGCCGGAATGGTTTCATCTTCCTGAGGACTCCGAAGCCAGAAGCGGGCAGGTCCTTTTCCCGCAGGATGTCGATTACCTCCGGACAGATGCCATCCAGCATGGTGGTCGTTCTGCGTATTGCATCAATCTTCACGTCCAAGGCATCCGCGAGGCGCTGCTCTGTTAGGCCCTTTGAAAGCGCCTTGCGCAGCATGTAGTGTTGGGCGACTGGCGGGAGGTGATTCACCCTCTTGTTGTACGTGTATGCCTCATCATCCGTTGCAACGATGCAGTCGACCTCCGTCCATCCCAAATTCAGGATGACATCTAGCCGAAGATGCCCATCCAGCAATAGATACTGATCGACCCCCTTGGGAAAGACGATAAGGGCCTGGATTAGGCCGACTTCTTTTACGGAAGCCGTGATCTGTTTGTAGGTCAAGCTGGCGCGTATTGCGGGCGAAAGTTCTCTCTGCGGCACAATGCTGGCGACTGGAACGGTGATTACCTTGAGCTCAAATGCGTCCTTTACGGATTTTGCCATACTTCCCCCTACCTGACTCTCTGGGCCAATTGTTCCGGCATATCAGCGAGTCCCTCGTTGTGCAGCAGCGTAACAAATAGCTCGTCCGCCAACAGGCTCTTCATCGCAGACGACATGAGCAGCAGCCGGTCCCGCGTCATTGCAGCCTTCCGTATCAAGGCCTTCTGTTCTCGCACCTGTTGTTGATAATCACGGACGAGACTATCCTTGGTGACCTCGCGTTTCAAACGCGGGACTCTGCCCGTCTCTTGTTGTTTAGCAGCACGTTTAGCGACGAGATTCCGAGCCGCCTTGAGCCGCGCTCCTCGCAACTCGCCGCGCTCATATGCTTCGGACAGCGCCCGTTGCATGCTGTGAGTCGTGCCCATCGCGATCTCGATAGCAACAGTCACCGGGAGACGCTCAGCCTCGACGGCGGCAACCAGAGAATCCTCCCCATGCTCGATCAATCGAACCACACCAAACACGTAGGTGCGATGGAGGCCGAGCTTCTGGGAAATCTCATCCGCCGTGTATCCACGATCCTTCAAAGCCCGCACCTCGTGAAGGAGACCGAGATTGGATGGCGGGCGGCGGGCGATGTTTTCGACAAGGCTCATCAGGTACTGGTCTTCGAGGGACGCTGCCAAGATAACTGCTGGGATTGACTTCTCCCCCAACTTGATAAAAGCCTCGAGTCGTCCTTGCCCGCAAACCAGATCATACGAAGTTCCGTCTCGGGCGGGATCTCTCCTGGCCACGGTAATCGGTCGCTTCAATCCAACCGCCGCAATGCTCGTAACTATCGCTTCAAATCGAACTTTATTACGCGAGCGTGGATTAACAACGCGGATTTCTGAGATTGGGATTCGGACAATTTCCTGATCGTTCATGCGGCCTCTTCAATGCGGTTGCGCCGGGCCAAGGACAAAAAGAAGCTGAGATTCTCGAAGCGATATACATCGAGAACTACCGCATTCTCAGGCGCGAGACGTAGCTTTCGCGCCAGGACATCGACGGCCGGCAGAAGATAATAGTCAAGGATGTTCTCGTTGTCCGGAAGAAGGCGCACTGCCACCGTGACATCGGGCTTCAGTGATCTTTCGAGCCGAAGCAGCCAGCGACAGCTTCCGGTATAGCTCTCGTGGCATCTCGCCACTACAACCGATGCGGTGAAATCACCATTGATGGTCAGAATGCCGGAACGCTCATCCTGCTGAATCTGAGCACCGAGTGATCTCAGGTCGTGATTGATGGACTCGCATATCGCCCGATGACGTTCGCGCAAAGCCTGGTTGATTTCGAGGTAGCGGTAGTCCCGAGAAGGCGTATATCCAACGAGGGAGTACGCTCGCATCAGACTTCCGAATCGAGATCGATAGCAGGCTGGAGACGGCATGTCTCGGGCCTCGTCGATCAGAATGCCGGACAACGTTCCTTCTCGGTCGAAAAGCTCTCGCAGTCGCTTCAGTAGGTCTTCATCGGAAAGGCGGCTATGCCGGCTCTCTATCAGTGAGGCCGCGGCGCCGAATTGATCGAGAGTCACAATCGGGGTGAAAGCACCATTGCGCCGAATCCACATCTCGGGAGGGTTCCGTACATGCTTTTGCTTGAGCTTGAAGGAGGTGCGATTGAAGACATTGTCGCCGATGTACTTGGGATTCTTTAGAACCTGTTGGATGGTTGAGCGCGTCCATTCTCGGTCCAGGTCTGTCCGAACTCCTCGGTTGTTGAGTAGATCCGCAATCTGCTGTTCCGTCTTGTTTTCCCGAGTGAAGAGATCGTAGATCTCTCGGACAATCGCAATCTCGGTTTCGGGCCCAGGTACCAGAATGACTCGATCGGTCTGCAGGCTCTTTCTTTGGCCACGTGCGAGGAGCTCCTTGGCCGCACAATCCTGGTCAACTAATAGCCGGCGCAGCCCATATCCGGCCGCCCCGCCTTGTCGAAACCCCAACTCGATCAGATGTCCTTGGCCTTGAAATACCTTCACCGACAGTTCACGGCTGTATTCCCCAGCCATCACGCGTTTTACTGTTTTGAGGACCGCCGTCGACATGCTGCCATCGTTTTCGAACTGCTCGGCACAATAGTGCACGCTGACATTGGCGCGGCGACACACGAACTCGTAGTACGCGCTCTCATCGGCATCCTGGAAGCGCCCCCACCTGCTCACGTCATACACAAGCACCGAGCTGAAATCGTTCTCCCCTGCCTCGATGTCTCTGAGTAGAGCTCGCAGACCTTTCCTGCCTTCAAGGTTCAAGCCGGTTTTGCCGTCATCCGCGTACGTGCGCACAATTTCAAAGCCGCGTGCCTCGGCATAGCGGCGTATGGTCTCAGATTGATTTTCCGTGGAGTAGCGCTGATGTTCTGTGGACATGCGCACGTATTGCGCAGCGCAGTTCGCTCGTGTCGGAGATGCCACAATCTGCTTCTGCACAGTCACCCCAACCAGACGCAATGACAGATGCTCATGCGATCGACGAGCAGGTCATGGGAACCGATCGACGAAAAGGCCACGGCGACCACACCAGGCACATATGAGCAACGGCGGGAGTTGGGTGAAAGTCTCGGTGAGCCCAACTTGGAAAGCAGTTTGCGCCGTTCTCGCCTCGCACGAAGGCATTCTGCCCGATGAGGCGGGTGAGACGGAACCTTTATCCGTCACGCCAGACCGGAGTCGGCAGCGCCTTCGGTATTCCCGCTGACGGTCACGATGATCTTCTCTGCCGGCGCGGCTTTGCTGGTGACGGCGGTTGGCACGGCGCCGTTGCGCTCGACGCGCCTGCATGCGGCACGTCAGGTTGCAATAACGCTGACCTCGATCACAATGGGGACAGATCCAGAACACCGAGTAGCACTGGCCGCAAACCCGTTGCCGGAGGGCAGACTTCTTCTCGGGCGGCAACCCTGCATCGGTAGTACTGTTTGCCATCAAGGAAGCTCATCGGACGGCTGAGTCCGCCGGGGGCGCGACTGCACTATTGCGCCCTCATGAAATGGAACAACGATTGAGTCGATCGGAGCAGCGTCCCTCCGCAATGTGAATTGCGGAAGCGACCGATTCACACTCATGGCGAAGAACACGGTCGCTAGTTGGGCGTCGAATCCAGATGAGGAAATATTTTTATCATCTTTGCCTATTTTATATGACATCATATATATGCAAAGCATTGATCTTAGATCCTTTGCGATCCATATGCTCACAAATAAGCCATTTCGTCAGCTCTGCGATGGACTGAAGTCAGGCACACTGCTGCCGGCCACGGTGCGCGCGGAGATTCTTGCTTCGGACCAGGTGGTCCAGGTCGCTGACCGCAAGATCGAGGTTGATGCCGTCGTCGAATTCAGCTTAACGGACTCGTCCCAAAAGCCTATAAAAGCCGCCATTGAATTCAAGTCCCGCCTGACACCGATGGCTTTGGAAGGGGCGGTTCATCAGGTGCTGCGAATTCGCAACGAACTACGCAGTGTCGCAGAATACGGTGACTTGTACCCAATGATCGCGGCGCCCTACCTCTCTGATTCGGTACAGCAGCGGTGCAAGGAACTGGGAGTCGGTTACATCGACCTGAACGGCAACTTCCTGCTGGCGCATCAAGGCGTGTATGTCGATGTCGTTCGTCCTGCAACCGTCTTCAAGAATCCCCAGGGAGTGAAACGGATATTTGCCGGCCGATCCCGCCGGATCATCCGGGTGCTACTGGTGAATCCATTCCAGCCGTTTCGTCTTGAAGAACTCGCGGCGGAGGCAGAGCTCAGCGTCGGACAGGCATTCCAGGTGACGAAGCGTCTGCTAGAAGACGGGCTGCTGGAGCGTACATCCGAAGGACGAGTCCTTACCAAGCCTCGCCAACTGCTTAGGCTTTTCGCCAAGGAACTGAAGAGCGACTATTTGGAGAATCGACAAGTCTTCCACGGATTCACTGAAACACCGCTGCGCGAATTCTCAGACCGCTTAGGCGAAGTGTGTGATCAGAAAGGCATACCGTGTGCATTCACGCTTACGAGCGGGCTTGAACCGCACGAGCGAAACCTTCGCGAAGACTTGGCCGCAGCCTACATCGGTGCTCCTGCAGGAGAAATCAGAGATGCGCTTCGCCTGGAGGCTGTTGGGAAAGGCGCAAACGTTCTGTTAATGACGCCGCCCGAGCCGGACAATTCCAACGCTGGCGGAGTCTTCTACCGCACGCGTAAGCTCACGAACGGTCTAACGGGAGTGAACTTGATTCAGCTATTCGTGGACTTCACACTGCAAAGCGGCCGTGGCGAGGAACAGGCGGAGTTCCTCATTGAACATGCGCTGGGCTTCCGAGAATAATGCCGAACGTTATCGAAATCACGAAGGATTTTCCTCCGACACGGGAGCGAACAGTATTGGTGGAACTCCTGCGCGTGGTCGGCGATTTGCAACGTGCAGGAATCAGCCTTGTGGTCTGTGGCGGGTGGGTTCCGTTTCTGAAAGAGCTTGCAAGGCAGAACCACACTGTCCACAGCATGAGCCTCGACATCGATCTGTTGCTACGGGCAGCGGCTCGCGACCGAGAGAGCATAGATATCGTGAGTTTGCTTCTGTCGCAGAGGTTGGAATTCCAGCGCAACCAGGACTCAACCTTCCGTTATGAGAAAGAGGTTGAAGGGAACATCGTGCAGCTGGATCTCATGGCGGACCTCCCGCGTGTTCAGGAGGATGAATCGGTCATGAAGTTTCACGGCGTCAACACTTCGCTGGACCTATGCCTGGTCGATGGTGGCGAGGAATTGGACGACCACGTGGAGACCATCCGAATCAACTGGCGGGATGGAGAGCACATCGAGACCTGCGATCTCACAATTCCTGACGCGGCCGGCTTCTTGATCCTGAAGACCGCAGTTTGCCGCTATCGGGAAAAACCCAAAGACCCTTACGACATTTACTATTACTGCCGCTACTCTGATGACCCTGCTCTGATCAGCGAGAGACTGGAGTCTTGCAAAGCACAACCAGCGATCGGACGCACCATAGGGGCGCTCCGACGCATGTTTGAATATGAAGACAGCAAATGGGTCGAAATGGTTCTTGATCACATGAACATCACGGGCGATGACCGGGATCGCGAAGCGCGATTTATCGTTCGAGCCGTTATGAAAACCATCGTCGGGCCGTAGCGTGCTCACCGCAGGAATTCGCGGATTCCGCGCCTCTGAATGAAGTTCTGGCAGAGGAGTTTGGGAATGATCAATGGTGGGCCCACGTGCATGGAAAGTCGAGCTCTGCATTGGGAACGCCGTATTTTCTATGCGAATACACGAGCCGCGTTGCCCTTCGCTTGTGGAACAAACAGGGTCATTAGATAGTGCTGGTTAAAGAAGGATTCCGCGAAGAATGCGCATTGGTCTCCAGCAACGTTTTCAACCGCGAATGTGAAGTCCCCTGCTATGCCCCATTTTCGGGGACGCGTGGATCTGTTGACTGGATCAAGCAATTGATCCGGATGTACTTTAGGAAACTCCTTCTCAAAGGCGGGGGAACGTATGAAATGGCGACAACGCGTGATTTGGTCCTCAGGCTTTTCCTTCCACCAAGGTGTGCTGATGAGACCAGCCAGCGCAAAATCATGACTGTGCTCGACATACCGACGAAAAGTTGTGACGTACGATTTTCCGTGCAACTTTGTTAGCTGCTCAATTGATTGCCAACATGGAGTGGTGTCCAAAGCTTGCGCGGTAAATACTTTTCCACCAAACATCAACCCTGACGCACCATAATTTGCCTCTGCTTCAAGCATGTCCTGATATTCATGCTCTAGCGATTGCGCCGTGTCCCCGAGAAAAAACTCCCGGTGCCATGGCAAAACAGTGTGGACGGAATCGTGAAAAGAAGCCCACAACTGCTTCGGCTCGGGCAGAGAAGTGTCAACCAAAATTCGCTTCTCATCTGGAATCCATACAGCCGCTAGCCTGATTTTTTCGCGAACAACATTGATGACTTTTCTCGTGCCGATCTGAAGACGGTGGGCGAATCGCCGAAGAAGTGTCGGATCGTCAAGACTGTAGAAGTCCCTATTCAGCTTCAGATGTTCAAGAATGTCAGTAATCTGAATTGGTGGCTTACACAGGTCAGCATCCCGCAAAATTTGCTCTACAATCTTGTCAATTTCTCTTCGGGTCGAATTGTCCACGTCGCTCATTCGTGATTTACCTCGCTCCGTAGGAACTTCACAAACTCATCTAGAATCTTCTTTTCCTCATTCGATAGCTTTGAAAACGATTCGGAATTTGCTGCAAAACTCGATGCTTGCTGCCGGAATACAAATGGAACATCAGCAATAGCTCCGGCTAGGGTAGCAAGTGTACGCTGAGGAATTTCAAAGAATTTGCTCAATTTGTGAAGTGCAAGAGGGGTTGGACGATACGTACTGCTCCTTTCTAATTCCGCTAAATCCTCAGCAGGTAATTCAATCTTTATTGCTAATTGTTCGACTGTCAGCCCTTTTTCTTTCGGAGACCTCTTATGACCTCTCGAAAAGCAAACCGCACATTTTCCAATTCTGGATCTTTAGGCTGCATTATGACTTGAACTTGCTGATTTAATGCTTTCGCTATCCGACTGAGCATGGATAGCGAGTGGCCCTCATAGTCCGAGTCTTCCAGGCGGCTAATCACCGATTGAGTTGTGCCGACTTTGTCCGCTAACTCCTTCTGGCTTATTCCCGCCTGTTCTCGAAGCTCAAAGATGGTACGTGCAACTTCTGCATTGACACGCTCTTGCTCTAACGAGGCTTTACGTTGGACATCTTCACCTACATAACGCTGGTGAAGAATCTGGACAGCATTGGATGTCCTCTTTGGGTTACTCATGGTTTTCTGCTCCTCGTACGTGTGTTCGCGGGACCTTTCAAACAGCGTCTTACTCTTCGTGCGTGTGTTTCGCGGGATTCTTTTCAAACAGCGTCCTATTGCGAATAGCGCGTTCAATCTCGCGCTTAGGAACTTCCTTCTCCTTTGCGATGCCATGCGAGACAACAGCTGTTTGCTGGTGAAAAAAGTAGAGTACGCGATAGTTCACGCCTTGATAGCTTGCCCTCAACTCATAAATACCATCACGGAGAAAATCTGCTTCCGGGCGCCGCATCTCGTGACCCTGCTCGGCCAGGCGCTCGATCCGCACGATGCATTTGTCCTGCACCTTAGTTGGTAATTCATCAAGCCAAACAAGAAACGGACACGTACCGTCGTCGTCGACGAAAAAGATCACCGTGATAGAGGGCATGAATAATTCCTCGCTGTACTTCCTTGACTCTATCGCAATTTTGCGATAGAGTCAATTCAGTTATCGCAATATTGCGATAAGTAAACGATCAGAAGGGCTCAAGACTATCCGCGGATTATCGAACCGCGCCTGAAAGAAAGAAGGAGAATGTAGTGGAAAATCACGAGCACAAGCACCATATCCGAATTCATATAGACCAGAAGTCCCACGAATCAGCGAACCCGACGACCGGCGCGGCTTTGTATGCCTTGGGGGAAGTCGCTCCTGGGCTGGAACTCTTTCGGGAAGTCACCGGGGACCGGGAAGACTCCGCTATTCCGAACACCCCGGAAACCGTGCACCTCAGAGAGGACGAGCACTTTCACAGTGGCCCTCCCCAAGTGAAGACCTTCACGATCATCGTCAATGGCCGCAAGAAGGAAGTCACAACAAGAGACCTCTCGTTCGAGCAGATCGTTGCAATTGCCTTTGCCGGCAATCCTCCGAGTGGTCCCAATGTCGTGATCACCGTCACCTACAGTAAAGGTGAGCACGGCGAGAACGGCACTCTTCTGGCAGGTGATGTAGTCAAGATCAAGAACGGGATGATCTTCAATGTCTCAGCAACTGATAGATCGTAGTCCGGACCTAAAAAGGCTTCGTGACGAAGGCTATGACTTCGAGATCCACTCCGGATACTTGCTGGTCAAGGACGTTCCCTATGTAAACGCGAAGCGAGAGGTCAGGAGGGGCATACTCGTTTCCGAGTTGACAATTGCTGGCGACCAGACATCTGCACCGAGTACGCATGTTGCAATGTTCATAGGGGAATACCCTTGCGACAAGGACGGCAGAGAGATCGACAAAATTCGCCACTCAGGTCGCCAGCAGTTGGCTCCAGGCCTCGTAATTGACTTTTTGTTTTCGAGCAAGCCCACTCCGGCAGGCCGATACATCGACTATCACGAAAAGGTCACTGCGTACGTCGCCATATTTCTCAGCCACGCCCAAGCAATTGATCCCAATGTCACCGCACAGACCTCTGCCGTAATTGCGTCCGAGGAAGCAGAGTCAGTATTCAAGTACATCGATACAGCCTCCAGCAGGGCTGGAATCAACATGTCAACGATGAAACTGGAGCTCTCGAAGGTGGCGATCGTCGGAGTTGGCGGCACAGGATCATACCTGCTCGATTTGGTGGCCAAGACTCCAGTGAAAGAGATTCATCTCTTTGATGGTGATGATTTTCTATCCCATAACGCATTTCGAGCTCCTGGCGCTGCATCGGTGGAAGAACTGCGCGAGAAGGCTAAGAAGGTCACCTATCTTAAAGAACTCTATTCCAAGATGCGCCGGGGCATCGTCGATCACGCATACTATCTCGACGATTCGAATGTTGCGGAGCTACGCGAAATGGACTTTGTGTTCATCAGTGTTGATTCTGGGGCGGTAAAGAAGGTTATCGTTGAATACTTGGAGGCCTCAGGAATCCCCTTCATCGATGTTGGAATGGGAGTTGAACTCATTGATGGTTCTCTGCGCGGAATATTGAGAGTCACGACGAGCACTCCTGATCAGCGCCAGCAATTTAGGAATCGTGTTTCGCTTGCTGATGCAGTTGTCGAAGACGACTATGACCGTAATATTCAAGTTGCTGACCTCAATGCCTTGAATGCGGCATTGGCCGTGGTGAGGTGGAAGAAGCTATACGGCTTTTACTCTGACTACGAAAAGGAACGCCACAGCACCTACACCATCGATTGCAATCTCCTGACGAGCGACGACCAAGCATGAGAATGACGAGGCTAATGCATGAGTTTGTGGACTTCATCCCAGACAAGCTTGAGGATGGCGTCCTCTACGTGTGCATACAATTCGCGACCGTCGTTCACAGATGCTGCTGTGGATGCGGACGGGAGGTGGTTACGCCGCTTTCTCCAACCGACTGGACGCTCATCTTTGATGGCCGATCGATCTCGCTCGACCCGTCTATTGGAAACTGGAGTTTCAGCTGCCAATCCCACTACTGGATTCGAAGAAACAGAGTCATCTGGGATCGCCGATGGTCTAAAGAGGAGATAGACGAGGTAAGGGCTCATGCAGGCAAACATCCGCGTCATCGAGGGTGCCCTCAGCAGCATCGGCAAAGGTAATCGATGTGCCAAATGTGGTCGCTGGGCGGGTATGCGATGAACCAGGCGGGCGCGGACGCTCCCGACCTTGAGTGCGCGCCCGATGTAGACGGAAAATTCCGGTTGGAGTTGGATGTCGCCAAACCGCCCGACCCGGACTTCGGTATCCGTCGCTAGAGCGTCCTGGTAGGACGATAGGGTTGGCGGCGGATTGGGGACTCTGATGCAGAAAAACCTCACTCGACGTGAGGCTTTGTTGCCAGTTTTGGCGTACCCGTTAATTTACCCGGTGCTCTTTTGCTTCACTAAATAATTCAATGACTTAGAGGTGGTTGGCAGCCCACCATAGCCACTGCAAGTTATTGATTCTATTAGTGGTTATGCTGTGTCAAGGTAGCGCTCTAACCAACTGAGCTACGCGCCTACATCACTGATTACATGTAGCTTACCAGCGATTTTGCTTTAACGCAACCTACTCGAAATACCCATTGATTTACCCGTTGCAACCCTACATCCCTATTGTCTTCAGGTACTTCTGCTGTGCCTTCCTTCTGTTTGGCATTGACCGCATGAGTGTAAAAGCAGCCGTAGTGCTCATCTTTTGTGCCGCAGAATGGATCGTGTCAATGACAAGTGTACATCATTGGCCGACAGAAACGTGGCCAGCAAGTGGCGCATATTGTGCATGCCAAACCGTCATGCATACCTGCTGGAATTGCACCTGCCTTGACTGCGGCCGGGTGCAGATACAACTGGCTGATCGACGCCGAGTGGAATCGTTCCCTTCTTCTTGATGCAGGGGAAGAGCCAGTCCGATGGTTCCCGGTACAGAGTCAGAGCCGCGCCAGCGCTTGAGGGCTTCGGCCAGGACCGGCGACAGGATCACTTGCGTCATGCTGTTCCGGTTCTTCCCCGCCGTCAGCTCACCCCTGGCCAGGCACGCTGGATTGATCTGTCTGTTCTTCCAATCCGCGTCCTGCCACTGCAAGCTGTTTGTTGATGTTGTGCTTATCACGGGTGATCGTCTGGGTTGCCTTCTAAGGTATGTGAATAACGGGCTTTATCTCGTCGGACTTGATCATCGCAGCAGGGAGATTCGGGTGTTCGCGGTTCAACGAATCGACTTCGCCAGCGCAACCAATCACCGATTTGAGATATCCGAGTCTTTCAACTTTGACGAGTTCACCGGGTCGGCATTCCAGATGGTCTGGGGCGGGCCAAAACACGTTGCAATTCGTTTCACTGCCGACCAGGCACCCTGTGTGACAGAGCGAGCCTGGCACTCGTCGCAGAAGGTTACCTCGCAGGACGAAGGCAGTGCCGTCCTAGAGATGGACGTTGCAGACCTCGATAAAGTTAAGCGGTGGCTGCTGGGATTCATCCTCACCGGATTGTCTCCGCCGACGAGGTCATTCGGCAGGAGATGCTGGGTCGGGCATGCAGCCAACGACGCCAAAATAAACTTAAAAATCATTTTTCATATCGCACCAGCACCGGACCAGGCGCTGGCATGTCCATGGAACGAGGTCCCGAGGTTGCGAGCAAATGCCTTTTGGCCTCGTCCACGGTACTCGTGATCGTCTGCAAAGACCCATTCTGCAGTACCAGCACCGCATCGCATCGTTCCAGCGTGCTCAAGCCGGTGGGCGATCATGAATGCCGTACGTCCGGCCATCAGGTTATCCAGGGCCTCCATGATGAGTTGTTCGGTGCGCAAATCCACCGCGCTGGTCGGTTCATCGAGAATCAGCAAAGGAGTGCTTTTCAGGAAGGCGCGCGCAATCGCCAGACGCTGGCGCTCTCCGCCGGAAAGTGATGCCGCGCCATCTCCCATCAGGGTGTCATAGCCTTGGGGCAGGCGTTCGATAAATTCGTGCGCATTCGCCAGTTTGGACGCGCGCACCACTTCCGCCCGCGAAGCCTGCGGATCGGCGTAGGCAATGTTCCCCGCCACGGTTGTCGAAAACAACATTGGCTCCTGCAACACGATTGAGAACTGCTGCCGCAGGTCAGCCAGGTTGTACTCCCGCAGATCGGTGCCATCGATCAGGATCGATCCGTCCGATGGATCGTAGAAGCGCGTCAGCAGATTCACCAGAGTGCTCTTGCCCGATCCGCTCGGCCCCACCACTCCCACGCGCATCCCGGGACGAACGTGGAACGAGATATCGTTCAACACGCTGCGCCCGCCGGCCGTGTACTGGAAGGAGACGTTGCGGAATTCCACCTCGCCGCGAGTGCGCAACGGCTTGGCCGCGGTAGGCTTATCCTCCAACTCTGGAGTCTCTTCCAGCAGCGCAAAAGCGCGATGCAGGCTGGCCATCGACGACTGCAGTTCCGGAATTTTCGTGCTGATGGTGCGCAACGGCTCGTAGAGCTGTGCCATGTAGGCCATCACCAGCAGAAACTCGCCCACGGTCATCGTCTGCTGCCGAACTTCGGTTACGCCCATCACCAGCGCCACCGCCGCGGCGATCGCCACACAGAATCCGATCAGCACATGGAAGCCTGCCTGGATCGATGCCAGCCTTACCTGCTCGGCCATGCGCTGGCGCGATTTGCGCCGGAACAGCTCGTCTTCGTACGCCTCCTGGCCAAAGGCTTTCACCGCGCGCAGACAACTCAGCGCCTCGTGCAACACCAGCATCGCCGAGCTATCGAGTTCGCGGACCTCATCGTAGCGCTGCCGCACACTTGCGGCTGGAGTTGCGCGCCAGCACAAACAGCACCGGCGAAAGAATGGCCGCAATCGATGCAATGTGCCAACTCATGCGCATCGTCACCACCAGCATCGCAACAAAGGTGAAGGCCGAGGAGAGAATGGGAACCATCCCCTGCAGAAACAGATTCTGGATCGCGGGCGCGTCATACTGAATGCGATAGGCAATGTCGTTGGCGCCGCGACGGTCGTGCACCGACAAGCTCAACCGCTGCGCATGGAAGAGCAGTTGCCCGCGGAAATCGTGAACCAGCTTCTCTCCCGTGTAGGTGGAAAGCAGCCAGCTCGCCAGCGACTGCAAACAGTTCAACAGCGCAATCGCCACCAGCAGCGTGGCGCATATCACCAATCCGCCGTTGGCCGCGGTCAACCATCGGGGCGGCCATGGCAGGCGCTGCAGCCAGACCGGCAGGGCGTGGTTTCCAAGCACGCTGTCCACCGCAATCTTCAGCGGCAGCGGCGCCAGCAGCGTCATCGGCGTCGACAGCAAACACAGCAGGCTGATCCCGGCCAGATGCGGCCAGCAAGGGCGCGCCACTTTCAGGACTTTTCGTATCAGAGACGGATTGCTACGTTGCTTCGTACGAGCTGAGTCCATGAAAGCTGCATTGCCTTGTACTGCGCCGAGTGTAGCCAGCATAAGACTCGAATCCAGCTTTCACAATCGGGTTGAGGTACTAGTTCCGCTAACTTCAGCCTTAATCCTTCTGGCCCTAGTTCGGACGCCCGCTGCGTCTCATGCCCTCTTCCGCCTGGCATCGCCCGCAACGCCTCGATTGCCTGCATTAACAAACGTACTCACAATGGGAATTTGTTCGGAACGGGAAGTAACATCCGCTGGTAACCCCACGCAAAACTAAAGAATTGCTCAACAAATGAGGCAGGCCGCGTCATTGTTAGCTTCAAGCAGTAATTATCGGAGTTCGATCGATGCGCATTCTGGTGATTGAAGATGACGCGGCCCTAGCCTCGTACCTTCGTAAGGGCCTGGAGTCGGAACACTATGCGGTGGATGTGGCGCTGGATGGAGAGCAGGGCGCACGCTTGGCATCCGACGTCGACTATGACCTCCTCGTTCTCGATCTGAATCTTCCCAAGCTCGACGGCATTTCCGTCTTGCGCAGCGTGCGTCCCGGTAAGCCCCAGCTGCCGGTTCTGGTATTAACCGCCCGCCCCCGCGTAGAGGACCGCGTCAACGCTCTGGATAGCGGAGCCGACGACTGCCTCAACAAGCCTTTCTCTTATTCCGAACTTTCCGCCCGGGTGCGCGCTCTGCTGCGCCGGGGCCGTCCTTCCGTCGAATCGGTCCTGGAGGTTGGCGACCTGCATCTGGACCGCGTCGAACGCAGGGTGCAGCGTGCCGGCCGCAACATCGAACTGACCGCCAAGGAGTTCTCCCTGCTGGAATACCTGATGCGCAACGCCGGACGGCACATCACCCGCTCCATGATCATCGAGCATGTCTGGAATATCAGCTTTGATACCTGCACCAATGTAGTGGACGTCTACATTAATTACCTTCGCAAAAAGGTGGACGAAGGCACGCCCTACCAGCTGATTCACACCATCCGCGGAGTCGGCTACGAGCTTAGCGATAAGCGTGGGGAGGTCGCATGAACCGGCAGCGCGAGTTCATGAGCGAGTCATTCCACAGCTTGGCGCAGCCCATCACGGCTCTGCGCGCCACCGTCGAACTCGGCCTCCGCAAAGACCTCAGCCAGCACGCCTCGCATCAGGTCCTTGAGGATTGCCTTGGGCTGATCGATCGCCTCATGCAGGAGCTGGCCTTCTTGCGCGAGATCGCCAGCCTTGACGAAGCAGCCTCCGCTCCAGTTCTGCGATGGGCAGGCGCTGCTCGAAGACTGCGTGGAGGAGATGGCGCCGGTCGCCGCAGACCGCGGCATCACTCTCCATCTGGATGCCGAGCCCGCCCTGATGCATGCAATGCAGCGATGTTGCAGCGGGCGATCTTCGTTCTGCTGGACGAGATGATCGCGGGCGCGGCACGTGGCGGCAAAATATCGCTTGCTCTGCATTCCTGCAACGATGGATTTCTCCTCGAAATAATCCCTGGCCCGCCGCCAGGGCAGCGCCAGAAGCTCTGCCACAAACTCATGCGCTTTGCCGGCGGCAGCGGCATTCATTCTGACTCCGGTTGCACTTCCATAACCTTCCGGAAACTGTACTTACCCACGCGTCCGGCAATTGATTCACCAAATCAACGACTTTTAACTCCGGGGGTTGTAACAAATATCTTATGAGCGCAGTTCGTAACATCATTCCCACTCCATGCAGTGTTACTACATCGATTCTGATCGCCACGCCGAACCCGCTTCTGCGCAAACGCCTCGGCGACAATCTGCGCAAGACGCTTTACGGTGGAAGATGCCGAGCACCGGAGCCGAAGCTCTCAGCATGCTGGAGCGCCGCGGTGCCCGCATCGTCGTCCTGGACCGCAAGCTTCCTGACCTGAATTGCGAAGAGTTGATCGGCGTTGTCGAACGCCAGTTTCCATGCACCGATGTCGTTCTGCTGGACGGCGACAGCGGCCAGATCGAAGTACCTGAGGAGTTGCGCGGCGACGCCGCCTACCGCTGCTTTCACGAGTTCAACGCTGGTGCGGCGCGCCTTGCGCCGCTGCAACCTGCACCGCAGGAATTATGCCTTCCCACGACCAGCGCCTTCATGCCGCTGCCCGGAATGGTCGGCTGCAGCGAAGCCATGCAGCAACTTGCCGCGCTGGTCCGGGTCGTCGCCCGGCACTCCACCTCGGTGCTCATCACCGGAGAGACTGGCGCCGGAAAGGAACTGGTCGCCGAGGCCGTGCATAAGCTCAGCACGCGGGCAGACAAGCCTTTCATCACCGTCAACTGCGCGGCGATTCCGGAAGCGCTGATGGAAGCCGAGCTCTTTGGCCACACCCGTGGCGCCTTCACCGGAGCCGTGCAGTCGCGCCTCGGGAAAATTCATGCCGCCCAGGGCGGAACCATCTTCTTTGACGAGATTGGCGAACTGCCGCTCCCCAGCCAGTCCAAGCTGTTGCGCTTTCTGGAGTGCGGAGAGGTGCAGCGTCTCGGAACCAGCGACGTCTTTCGGCTTGACGTCCGCGTCATTGCCGCCACCAACGTCGATCTGGAAAAGCGCGTTCAGCAGGGGCTGTTCCGCGAAGATCTCTTCTATCGCCTCTCGGTTTTCCCCATCGAACTGCCGCCGCTGCGCGAGCGCTTGTCGGATGTGCCTCTGCTTGGCGCGCCATTTCATCGAGCGGCTTACCGGCGGCACGAAGGTAAACCTCAGTCCCGAGACCGAAGCGAAACTTATCCGCGCATCAATGGCCGGGAAATGTTCGCGAGTTGCGCAACGTAATCGAGCGCGCCTTCGTGCTCGCCGACGGCCGCTCATCGCATCGCCCCCGAACAGATACTGATCCGCAAACCTTGTGCTTCGGTTCGCCTTCCATCAGAAAGTTCTTAACCCTTCACGCTGTAATTGGCAGCTCTCGTGCACACACACCGGATGCTGGGTAACTCCATTGACTGAGGTCACCGATGAAAGAATGGCAAGTTATTCCTGAGATCGTAGGCTGCAATGCGATCCTGCGAATGGCCGCAATGCAGGCCATCGACGCCGTCGAACAGGGGCGCCACTTCGTGGTGGAAGGCGAACCGGGAAGCGGCCGCCGTCTGCTGGCGCGCAGCGCGTGGTGCCGCCGCAGTCCTGGAGCCCGTTCACTGTTCACTCTGGACTGCCGCATGTTTCAAAACGACGGCGCCGAAATGCTTCTTTTCGGCGAGCGCTCTTCCAGCGGCCCTCACAGCCATCCATTCTCGGCAAGTTCAATCTCGCCATGGGCGGTGGCCTGCTGCTGCTGCACGCAGAGTCTCTTCCGCTCAAAACACAGGGCCGTCTGGCTCATTTGCTCGATGAGTGCCGGTGCCGGCCACGCCGCGCAGGGGATTCAGCTGCTGATGACCTGCAGCCCCGCGCTCCATGCGCCCCTCCCGCTGCATCCCGATCTTGCCGGACAGCTGCTGCGCGATACACGTTCCGGCGCTGCGCGAGCGTCCCGAAGACATTCGCGCCATCGCCGAAGCATTCCTGCGCAACGCCTCTCCCTTTGAGCGAATTCGCTGCTCCCAGGCGCTGATCGACCGCTTCTGCGCCTACGACTGGCCTGGCAATGTCACCGAATTGCGTTCCACACTGCGGCGTCTGCTGCTGGAGCCCCATGACGGACTTCTCGACGTGCGCCACCTCGCCGACCTGATGTGCCGCGATGAGAGCTGCTTCGCGATGTTGCAGGGAGGTTTCCGTCCCGGTTCGCAAATCGAAACCAGCTTCATCCCTCTTGCACTCGCCGCCTGAGAGCCGGAGTGTGCAATGAATCTGATTGATACGCCGTTGATGCAGCGCCTCTCGCACTTTCTGGATGCGACCGCTTACCGCGGCGGCATCATCGCCGAGAACATCGCCAACATCGATACTCCCGGCTATCACGCCCGCGATCTCGACTTTCGCAGCCAGCTTACCTCGCTGATGAGTGCGGACGAGCAGCCCGCCGCCCCGCGTGTCACCGAGGTCGCCGGGCTCACCGAACGTCCTGACGGCAACAACGTCAACATGGATCGCGAGGGCCTCGCGCTCGGTCAGGCGCAATTGCAATTTCAGACCGGCGTCGCGCTCATGAAGTCGGAGATTCACCGCCTCAACCAGGCCATTCATGAAGGAGCTCAGCAATGAATCTGTTTGGGGTGATGGGGATCAGCGCCTCCGGGCTCAGTGCCGAGCGCACCCGTGCCGAGGTGGTGGCCGGCAACATGGCCAACGCCGAGAGCACGCATACCGCCGAAGGCGGCCCCTATCAGCGCAAGGAAGTGGTCTTCCAGAGCCAGGCGCCTTCGAGCTTCCGCATGCAACTGGCCAGTGCGGCTGGCGGCGCGGGTCTCCAACGGAGTCGCCGGCGGGGTTGCCGTGCGCTCGATCGTCTCCGACACCGCCGCGCCCATCATGCGCTATGAACCTTCGCATCCCGACGCCGACGCCGACGGTTTCGTCGCCTATCCCAACATCAATCCCGTGCTGGAGATGACCGACCTCATGGGCGCCGCGCGCGCCTATCAGATGAATGCCTCGGCCGTGCAAGCCGCCAAGCAAATGATCCAGCAGTCCATCGAACTCTTGAAATAGGAGCACGGAAGTCATGGCCATCACGCCATCGTCACTGGGCAGCATCGCCAGCGCAGCCAGTACTGCCCTTGCCGGAAGCGCCGCACCCGCCGCCGGAAATTTTGCCGGCGCGCTTAGCTCCGCGGTGCAGCAGGTCAACACCCTCCAGGCCACCGCCGAGCAGAAGGTCACCGGCCTGCTTGCCGGCAACGGTCAGGACGTTCATGCCGCCACGCTGGCGGTCGAGCGCGCCTCGCTCGCCTTCGATCTCATGCTGCAGGTGCGCAACAAAGTTGTCAGCGCCTATCAGGAAATCTCCAAGCTCCAGTTCTAAGGCCATCGCATGAGTGAATCCAAGAGCTTCGGGCAAGCGATCACCCAACTGCGCGACTTCGCCTCCAGCCTCACGGCGCGCCAGCGCATGTTGCTCGGCGGAGGCGCCCTGCTGGTGGCCGTCGTCCTGTTCACCTTCGTGCACCTGTTGGCCAAGCCGGAGATGACCGCCCTTTACTCCAACATGGAGCCGGCCGACGCCCAGTCGCTCGGCCAGCGCCTGGCGGTGAAGAACATCAGCTACCAGCTTTCGCCGGACGGCAAATCCGTCCTCGTTCCAGCCGACCAGCTGGATGCCGCGCGCCTGGAGATTGCCTCGCAGGGTGCGCCCCGCAGCGGCCGCCTCGGCTTCGAACTCTTTGACAAAACCAACTGGGCCACCAGCGATTTCGACGACAAGGTGAACTATCAGCGCGCCCTGGAAGGCGAGCTCGAGCGCACCATTCAGGCGATGAGCGATGTCGAAGCCGCGCGGGTTCATCTGGCCATTCCGCCCGATTCCATCTACTCAGGACAGGATCGTCCGGCCAAGGCTGGAGTGATCCTGAAGCTCAAGGATCATCACCTCTCCGCCGCCCTGCGCACGGCCGTGCAGCGTCTGGTCTCCAGTGCGGTGGACAAGCTCGATCCGCAAAGCGTCACCGTGGTCGATGCCGAAGCCGGCGGCTCCAGCGGTGCCACCGCGCAGTCGGCCAGCGAGGAGCGTAGCGCCGAGGAGAATCTTGCCGACCGCCTGGTTCATACCCTCGAACCGGTCGTCGGAGGCGATCATGTCCGCGCCACCGTCCACGCCGAATTCGACCCCAGCACGGTGGAGGAGCAGCAGGAGAGCTACGATCCTGAAAAGACGGTCGCGCTCACCATGCAGCGCACCGAGGAAACCAACGGCGGAACGCAGCCCGGCGGCGCCGCCGGAACCGCCTCCAATGTACCCGGCGGCGGAGCCCCGGCCAAGACCGCCAGCAGTGAAAATCTGGCGCAATCCAAGTCCGAGAACGGAACCTATGCGGTCAACAAACTCGTGCGCCACTCCCTCCAGCCCGCCGGACGCCTCAAACGCCTGGCCGTCGCTGTCCTGGTCGATGACAGCTACAATCCCGGCAATAAAGCCAACCCGCGCCAGAAGCGCTCGCCCGAAGAGCTGAAGAGCATCGAGGAGATCGCCAAGGCATCGGTCGGCTTTGACAGCACCCGCGGCGACATTCTTACCGTCGAGAACATCAGCTTCCAGGTTGTGCCGGTCGAGGTTCCGCCGCCGCCCACGCGGCTGGAGAAGATACGCACCACGCTGATGGATTGGAGCAGCTACGTCCGCATCGCCTGCCTGTTGCTGCTCTTCGGCATCACTTACCTGTTGATCTTGCGCCCGGTCAAAGCCCAGCTCATCCGCTCGCTGAATGCGGTCCCGCCAAGAAGCCGAGCGCGGGTGGCGTCCAAAGGCGATGCTGCCGGCCTGCCGGAGGGCGATGAACTCGCCGAGCGGGTACCTGGTGCCCGTCCCGAGCTGGCGCGGCTCAAAAATGACATCGCCACGCGGGTCAAACAGGAGCCGCTCTCGGCCTCGCGCCTCGTCCAAAGCTGGATCAAAGATGGGGAACAGGGATGAGTCCCGCTCCCGCAACCGCGCACTCGGGCATCCGCAAGGCCGCCATTCTCCTCGTCCTGCTGGGCGAGGAGGTCGCCAGCCTGATCTTCAAAAATCTGAACGAAACCGAGTTGCAAAAGGTGACCCAGGAGATCTCCGAGGTGGGATCGGTCGACCCCGCCGAGGCCAAAGCGATCCTGAACGAATACCACAATCTGGCCATCACCCAGGAGTACATCGCGCAGGGCGGCACCGAGTACGCCGAGCGCCTGCTCATCAAGACGCTCGGCCCGGAAGGCGCGCGCGCCATGCTGGAGGCAGTGAGCCGCGCCCAGGAGGTCAGCGCCAGCAAGCTCGACTCGCTGCAGAAGGCCGATCCCCAGCAGCTCGCCAAGTTCCTGCAAGGCGAACATCCGCAGACCATCGCTCTGATCATGGCCCACCTCGATCCCAAGCAGGCCTCGGCGCTGCTGATGAAGCTTTCCGAAGAAACCCGCGCCGCGGCCGTCAAGCGCCTGGCGGAGTTGCGCCAGTTCTCGCCGGAGATGGCACAGAAGGTCTCGGTCGTGCTGCACCGCCGCCTGCAGACCCTCGGCGAACAGAGCCGCCGCGCCTACGCCGGATTCAAAGGCGTCGCCGACCTGCTCAACCGCATGGACCCCGCCTCCGGCAAGGTCATCCTCGAACTCATCGAGCGCGATGACTCCAAGCTGGCGATGAGCATCCGCAATTTGATGTTTACCTTTGACGATCTGCTCGGCGTGCCGGAGGTCGGAATCCGCGAACTGCTCGCCCAGTTGGACAAAAAGACTCTGGCCCAGGCGCTCAAAGGCGCCTCCGATCAATTACGCGATCATTTGTTCAAGTCCATGTCTTCCCGCGCCGTTGACATGTTGAAGGAAGACATGGAAAGCCTCGGCCCGGTCCGCTCCAGGGATGTCAACAAGGCACAGCAGGAATGTGTCGCGGTCGCGCGCAATCTCGAAGCCCAGGGCAAGATTCAACTGAAGCAGGAGAATGAAGATGAACTCGTCGTCTGATCCCGTCGAAGCCGTATCCTACACGCCTCTGGAATATCGCGAGACTGGCGAGCCGGGCTCATTGCCTGACTCCGGACCGGGAATGTTCGGCGGCCAGCCACGGGCCGTGGAAGCAAAACCCGATCCGGAAGCGCTCTTTGCCGCTCGCCTCGAAGCCGAGCGCCGCGCCATCAGCGCCCAGGCACGTCAGGACGCAGAGCGGGAGATCCAGCGCGCCCGCGCCGAAATCGCTCGCGCCATCGAACAATTTGCGCAGCAACGCGACGAATATTTCCGCCATGCCGAGAGCGAAGTCGTCAACCTCGCGCTGGCCATCGCCCGCCGCTTGATGCATCGCGAAACCCAGATCGACCCCCGCCTGCTCGCCGGTCTGGTCAACTACGAACTCGATCAACTCGATGCCGCGACCAGCGTGCGCCTCCTCGTCTCCCCGGAGACACTCGGCTACTGGAACGCCGCCGCCCCCGCCATGTCTCGTCCCGTCGAGGTCGCCCCCGACAAGGCGCTGGCCGCCGGGCGGTCCGCATCGAAACCGCTCTCGGCACCACCGTGGTCAGCTTCGAGCGCGAGCTAAAGGAAATTGAACGCGGCTTCTTTGACCTGCTCTCCCATCGCCCGTCGCCCCCGGAGACCAAAACGGCGCGGGTGCAATGATTCTCGACCGCTACCACCAGGCGCTCCAGCGGATTCCGCAACGGCTCTGGAGCGGCCGCATCTCCAAGGCCGTCGCCGGACTGATCGAATCCGTCGGCCCGCACTGTGCCCTGGGCGATTGCTGCCTCATCCGCGACCATGCCGGCAACGAAGTCGAAGGCCAGGTCGTCGGCTTTCACGGCTCCACCGTTCTCTCCATGCCGCTCTATCCCGCCAGCGGCGTCCGCTTCGGCGACACCATCTCCACCTGGAACGCGCGCCCCAGCATCAGCGTTAGCGAAAGCATGATCGGGCGGGTGGTCGACGCGCAGGGCCATGCCATCGATGGTGGCGCGCCGTTGACCGGAGGCGATCTCATGCCCGTCGTCCGCGCCGCGCCCAATCCCTTTGAGCGCGAACCCATTCGAGGACCCCGTCGGCACCGGAGTTCGTGCCATCGACGCTTTCCTCACCTGCGGACGCGGCCAGCGCGTCGGCATCTTCGGCGGCAGCGGCGTGGGCAAGAGCACCCTGATGGGCATGATGGCCCGCGGCACCTCCGCCGACCTCACCGTCGTCGCGCTGGTCGGCGAGCGCGGCCGCGAGGTGCGCGAGTTCCTCGAAGACGCGCTCGGCGAAGCCGGACGGCGCCGTTCCATTGTCGTCGTCTCCACCTCCGATCAGTCGCCGCTGCTGCGTCTGCGCGCCGCGCAATCGGCGCACTCGATTGCCGAGTATTTCGCCGCCCGCGGCAAGCACGTTCTGCTGGTGCTGGACTCCATCACCCGCTTCGCCATGGCGCAGCGCGAGATCGGGCTGGCCGCCGGCGAGCCGCCCACCGCCAAGGGCTACACGCCCTCGGTCTTCACCCTGTTGTCGCAGCTCGTCGAGCGCGCCGGAAACTTTCGCACCGGCTCCATCACCGCCTTCTACACCGTGCTCATGGAAGGCGACGATCAGATGGACCCGATCGTCGATGCCGTGCGCTCGCTGCTCGACGGACACATCCTGCTCGACCGCCGTCTCACCTCCGAGGGCCACTTCCCGCCCATCCAGTTGCTCGAAAGTCTCAGCCGCCTGATGCCCGCCGTCTGCTCGCCCGAGCACCTCGCCAAGGCGCAGCGCCTCCGCCGCATGATCGCCGACTATACCCGCTCGGAGGACCTCATTCGCATCGGCGCCTATCAGAAGGGCTCGGACCCCGATCTCGACCGCGCCATGCAGGTGATGCCCAACCTGCGCGCCTTCGCCCGTCAGCGACCGGATGAGACTCCCGCAACTGGAGCGCACCATCGCAGCTCTGCTCACCATGGCCGAGTGATGCGATTCCAGCTTTCAGCTCGAAGGACTTCTTCGCATCCGCCGCCTGCTCGAACGACCAGGCGCGCGAGCGTCTCGATGAATCCATGATGCGCCTTCGCGCCCTTGAGCACAGCCTTGCCGAAGCCACCGAATGGAGCCAGAATACTGCGGCGACCCGCGCCTCCAACAAATTACTTCCCGCCGCCGAAGTGCAATTCATCGAATCCGTTCTGCGCCAGACCGCGGAGGCGATCACCCGCGCCCAGCGCCAGAAGCAAGAGGAGGAGCAGCGCGCCGCTGAACTTCGCGCCGCTTATCTGGATGCCCGCCGCGAGCGCAAAACCGTGAGCACCCTGCGCGAGAACGCGCTTCGCCAATTCCAGGCCGAACAATCCCGCCGCGACCAATCCGAACTGGATGAAATTTTTCTCGGAAAACTGATCCACGCCCGCAACGCCACCGGCAACCCAGCCAAGCAGAATCCCGAACCGAATCCATGACAGGAATCTAACCCGCAAGCTGCGTGGTTGGCCGCCGAAGTGCATTGACTCATCGGGCATGAATACCTCGCCGATTCTCGCCGCCGCCTCGTTCCCGTCACCGGCAACGGCCAACCCTGGCGCTGCTGCCGACAGCCCCGATTTTCATCAGGTGCTGCAACAACTGCGTCCCCCTGCCGCACCCAGTAACGCCGCGCCCAGTACCGCTCCAACGCAAATGCCGATGCGCCCTATCCCCGTGAGCCGCTCGCGGAGACAACCGCTGCCGCCCGCTCGAGACGTCCCTGCCAGCCAAGCCCTGGCAGCCGCCCCTCGCGATTTCCCCGCCGCGACTTCCAGCGCTATCGCGGTTGCAGACCGTAGCTCGACCGCCGTGTCGGCCCAAGCCAATCTGCTCGCCGGACTCACTGCGAACCCCCAGCAGCCCGGCGCAACCAATGTTTCGCCTGACGCGCAGATCGCCCAGATTACGGAAGAAGACACTGCGGACAAGAACTCTATCGGTGCCAACCAGAACGCAAAAGAAGCCGTTGTGGCAGGTGCTCCGAAGACCGAAAAAGCGCGCCCCAAGTCCGCCGTCGCAAACCCGAGCGCGGTACCTGTCGCCGCCCCTCTAACTCCGGCTCCTGAACCGAGCGCGTTCTCCAGCGCGCTTCTCGCAACGGCTAAGACTCAACCGTCCACTAACCCCCAACTATCGGACGCCGCACCCCTTGCATCTGCGGATGGCTTCACGCTGGAACCTGCCGCAATCGTTGCGCCGGCGGACGTGATCCGCGGCCGCGCCGCAACTGCCACTGCCGCCATCGGTCACACCACAGATGAAATCTCTGCTGCGGCCAGCGCTGGCCGTCCGGCGGCCAGCTCCGCAACTGCTCCCGCCCTTATGCCGGAGCCCACCACGAGTACGGCATCTTCCGCCGCCGTGGCTTCCCCCTCCGATGCGCCTTCCGCAAAACCTAAAGCGAAGCCGCAACCCGCAATTTCGCCTGGGAAAGCCGATAGCAGTTCGGTTACGAATCCCGCCGACGATGCCACGGCTGACCGGAGCACTCCCAGCGCTCGCGCCGCAGCGCAGGAAAACATCGTGGCCGGCAGTTCGTTTGCCAACCCATCCGTGCTCCGCAGCAACGCCCAACTCGCTTTCGGCCAAGCGCCGCGCTCCGCCCGCACCGGGCCGCAGATGGCACCTCTGAGCTCCTCTGCCACGGCAGAGGCGCAGCCGAACTCGAAGAGCAACGGCGTCTCCCCATCCAGCGATCGCGACCCCAGCCTCAGCGCCGCATCGGCCCTCAGCGCGCATCCCTCTGGATTCCAGTCCGCTGCCGGGCAACCCACCTGGGTGGCAGCCGCCATCATCCCGGACGCCACCTCCGGGGCACAAGTAGCAGCCCAATCCACCGCAGCCCAGTCGGCAGCGGCCCAGTCGGCAGCTTTCGCCCAGCCATCGCCGAACTCCGCCCCCGCCTCGACGCCTCCGCAGGCGCCGGTTCCGGCGGCTGCGCTTCCCCATCCGCCGCCCGTAGTGGACTCCGGCCAGCTTCGCGTAACGGCCAACAACAGCGAACTCAAAATCAGTGTTCAGCTTCCCGAACTCGGCAAGGTCGAGGTGCGCGCCGTCACCGCGCATGATGTCACCACCGCGCATCTGACCGCGTTCCGTCATGATGCGTTACCGGTACTCGCCGCCGAGCGCACCGGTCTGGAACAGGCGCTCAAGTCGCGCGATGTGATCCTCGGCTCTTTGAACGCGCATGCACAGAATTCCCAAGCCCAGGGCCAGTCCCCCGGACAGCAACGCCAGCAAGCTTCTCCTTCCTGCTCACTCCTCTGAGTGGCGCGGCATCGCATGCCACCGCAGCCACAATCTCCGCCACCGCTGAAGCCAGCAACGCCGGCTTTCTCCCGGATTACTCCAGCATCAGCGTTCGCGCTTAAGTTCAAGGAGAAGGAACACAAGATGAGTATTTATCCCAGTATCATCGGCAACCCCCAGCGCCAGCAATTCGACCACCAGCCAGCAGCAGTACCACCACCTCCGCCACCGATTACACTTCGATGTTCATGCAGCTGCTGGCCACCGAATTGCAGTCGCAGGATCCGACCCAGACCATGGACCCCACGACGATGGTCACCCAGATGGTGCAGATCAACCAGCTCAGTGACGTGGCCGGCATCTATTCGATTCTGCAGGGCGGCGGCGCTACAAGCACCACCAGCGACGTCAGCAAAGCCGCGGGCCTTACAGCAGATAACGCAACCAGCGCTCCGACCGCCAGCGCGAGCAGCCCCGTTACCTCCAGCCCCAGCCAGCCGCACAAAATACCTTGGGAGGCAACTAATGCCGAATTTCTCCATCCCACTCTCCGGACTGAACGCCAGCGACACCGCGCTGGCCACCATCTCCAACAACCTGGCCAATCTCAACACCACCGGCTACAAAGACACCACCGTCAACTTCCAGGATATGTTCTATCAACCTGCTTGGCACCAACGGCTCGGGCGATCAACTCCAAGTCGGCTCGGGAGCCTCGGTCGCCTCGATCGATACCAATTTCAGCGGCGGCAGTGTCCAGAGCACCGGAGTCAACACGGATGTCGCCATCACCGGCAACGGATTCTTCGTGGTGCAGAACGGCAGCAACACCTACTACACGCGCAGCCGGCGATTTCACCCAGGACGCCAACGGCTATCTGGTCACCGCCGACGGCTACCAAGTCATGGGCTATCCCGCCACCAACGGCGTGGTAAACACCAACGGCGGGCTCACTCCGATTCAGTTGCCAATCGGCATGACCAGTCCGCCCACTGCCACCACCAACCTCTCGATTCAAGCCAACCTCAGCGCCAATGCCAATGTCGGAGACTCCTACAACACCAGCGTCACGGTGTACGATTCGCTGGGCACCGCGCACGTCATCAACGTCGATTTCACCTACACCGGCCTCACTGGAACCGGTTCCGGTTGGAGCTACAACGCGACCCTGCCCAGCAGCGACATCAAAGGCGGGGTCGGCACCAGCACCACCGTCGCAACCGGCACCCTTGCCTTCGATAACAGCGGCAACCTCACCAGCACCACTCCCATCGCCATAAGCGTCGCAACGCTTGCGGATGGGCAGCAGTCTCGCCATCAATTGGAATCTGACCAACGCCTCCAGCCAGGGCCTAATCACGCAGGTCTCCGGAGCCAGCGCCACCAACTCCATCAGCCAGAACGGCAACACCAGTGGCACCTTGACCGGCTTCACCATCGGCTCCGACGGCACCATCACCGGCGCGTTTACCAACGGCTCCCAGGTTCTCGGCCAGGTCGCGCTCGCCAACTTTGCCAATCTCCAAGGTCTCACCAAGCAGGGCGATAGCAACTTCGCGGCCACCATCTCCTCCGGTTCGGCGGTCATCGGCACTCCGGGAACCAGTTCCCTGGGCACGCCTTACCGGCGGCTCGCTGGAGCTTTCTAACGTCGACATGTCCACGGAATTTTCCAACCTCATCATCGCCGAGCGCGGCTTCCAGGCGAACGCCAAGTCGGTCACCACCTTCGACCAGATCGCCCAGGACACCATCAATCTGATTCGTTAACGCTCTCTGCCGCAAGGGCCTCGCACTTCTCCGGCGCGAGGCCACTCTTCCCCGCGTCCAGAGCACATTCAGGACTGGTGTTTTCGTCGTTGCCGTCGCCGGGAAAACACCGGCTGCTTTGTCGGATACACCTTCCGCGATTCCGGTCTATCTAAGAGTCTTTTCACCAACTCTGCTCCGCTTCGGCCGGCGGATTGCACTGCTTACCATGCATCACGCGCATTCTTATCGCACTGCGGGGCCGTATGAACCAAACCCAGGAAAGCACCGCTCTTACCGTCGTCGACAGCACCGCCCAGGCGCCTCCGAAGAACTGGAACGCGTTTCAACTCCTTCCCTGCCAGCTCTCACTGGAGATTCCGGTACCCGGCTTTACCATCGCCGCGCTCCTGCGTCTTTCCTGCAATGACGTGATCAACACCCACTGGCTGCAAGGATCGGATGTTCCCTTGCACGTCAACGGAAAGCTGATCGGCTGGACCGAATTCGAAGTCATTGACGACCATCTGGCCGCGCGCCTCACCCAAATCGCATGAGCAAACGCAATCCAGCGAATCGGAAAACTCGCCAGGACAGCTCTCTGGACATCGCCCCGAGCCCTGTCTCGAAGCGCCGCATCACCAACCCCCTGCGGTTCACGATCCCCGGCCTTCGCCGAACCCCGGCACAAGCTCTCGTATTCGTGCCTGGTTAGTGCAAGCGATCGAGCGCCTCGCCAAACGTTTCTTCCGTCGCCGCACCACGCGGCGCAAGCTCCAACTATTGGAAATGCAGCAGCTCGGCGAGAAGCGCTTTGTCGCGCATTGTACGGGTGGGCAAACAGCGATTCCTCATCGGTGGAGCTGCCACCTCGGTCTCCCTTCTGGCGGAGATCACCGCGCAGCGCTCACCCGCCATGGCCTCTCGCCCCCGCGGCCAGGAGAGCGCATGAAGCGTCTGCTGCCCCTGGCCTGCATCCTGCTGGTAGCCGCGGCCGCCTTCGCGGCCGACCCCGCGGCGGTTGTCCCGGTCGTCCCGCCGATCCCTGCCCCGCAGGCTCCGCTGATCAATCTCGGCGCCGGCCAAGCTCCCTGGACGATTCTCGTCCTGCTGACGCTTCTCACCCTGATCCCCGCGCTGATGTTGTCGATGACGCCATTTGTGCGCCTGCTCATCGTCTTCCATTTTCTTCGCCAGGCGCTCGGCACCCAGAGCACGCCCACCAATCAGACCCTGATCGGATTGGCTCTGGTGCTGACGTTCTTTCTCATGCAGCCAGTTGGCGTGGCCATTCAACAGCAGGCCATCGTCCCCCTGGAAGCGGGACGAATCACTCCCATGGCCGCGGTTGAAATTGGCTCGCGTCCGCTCAAGACCTTCATGCTCCACTATGTCCGCCAGAAGGATGTCGCGCTCTTTCTCGAACTCGCCAAGGAAGCCGCGCCCGCAGCGTCCGGAAGATCTCTCCATGCGCATTGTCATGCCCGCCTACATCCTCTCCGAGTTGAAAGCGGGCTTTCAGATCGGCGCCGTGCTCTTTCTCCCGTTTCTGGTCATTGACATGGTGGTCGCCTCCATCACTACCTCGGTCGGCATGATGCAGCTTCCCCCGGTTGTGATCTCCACGCCGCTGAAGCTTCTCCTTTTCGTCATGGTCGATGGATGGAACCTTCTCGTCGGCTCCCTGATGCGTAGTTTCGGATGACGTCGCGCTGTTTCAAACATCGTCGCGCAGTTTCGGTTAATGTCGCGCAGCTTTCGGTGACCTCATGCCTCTCGAACAGGTAATTCAACTCGGACGCACCACCCTTGAGTACGCCATCCTGGCAGCCCTTCCCCTGCTAGGCATCGCCACCGTGGTCATCGATCGTCATCAACATCCTCCAGGTCCTCACCAGCATTCAGGACCAGACGGTGTCGACCGTTCCGCGACTGCTCGCCACCGCGCTGAGCGCCATGTATCTTCTGCCCTGGATGCTGCGTCATCTGGCCGCCTTCACCATTCATCTCTTCTCCGATTTCAGGCCCTTGTTGCAATGAACGCCGCCATGAACGACGACCATGAACGACACCATGAACAACGCCCTGATCCAGCCGCCCACGCTCGAATCCATTCTGGCCGCCGCCGTCTTCATCGGGCTGCGGGTCAGCGGACTCCTGCTGTTTGCTCCCGGACTCAGCAACAACGCCGTACCCGCGCGTACCAAGGCTGCCTTCGTGGTCGTTCTCGTCGTGCTTCTCTGGCCGGTCGTACCGGTTCCGCCGATGCATGTCTCACCCCTTGAGTGGACCGGCATCGCGCTCAATGAGTTGCTCATCGGAATCATCGTCGGACTACTGCTCAACTTCATCTTTGACGCGGCGCAGTTTGCCGGACAGATCCTCGGCATGCAGATGGGCTTCTCGCTGGCCACCATGATCGACCCGCAATCCCAGGCCGATTCCGCCGTCCTGTCGATCTTCTACCAAACCATCGTCCTGCTCATCTTCTTCGCCCTCGATGTCCACCACTGGGTATTGCGCGCCCTGGTCTCCAGCTTCTACTACCTTCCCGCCGGACACTTCATTCTCACCTGCCGGACGCGTCGCGAACGTCCTGCATACCGCCGCCGCCATCTGGGTCCTCGGATTGCAGATCGCCGCGCCTGCGCTCATCGCCACGGTGATTGCAGATTTTGTATTGGCCTTTATCGGGAAAGCGTCGCCGCAACTACCCGTACTCTTCATCGGCATCTCGGTTAAATCGGTTTTAGGAATGCTCGTATTAATCGCGACCATGGCGGCATGGCCGCGCTTCTTTTCGCTCCAGTTCGCCAATGCCATTCGCTGGAGCGAGCAAACCCTGCACCTGACTACTTAATAGGAATTTCAACTGTGGCCGACGACAACAAAAGCGAGAAAGCAACCGAGCATCGCCGCAAGAAGGCTCACGAAGAGGGCCAGGTCGCCCGCTCGCGCGAACTCAGCGCCACCGCCGCCATGCTCGCCGGCATCATCGTTCTAGTCTCGCAAGGTCCGGCCTCGCCTCATGCTCTGGCGCCAGTTCTTCCGCGCCGTGCTGGACCACGCTGTGCGCAACGAACTCTCCATCGCCACTCCGCTGTTCCCCTGGACCGCCCAACTGGTCTTCCACTGGACCTGGAAGCCGCTCGCTGCCGCCTGGGGCGTCGCCGCCCTGGTCTCGCTGGCGCAGGGCGGAGTCGTCTTCGCTCCCAAGCTTCTCGCCCCGGACATTAACCGAATCAACCCGGCCAAAAAACTCGGTCAGATCTTCAGCATCACCACTCTCGTGCAAGTCTTAAAGGCGCTCGTTCCCAGCTCCGCCATCCTCTTCATTGCGATCAATATCTTCCGCCGCGAGTGGCCCACTCTGGGCCTGGGCCTGTGGGCATCGCCACGCCAGATTTCATCGCACCTCTTCACCATCGTCTTTGAGGTCTTCTGGAAATCCTCGCTCGTCCTGCTGGCCTGGTCGGCCGTCGACTACATCGCCATGCGCCAGAAATTCGAAGGCGACCTCCGCATGAGCAAGCAGGAAATTCGCGAAGAGATGAAGCAGAACGACGGCAATCCCGCCACCAAGGGACGCATTCGCCGCCTGCAGCGCCAGGCCCGCCGCAGGCGCATGTTGCAGGCCACCAAGAACGCCACCGTCGTCATCGCCAACCCTACCCACTTTGCCGTCGCCCTGGAGTACCGCGACGAGATGGCCGCGCCCACCGTCGTCGCCAAGGGCCAGAACCTGCTCGCCCAGCAGATCAAGGAAATCGCGCGTTGGGAGGGCATTCCCATCATCGAGAATCCGCCGCTCGCCCAGAGCCTCTATCGCACCGTCGAGGTCGGCCAGGCGATCCCTGAAAAACTCTATGCCGCCGTCGCCGAAATCCTCGCCTACATCTTCCGCATGAACGCCCAGCAACAGGCCCGGAGGAATTCCTGATGGCCGAAGCCAGCAAGCCCGGGTTTCTGAAGAACGCCAACTTCGACTGGATCGTTCCCGCCCTCGCCGTTTCGGTCGTCTTCGTCATGCTGGTGCCCATGCCCAGCTTTCTGCTCGACCTTCTGCTGGCCATGAGCATTACCGCCTCGGTCATTGTCCTGCTCTCGGCGGTCTGCATTCTTCGCCCGGTACAATTCTCCGTCTTTCCCAGCCTCCTGCTGCTGCTCACTCTCTTCCGGCTGGCGCTCAACCTTGCCAGCTCGCGCCGCATCCTGCTCCACGGCAATGAAGGAACCGCCGCCGCCGGCAACGTCATTGCGGCCTTCGGACAGTTTGTCGTCGGCGGCAACTACGTCGTCGGCTTCGTGCTCTTCATCGCGCTCATCGCCATTCAGTTCCTGGTCGTCAGCCACGGCGCGGTCCGCACCGCCGAGGTCACGGCGCGCTTCACCCTCGATGCCATGCCCGGCAAGCAGATGGCGATCGACGCCGACCTCAACGCCGGACTCATCGACGAACACCAGGCCCGCGCCCGCCGCGAGGCCGTCGCCCGCGAAGCCGAGTTCTACGGCGCCATGGACGGCGCCGCCCGCTTCAGCCAGCGTGACTCGCTCGCCACCATTCTGCTCACCGCCATCAACATCGTCGCCGGATTCCTGATCGGCGTCTTTCAACTCGATATTCCCTTCCGCGACGCGCTCAAGACCTACACCGTGCTCACCGTGGGCGACGGCCTCGTCACCATGATCCCGTCGCTGCTGGTCTCCATCGCCGGAGGCCTGGTCGTCACCCGCGCCTCCTCCAACAAATCCCTCGGCGGCGATCTCGGCCAGCAACTCTTCGCGCAGCCGCGCGTCCTCTGGATCGCCGGCACCGCCATGTTTGCCATGGGCATGATCCCCGGCATGCCCAAGTTTTCCTTCCTTCTCATGGTCACCGTGTTGTGGGTCATGGCGTGGCGGCTGCAGAAATTGCCCGCCGAGGCCACGCCCTCCCGCCAAGCCCGGAGCCGCCGGAGCCAACAAGCCCGGAACCATCCAATCCGACTCGCTCGAAGCCCTGCTCGCGCTCGACGATCTCTCACTCGAAGTTGGCTACGCCCTGGTCGCCCTGGTCGATGCCAATCAAGGCGGCAAGTTGCTGCCCCGCATCCGCGCCCTGCGAAAACATCTCGCCGGCCAACTTGGCTTCATCATTCCCAGCGTCCACATCACGGACAACCTGCGGCTCAAGCCGCGCGAGTATGTCATCTCGCTGCGCGGCGTGGAGATCGCCCGCTGGGAGATGCCGGAAAACCGCGTCCTCGCCATCAGCTCTGATCCCGAACCTCCCCGGCTTCCCGGCATTGAGACCAAGGAGCCAGCCTTCGGTGTGCCTGCCCGCTGGATCGCCCCGGAGCTGCGCGAGCAGGCCATCGCCGCCGGTTACTCCGTCGTCGATCAGACCTCCGTGCTCGCCACTCATATCTCTGAACTCATCCGCCAATATGCGCATGAGTTGCTCACCCGCGCCGAGACCAAGCGTCTGCTCGAACGCCTCAATGACTCGCACCCCAAGCTGCTCGACGAACTGGTGCCCAAACTGATGACCCTGGGCGAGGTGCAGCGGCTATTGCAGCAGCTACTCCGCGAGCAGGTCTCCATCCGCGATCTCGGCTCAATTCTCGAAACCCTGGTTGAGACCGCGGCCATGAATAAGAATCCGGTCGCGCTCGTCGAAGCCTGTCGCCAGACCCTGGGACGCTCCCTGATCAAGCCTCTGCTCGACTATCAGGGCGCGCTCCGCGTGGTCACGCTCGATCCGCGCATCGAGGAGGAACTCAACCAGGCCTTCACTCCGCAGATGCCCGCTTCCGGCTCGCTTGCGCTGCAACCCACCTTCGTCCGCCGCCTGCTCGAAGGGCTTCGCAAACTGGTCGGCGAGAACGCAGACGTGGCCACGCCGGTCATTCTCTGTTCGGTCAACACGCGCTTTCATCTGCGGCGTTTGCTGGAGCCGTTTCTTCCCAAAATCGTCGTCATCTCGCATGGCGAAATTCCTGCGCTCACTCCGGTGCATTCCATCGGAAGTCTCAACCCATGACCAACCATCCACCGAGGCCACCCATGAAGAATCCGAAAAACAACTACGCGTCTCCCACCCTCGACGAAGAGGTGCGGAACCGCATCCTCATGGAGCAAATGCCGCAGGTGCGCTACATCGCGCGCCACATCCATGACCGGCTGCCCCAACACGTTCCCATCGAAGACCTTGTCCACGCCGGTGTCCTGGGCCTGATGGATGCGCTGACCAAGTATGACGAAGCCCGCCAGGTCCAGTTCAAGACCTATGCCAAGTTCCGCATCCGCGGCGCCATTCTCGACAGCCTTCGCGAACTCGACTGGAGTCCGCGCGATCTGCGCCGCAAGGCTCGCCTCATCGAAGCTGCCTCGGCCCGCCTCAGTCAGGAACTGCGGCCGTCCGGCTACCGAACAGGAGATCGCCACCGAACTTGGCCTTTCCCTCGAGTCCTTCCAGTACCTGCTCGGCGAACTTCAGGGCCTCGATCTCGGCAGCTTCCATATCGAGGGCAAAGACAAAGATCACGACGATGATCTCTGCGAATACCTGCCCGGCAATCCCGAGGAGAGCCCCTACTTCCTCACCATGAAGTCCGAGATCCACGGCTTCCTCGTCCGCGCCATCGAGGAACTGAGCGAAAAAGAGCAGCAGGTGCTTTCGCTCTACTACTATGAAGAGCTCACCATGAAGGAGACCGGAGCCGTCCTCGGCGTCGGTGAATCGCGGGTCTCGCAGATTCACTCGCTCGCCCTGCTCCGCCTTCGCACCCGGCTCCAGTCCATGCTGGCGGGCAAACAAATGCCGCCACACCTGGCCGATCAAGCGGTCCGCTCAGCCTTGGAGGGATCATGGACAAAGTACTGAACCAGGATGAAATCGATGCCATGTTTCGGGCCGCGCTCGGCCGCAGCAAGGAGGCGCAGTCTTCGGCTCCCACTCTGCCAGCCATGCGACTTCAAGCAGGCCGGACAGATTAAAAAAGACCAGGTGCGCGCCATCAGCAATCTCCATGAAGGCTTCGCGCGCAACCTCACCAATGCGCTCGGCGCCTACCTGCGCGTCATCTTTGAAGTCAACCTGGTCTCGGTCGAACAGCTCACCTTCCGCGAGTTTCTCCAACGCATTCCCGACCTCGCCTATCTCGCCACCTTTCAGGTCAATCCGCTGGGCGCAACCGCCGCGCTCGACCTCGAACTCTCGCTGGTCTTCCCCATCATTGATCTGCTGCTCGGCGGCGTCGGCCGCATGAACGAGCAGGAGCGCGACATTACGGAAATCGAAGAAGGCATCATGGAGGGCGTGGTCCGCATTCTCTGTGGAGAGTTGCAAACTGCCTGGGCCTCGCTCAACTCCACCTTCGAGTTCGATGAGCGGCTGCAGCCCACGCAGTTGCAGCGCCTCATGCCGCCCGGCGATAAGACCCTCTGCCTCAGCTTTGAAATTCATATGCCCGAGTCGCACGGCGTCATGAATGTGGCCTTCCCCGCCGTCGCCTCCAACGCATTATTACGCCGCCTCGATCAGCAAGGTGACTACAGCCGCCACCATCGCGGCCCCAGCAGCGCCCGCGAACGGATGACCGAACACGCGCTCGGCTTCGCCTTCGAATTTGCCCTCGGAATGCCCGCCACTAAAACTCCGGTTCACGCCCTGCTCGATCTCAATCCGGGAGATGTCATCTCCTTCTCGCATCGAGCCGGCTCTCCAATCGAAGGAATTGTCGCCGGACAAACGCTTTATGAAGCATTTCCAATGCGCACCGGAAACCAGCGTGCATCCAGAATCGTGCGCATGTTGCCAATTCCAATCCCAACCCGGTCCCAGCTTGCAAGCGATGACGAGCAGAACAATTCATGAGTGATATTGCCCAGGAACAAGCCTCCGCGCTCGTGCAGCACCTCGCCGCAGCCGCCTCTGCCGTGCTTTCGCAGATCGCCGGCACCGCGCTCGAGGCGCAGCCCGGCGCGCCCGACACCGCGGTCGATGCCACCGCCGTCGATGCCGCAACCCTGATCCGTATCGAACTGACCGGAGCCCTCGAGGGCCTTTGCGAAATCGCCCTCTCGGCTCCCATGTCCGCCCACTTCGCTGCCCTGCTCACCGGCGAGACCGCCGACCCGGCGGCCGAAATCACCAGTGACACCCGCGAGGCCGCCGCCGAACTCATCCAGCAAATCTGCGGCAACGCCGCCGACCGCCTGCGCCGCGCCTTTGGCCCACTGGAACTCAAACCTCAGCTCGTCGAACGCGATCCCCAAACTGATCCCCAAGCCGATCCCGATCCAACGACCAGCGCACGCCAGCGCTTCGTCATTACTCGCGAAAACGACACGCTCGAGTTCGAACTCCACATTCTGCGCCTCGTTCCCGAAGCTTCCACTGAAACGCAACCCTCGGCGCAGTCCTCAACCCAAGCCGCCGCAACGCAACCCGAAGCTGCGTCGCAACCTGGCTCGCAAACAACGCCGCAGCCTAATCCGCAGCCCAGCCAGGCCGCCGAGCCATCCTCCCAGTCCGGCAATCGCAATCTCGATCTTCTTCTCGATATCGAGCTGGGCGTGACCCTGCACTTCGGA
Organism: uncultured Acidobacteriota bacterium; assembly: GCA_963779365.1. Classification (GTDB taxonomy): domain Bacteria; phylum Acidobacteriota; class Terriglobia; order Terriglobales; family Acidobacteriaceae; genus TOLSYN. The sequence goes on along the minus strand of CAVZYB010000001.1, from coordinate 158,246 downwards.
AGCCGCCGGATGTTGCTCCAGGACATTATTGAACTTTGCTCTGGCTCGGTCATCGAACTCGACCGCCGCGTCGAGCAGCCCGTCGATCTGCTCATCGATGGCCACCTGATCGCACAAGGCGAAGTCGTCATCGTGGAGGGTAATTACGGCCTGCGCGTCACTCAGGTCGCAGGACGCGGTGAAAAACTCGCCTGCCTGCCCTTCGCATAACCGCGCTCGTTTATTTTTCTTGCCAGGAGAGAACCGTGTACAGGGTTCCGGAAGTAAAGTGGAAACGTCCCATCGCATGGAAGCAGCTCGTTGCCCGCTGCTCTCACCCCCAATGCCGCACCGGTGCCAGTTGGACGAACATGCTGCGCCGCACCTCCGGATTCTGGTTCGAACAGCAATGGTTCTGCAGCCCACGCTGTCTCGCGGAATTGATCGAGCACCATCTGCTGCCCAGTTTTCTTGAGGATCATCGCCCCGCGCCGGTTCGCACCACCATGCCCCTGGGCCTCATGATGCTGGCCCGCGGCGTCATCTCCGATCCGCAACTGCGCGACGCCATTGAATTGCAGCGCCACTCCGGAGAAAAAATCGGAGCCTGTCTGCAGCGCCTCGGCTGCATCTCCTATGAAGAGATTGCTTCGGTCGTGGCCGCCCAGTGGGGATGCCCCGTATTTCCCGCCGCCAGCGTGCAACCCGGCTGCTCCATGCTGGTGCCCAGCAGCCTCATGGAGCGTTATCGCATGACGCCCGTGCATCTGGTCAGCCAGGGTCATCGCCTCTTCATCGGCTTCGGCGACAAGGTCAACTACACCGCTCTCATCGCCGTCGAGCACATGCTCGGCTGTCATACCGAAGCCTGTATCATTCCCGAGCCCAAGCTCCTGAGCGTACTGGAATACCGCAAGCGCGACACCGATGGCGAAGTCGCCGTCAGCCGCCCCAACTCCGCCGCTGAAACCGCGCGCATGATTCTCAGCTACGCGCAGCAGACCGGTGCCGAGGACATCCGTCTGCGAGCCGTCGAAGGCAACATCTGGGTCCGTTTTCTTTCGCGCTCTGCGCCCCTCGATCTCATCTTCGAGCGCTCATCCCATTGATCGCGTTTTCCCTAAAGTGTGCCGCTCCGCCAGCCGATACATAGGTTGAGCGTCACCTATGAATACCAATCAACGTGAAGCCAAGGGCAGAGTCATTTCCATCACATCCGCCCGCCTCGCCGGAACACCGCAGTCCCATTCCGTAATAACCCGGATTCTCGGCTCGCGCGCCATGGACCTCACCGAATTGGCGCGATCCCTCCAGGCCGACCGTCATCTCTGCTATCTCGTGACCGAAGCCGCCTGCCAGGAATTCGGATGGCCTTGGCTCAGCCTCGAGGAGGCCGTTCTATTGCTAGGCAGGCAGCGCTTGTGTGCGCTTCTTTCCAACCCGCACCAGCGTGGCCGTTCTGCCCGTCAGCTCCGCCGCGTCCTCCACCGCAACCATACGGCGGCCAATCCCCGCCGGTTGGAGACCTTCCAAGGAAAAAACAAATGAGCCAAATCAGAGCCCTCATCGTGGACGATTCTTCTGTCATGCGCAAGATCGTCGAACGCTCTCTGCGTCAGGCCGGACTCGACCTGTCCTCCGTCAGCCAAGCCGGCAATGGCGCCGAAGCCCTCGGTATCCTCGACACCAATCCGGTCGATCTCATCCTCAGCGACATCAATATGCCGGTCATGGATGGACTGGAATTCGTCCGTCAGTTGCAAACCATGGAAAAGCTTCGCGGCATCCCCGTCGTCATGATTACCACCGAGGGAAGTGAGTCCAACGTGGTCCAGGCCCTATCGCTCGGCGCCAAAGGATACATCCGCAAACCGTTCACGCCGGATCAGGTCAAAGAGCACGTGCTGCCGGTGCTCGGACTATGACGATGACAACCCTCTCTAAGACAACTATCGCTACCGCCGCCTTCGACCGTGCCAGATGGACTCCGCTCCTGGAGTTCTCGGTTCAGGAAGTCTTCGAAATCATGCTGTCCACCCAGCTCCGCCCCTACCAGTCCGCCCTCGACGCGAACGCTGGAGAATTCACCGCCCTGGTGGGCCTCGCCGGAAGCCTGTGTGGCGTGCTCAGCATCCGCTGCACCGATCGCTCCGCGCGTATCATGGCCGGCAAAATGCTCGATATTCCTCCCGAAGACGTCGACAGCGATTGCTGGGACGCACTCGGCGAGGTCGCCAACATGATCGCCGGCAACTTCAAGGGAAAGCTCAGTGGAGTCGGCAACCACTGCATGTTGTCCGTGCCCACCATCATCGTCGGCAGCGATTACGAAGCTCGTTCCATCAGCGGCGGCAACACCATCGAAGTCGTATTCGAATTCGAGAAGCAATCTCTGCGGATTGCCCTCGAACTCCACGAATAAGACCCGTCGCAATGTATCCCAAGGTTCAGTAACGCCAAGGGCGAACAAAAGACTTTGGGTGCCCCACCTTCGCCGCGCCGTTTTTGCGCGGATAAGGTGGGAAGCACTCCTCATCCACCCCGCGAAGGTGTTGCTTCTGCAGTTCGAATTCCCCTTGCCTTCGCTCTCGCCTGTCCCGGACGGGACAGGTGGCCCTGCCGCAGTTAGCAAATGTGGTTCGCAAGGGTAGCGGATACACCAACCATGCGACCGCTATAACCCCTCCGGAGTCTCTTCCCCGCGTTTCTTCCTAAGAAACCTCCAATTGCCATGGCACTCCGCTTGCTCTCCCTAACCGCGGAGTTCGCTATGAGCAATGGCATCTACGCCGCCAGCACCGGTCTTCTCGCTCGTACCCAGGAGCTTGATCTCGCCGCCAATAATCTCGCCAACGCCAACACCAGCGGATTTCGCGGCGAGCGGGTCAGCTTCAAGACCCAGATGATGACTGCATCATCCAACGCATCCACCCGCGCCGTCAGCTCCTTCGGAGTCCTCGGCTCCCCGCGCACCGATTTCTCGCAAGGCTCCCTGCAACAGACCGGCAACCCGCTTGACCTTGCCCTTGAAGGCTCCGGATTTTTCGCCGTCCAGGCGCCCACCGGTGTCCAGTACACCCGCAACGGCAACTTCCATCTCACCAAAGATGGCGCGCTGGTTACGGCGCAGGGTTTTCCGGTGCTTGGAGACCGGGGTCCCATCACCCTGCCCCAGGGCAGATGCCGAGATCAGCTCCGCCGGAGTCATCTCGGTCAACGGCGACATCGCCGGACAATTGCAGCTCACCGCCTTCGATGCCAGCGTCCCGCTCACCTCCCTGGGCGACGCTTATTTCTCGGCGCCCGCGGCCGCCGCCACTCCCGCCACCCAGCTCACCGTCGCCAGGGATCGCTTGAAAGCTCCAACATAAATCCGGTAGAGTGCGCCGTCAGCCTGATTGAAATCCAGCGCAACGCGGAGATGATGCAGCGCGCGCTCACCACCTTTCACAACGAGTTCGACAGGACCGCAGCCGAAGATCTGCCAAAGGTTTAGCCTTTGAAAGTTTAGGAGTCACTCATGTTCCGTTCGCTCTATACCGCCGCCAGTGGAATGTCCGCGCAGCAGACCAATCTGGACAACATTGCCAATAATCTATCCAACGCCAACACCGCCGGATTCCGCAAACGCCGGGTGCAGTTTCAGGATCTTATCTACCAGAACACGATCACTCCCGGCTCGGCCGCCACCCAGCAGACGGTCTCCGCCGGTTTGCAGATCGGCCTCGGAACCCGCGCCGCCGCCACTGAAATCCTGCAGTCGCAAGGTGACTTCCAGACCACCGGCAACACCTTCGATGTCGCCATTCAAGGCAACGGCTACTTCCAGGTCCTCACCCCCACCGGACAGACCGCCTATACCCGTAGCGGCAGCTTCCATCTCGACTCGACGGGCAATATCGTCACCTCCGATGGCGATGCCCTCCAGCCCTCCATCACCATTCCCGCCGATGCCACCTCGGTCACCATCGGAGCCGACGGAACCGTCTCGGTGACCCTGCCCAATCAGACCGCGTCGCAGCAGATCGGTCAGATTCAGCTCGCCACCTTCCCCAATCCCGGCGGACTCAACAGCGTCGGAGCCAATCTCCTGCTGCCCACCAGCTCCTCGGGCGACGCCATCACCGGCACTCCCGGCGGCTCCGAGGGCCTCGGCACCCTGCTGCAGGGCTCGCTCGAGCAATCCAACGTCAACACCGTCGAAGAGTTCATCCAGATGATCCTCGCCCAGCGCTCCTATGAGGCGAACTCGCAGGTGGCCAAGGCTGCCGATCAAATGTTCCAGGAAGTCAATCAGCTCGGAAAGTAATCATGCGCCCTCGTCCTACATCTGCGCTCTTCTGCACCCTCTTCCTGCTGCTCAGCCTGGGCACGGCCGTCGCTGCCTCGTTTGCGCCCGAGCCCCAGCAGGCGGCGGCGCTCTGGCTCTCGCGCCAGCTCCATCGTCCGGTGGAAGCCTCGCAGATTCTCGTCTCTCCCCGAGGCACAGCGCTCGAAGGCTGCACCATTACGCGCGCCCGGCACGCACCCATCGGTGCCACGGCGCTTTCTCTCCGCTGTCCCGCCCTGGCTTTGCCGCACCTCGTGCTGCTGCATTTGCCGACGACCGATGCCGCCTCCAGCACCGTCCCGAAATCTGCAAACCCACCGCGCCCATCGCACGATTCGTCATCGCACGATTCGCCGCTTGCGTCAGCCGCGAAGCTTCCCCCTGTCGTGCACGCCGGTGCCACGCTCCGCGCCGATTGGCGCACCCCTTCGCTGCACGCTCAACTTCCGGTCGTCGCGCTTGACTCCGGAGCCGCCGGCGCCGAGATTCGTGTCCGCATCGTGAACACCAACCGCGTCCTGCGCGCCCGCATTCTCAGCGCTCAGGATCGTCGCCATCGTCGCTGGAGCCTGACCCGGAGCCCGCTATGGATCGCCCGTCCAGACAATTCGTCGCCATTGTTCTTCTGCTCCTCGTGCTCTCCGCCGCCTCGATGGCCGCCAAAGAAAGTCGAAGGTAGAAAAGCAACACGACTCGCTCGATCGAGTACGTCAAGCAGCTTGCCGTCGCCGCGCCCGCACCTTCGCTCGCCACCACCGGCAGCCTGTTCAGCAGCAGCGGCCTGCTGGCCGATCCCTATGCCGACGTCAAGGCGCACGCTCGTCGGCGACTCCATCTCCATTCAAATCCTCGAATCCACCACCATCTCGCAGAGCGGCAACGTTGCCACCGAGCGCGACTTCTCGCACTCCAGCGCCATCACCGGCGTCGGCGGGCAATCGCCCTCGTTCCTCAATCCGCTGCTCGCCGCCAACTCCACCACCAAGCTCACCGGCACCGGAGCCGCCGCCTCCGCCAGTTCGCTCAACACGGTGCTCACCGCCCAGGTCGTCGCCGTGCTGCCCAGCGGCTCGCTGGTGGTCGAAGCGCGCCGCCAGGTATCGGCCAATCAGCAGCACGAGAATGTGGTCCTGCGCGGCGTCGTGCGTCCCGCCGACATCACCACCAACAACACCGTCTTCTCCTATCAGCTCTTCAACCTCCAGCTTGACGTCAAGGGCAAGGGCGTCATCAGCGACTCCGTGCGCCAGCCCAACATCGTCATGCGCACGCTGTTGAAGATCATCGGATTTTAGCCATGAACCTCACTCAACAGATGACCGGTCCGAGGAAAGTGATGAAGCTGCTCTGCGCAACTCTGTTGCTTTCGCTCGGCCCTTGCCTTCGCCGCCGCCGATGCTCCGCCCGCCTCGCGCAAGGTGCATATTCGCGAGATCACCAGCGTCGAGGGCGTGCGCGAGAATTCGCTCATCGGCTACGGCCTGGTCGTCGGACTCCGCGGCACCGGCGATCAGAAGCAGACGGTCTTCACCACCCAGATGCTCACCAATGTCATGCTGCGGATGGGCCTGCAGATTGCCCCCGGCGGCATCACGGTCAAGAACGTTGCCGCCGTCTTCGTCACCACATCGCTGCCCGCCTTCACCCGTGCCGGAACCCAGATGGATGTCGTCGTCTCCTCCATCGGCGACGCCAAATCGCTCGAGGGAGGAACCCTTCTGCTCACTTCTCTGCGCGGTGAAGACGGACAGATCTACGCCACCGCCCAAGGCCCGTTGGTCATCGGAGGCTACAGCGCCGGAGGTGCCGGAGTCAGCAAGCAGCTCAATCATCCCACCGTCGGACGCATCGCCAACGGCGCCGTCGCCGAGCGCGACGTAGCCCCCGATCTGCGCCATCTCGCATCGCTCTCCCTGCTCCTGCGCGAGGCCGATTTCGCCAACGCCCAGCTCGTCGCGCAACGCATCAATGCCGAGTTCGGACAACCCTTAGCCACCGTCGCCGACAGCCGCCGCATCGAGATCTCCAGCGCCGGGCAAAACGTTCCCGCCATGCTCGCCCGCATCCAATCCCTCCCCGTCGATATCATCTCGCCCACCCGCGTGGTCGTCAACGAGAAGACCGGAACCATCGTCATGGGACGCGATGCCCGCCTCGGTGCCGCCTCGATTCTGCAAGGTTCGCTGTCCGTCGAAATCGCCACCACCTTCGAGGTCTCGCAGCCCAATCCGCTCAGCAAAAACGGCGAAACCGCCGTCGTGCCGCAAACCACCGCTGAACGCCAAAGACGGCCCGGCCAAGCGCATCGAACTCACCGAAGGAGCCACCGTCGAGCAATTGGTCAACGGACTGCAAGCCATCGGTGCCAGCGCCCGCGATGTCGTCTCCATCCTCCAGGCCCTCAAAGCCGCCGGCGCATTGCAAGCCGAACTGGAGGTCTTATGAGCACTCCGCACAATTACCCCGCATCTCCAGCCGAACTCCTGCGCGATCCCAAGCAGCTTGCCGCGCACCTGCAGTCGCAGCGCGCCAGCAGCGGAGCCCAGGAGTTCGAGGCATCGCTGTTCGCCTCCGTCCTGGAAAAAATGGAGAAGAATCTCTCCATCGAAGACGAGCAGAACAACGATGCCGGACATGACACCTGGGGAGCACTCGGCGTGCGCGCCGTCTCCCAGGCCCTCGCCCAGCGCCACGTCCTCGGAATCGCCAGCATGATCGAACACTCTCTCGGATTAAACTCGGCCGCCGCCACTCCCAAGCACGGGAAGTCCGCCCGCCATCAGTCCAGGAGAAAAATAAATAAAGATTTCCACTCAAGTCACTCAAGTCTCCGCGCATAGTTGCCGATGAATACTGCAGAAGGAAAAAAAGGAGTGTTATGAGACCTTCGCATTCAGAACCAGAGCCAGCCCGAAATCGACTCCTCGGCCAACGCTCAAGGGCAGCAGTCCGCAGACCGGTACCGGAGTCGGCGACTCACCCACGGATTCCACCCTCACGGCCCTCAATGCGGCGCAGGACACCGCCTCCATCAGCTCTGCCACCACCCAGCTCTCCGGCGATGTCCCCATCCGTCAGGATCGCGTCGATGCCCTGCGCGCCCAGATGGATACCGGCACCTACACGGTCAATCCTCACGCCGTCGCCACCGCCATGTTCCAGAACCTCTTCCGGAGCTGAGCATGAAGCCGCCCGCCACCGCTCGCCAGCGCTCCTCCGGCCAAGCCCGGCGAACTTCCGGCGGAGCCTGGCGAACTCGATGCCTTGCTCGTGCGCCATCGCTGAGGCGATCGAGGCTCTGGTGGCCTGGGACCCGGCCGCATTTCAGTCCGCCGTCGAGCGCCAGAGCGCGCATCTGCGAGCACCTCGCCCGTCAATCGCCGAATGGCGCAACCGCCCCGGTGCCACGGCCGCCGCACGCAAGGTCCGGGAACTTAACCGCGTCTATGATCGCCTCCTGCAGCACTCCATTCAGTGGACGCGCACCATGCAATCCATTCTTCGAGGCCGGCGGTCATACCCTCCCCAGCCGCGCCTCCGTGCACTTCAGGGGCTGATCATGGGACTCACCGCCGATCTCAACGTCTCCGTTCAATCCCTGCTCGCCAGCACCGAGTGCCATGGATGTGACCACCACCAACATCGCCAACCAGAACACGCCCGGCTATGCCCGCCGACCGTCGAGCTGGAGGAGTCCGCACCCAGTCGGCGGCGACGGCAGCACCACCGGAGTCGATGTCAAAGCCATTCAGAGCATGCGCGACACCGTCCTCGACCTCAGCATCAACGCCGCCACCGCGCAGCAGAATCTCAGCAACACCGTCTCCAGCTCGCTTGCCCCGGTGCAGACCGTCTTCTCCGATACCGCCTCGGGCTCCGTCGGCTCCACCATCGACGCCTTTTTCAGCTCTCTGCAGCAGCTCTCCACCTCTCCGGCCGACAGCTCGCTGCGCGCCAGCGCGCTCACCGCCGCCGGCAATGTCGCCTCCGCCTTCCAGAGCACCGCATCGGTCATCACCCAGGCCCAGCAGCAAGCCGACCAGTCCGTCGTCCAGTCCACCGCACACGCCAATTCCCTGCTGCAGCAGATTGCCGCCACCAACGGCCAGATCTCCACCGCCCAGAGCCTCGGCCAGAGCATCAACATCAGACCAGGACCAGCTCTCCAGCCTTCTCACCCAGCTCTCCGCCATCATGAACTACAACACGGTCAACAGCTCCGACGGACTCACCCTCACCACCGCCAACGGCACTCCCGCTGGTCGTCGGCAACAAGGCCTATGCGCTCACCAACATCTAAACTCCAGCGGCTTCAACGATGTCTATGCCGGAGGCACCGACATCACCAGCACCATCCAGGGCGGCACTCTCGGCGGCGATCATCCAGACCCGCGACCAGACCCTGGCAACCATGTCGTCCCAACTCGATCAGTTCGCCTATCAGTTCGCCCAGGCCGTCAACAACGTCCAAACCGCCGGCTCGGATGCCAACGGAAACTGCCGGCGTCGCCATCTTCGATCCTCCCAACACCACCTCCGGAACCGCCACCGGCGCGGCATCCTCCATCGCCGTCGCACTCACCAGCGGCTCCCAGATCGCGGCCGCCGCATCCGGCGGAGCCTCCGGCGACAACTCCAACCTCACCCACATGATCGACCTGCAAAATCAGTCCATCACCAACGGCACCACGCCCGGACGAAGCCTTTTCCAATCTCACCTTCTCCATCGGCAACACCATCTCGCAAGCCAATTCCAACTGCCACCGCCACCGGCAACATCCTCACCCAGTTGCAGAACCAGCAGAGCTCCGTCGAGGGCGTCTCGCTCGACGAGGAGTCTTCCAATCTCATGCTCTACGAGCGCTCCTACCAGGCTGCGGCAAAGGTCATCTCCACCATCGATACCTTGATGGGCAACGTGCTCGATATGGGCGTCACGCGACCCGGGGTACTAAACTATGAGAGTCAATCCCAACTTCATCGCCGACATGGTCAGCCTGATCGATCAGGCGCAGCAGGCCGCAGAACAACGCAGCCCAGCAACTCAGCACCGGACGCCGCGTCAACCTGCCCTCCGACGATCCTGCCGCCGAAGCCGCCATGGTCGAGGAAAACTCGCCAATCCGCCGCCGTCGATCAGTACACCGCAAACTCCGATTCGCTCACCGACGTGCTCAACACCGGCGACAGCACCTTGAGCTCCGTCGTCACCCTGCTGCAGCAGGCCGTCAGCCTCGGCGTCGAGGGAGCCAACGGCACCAATAACCAGACCGACCTCAACTCCATCGCCGCACAAGTCTCCGGCATCCAGAGCCAGATGCTCTCCCTCGCCAATACCTCCTACGCCGGACAGTACCTCTTCGCCGGCACCGCCACGCGGAACCGCCCCCTACGTCGCCGACGCCGCTGACCCGGTCAAATCGACTACGTCGGCAACAGCCAGCAGAACAAGGTGCAGATCGGGACCGGTCTCTCGGTCGCCGCCAATCTGCCCGGCAGCAGCATCTTTTCCCAGTCCGGAGCCAATGTCTTTGACGCCCTGCAGTCGCTGGTCACCGCCCTGCAATCCGGCAGACTCCACCAGCATCGCCACCGCCGAAGCCGGCGTCAGCACCTCTCTCAATGCCGTCGATACCGCCCAGGTCTTCTACGGCAACACCGTCGACGAACTCACCACCAATGAGACCTATCTCTCTCAGGAAAAACTCAACATCACCACCTACCAGAACACTCTGGTCGCCGCCGACACCGCAACCGCCGCCACCGACGCAACCCAGGCCCAGACCGTCCTCACCGCCACCGTAGCCGCCGCCGCCCAGATCGACCAGCAGGCCAACCTCCTCAACTACCTTCACTAATCCATGCAACCCGCTCGTGCCGAGTCATGGCGAATGCTCCTCGAATATCGTGACAGAAAATGCCCTCGCTAAATGAGGGCATTCTTCACGCTTCGAACATACAACATACTCTTGTGCTAGAGACGTTCAGGCCGACCAACCGCAACATTGCGCTTCTTCGACGCCGGCATAAGGATTAGCCGCGGCAAATTCGGCGGTCACGGGAATTCTCTCCGCCTGGATCGCTGTGTCCGATGGCAGTGCCAGCGCCTGCACCCAGCCTTGACGGAGTTCCAGCACCATCTCTATCTGCCTTTCCAGTATCGCCGGATCCAGCTTGAACTGCACTTCCATCACCTTCGCCCGGACGTGAGAATAAAAACGCGAAAGATCCTTGGCCGTGCTTCCCCCGTTTTCCATATCCAGCAAGCACTCCAACTCCTGGAGCACCTCAAACGCGTGGTTGGAATGGTTGACGCGATCCTCGATGTTCCCGGCCTGGATGGCGGCAATCACCCGCTTCATGTCCCTGACCAGTACATCGTAAAGCATGATGACCAGTTCCACCGGCGAGGTACCCTGCACATCCGCCTCACGATACGCCGTAAGTTCCCGATTGTTCCCATGATCTAGTTCCCCGATGATGAAGTGTTGTTGTTGCCTAACTCCGCGTTGATTTCCTGCGTCGTGGTGTTCAGCTCTTGCAGCGCAATCTCCGCCGCGTCGTACTCGGCGGTCAAGCTCGTCTGCAATGGAGCGATGTAGTTGTCTTGAAAATTAGTGATGTTGTCTTGCAGATCGTTATAGTTGCTCTGCATGCTGCTGAGTTCCACCGTGAATGCGCCGTCGGACGGATCCGTGAGGCTCTGCAACTGGTTGCTCAGAGAGCTGGCAAATCCATTCTGCGATGTACCCTCGAAAAACTGCTGCACCTGCGGAAAATTGTTCTGGATCGCGTCGTCCAGCGTCGTGCTATCCACGCGTCAGGGTTCCGTCGTTGTTCATGCTGATGCCCAGCGAGCCCAGGGTCGAGATGCTTCCATTGCCGCTCGCCGAGTAACTTCCCGCCCCCAGCAGATAGTTCTGCAGCATCTCCACCGTGCTGTCTCCCTCCAGCGGAGGCGCGCTGCTGCTGCTTGCGTTATACGTGAACTCGTTGTTCACCTGCCCAATCAGCGTGTTGTAGTCGGTGACAAACTGATTGATCGCCGAGGTAATCGTCGCGCTATCCGGCGTGGCCGTAAGCGTCACATCCGTATTGGCATCGGGACTAACCCCCTGCAAATTGATGGTCACCCCGCTGACCGCTCCCGTCACCGTATTGCTCGCGCTGCTGATCGGAACCCCATCCACGGTCAGCTACTGCATTCAGTCCCTGCGTCGCCTGGGTAAACTGCGGAGACGTGTTGGTAATCGTCATGCCGCTGGCGTCTGCCCGTGGCGCTGTTCACGATCGCCAGCTGCGAAGAACCATTGCCGTTGCTCACCACGCTGGCGGTAACCCCCAGACTCTGGCCATTGATGTCACTGGCGACTGCGCTCAGGCTTTCGCCCGCCGTCGTTGTAATCTGCGTCGCCGTGCCGCTGCCCACTTGTATCGAAAAACTGCCGGCCGAAGCTCCCGTGCTGTCCGCCACCGACGCCGAGTTCCACGCCGAACCATCCGCTGCCTGCGTCAACTGCGGCGAGGTGTTGGTGATCGTGATGTTGCTCGCGCTACCGGAGCTATTGCTGACAATCGAGAGTCGGGAGCCGCTGGCATCCTTGACCACGCTGGCCGTGACGCCCAGGCTTTGACCATTGATGGCGCTGGGCAAGCTGACCCAGCGTTTCGCCATTTGTCACGGTGATCTGCGTCGCCGTGCCGCTGCCCACTTGCAATGAAAAACTGCCCGCCGAAAGTGCCGAGAGCCGCTGCTGGCAACCGACGTTGTCGAATACCACGAAGCCGTGGACGCAAGCTGGCTCACGTTGACCACGTGGGTGCCGCTGGCCGCCGCGCCTGTCGCCGATGCCGTGGCAACGCTTGAGTCCGACGAACTCACATCGACGGACGATAGCGCACCCGTGTATGCTATTCAGCGCACCTAGGTCATTTTCCACCGCGGTGGTGGCGCTGTTGATGTTGGTCAGGTCGCTTTCCTGGCCTTGTATCGTCGTCTGCTGCGCCTGCCACTGCGTCTCCGGAGCTTCGGCCGCCGTTACCGCGGCGTTCACCGCCGAGGTTACATCGATGCCCTCCGACTGGAGCCGGTCGCCGCCTCCAATATCGAACTTAGATCGATGCCGTTGGAAGCCGATGACGAGGAACCCGACCCCAGCAACGAAGCCAAATCGGAACTTGACAGACCCACGGAACTCATCGCGCACCTCTTCGGAAACTGAATTTTAGAAACAACACAATGGCGGGATGCAACTATCCCGCCATTGCCGGAAGAGTTTATTGCAGAAGCTTCAGAATCGACTGCGAAGCCTGGTTAGCCTGCTGCAGTGCGGCAATACCGGTCTGCTGCAGGGTGTTGTACTTCGTCATGTTGGCCACCGTCGTGCCGATGTCGGCATCGCTGATGCCGCTCTCGGCGCTGGTCAGGTTCGTCACCTGGTTGTTCATAACGTTGGAGGCCGCCGTCAACTGGTTGACCACGGCGCCCAGGGTGCCGCGCGTTTCGGAGACGGAATTGATCGCGCTGGTGACGGCAACCAGCGCTGCCTGTGCGCTGGCAACCGTGCTCAGGTTCGCCGTGACAGCCGTCCCGTTGCCGCCGGTTAACGTACCGCCGGTGCTCGACCAGGTACCGCCGCCGCTGGTAGAGGCAATCAGCCCGCCGGTTGCCGCATAACCATTGCCGACGGTCCCGGTGCTGGCTGCGGTGAGGGTCAGTGTGGTACTGGTAGCCGACGTCTGCGCCAAATTCAAATCACCATTGGCCGTATTGACTCCGTCGGTACCTTTCAAGGCCGAGACGATATTTGTCAACGTATTCGCGGTAGCGTTGCCGCCGGTTCCTAATGCAATCTGGCCAGCGCTCAGATTCGTTGTGCCATTCGCCACAAAAGTATAGTTTTGGCTGCCGACCGTCAGCGTGCTTCCGGCTATCAGGTTGGCTCCCAGCGTAAGCGTATTGCTGGCGGCATGAGCGTCTACACCGCCGGTAACCGCATCGCTGAGGACCTTACCCCAGGTAGCCGAAGCACCCGTTGAAACTACACCCGAACCGTCGGTAGTATTGTTACCCGCTCCGTTAGCCGCTGCCGTGAACTTGATGCTATTGACGCTGGGCGACGACCCGACAAGTGTGTTCGCGGCAGTTGTAGCCCAGTACCCCGTTTGCGAGCCGTCATTCGAGCTATCATTGACGGCTGCCAACAGGTTGGCAATCGTACCGTCTATATCCGCCGCAGTATTGTCGCCCGCAGTGCCGCTGATTTCCACATCGCCCGCTTTAGCTGCAGTCGTAACAAAGGTATACGTCTGACCTCCCACCGTAAGGGTGTCGCCAACACTGGCGTTGGTCGCCATGGTCTCCGTTGCCGAGGATTTTGCCCCAGCGGTACCGCCGGTAAGGTTGTCGGCGAGATTCGTGCCCCAGGCGCCCGAACCGGTTGAGGTGATCGCGCTGCCGGAGATGTCGCTGGCGGCCCCGGTCCCTGTGGTAGTAATGGTAATCGTATTGCCAACCACTGAGGCAGTTGTCGGGTGACTGGTGTCTGCCGTAGCTTGTGGCGTGTAGGTCGCGGTGGAGGCGCCCCCAGCAGGAGCATTCATCGCGTTAGCCAGATTAGTCAAAGTGGCATTGATGGCGTTGCTGCCGGACCCAATTAATACGTTGCCCGCGGCAGGAGTCGCCGGCATTGAAGACACGAATGTGTACGTCTTGCTGTCGACCACAAAGGTATCGCCGGCGACGGCGTTGGTTGTCATGGCCTCCGTCTTGGAAGCGGATACCGCCGCGGAACCACCGGTTAACATCCCGGCGGCAGACGCCCAGGTACCGGTGACGTTGCCGCTGGTCGCAGTCAAAAGATCGCCCGCAGCCCCGTTGGCGGTCGCACTGAAAGCAAGGGCGCCCGTCGTGGTGTCAACCGTCCCGGCCGTCACGTTGGCATTCACCGGGTTGACGCCGTCGGTGCCGTTTACCGCGGCGGCGATGTTTTGCAGCGTCGCATTCGCCGTGCTACCAAGCTGTATCTGGCCGGCAGCGGTCGGCTGACCCGTTTGCAGCGTATACATGGAGCCGCCAATATTCAGGGCGTTGCCCGCTACCAGGTTGGTCGTTCCCAAGGAAAGGGTATTCGAGGCGGTTGCCCCCTGGGTAAGATTGAGGCCGGTCGCGCCCGCGCTCAATGCGCCCACGCTGACTTTCGTCGCACCCAGCAGATCGTTGCCGGCGGTGCCGTCAGTCAAGTACGGAGTAACTTCGGCGCTGCTGAATACATTCGCCCCGTTAAAGTCGGTGTTCTTTCCGATGTTGTCGATCGAACTGACGATCGTCTGGAATTCGTTGTTCAGCGCCGCCGTCTGGGAGCTGGACATACCGGCGCTCGAAGCCTCCGTCGCCAGCGTCACCGCGCGGTTCAGCAGGGTGGTTACCTCCGACAGCGCGCCATCTGCGGTCTGGAGCTGGCCAACACTGTTGGTGGCGTTCTGCACCGACTGCGTCAAGGCAGCGATGTTGGCGTTCATTCCGTTGGTGATCGACAAGCCGGCGGCGATCATCCGAACCGGAGTTGATCTTCAAACCGGAGGAGAGCTGGGTCAGCGCGGTCTGCAGGTTAGCCTGCGTCATGTTCAGATTGTTTTCGGCCGTAAGAGCGGAAATGTTGTTCAGAATGCTCATTGACATGATATGTCTCCTTCTTGCCTCTTTGCGGCGCCGGCCAGATTGCCGATTCTTTCCGCTGGGGCCGTTGCTTCCTACACCACAGTTATCGGACCGATCCTCCGCAAGCTTTACTCCGCCCGCAATTATTTTGTCTTTTGTTCGAGTTACTACGCTGAGTTACCCGAACGAGTCACTCTGCCCACTTCACCGAATCGACCGCTTCCGTGGATCTCCAGTACTCCGCCTTTGGCTGTTAGGATGGCAGCGTTACCAATCCGCAACTGGTTTCCACAAAGTCAATCCCTTGGAAGTCAATCGTTCGCTCCCCGCGCAGCGATTGCCCAGGTAGTAATCTCGTCTCCTGAAATGATTCACCTTCGGTCAATCGTTGCCTCGGGGATATGCGGCTTTTTTTCCGGCTCAAGACTTCGCCTCATCCCGCCGATAACTCCCTATGAAGGCAGGCAACCGATGATTGAACTCACCAGGCTCAATGGACACGCCATCATCATCAATGCCGAGCTCATCAAATTCGTCGAGCAGAATCCCGACACCGTGATCACTCTCGTCACCGGAGACAAAATGGTTGTGCGCGAAGCGGCCCCTGAGGTGATGCATCGAGTCCTCGCCTACCGCCGCAATCTTCTTCACGCGGATGCTTATCTGTCCTGCCCCGATTCGCCGCAGCCTGACCCCACGGACGAACCACCATCCCAAGAGTAGAGGCCCATCGTGGATAAGGCGACCGTTGCCGGAATCGCACTCAGCTTTGGAGGTATCACCGCCGGGCTTCTGCTCGAAGGTGGCAAGCTCAGTCAGATACTCCAGCCCACGGCCGCGCTCATTGTCGCCGGAGGGACGATCGGTGCCGTTCTCCTGCAGTTCCCACTCAAGACCGTCTTTGCCGCGGTTCGCAACCTTGACATCGTGTTCTTTGAGCCGCGCTACCGGGCCAGTGATGAGATCGACCGGCTCACCAAGCTTGCTCAAAAGGCCCGCCGCGACGGCATTATTTCACTTGATGCCGAGCTCCCCGGCATCGCTGATCCCTTCCTGAGCCGCGCTCTCATGCTTGCCGTCGACGGCACTGAGTCCGGTGAGTTGCGCGCCATCATGCAGCTTGAACTCGACTCCAGCGCCGAAGCCGAAGAAGAGTTGCCCCACGTCTATGAGGCCGCCGGAGGATTTGCTCCCACCATCGGCATCATCGGTGCCGTACTCGGCCTCATTCAGGTCATGCAGCATCTCGATAAGATTGACGAAGTGGGCCGAGGCATTGCCGTCGCCTTCGTCGCCACCATCTACGGCGTGGGCTTTGCCAACCTCATCGCCCTGCCCATTGCCGGCAAGCTGCGCCACCGGTTACGCTTTCGCCAGATTCTACGCGAGCTCATCCTCGAAGGAGTCGTTTCCATTCTCGAGGGCATCAACCCTCGCATGTTAGAGGCCAAGCTCAACGGCTTCCTCCAGCAAGTCACCGAAAAACACAAGTCCGGCGCGCCACCCGAACCTACTCCGAAAAGCAAAGCGCGGGGAGCGTGATGAAAAAACGCCCAAAGCCACATGGCAACCAGGAACGATGGATGGTTTCCTATGCCGATTTTATGACCCTTCTCTTCGCCTTCTTCGTCGTCCTCTACTCTTCTTCTCAAGTGGATAAGACCAGAATGGCGAGCTTGTCCAACGCCATCACCGCCGGCTTCCAGGAGCTCGGCGTCGGTGCGGGCTCGGGTGGTGCCCGCGTCGTTATCCCCGGCACGACGCCTACTCCCTTCGCTCCGTCTGCCCACTCCGTGGAGAGCGCCGAAGTTATTCGCCACAAACTTGAGAGCGGCCTTGCTGAGGACCTTGATCGAAATACCGTTTCCCTGCGCGACACTTCCGAAGGTCTTGTTCTCAGTCTTCGCGAGGTTGGATTCTTCGACAGCGGCTCGGCAACGCTCCGTGCCAATTCCATGGACACCTTTGACCGTATCGGCGATGTCCTCACCTCAGACGCAAGCAACCTCCGCATTGAAGGCCATACGGATAATGTACCCATCCACACCGCTCAGTTTCAGTCGAACTGGGAGCTCTCATCCGCCCGCGCCACCGAGGTCATCCGTCTCTTGCTCACCCGCGAAAACATTGGCCCCCAACGCCTCTCGGCTGCCGGTTACGCCGAATATCACCCCGTCGCAGACAACTCAACCGAGGATGGCCGGCGCCTCAATCGGCGTGTCGATATCGTCATCCTCGCACCCCATGAAATCAGTTCTGCACGCCCGGCCACAGTCCTTGCCCCGTCCCACGCGCCCCAACCGGCGAAGAAAACTTCTAATTCAGCCGATTGAAACTATGTACAGGGCGCGAAGGGAATCGCATGAAAGAATTTGTTTTAGATGATCAGGTTCTACTTTCCCTCGGCGCTATCACTTCGGCTAACTCACGTCATAGGCAGCACTGCCGCACGTTATCAAATTCGCGAACGCAGAGAGTCGCACCCAGATCACAGTTCATCAACGCACCGGCTTACTGCCTCGGCTCTTCCATATTCCCCAACACGCGCTCCAGCTTTCCCATCAATGTCTGCAGCGTGAAAGGCTTCTGCAGGTATTCAAGTTTTTGATCGACCTCGCCTTCGCTTGTCAGCACGTGTTCCGTATAACCCGACATAAACACAACGCGCAAATCCGGCAGACTCTGGAGAATTTCGTTCGCCATATCCCTGCCGTTCATTCCCGGCATCACAACGTCGGTCAGCAGCAGATCGATCCGTCCATTATGCCGCAGGCTCACCTCAATCCCCTCTCGCGGATGCGAACACGACAGAACTTGATATCCCTCTCTCTCCAGCACCTCGCAAAGCAGTGTCCGAACCATCTCCTCGTCTTCCACCAACAGAATCGTTTGCTTCGTGCATCCCGCGCAATCCGTGTTCAGGACAACAGGAGATTCCGTCCTCATCGCTTCCCGCATCTATTCCCCCCGATTGCGCCGCGCAACTTACTTTCCCGCTGAACTCGTATATGCAAGACTGATTCCAAACACATGGTCTTTTATTCTTTCGAAAACCGCCTCTTTTCGTACGCATTTGTCGCGGCTATTTGCAGGTTCCCTGTTTTGAAATTTCAAAACAGGAACAGAGTCCCACTTCGGACTGAAGCAATTGCTCTGCTCGCCAGAGCCCTCCCCCAACCATCGCGGCATTTTTGCAAAGACAACATCGAAAAGTGGAGAAAAGTACATAAACAACAAACCCCACCGAAAGTGGGTGGGGTTTGTGAGCGACTACAAGTTAAACAGTTATCTTGATATCACTACGACTTTACCCTGGGCGCACGTTGCAAGGTGTCCTGGTAAATTGTCTCGAGGATGTCCTCCATAGTCCGTTGTTGGCGATCATCGCCGCCGTCCAAGGCACGCCAGCCAAGCCGCAGGTGACTTCTCTGACTGCATGTGTAATTTGCGGCGTCAAGCCGTTCCTCAACATCGTTTTTTCAATTTCCTGTACTTCCTCGCACCGCCTTGCCGCATGCTGGGGATAGGTTGGCAGCATCCGCCTCGTGATTTCCATAATGCTGGGATAAATCTCATCGCAGGCTTCAATGGCTTCGGGAAGCAGGTGCATGTCCCGGGCGAACACCATCGTCTCGATAAATAAGGCGGACAATCCTTTCGGGATCCCCGCGATAATCATCTTTAACGCCAGAGGCCGGCCCCGGGGAATCTCCGACAACCCTGACGCGCAGCAGGGCCGCAAACTGGCCCGAGAGTTCACTGGCACGCGAGCCACTCAGGTACAGGACTCCGCGCTGCTGAAGCTGCGAGGCTAAGCCAAAAATCGATGCGTCTACAAAATCAAGAGACGCCGTGACGTAGCACAGCCCCAATTTGAGCAACGGTTACTGGTGAAATGGAGTTCGCATCCACATAAAGCGGCTTCCGCGACGCCCCGTCCAGGAGAGCCGCAACTTCCGTGGCCACCTGTAGTGCCGCCGCCGGAGAGACCAGTGAAATGATGACATCCGCACGGTCAAGAACCTCCTCTGCCGAATTGACCAGAGTGAGACCTGCTTCTCTGACCAAGGCGTTGCGGTACGAGGGCTTCTTCCTACGGCGGTCGTGATGACATGGAAGCCGCCCTCGCGCAACAGTCTCCCGAGGCTGCTCCCCATCTCTCCCGGGTATAGTATCCCTATCGTGTTTTGGCGCGTATGGTCTTCACATCATCATGCTCACTGCGGACTCATTTGCGCGCTTTAGAACTTCATCGTTTGAACTTCAGGCGCCACTCTCGCCGCTCAACAATCGGAGCGGATGGCTGACCTGTGCGTGCGGACTTCGACTGGTCGCCAGCTCTCTTCGCGGATTTCACAAGACGAGACCATAAGTACCGAAGCTTACGAACACCGTTGACGATGGACGGCACGGGGTCATGCCACCGAAAAATAGGAAATGTTTGTGGATGCAAAATGCTTTTCACCCAGCCCACGAACGTCAGTTGTCCCATGCCATGTAGTTGCCGGTAAGCGCACAAATCTGCGAATGGTTTCCACAGCCGAATTCCTGGGCGGCAACCGGTTACCTGAGGCTGCGGACTGCCGGTTAAACGCCTGTACACGAATAATGGCAGGTTTAACCCACTCGCCGCGAGCAGGCAATCCGCCGCGGTAAAGCGGGCGTTGCATTCTATCAGTTTGAGTTGGCCATCCCGATCATCCAACTTGAACTCGACATTCGCGATGCCGCGCAATCCAACCTGCCGAAATAGCGCCAGACCCAGCTCTTTCACCCCGGGAACATCATCGGTAATGTGATAAGTCGATCCGCCCATGTTAGCTGGGTATCTTCGAATGATCCTCTTCGTGAAGTCGAGCAGGTTGTTCCCATTGTCATCGAGGTAAGTGTAATAACTGCAGAGCTTGTCATCGGGCCCAGGAATCAGTTCGACCAGAAACGTTCTAACGTTTGCGCGATTGAACCGATCAAGAGTATCGGCTAGTTCGTCGAAATCGTGGGCAACAGTATACGCACCGCTGAATTTTCTGCTGAATTCATGACCGATAAGCGGCTTGGCGATCAGCGGGAACACCAGTTCATGCTTAAGGTTTTCAGCTTCCTCGCGGGTACCGGCGACCCAGAATTTCGGCGTTGGCACTCCCGCGGCCACTGCGGCGCGATACGTGCTCAGTTTGTTCAACATGCAGAGCTGCGCCGCTGGATTAGATACGTCGAGCGTAAATCTTTCGGCGAGTTCTTTGCGGTGCTCCGCGATGAGTTCAATGGCCTCGTCGCTGGCCGCCAGCAAAACTGAGCCGCGCAAATGATTCGATTGTGGCCCCAAAAGGTACGTTGCCCAACTCTGTGCGGGTGATGTTCCCGTTGCCAGAAAGATCGATCCACCGGCAGAACCGCGAGTATCGAACTAACGCCCTAGTGTAGTTGAGCGCGAAAACCTGAATACCAGCAGCACCCAGACTTCGAGCGATCGAAAGGGCGTTATCGTCTCCCCCAACGATAATAGCGGACGGCAACTTTGCGTGTGACAAATCATCCCCCAAGCGACATCCATAGCTTCCTTCGTCAGGCAACTGAGTTGAAACTACTTCGCTCCTGCTGCACGGCAAGCAAACTGGGCAAAATGTGAGCTGCCACCGGATAGCTTCCGTCGCGCTTGTAATAGTGATGGTGGTACGACGGGCCGGCGTTCACTTCAAGGATCACACCGCCCGACTGCGCGAGGGGCACACTTGGGTCGGTTGTGATGATATCGACACCAGCCAGGCGCACCCCGGCGGCCGCAGCCGCAGCCGCACCATCTTCAATAACTGATTGGCACAATAACCCAGTGGCCGAAACATTGTCGTTCTGCGAGTTGTCGTTAATAACCATCTTCACGGTTATCACTGCGCCTTGCGCCGGAATCGAAGACAGTTCCAGTCCCTGCTTTGCCAGCGTGCGTCGCATATCCATGTCGATCTCAACGACGGAGTGTGCCCGTTTAGCTCCCCAGTCCTGCCTTTTTCGGTTTTCGATACTGACCAGTTCCCGGACACTGGACCTGCCGTCTCCGATCAACTGTTGGCGCTTTTCTCAGCACTGCATCCAACAGCCTTCCGTCCAGATAAAGAAGCCGGTAGACCTCCCCTTGTTCCTGCTTCTCAACTAGAAGATTGTGATCATAGAGGGAGGCCAGGGCTGCCGCACGAACTAGATCATACGTACTTGCGACACCAGTTGTGACTCCTTCGCCGCCGCCGCCGCCCGCAGGCTTCACAACACAGTCGTCCCCGACCAACTTTGTGAATGCGACGGCCTTGCCAATCTGATCAAGCGTAAACTCGCAGTATGCCGGAATCCTCAGCCCGTCACGAGCTAACAAACGGTGCACAAATCCTTTGTTCCGCGCCACCGCAAGCGTCACTGCGTCGTCGATCGAGGTGCAATTCTGCTGTACGCGCGTACAAGCATTTCCGAGCCGGATCTCTACAAAGTCGTTCCCTAACTCCTCAAAGCTGGCACCCAGTTGCCTCGCGGCATCGCGCCATAGCTGGGTGTAAAACGCAGATCGATGCTCGCGAGCACGGCGCACATCGGCCCGGCGTGTACGAAAGTATTCTCTGGCACGGTATCCGATGTATACGGACTTGAGCACCCCTGGACGACAAATCCATGCTGCCATGGGGCCATCTTTCTGTGCAATGCTAGACGGGTTTGAGCTCGCCGAAATGACAATTCAAACGACACCGCTTTCCTTTCGCCGGTTACGCAGCAATCTTGCTATGCGCCGGAGGAGGAACAGCACAGCCTGCCTCGGTTAGAATTCTGTCTACCCAGTCATTCGAGAACTCTCCGCGCCTCACTCCGGCCAGATATGCCGCCTGACTGGACTTCTGGTTACGCAGTCTCTCCAATAGTTCCGGCGCGATTTCCTGCGGAATGACCACTATTCCGGCGCCGTCCGCAACGACAATATCTCCAGGGTTAACTACAATACCGCCGCAACTTATCGGATAGTTGATTTCACCTGGCCCGCGATGAAGCGGACCGATGGATGTGGTGCCGCGCGCAAAGACAGGAAAGTCCAACTCAAGAATGTCGGGCAAATCACGCACGAAGCCATCCACAATGAAGCCCGCTATACCTCGATGCTTCGCCTTCGTCGAAATCAGATCGCCCAACACCGCATTCATCGAAGAGCCATGAGCATCGATCACCACGATGTCATTTGGTTGGGCTACGTCCAGAGCCTTGTGCACCATCAGGTTGTCCCCTGGAAACACCTTTACCGTGCAAGCTGGACCGCACAGTTGATGATGGCGTCCTGTCAGGCAGGCGATCGCAGGATCCACCGCATAGAGACGGTTGAGCAGGTCAGAAATATCGGGGGTATCAAATTCGGCAAATTGATTCATGAAGACCGAATCCAGGCGACTAAATTCGGTCTTCACACGAAACCCAGGACCAGGAAACATTTCTGCCGAACGCGGTTTCGACGCATTGGTTTCCATACTCACTCCTTCTCAGTTTCTTGGGGTCATTACTTGCGGGATGGCTGCTAAACTTCCGGACAAGCGAGCCGAGGAATTCATTCGCGATAGATACCGCCAATAAGCGATGCACACTTGGCGCATCCATCAGCCCCACGATCACTTATGCGTTGTCCGGACAATCTGAATCTCTTCAAATCCGGTTGTTCCTAACCTACTCTCGCGAATGCCTCACGATATGGCGGCTTCGCTCTATCACGCTGGTTGCAAGATGGAATTGCGCTGATCCCCTCAGCGGTTCCCATGGTCTCATTGCCGCTGAACTCTTGTGCCCCGATTACACCGCACTGATCGATCCCGTCCCGTTTGACAAGTCTCGCAACCGTCAGTGCGATGATCTTTAAGTCAAGCCACAGAGACTGATGCTCCACATAACAGATGTCATTGGCAAACTTCTGCTCCCAGGTTAGTGAGTTCCGGCCGTTCACTTGCGCCAACCCCGTAATTCCAGGGCGCACGAGATGGCGGCGCATCTGAGCAGGAGAATAGCGATCGAGGTAACAGACAAGCAGAGGGCGGGGTCCGACAATGCTCATATCCCCACGAATTACTTGGAACAGTTCGGGCAGTTCATCCAGACTGGTACTACGAAGAAAACGTCCAAATGAAGTGATCCGTTCGCTGTCCGGCAGCAAGTCTCCTTTGGCATCGAACTTATCGGTCATGGTGCGAAACTTGAGAAGTGTAAACACCTTCCCATGCAGCCCTGGTCTCTGCTGCCGAAACAAAACCGGAGTGCCGAGAAATGCACTCACCAGGAGCGAGATCAAGATCATAACCGGCAGCGCCAGTAACAGGGCTGGCACCGCCACGCAAAGGTCGAATAGCCGCTTGCATCTGTATTCAACAACGGGTTGGGACTCATTCTTCATTAGACTGTCGCTGTCCACGTTTCAATTCGAACCTGCACTCCCGCTCGTGTAGGCCCCTAGGTCGGGAGCGAAACCAGTTTCCCTTGGCTTTCCATCAAAGTCGGTCGGCGGAGCACCCAGAGCCGTACCGGACTTCCGTGTCACGGCTTGTATTCTTTACATGATAGTCTCCGGTAAAGAAGTCGCCCGTTGGGTTCACGAATTGCGGGTCCAGATGAAGTGCGTTCGCGAAAGTATTACACGTCGCACTCATCGTGTTGCCGCAGTTTCCTTGTAGAAACGCGTCCTGTACGCCATTCGCAAAAATGAGATTGTTGCTATAAGTATTGTGCGGCCCCACGCCGGAGTACTGCCAGAACCCAATGCTCTTGTTGTGATAGATGATATTGTTGGACACGACCATGTAATCGGCGGAGCAGTTCTGATAACAGGGACTATCGCCAGCGCCAACCAGAATGCCGACATCATTATCAAACACGGTGTTGTTGCTGATTGTGTTGTGGGTAGCGGCGTGCCAAGCTGCGATACCCTTCGATGCATTGTGGTAACTGATGTTGTTCACTGCCTTGTCGTACGGCGCGGCTAAATAGATACCTTGGTACTTATTGCAACTACCGGGGCCACCTGCGCCAATATTGTGCACCACATTTCCGATGACCTCCATCGAGCCCCCAGAATAGTTACCCTGTTCGATGCCGCTGGCGCCATAGCTGGTGCATCCTGGTTGGCCAGGAATGTCGTGGACGTGATTGCCGATGACACGCACATGATTGCCTGTTACCCAAATACCCATATTAGCGTCACTGGTCACATCGAATCCGACCAGATCGATGTAGTCGCCAGCAACTAGGATCCCCCATCCGAGGTCATTATCAGGGTTTACGTGTCCGACGATCCGAGCCGCCCACTTCGTCTCGGCGACCCACGTAATAGGCGCCGACGCTGACCCGCTGGTTGTGACCTTAATAGTTTTTTGCGCGGTATATCCACGATAGGTTCCCGGCATTACGTGGACGGTGCCACCCGGACGGACAACCGAATCGGCCTTAGCAAAGCTCAGGAACGGTTCCGCCTTCGTACCAGGGTTTGAATCGCTACCCTGGGGAGAAATGTAGAAGTCGCGCATAGATTTCTCTGCTGCACCCGAGCGATGGCCCGGAAAGCCCAATGCCGGCATAGACACAATGACTAGGAGAGTTATGACTGCCGAAGCCGCGTGATTTCGCAGAACTTCCCCATTCTCGACCTTCTGCCACCTTTGCCGTCAGAATCCCTCATTCCGGAGCCCGACCACTCGCTTGGACTACAGTGCTTGCCTATCACGCATAACTCGTAAGCTGACCCTGTGGAGACCAACTTCTGATCGCTTCCCCTCGGTCAAGCAAGTTGTCCTGGCCCGCAACCGTGACGTGTACCATGATTTCAACGTCATCCTGTGTAGTAGCGAGTACGGCCGCCACATCCTTCGCGGATCCGAAGTATCGAGTCTTCGCCAAACCATACATTCGCAGCCTGGCGTTGTACGCCGCTTTGTAAAGCTTTTGGCCCAGTCCGATACCTGCCCCACAATTGCGCGTGAGGCGAATTGCCCCTATCCCGTACTGGCGCGCAACCCTGATGGCGATCTCACCAATCGGCCACTCTGTGTGGATGTGCTGATGAGAATCCAGATGCGTCGGATGAATTCCGCGATCCAGACACGCCTGAATTTGTGCCGCGAACTCCGCTTCGACGGCGCGCCTTTCCTCCTTTGCCAGGTGGAACAGAGTCCGCCGCGGACGGAACACCCCAAACTCATCGCAGAACAGTGGCAAGCATTTAATATGGCGTTGACAGAGGCTTTCCCTCCGTCAGGTTGAGGTGCACTCCGATCTTGCCAGAAAGTTGATGGCAATCGAGCTAACTCGCACGCCTCCTCAAAGCCAGGCATGTTGGCCATCAACGTGGTGCTGGAGATTAAGCCTTTGTCAAAAGCCTCTACAATCGCCCGGTTGTTTTCCGGACTCATCCCGAAGTCGTCGGCGTTCACGATGATTCTCCGCGGCCTCATGGTATTAAGTATCTCCACTTTACTTGCTCTTCTATGCCACTTTAGAGCCCGCGCGGACATCTTGGCTCTCGTCCCGAACTGCCGCGGCACTACGATTGAGAGCACTGGATAATACGCCTTCGAGTCTCACAGCAAGCGATGCGAAGTCGTGGTGCTTTTCGACATACTGCCGCCCACGCAATCCCATCTTCCATCTGTCTTCAATCGACATGGCCGCCAAGTCAACGATGGCCTGCGCGATGGACTCGGCATCCTCAGGCGCGACCGTGATGCCGGCGGATGCTTCCATAACTGGATTGTTGTTTGAGCTTGCGGCAAAAACTGTGGGTCGCGCGGCAGCCATGTATTCGTGAAGCTTATTCGGGCTGATGCCGTAGCGATACAGATCAGTCTTTTTTGCCGCGATGATAAACGCGTCGGCTTTCTGCAAAAGCGGGAAGACCGCCTGCTTCGGCACGGGGTTCTCGAACACTACGTTGTTGATTTTTTCAACTCGCGCTCTTTCGCACAGCGCAGCCTTGCTCGGTCCATCTCCGACGAAGCGAAAGCAGAATCCGCCTGGCGCTTTTTTATCAAGAATCGCTGCAGCGTCCAACACCGAATCCAATGCGTCGGACAGATCCATGAGAGCCTGTATACATCACCGTGAACACATCGTTCGATATTGGCGGTTGCGGAAATGGCATCAATTCCAGATCCACACCATTCGCAATCCAAGTGATATCAGCCGCCCGCGCACCCTTCGCGACCATGTACTCTAAAGCATGCGGCAAAAGCGTAATGATCTTATCCGCATGGCGATACAGATAACGTTCGATCAATCCAAACATCAGGACCGCGGGATGCTTTGGCCGCATACCCATATCCACCAGTGTCTGCGGCCATAAGTCGCGTATCTCCAAAACGAAAGGCACGCTTTTCCGCCTGAGCCAGACGCTCCGCGGCCGCGGCAGCAAATAGCGTAAGAGACGACCCGATTATTACATCTGGCTTGCGCAATTTCCGGGTACCCACCCCGACCCACAATTCAAAAGCGAACACCAGCATGTTCCAAAGACGGGACACGTTATTGCGATAACCGGGAACGCGCAACCACAGAAAAGGCACCTCATCGAACTGTTCGAACGTACATACTTTCCCGGCGATGCAGTCCCGCTGCCTACCCGTGGCATGATTGAAACTGCCCGCAATAATGGTTACCTCGTGTCCCCTACGGATTAAATAGCGGGCGAGAGCGTGATGCCGTGTTCCTCCGGGTTCGGTGGGCGGAAGGGCATAATGATTGACCAGCCATACATGCATTTCGTCATCCTCGTAACCGGAATCCTGCGGTACTTACGCTTCATCGCGGTACTTTGCGACAGACCAAGTTATTTCACTGCTTGAGAGTTGATGCCTAACAGTTCCCTGGTTCCACTGGCGCCGCAATTCATCAGAACATCGACGATCGATAGATTTTGAACAAACTCGCCATACTGCTGCTGATACGTCGGCGGCGAGAAGGTTGAATACAGTGCAGTAATTCCAACCTCTTCCAATATTGCGTCTTCCTGATATGACTTCGCCCCGGTTCCAGCCAGATAAGAAGTTGCGTCCAGAGCAAGGCAAATATCACGTATGAGTTCAGTCTTATGCCCAGGCACTTTCCCCATATCACTCGCTGTCACAAACTGCGCGCTGAGATTAAGGTAAGCCGCGATAGCACGGATCAGCCCGATGTTGAAGTCTGCGAGGGAGCGTACGTTTTCAGTCGCCGCCTCGTAATGCGGCCGCAATAGCGCGACAATCTCTGAAAAGTACCGGGCTTTCGCGTAATTGCTTCGGAGAGTAGCCAGATGGCGGTACGCCCAGGGGTCGTTCTCCGCGGTTTGTACCTCATTGATGAGTTGGCTGTGCCTGCCAGAGGTTCGCACCGGAACCGTAAGCAATGTTGAACCTTTTTGTGTCTTAATCGCGTTTCGATTGACGAAGCTGCTTTTCGGATATAGCGCCGAGTCCAGAAGTACGAAGATGTCTGAATGCGCGATTTTGAAAAAGTAACCCAGCCATGGGATATAGTTGGGCTGGTGGATAGACACAACCGTGCATTCGCCCGGCTCCATGCGTTTGGGAGAATGGTTTTGCGACAGCGCGTCTGCTATGGCTTTGGTCACCATTTGATTCTCATCACCTCGAAGGCTTCCGCATAGGGCGCCTTCACCTGAACTCCGCGAATGCGAGCCAGGCCTTCGATAAACTCCCACGAGAAGTAGGGACGCGCCAGTTCAAACTGCGATTTATAGGCCTGCAGAGCGCTCCACTTCGCCTGCAACTCACATTTCTCGAGCGTGACAAACGCCTGCGCGGGAAACGAAATGGTATTCCACGGCAATTCGTATCCCCAGATTGTCATGTCTTTGAAGCATCGCAAACCTTCCATGTTGAGGGTCTGGTGATCCTGATGCAGATCGCTGGCGGAGGGAAGAAACACCAGCTCTGGATCTATTTGCTTTCTAAGTTTGACTAGCTCTTCCAGAACGTCCTGACGATAGTAGGAGAGACGACGGACGGGGTAGCCGAAAACAAAAGTATTGCTTGACGGAATTCCCAACGTCTCCATGGCGCAAAGAAATTCGTCCCGCAACAGGGTGGGCGATGCGCCAGGTGGGAGAGATTCTTCGGCGGTAGAAAAGGCCGCGACGAAGACTTCTGCTCCGTCTTTCAGTAAGCGCGCAATGGTTCCACCGCAGCCGAGTTCGGCGTCGTCCGTATGTGGCGCAAGCACCAACACCCGCCGCATCGCACTCATTAGCTTTCGCACCATGGGACACCTTCCAGAATTAGCGAGTTGTTACGCAGCGTTGCCGGTGCTACACGGGACAGCCTCGGCTGGTTCTCCGTCCCAAAGCGGCGGTGTTTGCACTGAAGTACGGTCGCCACTGAGCACGTGCCTGTACACCTGACTTAGGACCTCCCATGCGGCGGGCCAGTTGTAGGCTTCAGTGACTGCTTTGCGGCCATTTGCCCCCATCTTTTTGCAGACGTTGGGCTGCTCTACCAAGGCCATAATGGCCTTTGCGGCCTGCTCCGCGTTGCATGGATTAAGGCAGACTCCACACTGCGCGGACTCAATGATTCTCTTCAGATTAGGAAAGTCGGAAGACACGATCGGGAGCGAAGACCACATATACTCAAACAACTTCAGTGTGTTCTCTCCAGCATAGGTGTAGGCCGGCACGGGTTGAAGGAGCAGAAGGCCAAGGTCTGCCATAGCCAAGCGCTGGTACACCGCCGTCAGGCTTTGGTTTCCGAAGTACTTCACATTTGGTGCTGTACGGATGCGTGCCTCGTCCCCAGGGAAGGGACAGGGGCCCATCAGTTGTAACTCTACGCCGCGGTCTTGGATCAGTTCCGCGATCCTCAACATTACTCCCAAGCCGCGTTCATCGCACAGTCCACCGACGTAGAGCAGCGTACGCTTTCTGCTTGGGGAGGATGCGACGTGTTCTACCGGGAGCAGCAGACGGATAGTTGGGCACCACGCTGACAGGCCGGCCGACAAATGCTTTCGCCGTGTGACCGATCAGCCACAACCACGTGATCCCACAACGCGCTGGTAATTCGCTCATAGCGCGCAAAGGCTGCGCGGGCAAAAGGACGCAACCTTTCCGGAATCCATCGCATGGAAAGAATCTTGTCAGGATAGAATTCGCGGGTCTCATAGATCACCTTCTTTCCCGCGAGTTTGAGCAGAAACCCGGCAAGCATCAGGTCAGGGTGATGAAACATATAGATGTCGGCATGTTGTCGAATCGCCGCGCGATACATCTTCCAGGACAAACCAATCATTCGCGAGAGACGTCCTTTGGGTTCAGTCAGCGCTATCATCGTGACGCCGTCGATCGTCTCATCGCGGCCTTGGCTCACAATCTGTGTGACTTGATACCCTTCCGCAACCTCTGACTTGCAAGACTTCTGAAATATCCGCCCGTCGTCGGCTGGATATGTCGAAAGATGAACAATGTGGGGCGTATTCATGTTGATTGTTTCCTCAGTGACTTAACTGGCGGAGGGTGATGCAGTTAGTGGAGATGCTTTCCGGACTTAGGCCGCTATTTCAGTCGAAGCGATTTGCGGACGCGCGACACTTTGGCTGCTTACCGCCGCACTACTCACCAGAGGTTGCTGCTTTTGGCGGAAGTAACTGGCAATCAAATCAATGGTCGTATCGAGTGAAGTCGTAGGACGCCACCCAACGCATTGTTCGATTTTGACGGACGAAGGCACTCGTCGAGGCATGTCCTCGAAGCCTTCTTCATAAGCCTGTTCGTAGGGGATGTAGCGAATTTCCGAACTGCTGTTGAGCTTTGCGCGGATCAACTTCGCCAGGTTCTCGATGGAGATTTCCTCAGAGCTACCGATGTTAAACACCTGACCGACAGCCGCTGGAGCATCCAGAAGCCTCAGCACTGCGGCCACCGTATCGCCTACATAGCAGAAGCAGCGGCTTTGCTTACCAGTGCCAAAGACGGTGATTGGATTGCCGGCTAACGCTTGGCGCACGAAATTCGGAACGACCATCCCGTACTGCCCCGTCTGGCGTGGGCCGATCGTATTGAAGAACCTGGAGACAACCACCGGAAGCTTTCTCTCCTTCCAGTATGCCAAGGCCAGAAATTCATCCAGCGCTTTAGAGGCGGCATAGCTCCATCGTCCTATGTTCGTGGCGCCCAGAACCAGGTCGCCATCCTCGCGAAACGGAATGTCCATGTTCTTGCCATAGACCTCCGACGTCGAAGCGATGAACACTTTCTTGTTCTTCTTGCGTGCGGCCTGCAGTACCAACTCGGTCCCCGTTACGTTCGTCTCGATGGTGCGGACCGGGCTCTCGACAATCAGGCGAACACCGACGGCGGCGGCGAAATGAACAACTAGATCGCTCTCGTCGACGAGTTCGGCGAGCAAAGCCCGATTCATCACGGTATCGATCCAATAGTGCAAATTTGGCATGTTCTTCAGATGACGGATGTTTTCCATGCTACCGGTAGACAAGTCATCCAGGATCATAACTTCGTCGCCGCGAGCCAGGAGCGCCTCTGTAAGGTGAGAGCCGATAAATCCTGCACCGCCGGTAATCAATACGCGCATTGGGTTCTCCTTAGGTACTATAGGTTTCTGTCGAGAACTGCCGACAATGAATGGTTGGAACTTCGGTCACGCTCCGCAACCGGCGCTCCGGATTGAGCCGCTGCCACACACAGCTTCGCGAGCTTATCCGCACTGGTGGACCACGAGTAGTGAGCTCTGACAAAGCGGCGGCCTTCCATGGAAAGGTGCGCGCGTTCCTCAGGATGAGTCAACATCCGGATGATGCAATCCGCAATGCCCCGCCCGTCGTCGCCTGTCAGCAATGGCGGTTCGGTGCCATCGATGCGCAGCCCGGCGGCTACCACCGGGGTCGTAATGACCGGTATTTCCATCGACATTGCTTCAAGTACCTTGTTTTGGACTCCGGAGGCAAAACGAAGCGGGGCAACGAAAACATCCGCCCGCTCCAAATATGGCCTGAGGTCAGGAACCGCTCCGACAATGGTTGTGTCGGGGTAAGCGCTGGCGGCATCCCGCAGTTTCTGCGAAGGGTCACGGCCCACGATGAGTACTTCCAGAGCATGAGATAGTCTGCCTGACCAATGGGAGAACCGCTTCCATGAGAAACATCGCCGCGTCTTCGTTAGGAGGATAGTTCATCACTCCAGAAAAGACGATACAGTTTTTTCCAGAAGGCGGCGAATTACGGGTCCAGTACTCGCAGTCGACTCCCTGCGGCACGATCTCGCTTTGGTCGGATGGACCGAGTAGGTTGACGCGGTCTCTCTCAGAGATGAAACATCGATATGGCGTCAAGCCTGCTAGTTTCTTCTCCTGTCGCAATTCCCTTAAATAACGGTAGTAGATCCTCGGCCGCTGCGGAAGGCTTACGCAGCGCATCTGTTGAAGAATCCGTGTGCAATTCGTATCACCACACTCGGCCACGATCGGGAGCTTGATTCCCTCTAAGAGAGGAATGGTCTCGCGTCCATTGAAGAGCAATACGCTGAAACTTTGCTCCTTCAGTAGCTTCTGCACGGCGAGTTTCATCTGATCCAGTGACCATCGGAACTCACGCTCCCCGCATAACCGCCAACCGATAACCGGGAATGTGTCGTAAGATGTCGGCCCATCGCCGCTTCGGCGCGTCGTGCGTGCTGAAGACCATCACCCGCTCGGCGCATGTGCTCAGTACTTCGAGAGTCTTGGGAGGCACTGGCCCCTGCCGTGTGAGGCACAGAAAAGTGACGTCATGTTGCTCACTCAGACCCCGCAATAGGTGGAATCCTCGCAATAGGCCGCTGGTAAGCGGGTAAGGCAGTTCCGGATATATCCAGAGGATCTTTAACTTGGTGCCGGGATCAATCGGCGCCGCGCTAGTCCGAGTGCGAGGCGATAGGATTAGTGCACTCTGCCATAAATTGCCATTCCTGAAATTGTCTGCACAGTGTCGAGCATGCGCCGTGCTGCTCATTTAGCGCCGCTATTGGGAACCAAAACGATATCGTTGGGTTGCAGATTCAGGTCGGGTGCCTTTGCAGACAGGCTTCTATAAAGCGAAATCGGTAATTACCGTGCTGGCTTCCCTGCCCCGAATTGCGGAGCCGGATTTGCGACGTCCTTCGTGCCATGACAACCGGTGTGGTTACGGATGATAGATAGCAATTCCCGAGGCAGTCTGCAGAATCATCTCAACAGTCCGGACGCCTGCGGATTTGGCGGCGCTGTTGGGAACAAAGACAATGTCATTGGGTTGCAGATTGACATCGGGCGCCCGGGCCGAGAGGATTTTTTTGAGCGGGATCGAGATCTCCTCTGGCTTGCCACCCTGCCCCGAGTTGCGAATCAATTTGGACCCGTCAAGCTTAGCCGAGGTATTGGCGCCCTGTGCCATGGCAATCGCTTGAAGAACTGTCATGTGCGCATTTTCCATGATGAAACCACCCGGCAGTCTCACGTCTCCGGTCACATACACTACTCCGGCCTTCGAGACCATCACCGTGTCTCCCGGATACACGGAAACGTTAGCCTGATCGTTGGTCTTGCCCTCGTATGACAGGTTAACGATCTTCGGATTTTGAGGATCACTGCGGTGGGTAAGCGATACGATGCTTCCGGCTCTCGCGGTAGTACCGCCTGCGGCCGACAGTGCGTCGAATAAGTTACGCGTCCCTGGCAGGGGATAAATTCCGGGCTTTTGCACTTCCCCCAACACGGAAATGCCTTGCGTACCAAACTCTTTCTCAAGCACAGAAACCTTGGGGTCATTAAAAAACTTGCCGTCGCTGAGTTTCTTTTCGATGACCGTTTCGGCCTGCGCTGTCGTCATTCCCCCGACCTTCACAGCGCCCGACAGTGGTAACGTGATCTCTCCGGTCGAGCTTACCCGGACTTGTTTGATGTAATCCGGCGCGCCATACACGCTGACTTCCAGCAGGTCGCCGGGCCCAATCAGCATTTCGGAGCTAGGAAAACCTCCGGCGTCCGGTGACGCGACCACGGTGGGAGTGCCGGCAATTGCCTGCGCCGGGTAAATCCCGCCGCTGATTGCGCCAGCCTCGGTGTCGCGCACCGAGGTGCCATTCTTCCCCGGTGCGACCGGAGACCTCAATGGGGTAGTTTGTCCTGGCGCCGTAGGCCCCTGTACCGTGCCCGTTTGGGCCATTGCGAATGAACCGAATATCACTAACATGAACATGGCGCTGAATCGGAAGACCTGCTTTGCCGCGCTCGCGATGGGACCCATAGTCACCTCGACTTTCTTCCTGATTCACGGGCGAATACGTCCGCAGATCCGGCCGTTGCGCCGCGTCGGCCCGGGTCCGCAGCGACGTCCATCCCACCAAAACCGCGCTTTCTAGCCGAAGTCAGCCAGCGTGATAAGAATGGAAAACACTGATAGCGTGGAATCAAGAATCTGGCGTCCATTACCCGGAACTTCTCACTCTGATTGATGGTGTGAGTGCCAAGACTTCCGGGAATCCAGTTCGGTGTAATACGCGATAGAGGTGTCTCGCGATAATCCGTTTCTGAGAGCACATCCACCTGATTCAATTGAATCGCATAGCCGTAACCATTCGCACAATCCTGCCCCGGCCGAATCAGCGCCCCATTCTTGAAGTACAGCCGTCCCGCTGGGCGAGCCCGGCGAGCGTCGGAAACGATTGGGTTCATCGGATGCGCCGTCCATGGTCCCAGCGGCGAGTCGGCAAAGTATAGATGTAACCCGTCGTACGGTGAAGTCATGTCCTCCAGTATCCCTGCGGCAAATAGCCACCACTTACCTGAATACTGCAAGAGCGTGGAGTCAACGGCAGCGACATCCTCCATCAGAACTGCCTCGCGCGCCCATGAGTATGGAAAGTCACTCGCCCTGTACATCTCAATAGTTCGGTTATCCCGGGTCTCTGGGAGCAGGTAGATTTCCCCTTGCCATTCAAACAGAAAGGGATACGAAAGATGGTATTCACGTTCCAGCACCACACTCGGCTGTCCACAATTTCCTGCGTCGTCCACCTCGCAGCAGGAGATCACGCCCTTCTTGGTCCCAAACCTACAGTCTTCAAAGAACAGATACGTACGCCCATGCCACTCGACCAAAAATGGATCGGCGTAAAAGCGGTCTTTAGGTGGCCGCACATATCGTGAACCGCTCACCGTGTCGAGCTTTTTCATTCCTGGCGCGGCTTGGAGAACAATCAACCATTGCTCCCGGAACAGGCGTTTTTGGAACTCATGGCGAAAGGCTCGCATCGCCCATCGCATCAGAAATCCTGCCATGCGCGCATTTCCCAGGGCACGAGGGCTCAAGGGCCTTCGCATCACCGAAATAGCCGGTAATTCCTTGCACTCTCTGCGCAAACTTGACACATCCGAGAGGCCTTTAACCAGGAACTCTGCGAGATTCCAGGAGGCTTCATTCTGGTTCAGCGCGAGTGACAGAAAGCCGGTGATGCCGTGCGACTTGTAGAGAGTTCGGGTCTGGGTCCGGGTTCGCTCGATGACTTGTGGTCCATGTTCAAAAACCGGATTCCCATCGTAAATATCCCAGAATTGGCCCAGGGCGTCGGATTCGTCTTGCACTGCCCAGACGCCCAGCGCCGTCCACTCGACGACCTCCGCTCGAAGGGCAGCGTGGCCCAGATGTAGAAGAAGGTCAAGGTTGGCCGCCCGGATCGATGCCACATCGCCACTCGCTAATCCGCCGGCCAAATTCGCAGGAGTACAACTGGAGTCGAACCCCCACTGCTCAACAGAGGCCGGCAGTCTTGTCGCCGCAGGGCCCCGGCGGCTGATCGACGAATCTGCCGGTCGAGCGCCGCCCAGAGCTTGAACAAAATAGGCGCGCGAGTCTTACCAGCCGTTTCCTTCGAGCTCTGATCCACGATCACCAGGCGCAGGTCAATCGCTTCAGAGCTGGATAGCTTCCGCAACAGATCGTAGACCCACGCGGGCACCTGGCAAGAATCCAGCAGCACTCCCAGCCGCAGACGGCCCTGGGATGGCGAGCATGCTGAGATGTTTTTTAAGGTTGAACTACTCAACTCGCTGCCTCAACATGTAGGTCGCTTTTTTCTTTTCGGACGTGGATCGCGATGACCGGCAATGCCCAGACAAACCAAAACGCCTTGCGCCAAAGAAGATCGAGAGATAAAGCGGCCACCAGCATTCCCCAGCACGCCGCCTCCATGGCGATGACCCGTGCCGGCGCCAGTAAGGTGCGTGCCGGACGGGAAAATTCCCGCAGGTGCGATCTCACGGCTGCAATCAAAGCTGAGAATCCAAGAATGCCGAGTTCAACCGCTATCGCAAGATAGACGTTATGAGAAGCTCGTTTCTCTCCTAGAAAGAAACGCGAGGTGCCGGCAAATCCTTGATACGCATTGGAGAAATTATCCAGACCCGCACCGAATATCCCGTACCGCGTCAGGGAGTGCAGGCCTGCCACCCATATATCCAAGCGTCCCGAAACCCTGCTGTTCGTCGCCTCATGCACGCGCTGGTAGAACATATTTGGCATGTACATCAGCGCCACACCAAGGACGGCGACCGGCAACAGCAAACGCCAATTCAAGCGCAGCCGAAAAACAAACACCAATGTGATAATCGCAGCCGCCGCCATAATGCCGCGTGACATGGATAAAAGGATAGCCAATGCGATTCCGCCCATGGCAGCCAGGTAAAACACTCGGCGCCAAAGCGTACGGCTTGCGAGCACCTCACCCAAGGCCAACGAAAAAGGCAGCAGAAGCGTAGCGGCAAAAAAATTTGGATCCGCCTGCGTGGAACCCTCTGCCATCGAGGCGCGCCCATCCACACTCCCCGATGAAAAGAACAGGTGGATTGCAAATATCGCCGCGCTCGATCCGCCGAGTACCGTGAGGAAAACGATCCGGGATAGCTCCTTCTCTGTCACTCGCACTGAGACCACGGCCAGATAAAGCAGCCATAGACCGACGGCGGTTGGAAGCCGATGCAAAGCATCTTCCTGGTTAATCGCCCACATCGTGGTGACCGCCGACCACAAAACAAACAGGGACCAGAACATAGCGGCTCGCGGCGGTTTCGCCATTTGCTCACGCAACCACGCCACACAGGGGACCACGACGAGCACGACCAGCCCCACATACCTCAGCAGAGTAGCGCTTGGAGCCGTGCCGCTCTCCGTTGCAGTCATCGTCTCAAAGGGAATGAGAAACGCATAAATTCCTAAACTTACTTCCAAAGGCCACACCAGCAGCAATAAGAGAGCAATCGCAGCCGAGACAAACAGCCATTTCTCCAGCGCGATCGTCCATCCCAGAACGCAAGCGACTGCCATCACGGCTACCGGCACCAGCCCAGAACGCCAGCTTTCCAACGGAAGAAACATCCGTGAATTGCGAGCGGGGAAAAACGTATTGAAACCGTGCGCCATCAGAATCCACCGTCGGTCTTACGTTGATTTCCTCTTACTCAGGGTCAGAGCAGATGGCTCGATACATTCGGAGCACGGACTGGGCGTTCTTCTCCGCCGAATACTTTCGGCAAATTACCCCCCGCGCGGATTGCGCGAGGCTGGCTCGCAAATCCGGCCTCTCGAACAACTCCATGCACGCGCCGCCAAGGGCCTCGGGATTCCCTGAGGGTACAAGAACTCCAGTGCTCCCATGATCAATCACTTCAGAGATACCACCCACATTCCGGGATACCACCGCCGTCCCCAAGGTCATCGCTTCCAGCATAACCATGGGCACGCCTTCGTGGTCGGAACAGATGAGCAGTACGTCCATCGCCCGCAGCACGTCATACATGTCATTGCGCTCACCCAGCAGAAGCACGCGGTCTTGCAGCCCAGAGCTGCCGACTAGCTGACGCAACCATTGCTCCTGCCGGCCTCCGCCGGTAATGATGAATTTGCAATTGGGTATTCTCCCGGCGAGATAGTTGGCGGTCGCCACAAACAAATCAAGCCGCTTGATTGGTTCCAGCCGCGCCCCAATCCCAACCACAAAGTTGTCCTGTGGAATCCCGAGCCGCTGCTTCGCTTCGCCGACAGTAAACCCGGATACTGTCTGCTCCAGATCTACTCCGTTGCGAAGAACGATCACCTTCTCCGGGTTCGCGTGCATTTTCCAATATTCAGCCAGATCGGAACTTACACTGATAATCCGCTCCGGTGTGTATTTGGCAGCCATGCGATCCGCTGCCAGAACGCACCAATGCTTCAAGTTGCGAACCACAGAATATGGCTCAGGGTGACCATGTTCGGTGCGCACCAGATGCGGAATTTTGCAGACATATGAAAGTGCCAGAGCGAGAAGGTTTTCTTTATAACAATGCGAGTGCACAATTTGAACCTTGCGGCTCTTCACAAACTGCGAGCACTCGGAGATCATCCGCGCAAAGCTCCTATCCTGCGCGCTGGCGACGTGCACTTCCGCTCCCGCGCTCCGCAACTCTCTCGCCAGCCGTTTGTCGTAAAACACAATCGCGTGCAGCGCGACATCCGGACTCTTCGAGAGGCCTCTGACTAGAGTTGCGACTTGCGCTTCCGCCCCCGCCCAGTCGCCGCCCCCAACCACATGGCAAACCGAGATGGAGTTACCCTTCTGGCTATGCCGTGTACGGCCAGCGTGCGAAGCCTCAACCTCAGCGATGCCGGTTGCCTCTTGACCGCAACGGACGTTGAATGTGCTCTGCGTCATCTCTGCGAGCTCGTGGGCTGCGGGAAGTATTTACGCGAGGAGCCTGCCAAGCAGTGGCAAGCGAAGAATTTCCGGAAAGGTGTCTGCGATTTTAAGTTGCTCTTTGACCAGCGATAACACAAGAACGGAGGCAGCCGAGGCCATAACGATTGCAAAACAGATATTGCTCGGTGCCACGAATTGAATGAGGTAAAGACCGAGAGCGCACCCGCCAAGCAGGAGGAAAAACGAGGCATAGCGCATCTCGAAAAAGTTGATGCCGCACCCCATCCAAAGCGCAACTTGACGGAACAAGCACTGCAGAACCAGCCCCGCGGCGGTCGCGACTGCCGCGCCGATCGCACCAAAGCGTGGGATCAACAACAGGTTCAGCGCAACCATGATGATCGGGGTAATAATGTTCAGCATTACCATCAGGCGAATCTTCCCCATCACTTTTAGGGTCACGCTGTTGAAGCCAAAGATCGCATTCACAAAGTAACCCAGTGATAGCAAGGCCAGGATCGGAGCCGACGACGCGTAGCGCTGACCGTAAAGAAGGATCGTGACTGGCCGCGCAAAGCAAGAGGTGACAGCGAAGATTGGAAATTCCAGTAGCCCCATCCAAACAGCGGTTTGCCAAAAAAGGTGGTTCATGCCGCGCAGATCGCCTTCCGCAAAAAGGCGTGAGGCCGATGGCATATAGAGCGGCATAAAATTGCCCAGAATCATGTTACTCAGCACCGCGGCCGGCAGCACAACGCGATAGAAAGCGACCGTCGACATGGGATGAAAGTAACCGAGAAGCAACACCGGTGTTGAGTTCCCTATCAGGCCAACCACATTGGAAGCCATCAGCGGGGCGCTGAAATTAAAGATCTCGCGGACCGGCAGCGTGAGGCTCCCCCAGACGCGCAACAACTTCTGCCTGCCCAACTCTCGAATCAGCAGTACACCGTACGGCACCACGATAACGATCTGGCAGAGCACATAACCAATCGCAAGAAATGCCAACCCGTAATGCCTGAGCACAACCATGCAGATGACGATAACTCGCAATCCCGGAGAAAGGATGTACCTGCCCCAGAAGATTGTCTTGGCCCGCGCGAAGCAAGCAAACAAGTTCATGATCAGGATCTCCAGGGTTTCCAGCGGAACCAGAAAGATCAGGATCAACAACAGGCCGACTGGCTCCCTGCCATGTGTAAGCAACCCCAGTATCTGGCGCGAAGCAACGCAGAAAGCCGCGATAAACAAACTACTGATTGAGAGCGTTATGGCAAATACTACAACGATGCTGCCCAGCACCTTCGAAGGCTCATGCTTGGCGTGATAGATCGGGACAAAGCGACTCATCGCTTCATTGAAGCCGAGCGAGTACGTCTTACAAACCGCGATCAGGGACAGGGCGTAGGTCAGGTGGCCATACGCTTCCGTAGTCAAATAGCGGACCAGTAGGATGTGCGGCAGAAACGTGATGGCGAGGGAAATCAGATTCCCCATCAAGAGCAGACTGGAGCCGCGAATCTGGCGGCGCGTAACATCGGTAGAGCCGCTGCCTGCCTGTTCATCGCTACTCTCGTCAACTTTCAGTGCTTCAGACGCCATAGTTATTCTCGGAGACGATGCTGCGAGTGTTGGTTCAGGCTGCCCGCGTCGCAGTTGCGTTAACAGCGGCAGCTTGCATAACTTTTTCAACCGCGCGCGCAGTGTCCCACATGTCCTTTTCGGAGAGCGTGGGATGAACCAGAAACATGAGGCTTGTCTCACCTAACCATTGAGCTACCGGCAACCGCCGGCCTGGCCGCAAGCTTTCCGGAAAAGCCTTCTCAAGATATACCTCGCTGCAACTTCCGCTGAAACAAGGAATCCCCTCTGCCAGTATCGCCTCTTGCAAACGGTCCCTGTTCCACCCGTCACGCAATAATTCCGGGCGAAGAAACACATAGTATTTGTAATACGCGTGACCGATCTCCTCCGGTGCAACGGTAACTCGTAGCGCTGGGACGTCGAGAAATCGCTCGGTGAGAATGCGGGCATTCCTGCGCCGTTGTTCGACGCTGCCGTGCAGCCTTGAAAGTAACACCCGTCCAATCGCTGACTGCATTTCGGTAAGCCGCCAG
Source organism: uncultured Acidobacteriota bacterium (assembly GCA_963779365.1). Taxonomy (GTDB): domain Bacteria; phylum Acidobacteriota; class Terriglobia; order Terriglobales; family Acidobacteriaceae; genus TOLSYN. Next base: position 118,467 of record CAVZYB010000001.1, on the reverse strand, counting down.
TTCGTGCCGAATGACTCATGCAGCCAACGGAAGCCTTGGGAAGCAGGCTCCGCAAAGACAGCATCGTAGCTCTTACCGTGATCTTTAAAGCTCCACGCTCGTCTCCACAGCCCTTCATCGTTGGTAGTGAGCATGCCGCCTTCTCCGCCGGTGGACATGATCTTGTCCTGGCAGAATGAAAATGCCGCCACGTCGCCCAGACATCCGACTGGTCTTCCTTTATAGGTCGCACCATGGGCCTGCGCGCAATCCTCAATCACCTTGATCGCGCGTTCGCGGGCCAGCGCCATTATGGAATCCATGTCGCACGGCCAACCCGCCAGGTGGACGGCGATGATTGCTTTAGTTCTCGAAGACAGAACTTGCCGGATCGTGTCTGCCGTAATAGTTTGGCTGAACGGATCGACATCGGCGAATACCGGGGTTGCGCCCCTCATCACCGCGCAGCTTGCAGATGCGATAAATGTGCGACTGGAAACGATCACCTCGTCGCCCGGTCCGATTCCAAGTGCGTAGAGCGCCAATTCCAGAGCCACGCTGCCGTTTGCCAAGGCAATTGCGTATTCGCACCCGGCAATCTGAGCGAACTCAGCTTCGAACCTGCGACCCTCGTCGCCAGTCCAATAATTGAGTCTGCCTGAACCCAAGACGGCGCTCGCCGCCTCAATTTCTTCTGTCGAAGGCGACGGCCAGGGCGCAAAGGACTGGGTTCGCAAGGGCTTTCCCCCGACAATCGCTAAATCGCCGTTGCCATTAGCATGCATGTCGTCACCTGAGACACGGAATGAGGTTGATCGAAGTACCGCAAGATTCAGGCAGCAATGGTCTTCCGCAACTCATCGTCGGCCACTTCCACCGCTTTGCAGTTTTCGTCGACGATCTGATAACGCTGCCCGCAGGCTGTGCACGTAACCTCCTCTGCGGTATCCGGTAGCCGTACGCCGCAAGCGCACATCCAACCGATGCGCTCGGCGGGTACGCCGACCATCAACGCATGAGCCGGTACGTCCTTTGTAACCACTGCGCCGGCGCCAATGAAGCAGTAACGGTCCAAGGTGACACCACATACCACCGTGGAGTTTGCACCGATCGTTGCGCCTCGCCGGACCAGCGTGCGGCGATATTCGTGCCGGCGCTGCACGTGGCTACGCGGATTGATTACGTTGGTAAACACCATCGAAGGTCCGCAGAAAACGTCGTCTTCCAATTCCACTCCTGTGTAGATGGAGACGTTGTTTTGAATCTTCACGTTATCGCCGATGACCACGCCGGGACTGACCACTACGTTCTGTCCCAGGTTGCAGTGTTTGCCGATTTTGGACCCAGACATAATGTGACTGAAGTGCCAGGCGTGTGTACCCTCCCCGATCTCGCAGCCATCGTCCAGCACCGCCGTTGGATGAGCAAAATAGTTCGGTTTTGCGCAACCGATCTCAATCGGCTGTCCGTTCGCCTTCAGCGACAGCTCGCAGCCTTCCAGTACATGCAGTACGCGCACCGCACTCTCACCGTTAGTGCGGGGTTGCTTCCGGGTTTCTATGCAATGCAAGAAGTGCTCGCATTCGATGCGCAGTGGCTCGCACTTGAGCAGCGGCACGACGTGGCCTCCGTCTTTCTGCGCCACGGGCACGCGGTCCACCCAGTCGATTCGATGCGAATACAGCACCAGCTTTCGCTCCGGCTCCATGTCATCGAATACCGCCATATTCCTGCCGCCGATAATCGCAAGCTTCTGTTCCTTGAATGGATGCAGCCAACTGACAAAAATGTGCGCCTTCACTCCGCTCGGAAACTCGCACGTAGTCAGGGTGGTGTCCACATTATGGTTCAGGTAGTTGCCGCCATGGGCTGTGATGCGGGTCGGGCTCTCGCCAAGAAGATACAAGATGGCCGAAATATCGTGCGGAGCAAAACTCCACAGAATATTCTCCTCGGTGCGCAGCTTGCCCAGGTTTAAGCGCGATGAGTAAATGTACTGGATATTTCCAAGCTCTCCTTCGCAGATCAGGCGTTTCAATTCCAGGATGGCAGGATGGTATTCGAGAATGTGTCCAACCATCAGAATCCTGCGCCGTTGATTCGCCAGCGCAACCAACTGCTCTCCCTCTTCGGCATGCAGGGCCAGCGGCTTTTCGGCGTAAACGTCTTTGCCCGCCAGCAGACACTTGCGTGCGATTTGAAAGTGCTGCGCAGCAGGAGCCGCAATCACCACGCCGTCAATCGTTGGATCTGCTAACACCGTATCCAATGTGTTGCTGGTGGCAACGTTGTACTCCTTACTAACTCCGGCGAGAATCTGCTCGCGCGTATCGCACACACAGGCGAGCGCGCCCAGTTCGTTAAAATTCCGCACTAGATTCTTGCCCCAGTAACCTGCGCCAACAACCGCAATTCTCGGTCTGCCCTGCATTACGCCCCCTGTTGGTTCATCTTCAAAGAGAAAGTTGTACTGATCTCGGCGAACTGATTAAACCGCCTTGCCGTATCCGTAATAGCCGTACTTGACGGCAGGATATTCCGCCGCATTGAGAACAAATTCGAGCACCGGTGCTGAGCGCACATCACGCAGCATCTCCAGCGCCAGTTTCATGTTCGCGCGCGTGGTTACACCGGAGCGCCCGATCATGAGAATGCCATCGACCAGTGCGGATATTGATCTTGCGTCGGCCACCGGGAGAATCGGCGGCGAATCAATGACGACGAACTCGAATCTTTGCCTCAATTTTCTGACCACCTCGGACATTGCCGTGGAGGCAATCAAGGTCCCGGGCTCGCCCCTTCCTCTCCCCGCAGGCAGCAGTGACAGCCCCGGCACAAGCACCTGCGGTATCAGAGCCTCGTCGAGTTCCATCTCTCCCGATAGCACGTCCGCGAGCCCATGCGAGGCAATAACTCTCAGCCGCGGTGCAACTCCGGCCTTGCGCAGGTCCGCATCTACGATGCAGGTAGATCCTTGCTGTGCCAGCGCCAGAGCTAGGTTGACGGAAAGCATGGTTTTCCCCTCGCCCGAGAGCGGCGAAGCGATCATCAGTACTCGGGCCGCACCGCCATCGTTCCGCCAGGACAGGCGTACCGCCGTGTAGATCCCCCGCAGCGCCTCTGACTCGGGAGAATTCGGCCGGTCCAATAGAAACGTCGGCGATTCCTCTTCCACTTGACTCGGCAACAATTTCATGCCGGCGAGGCCCAGCGGATAGCGATCGCCTCTGCCGATCACAGGCACAACTGAAACCGACTCCGCCCCCAGGCAGCGCTTGATGTCTTCCGGCGTGCGAATCCGTGTATCAAAACCTTCCAGCAGAAATGCCAGCATCACGCCCCCAAGCAGCCCAGCCAATACGCCGAAGACAATATTTTGTCCGCGATGCGGTCTGGTCGGAGCGTTCAGGACTCGCGCCCGATCGACGACGCGGATGTTGCTCGACTTAGTTTCGGCTGCGATCGCGGCTTCTTTGATCTTTTGATACAACACGGCATAGAGCTGGGTATTGGCATCGGCCTCTTTCTTCAAAGCGTTGTATTGCGCCAGCACAGTCATTTGTTTATTGGCACCATCCATTTGCGATTGCAATATGCCTTCGCGCGCCCGCGATGCCGTATAGCTTGTCTTCAAATCGCTGAGAATCGCCGTTCGTTGCGTGTTTAACTGTGACTGAAGCTCATTCACTTCGTTCTGCAGTTTCTTCGTATTGGGATGGTTCTCGCCATATACCGCCAACGTTTGTGCTAGTTCCGCCCTGGTTTCCGCCAGTTTTGTCGTCAACTGCTGCACCACCGGGTTACTGCTGATCTGCGGTAGCGAACTGCTTTGAACGGAATTTAATTTGTCCAGGTACGCCTGCAGTTGAATACGATCGCCCTGTGCCTGCATCAACTGCCGGCTTAGCTCCAACATCCGCTCGGAAAACGTGTTCTGGTTATCGCCAATAGCGCCGATTCCGCTGGAGTGCTGAAGATTGGTGAGCGCACGATTGGAATCATCCATGCGCTGCCGAATGTCATCCAGTTGCCGCTGCAACCACTCGGAAGATTGCGAGATGGCGTCATTCCGCGTCTTGAAATCGCGTTCAATAAAGAGGTTCACAAGAGTGTTGGTGACTGACGCCGCAACCGCTGGGTCATGGGTCGCAACGCTCACCGTGATGAGCCGGCTGGCGGAATCGCGCACCACTTTTCTGGAGTCTTTAAAAACCGCCAAGGCGTGATTTTCGGCCGGCGTTAACTCTATCGCCGGATCGATCGACTGCGCTGGCGCCGCGCCGACTGAGTTTACTTTCCCCGCAAAATCAGGGTTCTGGTCCAAGTGAAGTGCGCGAATCACCTCCAGAGACAATCCATCACTCTGTAGGTTCTGCGCCTGGGTCTCGACGTAATCGGCCGACGCGCCGCTGTCGTGCGCCTGCATGTTAAAGATCTCGGCTCCCGGCGGATCGACTTCCAAACGCGCCTCAGGTTCGTACACCGGTTTGATCAGATACGTGACGATGGTCACGCTCGCGATAACGACCAGCGCGAACAATGAAGATAGGCGCCAACGCTTCTTGAAAATCTCGATTCCGCGCAGCCACTCCGAACCCTCGTTCCGAGAGTCAGCCGCCCGGGCATGTTTGGGTCGTTCATGCCGGCCAAACTCGGGAGGGACCACAACGGTTGGCGGCAACTGAACCGGGTCTGCTGTTCGTTGCCAGAGTTCAAAATTCCTGCTCATCGATTCTCCGTCTTACTCGCGCCCGCCCCTCAGAATCGAACCGGAGCACGACGAGTGTCTTGATTCCCGGCCTAATAGTGCATCCCTGCTCTAGGGGTGGGTCCGATGTCTTGCAATAAGGAGGATTACGCCACCGCGTCAGAGGACAATAGGTTGCTCGCGTGACGGTACTGAGAGGTCAGATCGTGTTTATCCACTTCACACAAGGCGAGCATCTCATCGCTCGGATTGTACTCGGGTACAATCTCACACAATTTAGCAACCAGCGCATTGACATTCCTGGTCTCGACAATTCTCGCCAGATCGTCCAGTGATTTCCGCAACCGGCGAAAATCAACGAAGCCCCCGGTGAGAACACAAACATCTTCGTGAGAAGTTGACGAGATGCCTTCCTGGGCCAACAGCAACTCCTCAACCAGCTTTTCTCCCGGCCGCAACCCGGTGAAGACGATCTTGATCTCTTTTTCCGGTTCGTACCCGGACAGACGAATCAAATTGTTTGCCAGTTCTGCGATGCGAACCGGTTCGCCCATCTTGAGAATGAAAATCTCTCCGCCGCGCCCCATCGTGGAGGCCTGTAAAACAAGTTGCACGGCTTCTGGAATCGTCATGAAGTAGCGGGTCGCGTCCGGATGGGTCACAAGCACGGGGCCGCCGTTCGCTATCTGGCTTTCGAAGAGCGGCACAACACTCCCATTGCTACCCAGTACGTTTCCAAACCGCAGAGCCACAAACCGCGTTTGCTGATCTTGTAACCCAAGAATGACCAACTCGCTAATTCGTTTCGTAACGCCCATCACATTGCTGGGGTTGACGGCTTTATCGGATGAGATATGTACGAAGTCTTCCGCCTCAAATTGACGGGCTACGAGAGCGACGTTGTAAGTACCAAACACATTGTTCGTAACCGCCTGAAAGCAGTTCAATTCCATCATCGGCACATGCTTGTAGGCGGCCGCATGGAATACCGAATTAGGCCGGTGCAACGCAAACGTCTCACGCAGCCTGCCCACATCCAGAATGTCTCCCACGACTGAAACAAACCTCAGTCCGGGAAACGATGCGGAGAGTTCCGTGGAAATCTTGAACAGATCATTCTCGGATCGCTCAAACAGCACCAGCTTCTTAGGATTGAATTTCGCAACCTGACGGCATAATTCAGAGCCGATCGAACCGCCCGCCCCCGTGACCAGCAACACTTTCCCTTGTAGCTTGGAACTGATTTTTCCAATTTCCAGCCGCGCCGGCGGTCTTCCAAGCAGATGTTCCAGTCGAAGATTACTTACCTGTGTCGAGTTGGAATGGTTGACCATTCAGGCGTGTTCCCAGTGCCTGCAGGATCTTAAACTCGACCTTGGCGCTGCGGCACTTACTGACGATCTGCTCTACCGTTCGCCCGGTGGCTGATGGAATTGCAATGAGCACGCACTGGATCTCGTACTTTTCGATAAGTTCGGGAATATCTTCAATCGTGCCCAGCACGATGAGTCCCATGAATCTTGATGCCCATCTTTGTCGGGTCATCATCCACAAATCCAACCACCGAATAATCGAGATCGGGATTCTGTTTCAGTTGGCGGACAAGTTCCGTTCCGGCCCCTCCCGCACCCGCGATCAGTGTGTTTTTCTGCGCTGTTCCCCTCTTAACATCTTCGGTGTAGGAACGGACTAAAACTCGCGCTCCTGCAATCACGAAGATTGTCAGGATGAAATCGATCACATACACCGACTCTCGGAAAACTGCTGGGACGCGTTACGAAGGTCACAAACAGCCAAATCACGACCGAACTTAACAGGCTCGCCTTCGTAATATCCTGCAAGTCGCTCATTCCCACATAGCGCCACCACCCGCTATCGAGATCGAAGTAGACCAGTGCGAGCAGTTTTATTTCGACCACCGCGCCAAGTGTCAGTCGCGAAAACGTGTCGCATCGCCGGGGTAATGCTGAAATCGAACCGCAGTAGAAAGCTGCAGTAATAGGTGCAGATGACAAGTACACCCTGAATCGCGAGAATCAACAGTTTTCGATACGTAAGCATGGGTACAGATCTTCCCGCCCCAACGGTCGGTTACGTGTACGAGGCGATCACCGGTGGTTTGTTCCGAGAAGAGGTTGGCCGGAGATATCAGTCGTTCTCCGGCCTGGTGGTTGAGTCATCAGCAGTAGACAACGTTGTCAGCCTTGTATTGCCGCGTGGCGTTTCGTGAATCCAACACCAACTGCGATTCCTTAACGATGCGCCCATAGTCGACCTCCGAATGATCGGTCAGAATCAGCACGCAGTCATATTGGCCGAGATTGTCCAGCGGGACGCTTTCCATCTGTAAATCGTACTTGCGTCCTCTGCCCACCACCGGGAAATAAGGATCATTGTAGGAAACCATGGCGCCGGCTTTTCGCAGCAGCTCGATGATAGTAAGAGAGGGCGACTCGCGCAGGTCGTCGGTGTCTTTCTTATATGCCACTCCCAGCACCAGCACGGAAGCGCCATTCAGCGCCTTCTTGCGCTCGTTCAGGGCCGAGGTAACCGCCGACACGATGTGGTAAGGCATATCCACATTGATCTGCCCCGCTAACTCGATGAACTGCGTTTGGAAATCGAACTCCTTTGCCTTCCATGATAGGTAGAAGGGATCTACCGGGATGCAATGCCCGCCCAGACCCGGGACCGGGATAGAACGCTTGAAACCCGAAAGGTTTTGTCTTGGCGGCTTCGATTACTTCCCAGATATCGATTCCCATTCGAAGGCTCAGCAGCTTCAGTTCATTGACCAATGCAATGTTCACGCAGCGGTAAATGTTTTCCAACAGCTTCGTCATCTCGGCCGCAGCCGGTGACGAGACCCGCACCGTACGACGGAAGATTGTTCCGTACACTGCGGCCGCCAAGTCCGCCGCACGCTCGTCCAGACCACCGATCACCTTGGGAACGTCTTGCCGGGCGACCGTGGTGTTGCCTGGATCCTCGCGTTCGGGGGAATAAGCGACATAGAACACATCCTGGAATTCGTCCCCCTGTGCGGGCAGCTTTCAACCCTCTGCCGTTCTTTTCCAGGATTGGCACCAACACTTCCTCGGTCGTTCCCGGGTAGGTCGTACTCTCCAGTACGATCAACTGCCCCGCTCGCAGATGAGGCGCAATGGACTCCGCGGTTCGGGTAATAAAACTCAGGTCCGGCCCGCGAAATTCATCCAGCGGAGTGGGCACACAGATGATGACAACATCCATCTCTTCAATCTGTCTGTAATCATCCGTCGCCGAAAACCCGTGTGCCTGCGCATCCACGATCTCCGCGGAACCAATGCGAGCGATGTACGAGCCGCCGGCCAGCAATCTGTCGACTTTGCTGCGGTCAGTATCGAAACCGGTCACAGTGAATCTCTCAGCGCTGAACAATAGTCCAAGCGGCAGGCCCACGTAACCCATACCAATCACACCTATGCGCGCCTGACGAGTCTGTACTCTTAAATCCAGGCCATCAAAGATTGTCGCTGTTGCCATTCGGTTTTCACTCCAGCTTTCTCAAGATAACTAGGTCTCTTGTAGTCTGGACTTCTTGCGGAAACGTCACGATGATCTCTTCTTCCGCCGCGTCTAGCGCCCGAACGTCGCCATAAAACCTGCTCTGCAATCATGTCTATTTGCCGGAACTGGAAGTTGATGGCACGGCGGTTCGAGCCATGCCTACGGCACCCGCAACTTCTTTTTCGCGCGCGGCATAGGCACTGCTCCATCCGTACGGGTGGAGCGGCTGGGAACCACTGCCTGTGCCGCTGCGCGAGAGACCGGCGGCGCCGTTTGAACTTCCGCGGAGACCTGCGCCGGTCGCGGTACGCAGCCCATGGCAAAGGTGTAGGGAAACCTGACACGGGAAGTTCTTGGTGCTTGGCTCTTCTTCATTCCCCGGCCCGGAGTTCGGAACCTGTGCCACCGGATGCTGTTGGCGGGCGTCTGTCAGGAGAGTTTTTCCGCTCCTCGCGCAGCGGCAGAGCGCCCACACAGGCTGATTCGATGGGAGTGTTGGAAGCCCACGGCTCGTCGAATATCCTCGGGATTATCGGCTCCGCGGCCGTGCTCGACGCTTTCGGATCGGGAAGAGGGCTTGGCGCTTTGCTCTCGATCCCAACGAATTGCGACTCTGCCGCGGGAGCCTCTTGCAATGTTTCTGACTGTGGTCCACGACTCAGAAACAGGTCCGACAGGACTTCCTCGATGACTTCGATACTGATCTTCTTCTGGCGAAGAGCAAATCCCAACTGCATGGCGTTAATGCAGATGCGATTGATTTCGCGCGGCACCCCTCCGCTTGCGGCCATGATCTTGGCCATCGCTTCAGTGGTAAACGGAGGAGGGCCTGTGCCGCCGGCCACACGTAAGCGGAATTCGATGCATTCCTGGACCTGCGCCGGCGAAAAGCGCTCCAGCCGGCCGATCGTCGTGATGCGTTGCAGCAGTTGTGTGAGGCTGGGGCTGCGGAGCTTTACCCCGAGTTGTGGCTGCCCAGCAAGAATGATATGCAGTAGCTTGTGGTCAGCCGCTTCAAAATTCGATAAGCAGGCGAAGCGTCTCCAGCGCGGAGTTCTCAAGGTTCTGCGCCTCGTCGATGATGATCACCACGGGCTTTGTGCGCAGACGGTCAGCTACAAACGCGGTGAATAATTGATGCAGTTGGATCGAATCGCGCTCGGATTCTCCTCCCGGAATCTGCAACTCCATCACCACTTGGCGAAGCAGATCCTGACCACTGCAGCATTGCGTATTGAAAACGAAGGCCGTGCTCGCCCGCTCGCGATAGCGCTGCAGGATGTCGAACAAGAGCGTCGTCTTGCCGGCTCCGGGCTCTGCAATCAGCGCGGCAAAGCCGACCTGGTTCTCGATCCCGAAGATCAGCGAAGCCATGGCTTCGCGATGTTGAACACTGGGGTAAAGGAAGCGCGGGTTGGGCGACACCCCAAAGGGATGTTCCCGCAGACCGTAGAATTCCAGCATCAGAGACACCAGCGCGCCGCCCCGTGTGATCTTTGTTTATGCAGCCAGGCTCGACGCGGAGAGAGCGGGACTCTCAAGGTCGCTCGCTTCCAGTTCAACCGCAAACGACTGCATGATGCAGTCTATCGAGACAATCATCCTTAACTTGCGTGTCTGCCTTACTATGATTCCCTCCAACCCGCGCAGAGGGCCGGTCTTGATGCGTACTCTCCTGCCGCTGGTGAGTAACGGATGCGGTTCTGATTTGCGTGTCACCAAGGCGGCGCGAAGAGCCTCGATCTCGCCCTCCGGCAGGGGAATCAGTTTTCCGTGGGAACTCACGATGTTCAACACGCCCGGGACTTCAAGAACCCTCACGCGTTGGTCGGGGGAGATGCGAACAAACAGGTAGCCGGGAAACAGGGGCATTTGCACGATGGCGCGCCGGCCATTCCACATCCGCGCGCTGCCATAGAGCGGGAGAAAACTCTCCACGCTTCTGCTTTCCAGATGTTGCAGGGCACTCTTCTCGTGTCGAGGCGCGGTGTAGGCCGCATACCATCGAGGCGAGGGTTGCATGACAATGGGTCCAGTGGTGACCATATCCAGGAATATTCCTCGAAGCGTAGCTCCGCCATCTCAACGACAATTTCGGATGGTTAAACTGTCTTCTTAACACCTTACTTTACGTAAACATCCTTCACGACAATCTTCGAACACACCATTCAACTTGCATCTGATGCGAAGTCTCTCTTCTGAGTTGACCAGCTCAGCTTCGATTCATTACCAGTGTCGAACCCCATGCGTAGCTCCGCCATCTCAACGACAATCAAAAGCTGCTAAACCACTGACACTACGAATCTTGTCTCACCACTTCTAGTTAGAATGAGCCATCAACAAATCAGCAAACCTAACGACCTGTCTTCCATCGGACCCACGCGATCGAGCCGTAATTTCATGGTTGCTTATGATGCAAAGTTGCTGTCCTGAGTTGACCATCGGCAGCAACTCTTAAAACCGCACCTCGCGCCCCACTCTCAACGTCAGTCTCCGTTGAACTTCAGTAGCTCGCAATTCGGGTATTCCCTCGGACTTACAGGCCCATCTCCATCGAAGGCGAAAAGTGAACAGGCAATCAGCGCACTTCTTGCCCCCCTTGATGAAACGCTCTTTCGTACCGGTATATTCGAATCACTACGTTGCGCGGCTCGAAGTTCTCCACACACGAGATGGGTCTCCCTGGCTCGTTTCAACGAAACCGCCGCTCGGAGGCAAATTTGCAGACCAACTGATTGGGACGCAGAAAAGTCCCGAGCAGAGCATGGATGCTAGCGTTGCCACAAATAACCGCTACAACCTTACCCGACCAGGGAAAAGCTGGCGCACAACTTAATAAGCAATACTCCCTACCTGACCTCAGTGCTTCTTCTCAGCTCCGAGACACTCAGAGCCCCTCACTCAGGACGCTTTATCTCTCACCCTTAGAGCTTCCCTGTATGGTGACTGCGGCTGCCGGCAGTTATCGTCTCTACTGTGGACAGATTTAACACAAACGGATGAGTCCACAAATGATGCGCACGCGGCTCAACACCTTGCCGCCGGGGCCGCGCGCAGACCTCGATACTGGCCGATCGTAATCAATTGTGCTGGCAATCTGCGAAGAAGAACGCTTCGTTGACAAAACTATTCTCTAGACTTCACGAAACCCTTTCCATTATTTAGGAGCCTGCATGACATCGATCAACCGGACGTTGAGGGTACTGACGCTTCTGTCGGCCATTACTCTCTGCGCAATGAACCTGTTCGCTAGTGTAGTTATTTCTTCTTCTAGTCCACTGCCCTCCGGCACCGTGTCTGTCCCTTACAGTGCGGCGCTCAATGCCGTGGGTGGAACATCCCCTTACCAATGGTCGATTACCTCTTGCTCGGGCTCCTGCAATACAGGTCTCGGGTGGTCTAATTCTGGCGTCCTTTTTGGTACACCCGTGAACGCAGGCACCAGCACCTTCGGATTTAAAGTTACAGATGCCGCCGGCAATACTGCTTCCACCTCTTTAGCTATAACGATCTCATCACCTTCTCCCTCCGCCATCGCCGCGAGTGACCATCACGCCACCACGCTTGGCGTTTCTACCGCTTCCCTCCCAACCGGGACCGTGTCCGTGCCATACAGTGCCACGCTCGCCGCAACGGGAGGAACGTCCCCCTACAAGTGGGCAATCACATCTTGCTCCGGCTCCTGTAACACTGGTCTCGGCTGGTCCAATTCTGGCGTCCTCTCAGGAACGCCTGCCCATGCAGGAGCCAGCACTCTCGGATTTAAGGTGACTGACGCGGCTGGCAACACTGCTACTAAGTCACTGAATGTCACGATAGCGACATCCAGTACTCCCATTACCCCTCCAAGCACTCCGGTTACGGTAAGCGTCACCCCAACGTCGGCCGCGGTCAGTACCGGACTAACTCAACAGTTCAGCGCCAGCGTGAGCGGCACCACCAATACGTCGGTAACTTGGACAGTGAATGGAACTCAGGGCGGCAGCTCCGCGGTCGGAACGATATCCGCGGCTGGGCTCTACCAAGCACCGGCAAGTGTCCCTTCCGGCGGCACCGTCACAATCAGCGTGCAGTGCATGGCAGATACCACCAAGACTGCGAGCGCGACTGTAAGCATCTCGGCTGTCCCGGCGCCGGTTTCGGTCTCCATCACTCCAACCAGTTCAAGCGTCACGGCCGGCTCGACTCAGCAGTTCAGTGCCAACGTGAGCGGCACCACCAGCACCGGCATTACCTGGCAGGTGAACAATGTCACCGGCGGCAACGCGACGGTAGGCACAATCTCATCCAGCGGCCTCTACACGGCCCCGAGCAGTGTGCCATCCGCCGGCTCAGTTACTGTGACTGCGATCAGTTCGTACGATGCCGCCGCGTCTGCCTCGGCTACCGTAGGCATCAAGGCGGCGGCCACACCACCGCCCTCGACCACGAGCAGCACTTGGAGCGGCTGGAACTTCACGCCGACTCTCTACGCCAGTGCATCGGGTAGTGGAACAACCTGTTCGTCATCCAGTCCTTGCACGCTCGACTATGCCTTCAACACAAAAGCCAAGGCGGGCAGTGTTATTCAAGCCGCACCTGGAACCTATAACTACGGTTCTGGCGGATATGTAAGTCTCAACGCTTCGGGCGCTAGCGGAAATCCCATTGTGGTCTACTGTGCAACTCGCGGAGCTTGCGTGATTGAAAGCTCCACGGCGAATAACAGCGGTGCGGGAGTCATTCTTGAGATGGCCGGGAGTTATCAAGGCGTCTATGGCTTCACCTTCACCAGCACACAAACCAGCGGCGTAAATGTTAATCAGGCTATCTTTATGACCGGCCATGATTACACATTTGCGGAAAACACGATCTTTAACATCAACCCGGACTGTTCATCGAATGGCGGCGGCGGTATTCAGGTGGCAAACGGGGTGTATAACTACACGATCGATGCCAACCTGATCTATAACATCGGCAATGGCAATCCCGCTTGTGCCGGAAGCTCCGTCGTGCAGGTGGATGGTATTTTAGCCGAGAGTACAGGCGCAGGCGCGGTCATCACCAACAACATCGTGTGGGGCGTCTACGGCGGCTGGGGCATTCTGTATGGCAACTCCAGCGGCAATACCGCTCCGGGGATCATCGCCAACAACCTGGTATTTAACAATGCTAATGGCGGCATCGCCATGGTGAATGGCACCGAAGGCTCAACGGTGGTAAACAATATCACGGTTGATAACAAGAATAATGCGGGCAACGGTGGCTGCGGTATCTGGACAATTTACGCTAACCTAACCGGGACACAATTCTTGAACAACGACGATGACGGAAATTCGAACACGGGTGGCTGTTCCACCAGTTCGATCGGGGCTATCAGCGCCAGCCCGACTTCGACGTTTGTGAATTGGCAGCTCAATGGCTCCGGTAACTACGCCGAGACCAGTGGCTCTCCAACGATTGACGCAGGCACTGCTACTGGTGCTCCGAATCACGACTTCGCGGGAAACCCACGCCCTGCGGGCGCGGGATATGACATCGGCCCTTACGAGTACCAGTGAGCAGCCAATGAGATGCCGGGCGAGGCCACGGCCTTGTCCAGCTCAACTATCTAAATCGGAGCGATTAAAGTGGGAGCCTAAGGTTCCCACTTTTTTTGCCATGTCTTTTCCGTGTCCACCGCACGCTCTATTAAAACCAGCGGAACAGTGCATGGATGGCGCCTATAGCAGGTCTTGACGAGGCTCATTCCGCATGTGTTCTCCGTTATACCTTACACCCTACACTAGAGCCCCAGATGTTCGCCTTTTAGATGTGAGATGAATTAGAAGTAAACCTAGGTTATAAGACCCAATCGTTTTGCTGTACTCAGGCTCAATAATCCGGACTATGCGTCGCAATCTAGCGAACGGGAGTCCAGATGACGAATAAGATCCGATCCTGCTTACTGTGTCTGATGCTGATGTGCGTGATGTTAGGCGCGCTGGCTTGCGGAACAAAGACAGCCACAGGCGCCAGCAGCAACAGCACTGCCACCGGAAGCAACAGCACAGCCACCGGCAGCGGTAATGCCGCAGTAGCGATAAGCGTCACGCCCTCGACCACAGCGATCAGCACCGGACTAACTCAACAGTTCGGCGCCACCGTGAGTGGCAGCACTGACACGGGAGTGACTTGGTCGGTCAACGGGATTCAGGGTGGCGGTTCTTCGACCGGAACCATATCCGCAGTTGGCCTCTACACCGCGCCGACCAGCGTGCCTCCTGGTGGTAGCGTAACAGTCACCGCACAAAGTGTCACAGACAGCAGTAAGTCGGCCAGCGCGGTAGTGAATATCTTGCCTGCCGGGAACACAGTCGCAGTGTCCATCACCCCAACCAGTTCAAGCGTCACGGCCGGCACAACTCAACAGTTCAGTGCCAGCGTGAGCGGCACCACCAGCACCGGCATTACCTGGCAGGTGAACAATGTCACCGGCGGCAACGCGACGGTAGGCACAATCTCATCCAGCGGCCTCTACACGGCCCCGAGCAGTGTGCCATCCGCCGGCTCAGTTACTGTGACTGCGATCAGTTCGTACGATGCCGCCGCGTCTGCCTCGGCCACTGTGAGCGTCACGGCCGCTGCGGCGGCGACACCCCCGCCCACGAGCGCGAGCAGCAATTGGAGCGGCTGGAACTTCGCCCCGACCCTCTACGCCAGTGCATCGGGTAGTGGAACAACCTGTTCGTCATCCAGTCCTTGCACGCTCGACTATGCCTTCAACACAAAAGCCAAGGCGGGCAGTGTTATCCAAGCCGCACCTGGAACCTATAACTACGGTTCTGGCGGATATGTAAGTCTCAACGCTTCGGGCGCTAGCGGAAATCCCATCGTGGTCTACTGTGCAACTCGCGGAGCTTGCGTGATTGAAAGCTCCACGGCGAATAACAGCGGTGCGGGAGTCATTCTTGAGATGGCCGGGAGTTATCAAGGCGTCTATGGCTTCACCTTCACCAGCACACAAACCAGCGGCGTAAATGTTAATCAGGCTATCTTTATGACCGGCCATGATTACACATTTGCGGAAAACACGATCTTTAACATTAACCCGGACTGTTCATCGAATGGCGGCGGCGGTATTCAGGTGGCAAACGGTGTGTATAACTACACAATCGATGCCAACCTGATCTATAACATCGGCAATGGCAATCCCGCTTGTGCCGGAAGCTCCGTCGTGCAGGTGGATGGTATTTTAGCCGAGAGTACAGGCGCAGGCGCGGTCATCACCAACAACATCGTGTGGGGCGTCTACGGCGGCTGGGGCATTCTGTATGGCAACTCCAGCGGCAATACCGCTCCGGGGATCATCGCCAACAACCTGGTATTTAACAATGCTAATGGCGGCATCGCCATGGTGAATGGCACCGAAGGCTCAACGGTGGTAAACAATATCACGGTTGATAACAAGAATAATGCGGGCAACGGTGGCTGCGGTATCTGGACAATTTACGCTAACCTAACCGGGACACAATTCTTGAACAACGACGATGACGGAAATTCGAACACGGGTGGCTGTTCCACCAGTTCGATCGGGGCTATCAGCGCCAGCCCGACTTCGACGTTTGTGAATTGGCAGCTCAATGGCTCCGGTAACTACGCCGAGACCAGTGGCTCTCCAACGATTGACGCAGGCACTGCTACCGGTGCTCCGAATCACGACTTCGCGGGAAACCCACGCCCTGCGGGCGCGGGATATGACATCGGCCCTTACCAGTACCAGTAAGGTACAGCCTTGGGGGAGCGCCCGGACGGCGCCCTCCCCAGGTTCAACATTTCGAACTTGATCTTCTAATTATTCCAGCAGGCGAGAAGCAATTCTCGCCCTTTCTGTTGCTGCGCGAACCGCGGTCACTACCTGTTGCTGATCCCGTTCATTCAGGTATGGGTGCATTGGGAGACTCACCACATGGTCCGCAGCAGATTCCGCCAGCGGAAAGCTGCCACGTCCCAGGCCCGGTTTAGCAAAGGCTGGTTGCAAGTGCAAAGGAATCGGGTAGTGCACCGCGGTAGGAATTCCGCCTTCCTTCAGGCGGTCCTGCAACGCTTGCCGGTTGTCCACCTGAATTGTGTACTGCGCGAAAACCGATGTGTTATGCGGCTCGATGTAGGGCGTCGTCACCACATCCTTTAACTGCTCGCTGTAGGCAGCGCCTAACTGGGAGCGGAGCCGTACCTCGGTATCAAAGGCCTCCAGTTTAGCCAGCAAAATCGCCGCCTGTATCGTATCGATGCGGCCGTTGATGCCGACCAGAGGATGATGATAGCGGCGATCCTGGCCATGCACGCGAATCTGTCTCATACGGGTGGCAAGAACTTCGTCATTGCTGAAGCACGCGCCGCCATCGCCGTAGCAACCGAGCGGCTTTGACGGGAAAAAACTGGTGCAGCCGATCGTCGAAAGGTTGCAGGATTGCCGTCCCTTGTAAGTAGCTCCGAAGCTCTGAGCGCCATCTTCAATTACCGCGATGCCGTGTTCGGCGGCCTTCGCGTTAATCGCATCCATATCCGCACACTGGCCGTAGAGTGACACTGCAACCACGGCTTTGGTGCGTGGCGTGATGGCCGCATCCAGCAGCGCCGGGTCAAGGTTATAGGTGCGCGGATCGATGTCCACAAATACCGGCGTGGCCCCGAGCAATGCAATGGTTTCAACGGTGGCGACAAAGGTGAATGGCGTCGTCACAACCTCATCGCCTTGTCCCACCCCGAGCGCCATCAGCGCAATCAACAGAGCATCCGTCCCGCTGGAACACGCAACGCAGTGATGGGAGCCAGTACGCGCAGCCAGTCGTTTTTCCAACTCCGCAACTTCAGGCCCCAGGATGTAATTTCCGTGTCCCAGCACCGCGCGAATTCGCGCGTCAATACTGTCCTGCAGCAGCGCGTATTGCGCCTTCAGGTCGATGAATTCCACGTCAGCACTCGCTTTCTAGTCACACACAGGCCGCTCCAAAAGCCCTTGGATGGGACGTGCTTCAGGAGCTCAGGACCACGAATGTACGATTCTCATACAATCCAGCTTGGTTGCTTCTATTCTGATTGAATTGGGAATAGAGATTCGCGCGACACCTACGAAGCGCGTTCGCCTCGGCCTGTGCAATGGCGCGCTACCTGGTTAACGCCCCGCCTTCACCGCCGCCGCCAATTCGTTTAGCAGATCGGCGGTTTCATCCCAACCGATACAGGCGTCGGTAATGCTCTGGCCGTAAGTCAGGGGCTTACCTGCCACCAGCGGCTGCGAGCCTGCTACCAAATTGCTTTCGATCATCAGTCCAATAATGCCGCTGCCGCCACGGGCAATTTGCGCGGCGACATCGCGGCACACCACGGACTGCCGGTTGTGGTCCTTCTGGCAGTTTGCGTGACTGCAATCGATCATCACTTGCGGCTTTAGCTTGAATTTCTCCAGCTTGGCGTAAACTTCCGCCACGGCTTCGGCGGTGTAGTTCACCGACTTGCGGCCGCCCCGCAGAATGACGTGCGTATCCGGATTGCCGTTGGTCACAAAAATTGCCGACTGTCCATATTTGGAATGACCCAAAAAGGTGTGCGTGTGCGCGGCCGAGAGCATCGCTTCAATGGCGATTTGCACATCCCCCGAGGTTGCGTTTTTGAAACCCACCGGGCAGGAGAGGCCGGAGACCAACTGGCGATGAATCTGGCTCTCCGTGGTGCGCGCGCCAATCGCTCCCCAGCTCACCAGGGCGGCAACGTACTGCGGCGAAATCATGTCGAGAAATTCGGTCCCGGCAGGCATGCCCATCTCGGCCAGATCCAGCAGAAGATGGCGCGCCAGGCGCAGACCATCGTTGATCTTATAGGACTGGTCGAGGTAGGGATCGTTGATCAGGCCCTTCCATCCAATGGTGGTACGCGGCTTCTCAAAATACACGCGCATCACAACAATCAGCTCGTTGGAGAGCGCGGCGCTGGTCTCCTTGAGCCGGTTGGCATAGTCGCGCGCCGCCTTCGTATCATGAATGGAGCAGGGCCCCACCACCACGATGAGGCGCTTGTCCCGGCCCGCCAGCACATTGCAAATTGCGTTGCGGGTCTGAAAGACGGTTGCCGAGGCAGCATCGGTCATCGGCATTTCCTCCTCAAGAAAAACGGGAGGAAGAACTACTTTCGTCCATTTGATTCTCAGGTCGTCGGTTGCGTAGAACATAAACAATTGTCGATACACACATCGCGCCGCGTAGAACACGCGCCCACTGCGATGCTCACCTTCCTCCGGCCGCCCGGCCGGGAATCCACATTTGCAGGATGTACGAGCGTAAAACGGATTCGGCCTTCTCTGCAAGCATCGCGCACGGAACGCGGCAACGATTTACTTATCTCCCGGCTGTGACTTTAGTCGCAGGAGCTCTCTGGGTGGTCTGGTAGATTCAATTTCGTACTCCAAACAAAGGAGATGTACATGTTCTGTTTCCAGTGTGAACAAACCGCCAAAGGCCAGGGATGCTCGCAGATCGGCGTCTGCGGCAAGGATGACAACACCGCAACCTTGCAGGATCTTCTGGTGCACGCCCTCAAAGGGGTTTCCATGTATGCCCACCGCGCGGCCCTGCTTGGGGTGCGTGATGCCGCAATCGACGAATTCGTCGTTGAAGCAATCTTTGCCACTCTTACGAATGTGAATTTCGATCCGGTCCGGGTTGCCGCCATCATCGAGGAGACCGCGAAGGTTCGCGACCGTGCGCGCGACCTGTATCTGGGCGCTGCGGCCGCCAAGGGTCTTACCCCTGAGGAATTCAATGGAACCAGCAAGTTCATCCCTGAGACAAGCGTTGACGGGCTGATCGCGCAGGGAAAAGTTTACGGCATTCCCGCTGCGAAGCTGAACAACGGCAGCGAAGTTGCCAATCTGCAGGAATTGATCATGTACGGCATCAAGGGAGTGGCGGCGTATGCCGATCACGCGCGCCAGCTTGGCGGAAGCGATGCCGGCATCCATGCCACGATTCATGAAGTTCTGGATTTCCTCACCAAGTCCGCGCCCTCGCTGGATGAGCTGCTGGACTACGCGCTCAAGGTTGGCGAGCTGAACCTGCGCGTGATGGGACTGTTGGATAAGGTCAATACCGACGCGTTCGGAAATCCCACGCCCACCCCGGTTCGCATCCACCCGGTCGCCGGTAAGGCCATCCTGGTCAGCGGCCACGATCTGGCCGATCTGGCGGCGCTGCTGGAGCAGACCAAGGACACCGGCATCCAGGTTTACACTCACGGTGAGATGCTGCCCGCGCACGGCTATCCCAAGCTCAAGGCTTACAAGCATCTGGCCGGAAACTACGGTGGCGCGTGGCAGGATCAGGCGAAGGAATTTGCCGAGTTCCCCGGCTCCATTCTGATGACCTCCAACTGCATTCAGCAGCCGAAGAACAGCTATGGCAACCGCATCTTCACCTGCGGCGCGGTGGCCTGGCCGGGCATCCAGCACCTTGCCCGCAAGGACTTCTCGCCGGTGATCAAGGCGGCCTGGCCGAGCCGGGCTTCGCCGAAAACGGCGCCCGACGACACCATCCTTACCGGCTTCGGGCATCACGCCGTGCTGTCGCGTGGCAGGCGCGGTTGTGGATGCGGTGAAGGCTGGAAAGATCCGCCACTTCTTCCTCATTGGCGGATGCGATGGCGCGCGTCCGCGGCCGTGACTACTACACGGAGTTCGCCGAATCTGTCCCCAAGACTGCGTGATTCTTACCTTGGCCTGCGGCAAGTATCGCTTCAACAAGCTGCCGTTCGGCGATATCGGCGGCATTCCCCGCCTGCTTGATGTCGGGCAGTGCAACGACGCTTACTCGGCTATCCAGATTGCGGTGGCGCTCGCCGGAGCCTTCAACTGCGGCGTCAACGACCTGCCGCTCTCGATGGTTCTCTCCTGGTATGAGCAGAAGGCGGTGGCGATTCTGCTGACCCTGCTGCACCTTGGGATCAAGAACATCCGCATCGGTCCGTCGCTGCCGGCATTCATCACGCCCACGGTTCTCGGCTTGTTGCAGAAAAATTACAACTTGATGGCAATCACGACACCTGCGCAAGATCTGGCCGCAATTTTGAAATAGAATTTAGGAGTTAGCCTGATCTGCTAACGTCAACACTCGAAAGCCCCAGGGATATTGAATCCTGGGGCTCTTTTTATTTGCTCAGAGTCCTGTGATGGATGACAACAGGGCGTTCCGGCGTAGAATCCTGCTCATGGCGATAGTGAGTGACATGGCGATTGCCCCGGGTAAGTGCAAAAGCAAGCGCAAGATCAAAAGCCCCACTCAAGCCAACGACGGGCTTGAATGGGCCACCCGCCCTGATACCCCGGCGCATCGAACTAATGGGGTGGTGTGCCACGCCAACGCCGGGTAGTGATAATCCGTACTGTAAATCGGCCACGCAACAAAAGACTCGTGGAGGGTAGCAGGATGATTGCTAAGCTTTTTCTGATTGCAGGCGCAGCATGTCTGTCGGCTTCTGGCCAAACATCCACTCTGAGGGGGGTGCCGGACGACGCGGTTTCAAAGCACTCTGTCACCGTTAAATGGAAACACCCAGTGGGCACGAAAAATCCGATAGTTTATTCCTACGCAAGGTGGACCCCCAAGGCCACTGCCTGTGAAACCGTAGTGCCCAAAGATGCCCTACTCAGTAAAGAGAAGATCAAGGACACGACCTTCACGGACCACAACGTCAAGGCGGGCGCGACCTACTGCTACGCAATGCGCTCCTACGATGAATCCACCAAGGTATATTCCACGTGGTCTGCCCCGATAATGGCAGTCGTCCCTGAAGACGACCACCCCAAGCAGAAGAATGCCAATTGAAAGAGGGTCAGACCGGTAGAAGGCCGCAGTAGAGCAACGCAAGAATTGCTCTAGTCGCGGGAGGAGAGTTGCAAATTCGGCAGAGGCGTCCGCTTGGCTGCGGCCTCGGCGGCGGCTCTGAGCGCTTTTGACTGCTTACGCCGCCAGTAGCTATATCCGGCCATCAGGAGGGTTCCGGCGGCGACGAAGCCGATCGACCACTTGGCGGAGCGGGTAAATACCGCCATCCAATCGAAGGTGCGCATGGAGAGTACGCCCGCCAGCAGCATGACGAGAATCCAGATCAGAGAGCCAATGCCGTTGTAGAGGTGGAAGCGCAGGCGCGGCAAGCGCGCGGCACCCGCCACCGGAGGAGCCAGATGGGCCACGCCCGGAATCCACTTGGCATAGAGCAGCGAGGTGCCCTTGAAGCGGTCCAGTCCGCGTAAGCCTTCTGTTCCAGCGAATCGGGCACGAAGGAGATGCGGCACATGGCGGCGATCACGCGGCGGCCCTGGCGGCGGCCCAGTTCGTACCACAGGGCGTCGCCCAGCAGGCAGGGCACGGCGGTGGCAAACAGCACCAGCCAGAACTGCAGGGGATTGACCGCGACCATGGCGCCGGCGGCCAGCAGCAGTGGGGAGATAAACACCGGCAGCCCCAGCCGCTCACCCAGCGTCACCAGGAACATCCAGAGGGCGCCGTGACGGGCAAGTAAGGTTGCTTCGGTCGGCAAGAGCATCTACCGGTTCTCCCAGGGGCGCGTGCGCGGCGGCCCATAAACACACGGAAGGGACGCGCCTCGCGAAGAGCGATGCGCTCTCCGAAAGCTGCGTCCCTGCTTCTACTAGTGTACCGGGAAATTTGCCGAACTCAGTTCGGGGTTCTTACTGCTTCTGACGAATTTTGATTACTTAGCCCGGACGACTTGGAGCGGACGGATCAGCTGCTTTCGCCATGACCAGCGGCTCTCCGTCGTCGCCAAAGCGCCGGTCCACGGGATAGCCCAGCCGCTCCCAACCCTCCAGCCCGCCAGCCAGGGGACGCACCCGGGCCAAGCCGAGCTCGCGCAACTGTTTGGCCACCTTGACCGACGTTTGCTCATTGGGACAGGTGCAATAGACCACGATGTCGCGGTCCACGGGAAGTTCCACCCAGCGCCGGGCGATCTCATCGGGGATCATGCGCAAGGCATTGGGCAGGGTGCGCGGCGCTACCAGAAAATCCAGCGGATGGCGCAGATCGACGATCACCGGCTGCTCTCCCGCGTGCACCTGGCGGTAGAGTTCCTCGGGAGAGATGCGCGCCATGCGGAAGCGTCTTGAGGAATTTCTGCCGCTGCCAATAGCTATGCACCGCCAACGCGACCGAGACCACCAGCGCCACCGAAACCGCCCACTGCGCGGTAATTACGAAGACGCCCAGCCAGTCGACGGTGCGTACGGATACAAAGCCGCTGGCCAGCAACACCGCCAGCCAGAGGATGGAGCCTGCGGCATTGAAGAGCTGAAAGCGCAGGCGCGGCAGTCGTGCCGCACCGGCCAGCGGCTGCGCGAGGCGTCCCACGCCGGGAATCCACTTGGCCCATAGCAACGAGCGTCCGGTGTGCTGGGCGAGCGCCATCTGCGAGCGCCGCACACAGGAGTCCGGCTGGAAGGAGATGCGGCACAGCAAGCCGAAGAGTGAACTGCCCTTCCAGCGTCCCAGCTCGTACCAGACCGTGTCTCCCACGAGGCAGCCGACGGTGGTCACCAGGAGCAGCAATCCGAGATGCAACTTGCCCATCGCCGCCAGGGCTCCGGCGGCAACCAGCAGCGGAGTTACGAAGAGCGGAAGCCCCAGCCGTTCCCCCAGAGTCGCAACGAACATCCAGAAGGTGCCATGCCGCGCCAGGAACTGAAGATCGGAGGGGTACATCATGCGAAATTCCCTTCCCGCGACAAAGCGGAGGCAGCGTACGTGGGTGAAGTAAATTATTCGTGCGAACGAGTTGCATGGATAGATGCTTCGCGGTCGCGGCCGGGTTCAATACTCAGCCAAAGGATGGTTTGAATCGAACACCCGGCCATGTACTTCCCGGCTAGCCATGCGGGTTCGGCCGAACACCTTAACTTCCCTCTCCGGCGGGTTGCGGGATATCATGGACACTCGCCTGGGAAAGATACCGGAGGGTACGCATGATCCCCTTGCTCGTATTCGTTGCCATCCTGGTTGTCATCGGCCTGATTGTGGGCGGCATGTACAACGGACTGGTACAACTCAAGGTTCGCGCCGACAATGCGTGGTCCGACATTGACATTCAACTGAAGCGGCGGCATGACCTGATTCCGAATCTGGTGGAGACCGTGAAGGGCTATGCGGCGCACGAAAAGGGCACATTTGAAAACGTTGCCCGCTACCGCTCCGCGGCCATGGCGGCCACCTCCGCCGACGATCGCGCGCAGGCCGAAGGCCAGCTCACGCAGGCGCTGCGCGGACTGCTGGCGGTCGCCGAAGCTTATCCTGAGTTGAAGGCCAACGCCCAGTTTCATGTCACTGCAGCAGCACTCTGACGGAGTTGGAAGACGCGCTGCAGAATTCGCGCCGTTACTACAACGCCGTGGTGCGCGACCTGAACACCAAGATTCAATCGTTCCCGACCAACATCATTGCGGGGATGTTCAACTTCCAGCAGCGGCAGTTCTTTGAGATCGCCGATCCCACCGAACGCGCCGTTCCCAACGTGAAGTTCTAAACCGAAGTTCTATAACGCTAAGTTCTAACTCGGATCAACATGAATCGGTTACGTTCGACTTTTCTGAACAGAGTCCAAAACCCCAGCCGTATGCGCTGGGGTTTGTTGCTTGCCGCGCTGCTGTTGCTGGCGGCTCCATTGTTTGCGCGCTCCTGGAAGATCGCCCGCTTTGATGCCCGCTACACGGTGGCCGATGACGGCACGGTGCTGGTCGAGGAGGAGATTCATCCGTCGTTTGAAGGCACATTCAACGGCATCCTGCGCGAAATTCCGGTCGAGTATCCCGGCCCGGACGGAACGGCCTACAAACTCTTTCTGAAAGTGGACTCGGTCACCGATGAGACCGGCCAGAAGATCAAGTTCGAGCAGAGCACGCGCACCGAGCGGACCTCCGACGGCGCCTGCCATCAGTTTCTGGTGCTCAAGATCTACGCCGGAGGCACCGATACCGAGCGCACCGTGCGCATCACCTACCGGGCCGCCAATGCGGTGCGATTCTTTAAGGATCACGACGAGTTCTACTGGAACGTGACGGGCAATGACTGGAAGGTGCCGATCGAATCGGCCTCGGCCTTTGTGGCGCTGCCCAGCGCCGCCGCCGGACAGGTGAAGGCGCAGGCTTTCACCGGCGCTTTCGGCTCGCGCGAGCAGGAAGCCGTCAGCATCGATCGACGGCAGCAACATCACCTTTGATAGCTCCCAGCCGCTTCCACCGCGCAGCGGACTGACCATCGACGTTTACATTCCGAAGGGCATTCTGAAGGAGCCCTCGTGGTTTACGCGCTACGTGGTCTGGTTCGTCGGCGGCAATCCTGGCGCGCTGCTGCCGGTGTGGGCCTTCGCGGTGATGTTCGGCCTCTGGTGGTGGAAGGGACGCGACCCCGATCCGGGAATTTCGGTTGCGCCGATGTATGAGCCGCCCAAGGGCCTGACGCCCGCCGAGGCCGGCACCTTGCTCGCAGACGACATTGAAGCCCGCGACATTACATCGACACTCATCGATCTTGCGGTGAAGGGCTATCTCAAGATCATTGAGACCGAGGACAAGGTGCTGTTCATCAAGCACAAGGATTACATCCTGCGGCTGATGAAACCGCGCCCGGAGTGGCAGAACCTTGCGGCGCACGAGCTCGAAGTGCTCAACAACATCTTCCCCGAGGTGACCGCCGAGGAGACCACGCTCTCCAGTTTGAAGAACCGCTTCTACGTGGCGCTGCCGTCGATCCGGCAGGAGATCATGGACTCGCTGAAGAGCAAGGATCTCTACTCGACCGATCCCGAGTCGGCCAAGGGACTTGGCGATGGTCGGAGTGCTGGTGATTGCGCTGCCGTTTCTGTGGCTGCAATTGACCGGGGCGATCCGGCTTGGCAATTCCCTGACGGTG
The DNA here is from genome assembly GCA_963779365.1 of uncultured Acidobacteriota bacterium. Classification (GTDB taxonomy): domain Bacteria; phylum Acidobacteriota; class Terriglobia; order Terriglobales; family Acidobacteriaceae; genus TOLSYN. The sequence continues at coordinate 93,297 of CAVZYB010000001.1, read as the reverse complement.
CTGGTGGTGAGCGTGCTGCTCACCGTTCTCATCGTCTTCCTCTTCGGCCGCCAACTCAGCGCCAAGACCGTACGCGGCGCACGTACGCGGGTTGAGTGCCTTGGCTTCAAGGAGTTTATGACCCGGGTGGATGGCGACCGGATCAAGCGGATGCCGCCGGATACGTTCGAGCGGTTCCTGCCCTACGCCATGGCCTTTGGAGTGGAGCAGCACTGGGCCAAAGCTTTCCAGGGATTGATTACCGAGCCGCCCTCCTGGTACGTCGGCTCCGGCTACGGAACTCCGGGGATGATGTGGACTCCGCTGCTGTTCACCAACTCCATGAGTTCGTTCTCCAGTTCGGCTTATCAATCCTTCTCGGCTGCGCCGCAGGCCAGTTCCAGCGGCTCCGGCTTCGGGGGCGGCGGCAGCTCCGGCGGCGGGGGCGGCTTCTCCGGTGGCGGATTCGGCGGCGGCGGAGGCGACGCCTTCTAGGCTTTAAAGATGCACGCGACGTACATCGCCCACGTTCCCCTGATCACTTGGGGCGGCGTGGGCTTTTTTTGTCGGTCCGCGGGCAACCACTCGACACCGCTGCCAACACCCCGAGCGCGTCCGCACATCTCAACCATTACCTCCAAATCCCGAGGATCACGATGCCTGAAGCTTTGCCGAACAATACGAATGACCCAGGTGCTTCCGAGCCCGAGGCGCGATCTCCCGTATCCCCTCCCGTGCAAGGCATAGCTCCGGCATGGGAAGATCCCGAAGCAGCACGCCGACGGCGAGCGATCCGCACCCCTTGCAGTTGCCCGCGGGTGATGTGCATGGACATGCCCATGGGTTTACCTTGGAACGCGGTGGTCGAGGGAGAGATGACTGACACGGCGGAGCGCATTGGCAGTGCGGTCGGCGCCTGCCAGCGCCAAGTGCGGCGCGGGTTGGAATTGGTACGCCGGCCGAACGGAGGTACGATCGCGTTTCCCTCCTCGGGCGCCAGTTCCACGGCGGAGCGGGCGAATCAACTGGCGCGCGAGGAAGCGGAGCGCGCTTCACGCTGGGGGCAACGGAGCGGAGACGAAGTTGTCGAGATTCGACGGCAGACCGCGCAAAAGATGGACGAATGGAGCGAACTGGCAGGCGAGCGCTTCCAGGAGTTCCGCCGCGAGCTGAGCAGTGCGCTATCCCTCTACCGGGAACGCGCGCAACAGCTCGCCGAAGAATATCCATTGCAGACCATTGCCGCTATTGCCGGAGCTGGTTTTGCCCTAGGCGTGGCGCTCCGGATCAGGAGGTCTCACCGTGGCTAGCCGTCCGAATTATTACCCACCTGAAAAACCCTTGGCACAAGTACTCTCCGAGTTTAAGGACGAGCTGAAGGAATTTGCCGCAACTCGGATTGCGATCCTGCGAGCGGAGATGCGGGAGAAGTTTGCCGCCGCCAGTGCGGCTCTGCCGGCCATTGCGGTGGGAGCCGTACTGGCCCTGTTCGCCGCGGTCTTCCTGAGTGTCGCGCTGGTGGCCGTGATCGCCATGGCCCTGGGCGGCGGTGCAGGAGCCTGGGCGGGAGCTTTCGCCATCGTCGGCGCGGTCTACCTGCTGTTCGGTGGCTTGGCGATTGGCTATGGCGTCAACGAATTGAAGACGCGTGGGCTGAAGCCGGAGCGTACGCTACGCGTCCTGAAACAAGACCAGATCTGGTTACAGAATGAAACAAGGGGCGAACGATGACCGATCCATTTCCTACCGATCCGCTGGAGAAGCTGCCTCCCGAGACGCTGGAGCAGCGAGCCGAAAGTCAACGTCAGCGCCTGCATGAGTCCGTAAACGAACTGCGCACACGGTACGCGAGCACCTGGACGTGCAGAAGGCGGCGCGAGCCCACGTCTGGCGGGCTTCGGCGGTGATTGGCCTGCTGGCGCTGGCCTTGGGATATGGCATCGCGGGCGCATTCACCAACTGAAGCCCGCACGTTGGGGCATGTACCACGGATTTCGTTGAAAGACCGCAGGAGCTCCGCCCGGGGCTTCTGATAAATCATTGATTCTCCAGATTCTAGGGCTAATTCCGCTCTTCCGTAACCGGCCGACTTCGTGACATAATTCATCTCTGAGATTACTTAAGTCATTTATTCGCAACTTCAGCAAGCTCGAGGGAGCCAGACGTGACCGACATTCGGACGAGTAGACGATTTCCTGTGCACTTGCCGCTCAAAGTATTAGGGGGTCCCAACGTACCGGTGGGCACCACGGCAAATATCAGCGCTGCGGGAGTGTATCTCTGGGTCGATGGCGGGCTGGAAGATTGGCTCCTCCATCGATTTTGAAATTACTATTCCCCGGGACACGATTGGCGGCGACGACGACGGTCATCTGCACTGCCATGGCCGGGTACTGCGCTGTGACGCCGACCAGGACCACGGACGCACGGGCGTCGCCTGCGTGATCGAACGGTACGAGTTTTTGCGCACTGCTGAAGCAGGAGGAAAATAGATGATGCTGAAGATCATTCTCGCTGACAATCAAGCGATTTTTCGCGCTGGGATTGCCAAGGTTCTCGCTGTCGAGGACGATGTGCGCATTGTGGCTCAGGCACAGACGGTTGAGCAGGCAATGATCGCCATCGAAAAATTTCGCGGCTCGGTAATGATCTACGCCTCCAGTTTTCTTCCCGACACGGCGCGACTAGGCGCGATGGCGCGCGAAGCAGCGATCCAGTTGGTGGTGATCGCGGAAAATAACGCCGTGCCCGAACGCTATTTGAACGCCGGTATACTGGGCTTGGTCTACCGCTCGGTGGACAGTGCGGAGCTGTTGCGCTGCGTGCGCAAGGTCAGCCTCGGCGAGGTTTATGTGCAGGATCTGCGCACCACGGCGCACAACGCGGACTCCGACGATTTTGTCGGCGCCCGGGTGCGCGACCGCCTTACTCCCAAGGAATTGAAGATCGTTGCTCTCATCGTACAGGGCTTCAAGAACAAGGAAATCGCAGACCTTCTGGGGACTACCGAACAAGTGGTAAAGAATTATCTGCGCAATGTTTATGACAAGATCGGGGTCTCGGACCGCTTGGAGCTTGCGCTGTTCACCATTCATCACCGGATTCTGGCGGAAGCCGCGGCGGCCAGCGCGGCAGCCATGCGGGCGGTCCAAGCCGCCCCCCCTAGCGATCCCATCTAGCAGAACGCCAGCGTGACCCATCAAAGAAAAACGCGGCTCCAATGGGGCCGCGTTTTTTCGTCTCTAAAAATGTTCTATCTTCAAAACCGCTGTATCCGCCGTAATCATCGCCGGGTAAAACGCCGACTGCATTACGGGATACACCTTCCGCGATTCCGGCCTACTGCTCCGATGTCCGCGCGCTCGCCTTCAGCAGTTCATTGACGATGGTGACCAATTCCTCAGGATTCACCGGCTTCTCCAGATAGAGATCGGCGAGCGGCTCGGCCGACTGATAGGCCTCGGCCACGTAGCCGGAGACCACCACGACCGGCATCGTCGAGTGGTTCTTGGCCGCTTGCACCACGCTGCGGCCGTTGCCGTCTCCCAGGCGCCAGTCGGTCACCACGGCGTCATACTCATTGACGTTCATCAACTCAATGGCTTGGTGCGCGGAAGTTGCGGGCGTGACTTCGTGCCCGGCCTGTTCCAGAATTGCGCACTTCAGTTTCACAACGTGAGGTTCATCGTCGATACAGAGAATTCGCGCCATGAAATCCTTACTACTCGCTGGAACTGTTGCGTCCGCTATCCTGGTTACCGTCAAGCTGAGCTGCTTTCCACCTTAGCGCCGGAAGACGCGCTCGACAGCACCCGCAACAGTCTTCCGCAGGCGATGCCTGCTTGTCAACTCAGACTCTCGATGCCGACGAAGACTCCGGCGCTAGATGACCGATGAGCTGCCGGTTTACAACTTGCGTGCGATCGATTTCGCCTGCGTAAACAGCAGCAGGTAATCCGGTCCGCCCGCCTTGGAATCCGTGCCCGACATATTGAAGCCGCCGAAAGGATGCGCGCCCACCATGGCTCCGGTACACTTGCGGTTGATGTAGAGATTGCCGACGTGGAACTCCTGCCGCGCCAGCTCCATCCTCTCCTCCGAGTTGGTGTAGACCGCGCCGGTCAGGCCGAACTCAGTATCATTGGCGATGCGCAAGCCTTCGCGGAAATCCCGGCAGCGAATGACCGCCAGTACCGGTCCGAAAACTTCCTTCTGCTCCAACGGTATCGCCTGGCTTCACCTCGGAGATGATCGTGGGCTCGATAAAGAAGCCATTCAGACTCTCGACCGCGCGTCCGCCGGTGATCAGGCGTCCGCCTTCCGAGACCGCCTTCTGGATGTAATCGAGGATCGCTTTTCGGGCCGCCTCGTTGATCACCGGACCCAGGTTGGGATTGTCCTCCGCCAGACCCACCTTCAACTTCTCGGCCCGATCCTTGAGGCGTTCCACGAACTTGTCGTAGACGCGCTCATCGACGATGGCCCGCGAGCAGGCCGAACATTTCTGCCCGCTGAAGCCGAAGGCCGAGGCCACGACACCCGACACCGCCGCATCGAGATCCGAGTCGGCATCGACCACGATGGCGTCTTTGCCGCCCATCTCGAGAATCGTGCGCTTGATCCAGATCTGCCCGGGCTGCGGCTTGGCCGCGTGCTCGTGAATGTGCAATCCGACTTCCTTGGAGCCGGTAAAAGCGATAAAGCGCGTCTTGGGATGCTTCACCAGCTCATTGCCGAAGCTGCTGCCGCTGCCGGTGACGAAGTTGACCACGCCGTCGGGAATACCGCACTCTTCGAGCACCTGGAAGAACTTGGCCGCAATCGTCATGGCGTCGCCGCTGGGCTTGAGCACGACGGTATTGCCGGTCACAATGGCGGCCATGGTCATGCCCGCCATGATGGCCAAAGGAAAGTTCCAGGGCGGAATGACGACGCCGACACCGAGCGGAATGTAACGCAGTTCATCGCGCTCGCCGGGCAGTTGAATGGGCGGCTCGGCCTGGTCCAGGCGCAGCGCCTCACGGGCATAGAATTCGGCGAAATCAATGGTCTCGGCGACGTCGGCATCCGCCTCGGCCCAGTTCTTTCCCACTTCAAAGACCAGCCAGGCGGCCCACTCGAACTTACGCTCGCGCAACACATGCGCCACCCGGAAGAGCAACTCCGCACGCTCCTTGACCGGAGTGTGACTCCAGCTCTCGAAGGCCGCCCGCGCGGCATTCATCGCCGCCGGAACGTCCTCCGGACCCGCCTTCTGAAAGATGCCCACGACCTGCTCGGGGTGCGAAGGATTGATCGACCGCAGCTTCGCCTCGGTCTGTACGCGATGGCCGGCATATCACGTTTTCGTACTCGCGGCCGAGTTGGTGGGACACCTTGTCCAGCGCCGCGCGCATGGCCCGGACATTCTCATGGCGGGTGAAGTCCACAAAGGGCTCATTCTTGGAACGGCACAAGCGCGGAACTTTCAACGGTAGTCGCTGCCACTGAGCTTTGTACGGTCGCCATCCGGTCCTCTCTGAAATCCGAAGCTGCTATGCACGGCAAGTACACCGCGCAACAGATAATTCTAACATTTCAACCGGCAACAAGCAGGACGGATGGCATGGGGCCATACAAAGCAGACAAGGGACGAGGATGCACCTCGCCCCTTGCCTGCGAACTTTGGCCGACTTCTCGAAGCGCGAACTACTTCTTTACTTTTGCCACGACGACGCGATCGACTTCCTTCAAGCGGGCAGCCTTGCCACGCAGAGCGCGCAGGTAGTAAAGCTTGGCGCGACGCACCTTGGCCGAGCGAACCACTTCCAGCTTTTCGATGATGCGGCTGCCGAGCGGGAAGATACGCTCCACGCCCTGGCCGAAGCTCATCTTGCGGACCGTGAAGCTGGGCTGCTGGCCGTTGGCCTTCTTGATGACGATTCCCTCGAAGATCTGGATGCGCTCTTTGTCGCCTTCCTTGATCTTGACGTGAACCTTGAGAGTGTCACCCACCGCGAAGCTGGGCAGGTCGGTGCGCTGCACTTTCGCAAGCATCCGGGTGATGATGGGAGATGACGACATAACGATTTCCTCTTCTCTTCTCGGGTGCCTGGGCAAGCAGCCCCGGTCGCATCCCGTAATCTTTCTAAATTTTTTCCGCCTCGCGCTTTAACTCGCGAAGCAATGCCTTGTCTTCCGGGCCGAGCGCCACCTTCTCCAGAAGGTCGGGGCGGTTGCGCAGCGTCTTTTCCAGTGCGCGGCGCCGTCGCCAACGCCGAATCTCTTCGTGGTTCCCATTGATCAGGACACCTGGAACCGGAATTCCGCGAAATTCCGCGGGACGCGTGTAGTGCGGAGAATCCAGCAGGCCGCCGGTGGCTATCGTGGAATCCGGCTCCAGCCTTCCGCGATTGTCGAACCTTGCTTCGGCTTTCACCCCGCTGAAGCTTTCGGTTTTTGCCGAAGCCTCATTGCCCAGTGCTCCGGGCAGCAGGCGGGTGACGCAGTCCAGAATAAGCGCGGCTCCAAGTTCTCCGCCGCTCATCACAAAGTCGCCTACCGAAACCTCGCGATCCGCCAGGTGTTCGGTCACACGCTCATCCACGCCCTCGTAGCGTCCGCACAGAAACGTAATGCGGTCCAGCCCGGCAAGTTCCTGCGCCATGGCCTGGGTAAACATCTTTCCCGACGCCGAGAGCATGACCACCGATTCGGTGGCCGTCGCCGCTGACGCGCTCTGCTCTTGGCGCAACGCCCAGGGATTCGACGCATTCAAACAGCGGATCGGGCTTCAGCAACATTCCCTCGCCGCCGCCAAATGGACGATCGTCCACCGTGCGATGCCGGTCCTGCGTAAACGCCCGCAGGTCGTGGATTCCGATTTCAATGAGCCCGGCGTTGCGCGCCCTGCGCACGATGCCGTAATCCAAGGGCCCGCGAAGAAGTCCGGAAAGATGGTAACGATCTCGAACCGCACTTCCTGCCCTCTGTAAGGCGCCTCTGCTTACCGCTTTACCGGAGACTGCCGGATCTTCTTCCCCGCACTGAGCGGAGCATCCAGTTCCAGCATGCCTTCCGGCAGTTGCATCTCGATCCGCTTTCCCTTCAAGTCCAGCTTCTTTGTGAAGCTTTCGACGAAGGGAATCATGAACTCCTGGCCGCTTTCGCTATTCACGATCAGCAGCGGGGCCGTTCCCGCCCCAAAATTTACATCCACAACGGTGCCAATGTTACGCTCGCTGTTCGGCGCTGCCGTTTCCGCCGCCTATTTCCACCACCAGGCATCCCAGCAACTCGCTTACGTAGCAGGCGCCTTCTTCCAACTCCGCCCGCTCCGTGGCAGGGATCTGAATCTCCAATCCGAGAAGCTTTTCAGCCTCTTCGATCGAGTCCACGCCCTCGAACTTGAAGCACCATGCCGCCCTTGTGGGGCCAGTACTCTTCCAGCTGCAGTTCGCGGCGTTGATCGCTGCCTGCGGTCCACGCGTAAAGGATGCGCCGCTGCTCGAATCGCTCGGGAAAATCCGTGTGCAGCTCCGGCTGCAACTTCTCCAACGCGGCCTTGCACTTTGGCGACGCGCGCGATGGTAATGAATGCGGCGTTGCCGGAGTCCTCGGTCATACTGCCTGCTCACTTACCTGTCACTTACTCTGCTACTTACTCGGCTTACTTACTCAACAATGTCGAGCGCGCAGCGCTGCCCGTTCTTCTCCGCCGCAGCGGAGAGAATCGTGCGCAGCGCGCGGGCGGTACGTCCCGAGCGGCCAATCACGCGGCCCAGGTCGTCTTCGGCAACCTCCAGCTCCAGCTTTACGTACTCGCTGTCACCGGAGGCCACGACCAGAACTTCCTCGGGAGAATCCACGAGAGCCTTGGCCAGCTCTTTTGCCAGTTCGGGCAGATTGGCAGACATCGGCGTCTGCTCCTTGGCTTAGGCTACCGGCTCAGCCGGAGCCGGTGCAGCCGCCGCAGCGTTCTTGTAAAGGCGCGCAAGGGTCGGCGAGAACTGCGCGCCCTTGGCGAGCCAGTAGTCGATGCGATCCTTTTTCAGGTCGACGGTTGCAGGGTTGGTGCGCGGATTGTAGAGACCGACAACTTCAATCGAACGGCCGTCGCGCGCGCGATCCTTTTCGATGACCACAATACGATAAACAGGCTGCTTGCGCGCCCCACGGCGCGAAAGACGAATCATCAACACAGGCGTATTTCCTCTCTTCGTTTCACTCCAGCGCTCGACATCCCCGGTGAGCTTTGCTCCCGGAGACCGGAAATCGCAACCGGCCAGGCCAGCCTCGATTCGAACGCTGTGATGCCCGCTGCGCCTTGGCGCCTCGGCGGATAGACATCCGCCACGGGCTCTACCACAAAGGAATGGCCAGACACACATCCGGCCAACACTTGCAGCAACTTTTATTATCGCGGAACTTCGCCATTATGACAAATTGGCGACCGGCTACGCCACCCGAACCCCTCCGCCCACCGACTGCTCCTCGCCACACCACTTGCACTTACGCGCGGCGATGACGATGGATTCCATGCACGCGGGGCAGGTCTTGGTGGTGGGATCGGCCGGCGCCTGGCCCCTTGCCTGACGCTCTTTCCAGGCATTCATCGGCGCCACCATGGCGAAGTACACGGCGGCAGCGATCAGCAGAAATGAGATCAGCGCGTTCAAGAACAGGCCGTACTTGATCTCGCTGCCGTTGAGATGGGCGGTAAATGCGGAGAAATCCGGTTTGCCGACGATGGCGGCGATCAATGGCGTAAGAATGGTTGCAACGAACGAAGTGATTACGGCTCCGAAGGCGGCGCCAATCACTACGGCAACGGCTAGGTCAATTACGTTGCCCCGCATGATGAACTCGCGGAATCCCTTGAGCATAAGCCCTCCAAATTTTAGGCACACGAATTCACGGTGTGCTCCGTACCAGCTCAGTATGATGCCAGACCGATGCGGTCTGCGCATTGGGAGTCTCACAAATTTGACAAATAATGGCTCAGGCTGGGAATACCGGCAAGAAAAAAGGGGCTCCCTGACCGGGAGCCCCAAAAGGGTGAAGACCCTGAATATCGTGCCTCGTTATTCCGGGTTCCGGTGCCGTGGGACTGTCGCCGCTCGGCTCAGGGCTATTCGTGCAAGACATCGAAGTCCCCGAGTCGCTGGTGCACACCTCCGTAGCGATTACCAGTGGCATCCACTGTTTGGGCGACGCCAACTTGATCCGAACTCGGTAACGTTCGCAGGCCGACGGTGTCTCCGCCAGTCGCGGCCGATTTCGCCGTGACCCCAATTGAGCGGCGACAGAGCGCTGGGGGCAAAATATCCGCTGATATCGAGGATCAGTTGCGTGGGGTTGGACGCGAACGCATCGATCGAACCGTTCGTGGTGGGGACAAGGGCCATGTTGGAGGCAATCACCCCGTCAGCCGCGTTCAACGTTGACACCCCCGGCTGCGCCTCGCCATCGGGCCACAGCGACAGATACCCTAAGCCTCCCGTGGGTACCACCGTTGCGTTCAGCACGAGGGCTTCGGCGGTTGACGGTATCCCGCAGGAACTACCGGTTACATTGACCGGCCGCATTCCGTTGAACGCGCCGCTTGAGTCCCGCGTATCCAGCACGCGGCATGGAGTGACGGTGAACAGCGCCTGGCCGCTTGCGGCCGAGCTTACCGGCGCGAAGTACCCATTGATATCAATCACCACATCGGTGTTATCGGAAGCCAACACTTCGACTTCTCCGCCCATGCCCGCCGGTACGATGGCGGCGTTTGCCACCGCCGGATGGGTCGGCGGGGCGTTGAGTGTCGAAACCCCCGGCCACGCTTGTCCTGCCGGGTAGGCGCTCAGGTAGCCGAGTCCGGCTGGCGGCACGGCCGTAAAGTTCAGCGAATACGCTTGCGCGCTCGAAGGTATGTTGCATGTACTCGACAGGATGGGGAACGCACGAGCTCTGCATACCGGCCAGGGATGGTCCGCCGAAAGGACCGGTCGGATTACGAGTGTCCGCCACGCGGCAAGGCGTCAGCGGATAAAATGCCAACGCAGAGGTGCTGGTCGCGGGCACGAAATAGCCGTTAATATCCAGCACGACGTCGGTGGTATCGGTGGCATACACGCTGATTGCACCGCTGGTGCCAGCCGGAACGATGGCCGCGTTAGCCTTCACCCGGCCATCGGAGTTCAGGGTCGAGACCTATAGGCTGCGTTATTCCCGTGGGCCACACCGTCAGATATCCCAATCCTGCTTGCGGGACCACCGTGACGTTGATGGAATAGGCTGTCGCCGTCGAGGGAACACCACAGGTACTGCTCGGAATCACAAAGCTTCGCGAAGCTCCCTCCTGCTATCGATGGGCCGCCGAACGCACCTGTTGCATTCCTTGTATCCACCAGACGGCAGGGAGTCATGGGAACGAAGAGCAAAGCACCGGGCGCGATCAGTTGGCTCACCGTAAAGGTGTCGGAGACCGGAGTGGCGGCAGCGTATTCGGTGTTACCCGCCTGCGCCGCCTGCACGATCACCGTGCCAGCGCCGGTGATGGTCAGCACGGTGCCACTTACCGTCGCTGGGCCGGAGGTCACCGTGTAGCTCACCGGCAGACCTGAAGTCGCGGTCGCCGTGAGGGTGATCGGCGCTACGCCGTAGGTCTGCGCTCCCGGATTCGGGAAGGTGATCGTCTGGGTTGCCGGGTTCACCGTCAAGGTGACATTGACCGGATTAGTGCCGGCGTAGTTGACGTCGCCGCTATAGCTGATTGCTACGGTGTAGGTACCGGCTGTCTGGGTAGTGGGAACGGGGATGGTCGCACTTCCCTTGGCAGTTACAACCGACTGCAACGCTCCGGTTCCTATCGTGTAATTCACGCTACCGCTCGGCGTTGCTCCCGTTCCTGTAACCGTGACCGGAATCGAACCGCCGGCGCCGTAAGCCAGGGTCACAGTCGATGGCACACCCACGGTGGCCACCAGCCCCGTACTGCCGATACCGCTCAAGGGGATCGGCTGCGTGGCTGCCCATTCAGCGCATTGTCCAGCACATTCACAGATCCGGTCAGCGACCCAACCGCCGTGGGCGCGAATTCGATGGTCAACGTGCAGTCCGTGCCGGAAGCTAACTGCAGAGGCGACAACGCCGCGCATCCCGCTGGAGTCGATGCGGCGAGCGCCGCGTTACTGAGATTGCCGGCAACGAAGGGCTGAAAGACGAGGGGCGCGTTGCCGATGTTTGCTACCGTCACGACTTGCGGGGCATCGATTGTGTCGGTTGTGCCCACGGCGGTCGCGGTGGCAAAGGTCAGCGCGGCGGCGGTCGGGGTCACCAGGCGAATGAGGCTGTTGTCGCTGTCTCCGACGTACAGGGTGCCCTTGCCGTCCACGGCGATGCCATTGGGTCCATTCAACTCTGCGCTGGTCGCCGGACCACCATCGCCGGTGTCACCGCCGTTGAAGCCGCTGGACGTGATGACGGAACGGTATCCGTTGCCCACCACGGTAGAAATGATGCCGGTGCCCGCATCCACCTTGCGAATGGCATTGTTGGCGTAATCCGCAATGTACAGGTTCCCTGCGCCATCGAGGGCTACTTGTCCGCCATCGTACATCTCCGCCTGGAGCGCCGGTCCGCCGTCGCCGGAGTACCCCGCGGTGCCGTTGCCGGCCACGGTGTTGATGTTTCCTGTGGCCGCACTGATCTCCCGGACCACATTGTTGCCGACTTCATTAAAGTAGAGATTGCCCGCGCTGTCCACGGCAACCGACCAGGGCTCAAAGATCACTGACTGACTCGCCGGAACGCCGTTGTGAGTGTAGTCCAGATTGCCCAATCCAGCGATGGTGTTGATGATTCCCGTGGCCGCATCAATCTTCCGGACCAGGTCATTGCCGTTGTCGGCGATGTAGATGTTGCCCGCAGGGTCTACAGCCACACCGGAGGTCTCACTCAGCACCGCAAGGGTCGCGAGACCGCCATCTCCGCCGTAGCCCTGGGTGCCGTTTCCAGCTACGGTGCTGATGTTTCCAGTGTTCGCATCCACCTTGCGGATGACGGCGTTGATCCATTCGGCGATGTAAATGTTGCCGGCGCTGTCCACGGCCACGCCTTCAGGTTGATTCAACTGCGCGCTGGTCGCCGGACCACCATTACCGGTGTAACCCGGAGTGCCATTGCCCGCCACTACCGTCAGATTGAACTTCGCGTCCATCTTCCAGATTTCGTGGTTCAGCGTATCCGCGATGTAAACATTGCCCGCACTGTCCACGGCAACGCCTTCGGGAATATTCAGCGCAGTCCCGGGGACGCTGCTGATGGTGCCGGGCACGAAGGCGGCCTGCGGCCCGGTTCCGATCCCACTCAGGCCAAAATGAAAGACGCCGGCGCTGGTGGTGACCGTAAGCGGCACGTCGCGCTCGCCGGGATAGGCGGGACTGAAGGTGAGCGGCACCGTACAGATGCTGCCCGACGCATTCGAGGTCACGCCGTCCACAGTGCACCCGGTGACCGTACCCACGGCATACTCGTGCGCCCCGCCTTGCGAAGCGTTGACGGTGATGCTGACGGTCTCAGCGGCGTTCAGTTGCAGCAAGAGATTCTGCGCAACACTGGTAGTGCCCACGGCGGTTGCGGGGAACGTTGCGCTGCCCGAGGCGGTAACAGCAGGCACGACCGCGCGGAGCGGCACTGCCAATAGAATCACGGCAAGACATAGGGCGCCACTCATCCTTGGCAGCCTCTTCTCGTTGAGCTCGTACTTCAGGAACGAACGGGGGAACACCTGGATCTTCATCGCCGAGCGGCTCCGGTTCTTCAAGGATGCAGAGTTGCTCATGTTCTGGCTATGGAGCCACTCTGGCCTTCTCTGATGCAGAGTTTCTGATGCAGAGTTGCCGCTTGAAACTGGGCAGGCAGGCGAGAGATAAATCGGGCAGGTAAAGATATGGGGCTCGCGAGGGATCTTCCATTGGCGGGGAAAAGCGACAAAAATGCACGGAAAACTGCGTCAACAGCCCCGCTCAAGCCCCCGGAAGGAAGGGCTTGAGCGGGAGACGCGCGCGGTTTTCTTAATGCTGGGTTACAGTCCGATAAAACCTATTCGGAGCCTTGCAGCGGCTGCGGCGGCGTTGTAACTTTCGGCTTGATGATGGCGCCCAGCAGGTCTGGCCGGCTGGTGTCGCGCACCAGATGAGGCTGACGGGGGCCATCGAAGTAGTCCAGCGAGACGGTGTGGAAGTACTCGGTGTTCTCCACCAGCAACTGGATTGGGCGATGCGAGGTTTGTGCCTCACGCATGGCGGCCAACAAGAACTCCTGCGAGTATTTACGCTGGTTGACCGCAATGATCTTCATGCCCGGCCCGATGCCGTTTTTGGCCGCAATTCCGTCCTCGATGGCATCTTCCACAACCCCATCCTTGGTGAGCACCAGTCCCAACGACGCGGTCGCATCGAACGTTCCTCGCTGCTGCTCGCGCAACTTGGCAATGGCGTTGGGTTGATCGGTATAGACCAGCATCCAGCCACCGTTGGTGATGCCTCCCAGGGGAGCCTGTTCGGCAATCTTCAGCACCCGGTCGGCGAGGAAGCCGCGCCAATCATAGGGCTGCACCTGGTTCAGGGTGTTCACCACATCGTCGAAGGTATAGGTATTCACCTCCGGCACGGTATCGCGTCCGCCGAGGAAAAGATGGGCAAAGTCGTCCATCGATTTCTTGCCGCCGCTGTTGTGCCGAATGATGGTGTCGGCCTCCAGCCAGATCAGCGCGCCTTCATCGTAATAGTCCACCCCGCGGCGGTAGTTGCTGAACGCCTCCGGGGCGTCGTACAGAGTTTGCGCGGCGACCGCCGTGTCTTCCAGCGAGCGCCACTTGCGCCCCGGACGGTGCGAGTACGTCATCGCAATCATGGCGAAGTATTCGCGCCACTGTTCCGGCGTCTGCAGGCCGCTGCGCCCGGTCAGTACGAATCCGAAGTACTCCGTCAGTCCTTCATAGACCCAGAGCAGATTGCCTTCCATGGGAGCTTCGTAGTCCGGGGTAGCCAATCCTGCAGGACGGCGGTATTTTCCATTCCACGAGTGGGTGTACTCATGCGGCAGCAGCGATGCCTCCAGCGTCCACTGCGCCGGGTCGGTGAGATAGCCCTCGCCTACGCGGCTGTCATTGGACTCGTGATGCTCCAGTCCGAAGTGCGCCACGTGATCGCTGAGAGTGAGCAGAAAATGGTACTGGCGATAGTGCCGCGCTCCGTAGAGAGCACCGGCTTCCGCCACCAGATTGTCAAACGCCTTGGTTTGCCGCGGCTCGATTTCCAGGGCGGCGGAGGAATCCGCCACGAGATCCAGTTCGTGCTCCGGAGCCTTGCCCGCCTGTAGCGGAATCTTCTTCATGTACTGTCCCATCAGCACCGGCGAATCCACCAGGGTGGTCAGCGATGCCAAGGCAAAGTCAACCGTCCCGGCAGCGGCGGCCGAATGCGGCAGCGCACTGGCCCACTGCCAGTCGGCGGGCAGTTTGAGCGAAGCCTTGACGCCAATCTCATCCGAGCCCCGGCCCTTGGGATAAAGAACCAGCCAGTTCCAGGAGATCACGGCAAGTTTATCAGTGGCCGAAGAGCCTTCGCTGAAGCCGCCCGGCATCTCGACCGGGCTCAGAAAATCAATCGCCGCATCGATGGAGGTTACGCCCGGCGGCACCTCCACGTGGTAGGCGTACATATCGACGGAATCACGATGCCAGGGAAGCGCGCGGCCATCGGCACGGAAATAAATTCCGGCGGTGTCCACCACGGGGCCGGTGGGCCCATGTTCTCCGGGAATCCACTTGGGGTAGAGCAGCACGAAGTCGCCGGGGGTCGCCGGAATCGTCAGCTTGGCATGAAAGACTTTGCGCGGCGCCTCGGTGGCATCGACCGCAACGGTTTCCACCAGGCTGAAGCCTGAGGTCCGGATCGAACTGCTCTGGGTGGGACCGCTCTGAGAGAACAGGGACGCAACCCCGAGGGTCACGACCATCCATGCACCACGCCACTGTCGCATTGCCACTCCTGACGAAAACCTTTTCGGCGGATAAAAATCCGGCGCCTGGAAGTCTTCGTATCGCGATGAATTGCGAAGTAAAACTTTGTGCCAGCCACCAAGTTTTCGAGTGTAACAGATGCGGAATTCGGCGATGGAAATGGGCGCGGTTCGAACTTCCGGTTGCAGAAGACGCGGAAGTAATTGGGGATCATGAATAAGATTTTTGCCAATCGGCCTTCCAGTTTGTTCCATTACGGGAATAGGTGAAATCAGACCAGTTTGAAATATTGACTTCTGATAAGAGCACTGCCATCGTTCCTGAGTCACTCAATTAAATGATGATGCGCAAGCTGTTTTGATCTGGATTCGGCGACGTTTTCAGACGCACTTTGTCGTGCGGCATTCCGCAAAGGAACTCATGGGCACGAGGAAGTCGTTGGTGTTGCCGGTTCTTATATCCGTGATTTGCGCCGCTGGCCTGGCGCAAGCCCAACAGTTATTCATTCCCATGACTCCGTGCCGGGTGGCTGACACGCGGAATGCCACTGGTCCGTTCGGCGGCCCTTCGATCGCCGGAGGGACTACGCGGAGCTTTGCGATTCCGGGTAGCGCCTGCGGTGTTCCCTCCGCGGCAGAGGCTTATTCCCTCAACGTCACGGTCGTCCCGCGAGCCGGATTGGGATACCTGACGGTGTGGGCAGCCGGAGCGCCGCAGCCTCCGGTTTCGACCCTGAACTCCGATGGCCGGATAAAGGCGAATGCGGCTATCGTGCCGGCTGGTACCGGCGGCGCGATCAGCGTGTACGCCACCGATACTACCGACTTCGTGCTGGACATTAACGGCTACTTTGTGGCCTCGACCAACCCGTCTGCGCTGGCGTTTTATCCGCTGACGCCCTGCCGCGTGGCAGACACGCGTAATGCGAGCGGCACCCTTGGCGGCCCATCCCTGGCGGCTTTGGAGACTCGTGCTTTTCCCATCCTGTCGAGTGGGTGCAATATCCCTTCGAGCGCGCAGGCGTATTCCTTGAATCTTTACGGCGGTGCCGCCGGGCGGGCTCGGTTACCTGAGCGCCTGGCCGGCGGGACAGGCGTGGCCCGGGGTTTCGACCCTGAACTCGCCGGGAACGGTGGTGGCGAACGCGGCGATTGTGCAGGCGGGCACCGGCGGACAGATCAACGTGATGGGCTCCAACAACACCGACGCGGTGATCGATATCAACGGGTACTTCGCGCCGCCAACCCCCGGTGGACTGGCGCTGTATCCCGTAACTCCATGCCGGCTGCTGGATACCCGAAGTTCAAGCGGCGCGTTCACAGGAATGCTGCCGGTCACGATAGCTGACTGCGGGACGCCGGACGCAGAGGCTTTTGTACTGAATGCCACGGTCGTGCCTGCAGAGGGCTTGGGGTACCTGACGTTGTGGGCGGAGAACGAACCCCAGCCGTCGGTATCGACGTTGAACGCGGATGATGGCGCGATTGCGTCCAATATGGCAATTGTCCCCACGGCGAACCTATCGATCGATGCGTTCGCGTCCAACCCTACGCAACTGATCCTCGACATCAACGGCTACTTTGGCAGTTACCCCTATACGCTCACGGTGACAAACAGCGGGGCGGGCGTGGGAGCGATTACCAGCAGCGACGGCAAGATTAATTGCGGCACTACTTGCACGGCTACGTACCCTGCCGGGAGCTACGTCCTGTTGACGGGCGTGCTGCCCAGCGGAGTTGTCTGGGGGGGGTGGACCGGCGCTGCCTGTAGCTTCGAGGGCGGCAGCCAGACGCAATGCGGAGTAACGATGAATTCCAATCTCTCGGAGACCGGCACGTTCAACTGCAATGGGCCGTGCGCCATGACATGGTCTTTCGATAACACGTGCGAGGCTCCTTTGTATTACCGGCTCTTTGAATTTGCCGCGGGAGCGAGCGACCCTTTTTGGGAGTGGCCCAACTCTACTACGGTTTATAGCTTGCCTTTGGTGGGCTACGGAAACAGCGAGACGATTGCTTGTACTCCCGGCAATAGGGTTTGCTACGGCGCGAGCTCTAGCTTGACCAACGACGCGAATGGTTACTGGGGCGTTGGGATTAATGGCACGGAGAGCAGCTGCGTCACCACCGGGCAATGCTGCGCCTCCTGCGCTGGTCCGTTCACGCAACAGGAAACGTTGAGCTGTCCGGCGAATTGAATTGCTGGGGGAATTGAATCGTGCGGGAATAGCCGGCGGCCCATCTGGAGGTGGTGCGCGCGGGCTTTGTTATTATTCCCTTGTGCAGCACAGAGCGAAAGACGGGCGATTCATCACCTTTGAAGGGCTGGACGGGTGCGGCAAAAGTACCCACCTGGAAATGCTCGCCGGCGTCCTGCGGGAGCAGGGGTTGGACGTGCTGACCACGCGCGAACCCGGAGGCACCGCGATGGGCGAGCAGGTTCGCGGCCTGCTGCTCGATTCGCGCACCCACGGACTGGCTCCGCTGGCGGAGCTGGCGTTGATGTTCGCCTCCCGCGCACAGCATATTGCAGAGGTGATTCTGCCGGCGATCAATCGCGGCACATGGGTGTTGTGCGACCGCTACACGGATTCGTCCGAGGCTTACCAGGGCGCAGGAAGACAGCTTGGAGTGGAGGCGGTGCTGACCCTGCATCGGGTGCTCTGCCTGGGGCTCGAACCGGATCTCACCCTGCTGCTGGACAATGAGGTGGCAGCCAGCCTGGCGCGGGCTCGCCGCCGGAATCAGGCCACCGGAGGCGATGGCGACGAAAATCGTTTCGAGCAGGAAAACCGGGCATTCTACGAGCGGGTGCACCAGCAGTTTCTGGCCATTGCCGAGCGCGAAAGCCAGCGCGTGGTGGTAATCGACGCGCGCCGGTCCCTGGAAGCGGTGCACAACGAAGTGGTGGCGGCGGTGCGCCAGCGCTTGCTGGCCAGACAGGGCTAGGCATGGGATTCGAGCAGTTCCGCGGAAACGCCACGACGGTGGGCACGGCTGCGGCGAAATGATCGCGCGCGACCACCTGCCCCACGCCATTATCCTGACCGGGCCGCGCGGCGCGGGAAAATTCACCCTGGCGCAGATGGTGGCCAAGGCGGTCAACTGCCTGGAGCATCCCATGGGCGAAGACGGGCTGCCCGATTTCTGCGGGAGGTGCCGGAACTGCGAGCGGATTGCCCAGGCCGACGCCCTGGATCAGCGCTTTGCCGAAGCCGTGGAAGCCCGTGAAAATCTGCGCGAGAGCGATAAGCGCGAGACCCGCATCTTCATCCAGACCCATCCTGAAGTTCTGGTGATTCCTCCCGACCCGCCGCAAATGCTGGTGAAGGTGGACCAGGTGCGGCACGTCATCGGCGAGATGTACTATCGGCCATCGGAGGGCCGGCAGAAGTTCTACATCTTCTCTGAATCCAACTTTATGAAAGAGGCGGCCAACGCGCTGCTGAAGGTTCTGGAGGAGCCGCCCGAGTTTGCCACCCTGTTTCTGCTGGCGGAAAATTCCAATGCGCTGTTGCCCACCATGCGCTCGCGCTGCATTACGCTGCGGCTGGCACCGCTGACGGCGGAGGAGATTGGACAGGATCTGGCACTGCGCACCGAGTGGACAGCGGCCCAGAAGATTCTGGTGGCACGGCTTTGCGGCGGGGCCGTGGGACGCGCCCGCAGCTTTGACTTGAACGGATACCTGACGGCGCGCAAAGACGCGCTGCTGCTGCTGACCACGGCCCTGGGCGAAAACGAGCACTCGGCGCTCTTCCGCGCCACGGAAGCCTACCGCGCGGGAGGCGAGGGCAAGGGCAAGACCGACCTGCTGATCGCGGTGCTGTACTCGATTCTGGAAGACCTGATGTTTCTCAAGGCGGGGTCGCGGGAGCTGATGCGAAATCAGGATCTGCAGGCAGAGCTGGCCGGGATTGCCGGGCAGGTAAGCTTTGATTGGATCGTGCGCGCCAGCGACGGGCTGGGCGATGTGCAGAACGGAATGCGCCGTAACCTGCTGCGTTCCCTCTCGCTGGACGGATTCTCCAGTTCGATTGAGATTTAGTTCCCGCTCTGCTCGAAAATTTTTGCGGCTCCGCGCAAAGCTGCTGGCATCCTTAATCCTTTTCCGTTCGTCACAGTAGATTAGCTCAGACTTTTGTTGTTTTAGCCCTACGCGTGTGGTACGGTTTAGGCACGAATCACTGTAATTCTCTTCCAGGAAATCAGTTCTCGCACTCGCGTTGCGTGCGTTCACTTGTGTCTCCTCAGCGGGGAATTCGGTGTCCACCGCGCCGCAACTTTTAATACTCCCGATGGGGAGAGGATTAGTATGAGAAACGGACCAGACTCTACCGCCGTGGTTCGGGCGCCCGAACCGGAGAGCTTCGGAAACCGGAAATTGATCCGTCCTTCGCTGAACCGCGAGCAGGCTCGCGTAACGCGAAGCCGCTGCCGAGCGTCGCGAACGACCGGTACGCGCCCCGGAACGCACCCCGGGCGTACCCGCCAAGAAAGCCTGCGCCAGCAGAGCAGACCCACGCGGAAAATTTCTATTACCAGAAACAGATGCAGAGCAAGACGCCGATGGTCGTGGTGACCCGCGACGGCGAAGCAGCTGCACGGCATCATCGAGTGGTATGACAAGCACTGCATCAAGCTCAACCGCGCAGGCGGCGAATCCAACCTTTTGAGTTTATAAATCCAGCATTCGATATATGTACAAAGAAGGCGAAGAAACGAAATAAGAAGCACGATATACGAAAATGCTGTAACGGTTCAAAGCCCGCCTCGCGCGGGCTTTTTCATTTGGCGGCCTTGCGCAGCCGGTCCCGGATCGCCAGCGCCGATCCCATCCCCGGCGGGCGGCATGGGACAGACGATGACATCGACCCCGCGGTCATCGAGCGCGCGCAGTTGCGAGATACAGTTCGCGGGCCAGCGATTCCGGCTCGCTCCAGCTTCCCCAGGGCAGCGCGATCACGTTGCCAGCCGGCGTTGGACCACTCCTTCGGCAGCAACACTCCCACCCGGTGGTGGCGCGCCTCGCGCTCCAGCACGCGGTTGAGTTCGCCTTCGCTCTCCACCAGAAGCAGCCGCGCGCGCGGCGCGTAGTGGCGAATGCCGAGCCCGGGAGATTCCAGCGACTCCGGCGGGACTTCTCGCATCGGATGCATCATCTGGCTCGCGCTCGGCCACCACCACATTGCCCAGCACGTGGCGAATCTGCTCGGCGGTGATTCCCCCGGGACGATAGATGATCGGCGGATCGGCGGTGGGATCGAGCACCGTGGATTCGACCCCGACCTGCGCAGGCTCCGGCATCGAGGATGGCGTCAATGCGGCCTTCGAGGTCGGCGAGAACATGCGCGGCGGTGGTGGGACTGGTGTGTCCGAAGCGATTGGCGCTGGGCGCGGCGACCGGCACTCCTGCCGCGGCGATCAAGGCCATGCGCCACGGGATGCGAGGGCAACCGCAGTCCCGACCTTTTCACGCCCGGCGGTGCACACGTCGGGAATCTGCGCGTTGCGCGGCAGCAGCATGGTCAGCGGGCCGGGCCAGAAGGCTTCGGCAAGCCGTTCGGCAGCCTCCGGCCACGCCAGAGGTCAGTTCGCGCGCGCGCTGCCACGTCGGCCACGTGAACGATCACCGGGTCCCAGTGAGGACGCTGCTTGGCGGCGAAGATCTTCTCCACCGCGCCGGCGTCCAGGGCGTTGGCTCCCAGTCCGTAGACCGTCTCGGTGGGAAACGCCACCAGTCCGCCGCGGCGCAGAATCTCAGCCGCCTCCAGCAGGGCAGGGTCGCTCGTGCGCGAGCTGTCGGCGCGATGGTGCAAGGCGAAGGCGCAGAGTTTTCATCGCCGCCTACAGCTTGGGCAGCACGATGCCGGTCTGATTCTGGTACTTGCCGGCCTTGTCCTTGTAGCTGACCTCGCAGACCTCGTCTCCCTGGAAGAACAGGATCTGGCAGAGGCCCTCGTTGGCGTAAATCTTGGCGGGCAGCGGCGTGGTGTTGCTGATCTCAAGGGTGACAAAGCCCTCCCACTCCGGCTCGAAGGGCGTGACGTTGACGATGATTCCGCAGCGCGCATAGGTGGACTTGCCGACGCAGATCGTCAGCACGTCGCGCGGAATCTTGAAGTACTCCACCGAGCGCGCCAAGGCAAAAGAGTTCGGCGGAACCATGATGCTGTCGGCGCGGATGGTGACAAAGGAGCGCTCGTCGAACTTCTTGGGGTCCACCACGGCGGAGTTTACGTTGGTAAAAATCTTGAACTCGTCGGCCACCCGCAGATCATAGCCATAGGACGAAAGCCCGTAGCTGATGACGCCTTCCCGCATCTGCTTCTCACAGAATGGGCTGATCATCTCCTGCGTCTGCGCCATCTCCCGAATCCAACGATCACTCTTTATTGCCATTCGCCTCAGGTTCCTCGTTTCCTGGTATGAGTCTTCGCCGGATGCTAGCCGGCTTCCCGATCCTCGGCCGGGAACACGCCTCATCTTCAATGTAACATTCGCCGCTCTGGCGTGGCGTTACTATCGCGCCGAGCGCCGGACAGCGATGGACGTTGACAATGCCCGCCGCATTTTCTAGCATCAGTGGGTAAGCCCTTGTTTTTCAATCTGAAGCGCCGGAGCCGATCGCTTGATTAAACTCGACATCATCAACGAAGTGGTAAACCGCACCGGGGTCACCAAGACGAAAGCCGAGCGCGCCGTGGAGACCGTCTTCGAGAGCATGAAGAAAGCGCTTGCCGATGGCGACCGCATTGAACTGCGCGGCTTTGGCGTCTTCAACGTGCGCCCGCGCAAGACCGGCATCGGCCGCAATCCGCGCACCGGCGCCGAGGTTAACATTCCTCCGGGGAAGGCCGTTCGCTTCAAGCCCGGCAAGGAACTGCAGTCGATCGATTAGTCCGCGCGGCGCCGGAGCACGGCTCCGGTGCCGCCTTGTGTCCGCGAGCGTCTCCCCGATGTCTGAATCCGTCTCCGACTCCTTGCCCGAGAACCGTTGCGGCGCTCGCCTCGGACGTACGCTCCGCCGGCTGCGCTAGCGGCTGCCGCTGCTCTTGCTGCTGCTCACCTTCTGCACCACCGTGCTGGTGGGCTCGCGCCTGCAGTACAACTTCAATCACAATCTGGAAGCCTTCGCCAGCGGCGATGAGCTGCTGCCGCTGTTTCCGGTGCAGTGGCTGTGGCAGAGCCCGCGGCAGCTGCTGCTCGGAGTTCCGTTTTCGCTGGCGATCATGGGCATTCTGCTCGCGCACGAGATGGGACACTACCTTTATTGCCGGCGCTACGGAGTGCGCGCGACTCTGCCGTTCTTCATTCCTGCACCCACGCTGATTGGCACGCTGGGCGCGTTCATCCGCATTGGCGGCTACATCGAATCGCGGGCGGCGCTGTTCGATATCGGCATTGCCGGGCCGATCGCGGGATTTGTGGTGGCCGTGCCCACCATGCTGGCCGGACTGGCGATGTCGCATCCCATCGCGGGCAGCTCCGATCCGGAGTTGCAGTTCGGCTTCCCGCTGATCTTTCAGCTCGGCCACGCGCTGCTGCACCCCGGCGGACCGGCGCTGGCCCACTACTATCTGCATCCGGTGGCGCTGGCGGGCTGGGCAGGAATGCTGGCGACCGCATTGAATCTGCTTCCCGGCGGGCAGCTCGACGGCGGCCACCTGGTGTTTGCGGTTTCGCCGGCGCTGCACAGATTTCTCTCCTGGGCGATGGTCGGGGCGCTGGTGGTGATGGCCTGGTTCTTCTGGGTGGGCTGGATGATCTGGGCGATTCTGCTGGCGCTGAGCGGATTGCAGCAGCCCAGCGTTCCGCGCTGGCCGGCAGTGGGACGCGGCCGCCGGAAGATGGCTCTGCTGGCGCTGGCCATGCTGATTCTCACCTTTACGCCCGCCCCGGTGATGAACTCCACCTTCCCGCAGGTCGCGCACATGATCAAGCACGGCAGCCGGTAGCGCCAATTCCAAGTGCGCGGCGATAATGTTCCCGCGGGATAGTGAGCGGAAAGGTCTGTAGTACACAGCTATCTTCGGGCACCGCGTTTACCTTGAATAATCGACAACGTTTAGCTACTCTGATCAACCGTCACGTTGATGGGAGAGTATATGCGAGCCGTCAGTACGATTCTGTTGCTGTTCATGTTCGCTCAGTCTGAGCCGCAGAACCGCTCAAAGCCACTGATAGCACCGTTCTTCGATAGGGCCGATGATGGCCCTGCCTTTTTTGTTGAATGCCACAACACAACTGCCGAAAAGATTTCCTCTGGCTCTCCCGTATGGCCGTCATTTAGCGGGGGATCCGTGCGTCTGGATGGTGCAGAGATTCCGTACACCGGCGGCTTCGGCCCAGGCTTAACGATGGATGTTGCTCCCGGCCAGCTATGGCGAGGAATTATTGTCCGAAGGCAATCTGAACGGCTGATCTTATCCCGGCGTAAATTTTGGCGCGATGGCACGAAGCACTGGTCTTGAGCCGTTGACCGAGGGGCGGCACACAATCGCCGTTAGATGTGGTGAAGTTTGGTCAGACGACCTCGGTTTCTACTGGGAGGGTAAGGCCAACTGACTTGCTGTCGTGTTCGCCTTCCTCCTTACCTAACGAATAATCGCCAAGGATCCAACAATTCCGAAGCAAATACCGAAACAAGTACAACGCCCACAGCCCCACATTAGCCAAAAGATGGCTAATATGGGCCACCCCGACCTTCCCGCAGGTCGTGCACCTGATTAAGCGCGGCAGCCGGTAAGAGCTACGACAGCGACATCGCATCCACGTCCACGATGATGTTGGTGCGCGGAATTTTTTGCTGCTGCGCGGTGGCGAGCATGGCGCGCAGGACGGAGTTCAGGCGCTCGCGGCTGGCGGCCTTGAGCACAAAGTGGAAGCGGTAATCCTTTTTCAGCCGCGCGATGGGCGCGGGAGCCGGACCCATGACGCGCACTCCCTCATGCCGCACCTGCTCAAACCAGCGGCCCAGCAGCCCGGAGTAGCGCAGAGCCTCTTCCTGCTTGTCGCTGCGCACCACGATGTTGGCCAGCGCATCGAAGGGCGGATAGTGCATCCAGCCGCGGAAGCGCAGCTCCTTTTCGGCAAAGCCCTGATAGTCATGATGGGCGGCGAACTGCACGGCGTAGTGATCGGGAAAATGGGTTTGCAGCACCACCTTGCCCAGCATCTCGCCGCGTCCGGCGCGGCCGGCCACCTGGGTCAGCAGTTGGAAGGTGCGCTCGGCGGCGCGGAAATCCGGCAGGCCGAGGGCGGTGTCGGCGCCGACCACGCCGACCAGCGTGACGCCATGCACGTCGTGTCCCTTGGCGATCATCTGGGTGCCGACCAGCAGGTCGATTTCGCCGGCCTGAAATTCGCTCAACATGCGCTCGAAATCGTCGTGGCCGCGCACGGTGTCGCGATCCATGCGTCCGATGCGCGCCGTGGGAAAGGCGGCGTGCAGCAGGTCCTCCAGCTTCTCCGAGCCGGTGCCGAGGAACTGCACGTAGTCGCTGCCGCACTTGGGACAGAGTCTTGGGCACCGGCTGCTGGTAGCCGCAGTAGTGGCACAGCAGGCGGTGCTGGCGCTTGTGATAGGTCATGGCCACGGCGCAGTCGCGGCACTGCATGGTATCGCCGCAGGAGCGGCACATGACCCACGCCGAGTAGCCGCGGCGGTTGAGCAGGATCATCGCCTGCTCGCCGCGGTCGAGGCTGGCCGTGGTCTCCTCGATCAGCCTGCGCGAGAGCACGCTCTCCTTGCCGGTCTGCTGAAACTCCTCGCGCATGTCGACCAGTTCCACCTCGGGCAGGGGACGCTCCTGCACGCGGTCGGGCAGTTCGACCAGCGCGTACTTGCCGCGGGTGGCGTTGTGGTAGCTCTCCAGCGATGGCGTGGCCGAGCCCAGCACCACGGTCGCGTTCAGCGCCTTGGCGCGCACCACGGCGACATCGCGGCCGTGATAGCGCGGCGTCTCCTCCTGCTTGTAGCTGTTGTCGTGCTCCTCGTCGACGATGATGAGCGCGAGGTCGCGCACCGGGGCGAAGATCGCCGAGCGCGTGCCCACGGCGATGCGCGCTTCGCCGCGGCGGATGCGGTGCCACTGCTCGGCGCGCTCGTCGTCGCTGAGCGAGGAATGCAGAATGGCGATCTCCTCGCCGAAGATGTTGTGCAGATCGGCGGCGACGCCGGGCGTCAGTCCGATCTCCGGCACCAGCAGAATGGAGCCACGCCCGGCGGCGAGCACCGACTGCATGGCCGCCAGATACACCGCGGTTTTGCCCGAGCCGGTGACGCCGTGCAGCAGCGCAACCTGAAAGCGGCGCTCTTCGACGCTGGCGCGAATCTCCCGCAGCGCTTCCTTCTGGCGGGAGGTGAAGAGAAACTCGAGGGTGGTGCGCGGCTTCATCTGCGGCACGGCCTGCCCGGCGGGCTCCTCCACAATCTCGACCACATCGTGCTTCACCAGCGTTTTCAGCGAGCTCGGCGAGGCGCCAGCCTCGCGCAGATCGCTCCATCGGCATGCGGCCCTCGGCGGCGCGCAGTAAGATCGACGATGCGCTGCTGGGCGGGGTTCAGCTTGCCGGCTGTCGCGACTCGCTGCCGCATCTCGCAGGCTTCGCGCAGCACGACGAACTTGACCAGCCGGCGCGCATCGCGCACGCCGGAGAGGTCTTCGCGGACAATCCACTTTTTCTGCTGCAGGGTGCGCAACACTTCGCGGGAGGCGCCGGTCGCCGATGCGCAGACGTTCTTCGCGCACCAGGTCGCCTTCGGCCAGTGCGTCGAGCACGGCGTATTCGCTCATCTGATGCTCGGGATCTTTTTGCGAGCGGCGGGAAGAGCCCTCGCTCGCCGAATCGTAGAGCGCCTCGGCGCCAAGCTCGGTGATGCGGTAGCCGAACGCCTGCCGGAACTCCGCCTGCAAGGGGCAGCATGGTGCGATAAACTTCGCCGATGGGCGCAAGGTAGTACTGCGCGATCCAGCGCCCCAGGGCGAGCAGATTTTCGTCGAGCACGGGGAGCGAATCGAGCACCTGCAGCACGCGCTTGAGCTTGCGTCTCGGCAGGCGGTTCGTGGTGCACGCGGGTGACGATGCCGGAAAGTTTTTTCTCCGCGCCGCGGCCAAAGGGCACCACCACGCGCCCGCCTGCAACCGGCTCAAGGTCGCCGGCTTCGTAGGTGAAGAGCGCGTCGAGCGGCACCGGCAACGCCACATCGCAGTAGAGAGGCTGCGTCTCGGGAAGCTAGCGAGGTCTCGGCGTTGCAGGCCGAAGTCGGATTCGGCGGGCATCAAGCCTCTGGACTGGGTTCGTCGGTGCTCTCCGGGTCGCGCTTCGGCAGCGGCATTCCGAGGTACTTCATCACCATCTGCAGGTCCAGCCACGTTTCTTTCTTCTGCCGCGGATCGCGCAGCAGGTAGGCGGGATGATAGGTGACGACCAGCTTGGTCATGAACTCAGGATCGCGCTCCGGCGGCACGTATGCGGAACGGTGGGATGGAAGTCGTAGATGTGGCCGCGCAGGTTCGCCATCGAGTCGTTGCCGCCGAGCAGAAACTTGGCCGCCGTCGCGCCCAGGGCCACAATGATCTCCGGCCGCACCACGGAAATTTGCCGCATCAGGAACGGGCCGCAGGTCTCGCACTCATCGCGCTCCGGAGCGCGGTTCTTGCGGCGGGCGGCACTTGACCACGTTGCCGATGTAAACGTCTTCGCGGCGAATGCCCATGGCGGTGATCATGTTGTTGAGCAACTGTCCGGCGCGGCCCACGAAGGGCTCGCCCTGCGCATCTTCATCCGCGCCCGGGCCCTCGCCCACGAACATGATGCGGGCGTGCGGATCGCCCACGCCGAAGACGATGTTGGTGCGCTCCTGGCACAGTTTGCAGCGGGTGCAGTCGCCAATCTCTTCGCGAATCACGCGCAGCGCGGCGGGCTTGTCGCCAAGGATCGCCGCAAGTTGCGCGGCATCGGCAGGGGCTTCGGCGGCGGCGGCATCCGCCACCGCGAGCGCTTCCGCCGCCAGGGACTCAGTCGCCGACGTCTCGCCAGGCGCGCCAGCTCTTCGCGGACGATGGTCCGTCCGAAGGTCACGCCCTCGGGCACCTCGCGCCGATAGAGATCGTAGATTCCAAGCTCGCGATAATAGCGCATGGTGTCCGCAACGGCCTTCCTGCTCTGCTCGTCCAATACTTTTGCCATGCTATGCGGTCACCTTGGGAGTCTTCTGCCGGGCGCGCAGCTTCACCACCGCGTCCAGGATGCACCCTGCCATCTCCAGCTTGCTCATCTCCGGAATCGAGGTCGCTCGCTCGGCGGTGATGATCTCGCCGGCGTTGCGCTCCGAGCCAAAGCCGAGGCCGGGGCGCGAAACGTCGTTGAGCACGATGGCATCCAGATGCTTGCGCTCGAGTTTGCCGCGGGCGTTCTCCACCAGGTTCTCGGTCTCGGCGGCAAAGCCGATGAGCAACTGTCCGGGAGCGCGGCTGGAACCAAGCTCGGCAAGAATGTCCGCCGTGGGCTGCAGCTCGAGCGTCATGGCGCCCTTCGCGCTTGATCTTCTGCCCGGCGACTTCGGCCGGGGCAAAATCGGAGACCGCTGCCGTCATGATGGTGATGCTGGCGCGTCCGAAGCGCGCGAGCAACGCCTCGCGCATCTGCGCGCTGCTCTCCACCGGCGACAAACTCCTCGACCGCAGGAGGCGTCAGCGCGGTCGGCCCGCTCACCAGCGTGACCTGCGCTCCGCGCCGCAGGGCGGCCTCGGCCAGGGCATATCCCATCTTTCCGCTGGAGCGATTGCCGAGGAAGCGCACCGGGTCGATCGGCTCATAGGTCGGCCCGGCGGAGATCAAAACGTGCTCGCCCTTCAAGTCCTGCGCGCTGCGCAAGGCGCGCCAGCAAGGCTTCGACGATTGCCTCGGTATCGGCCAGGCGTCCCTCGCCGGTCATGCCGCAGGCGAGGTATCCCTCGCCCGGCTCCACGATGCGTGACGCCGCGCGCGCGCAAGGTCTGCGAGATTCGCCTGCGTCGCCGGATGACGCCACATGTTCACGTTCATCGCCGGCGCCACCACCACCGGAGCCGTCGTCGCCAGGTAGAGCGTGGAGAGAAAATCATCGGCCAGCCCGTGGGCAAAGCGGGCCAGCGTTGCCGCCGTCGCCGGAGCCACCAGCAGCGCATCGATCGACTGCGCCACGCCGATGTGCTCGACCGAGGAATCCAGCGTCGAGTTGGAGTCGCGCTGCGAGAACATCTCGGTGATGACCTTTTCGCCGGTCAGCGCGGCGAAGGTCAGCGGACGCACGAACTCCTGCGCCGCAGCGGTCATGACGACCTGCACGCGCAGGTCGCGCTCCTGCAGACGGCGCGCAATCTCTGCCGCCTTGTATGCGGCGATGCCGCCCGTGACTCCCAGTGCGATTTTCATCAGGTCAATCTTCCGTTGGATTCGATGCCGGTGCGCGCGCGAACGATTGCGGCGGCAATCGCCGACGCGAATCCGCCAACATTTATGGTGAGACTGCTTCCGCAAAAACTAAGCGGCGCCGGACTCCGGATCGGATTTTGCAACGACCGCCAACGGTGTGGTCTCCCACTTCACCTTGTCGGCCTGCAGCTCCAACGCGGCGATGTGGCAGGGCTTCGTGGAATCCGTAGCCACCAATGGGCTTGCGCCGGACTGCAACTGACGAGCGCGGCGGGCTGCCACCAGAATGTATCGGTAATTGCTGTCGAACCCGTTGTAGAGATCCACTTTGTACCCCCTGTGAATTACACGGTCTTCTTTCGAAAGCTTTCCAGAATCGGCCCCAGCGACGGCCGCACACGCTCCAACCTGCGCCCCTCCGCCAGCTTCGACGAGCTCTGTTTCGTCGGCTCGCGCGGGCTCCCGGCCAGCGGCGCGCAGACGCTCGGTGAGAATGATCGCCTTCAGCGCGTCGATCGAGTCGCCCAGTTGGTCGTTCACCAGAATGTAATCGTATTCCTCGTATTTTTCAATCTCCCGCGTGGCAGTTTCCAGCCGGCGCTGGATGACCGCCTCGTCGGTCATGCGTTCGGCCGAGCTGCGGCGGCGCAATCGCTTCTCCAACTCCTGCCTTGTTCGGCGGCAGGATGAAGATGCTGATTGCTCCGGACATGCTTCTTCTGCAGCTGCGAGGCGCCTTGCACGTCGATATCCAGCAGCAGGTCGTGGCCGCGCACAATCGCATCATCCAGAAACTTCTTGGCCGTGCCGTAGTAGTTTCCGAAAACGTCGGCGTATTCAAGAAATTCGCCTTTGCCGATCATGCGCTCGAAGACCTCGCGATTGGTGTAGTAATAGTCGCGGCCATCTTCTTCGCTGCCGCGCGGCGGACGCGTGGTGTAGGAGACCGAGAACTCGAGCCGGTCCACCAGTCGCTTGATGGCGGCAACCAGCGTCGATTTACCGCTGCCCGAGGGGCTGAAATGATAAAGACCAGAGCTCATTCGACGTTTTGCACCTGTTCGCGGGATTTTTCAATATCGCTCTTCAGCGCCAGGCCCAGCTCGGTGATGCGCATGGCATCGCCGGCCAGGCCGGTGGTCTTGGAGAGCATGGTGTTGGCCTCTCGATTCATCTCCTGCAGCAGGAAGTCGAGTTTTTTGCCGACATCCTCGCCCTCCTCCAGCAAGCCGCGGAAATGCTGGATGTGGGTCTGCAGGCGCACGATCTCCTCCTGCACGTCGCTGCGCTCGGCCAGCATCGCCGCCTCCTGCAGGATGCGGTCGGGATCGGCCTTGCCTTCCAGCAGCTCGGCCATGCGCGCGCGGATGCGCTCCAGGTGCGCCTGCAGCACGGTGCCCCGCAGCTTCTCCACCTCGGCGGTGTTGCGCTCCAGTTGGTCCATGCGCGACTCCAGCTCGGCGCGCGTATGATCGCCTTCCAGACGGCGGTTGGCATTCAGCAGGTCGATCAATTCGGCGGCTGCAGCCCAGCAGCGCGGCTCTGCAACTCCGCCTCCTCCGGCATCTCACTGGAGGCCGAGAGCACGCCGTTCAAGCGGAAGATCGCGTTCAAATCGACGTCGGCGCGCAGGTCGAGTTCCTTCGGACAACTCGCGAAATGCCTTGACGTAACCGGAGACCAGTTCGTGATTCACGCTGACGCCGGAAGCACCAGCGTACTCCAGAGCGAGCGTGAGTTCCACGTGTCCGCGGTGCATTTTCTCCTTGAACAGCTTGCGCAACTGCTGCTCAAAAAGCTCGGAGCGTCCGGGCAGACGCAGTTGCAGGTCCAGAAAGCGATGGTTCACCGACTTGGCGGTGAACGTGTATGCGGTCTTACCCTGCTGGCCCTTGATCTGGGCAAAGCCGGTCATGGAGCGGATCGGCATGGCTAGTCTCCGCCTCCTTCCTCGCACGCCCTGTTTGGGCGCGTCGAGATCTACAAACTGCAAGTCATAGAGGCGGCGATAGGTTCCCAGCCGCGACAACAGATCATCATGCGAGCCCTCGTCGGCAATCCTGCCCTTCTCCAGCACGAGGATGCGATCGGCGCGGCGCACGGTGGAGAGCCGGTGGGCAATGACGAAGACGGTGCGGCCCGCCATCAGATTCTGCAGCGCGGTTTGCACCAGCGCTTCGCTCTCGGAATCCAGCGCCGAGGTTGCTTCGTCGAGGATCAGGATGGGCGCGTTCTTCAGCAGCGCGCGCGCGATGCTCAGGCGCTGACGCTCGCCGCCGGAGAGGCGGAAGCCGCGCTCGCCGATCACCGTGTTGTAGCCATCCGGCATACGCAGGATGAAATCATGCGCCAGCGCGGCCTGGGCGGCGCGCTCCACATCCTGCTGCGAAACGTGGGGCTGCCCGTAGGCGATGTTGTTGCGCACCGTGTCATTGAACAGCATGGTCTCCTGGGCGACGATGCCGATCTGTCCGCGCAGCGAGGCCAGGGACAGCTCGCGAATATCGTGGCCATCCACCAGAATCCGGCCGCCGGTGACGTCGAAAAAGCGCGGAATCAGATGCACCAGCGTGGACTTGCCGGCACCGCTTCCGCCGACCATCGCCAGCATCTCGCCGGCCTTCACCTTCAGGTTGATGCCCTTCAGAACCTCGCGTGCGTCTTCGCCGTCGGCGTAGGAGAAGCGTACGTCTTCAAAGCGGATGGAATCGTGAAAGGCCGGCAGCTTTGCGGGCGTGCGGCTTCTCGCGGACCTCGTCCTTGGCGTCCATGAACTTGAAGACCGATTCCGACGCTCCCAGGGCCTGCTGAAAATTGTTGTAGAAGGTGGCGAACTTGCGCACCGGCTGGTAGAGACTGATGGTGGCGGCGATGAAGACCATGAATCCGCCCATGGTCAGTGGTGTGGTGTTTGATGCTGTTGCGCCCCAGCTTCAGCAGCAACGCAATGACCACCGCCCCCAGGATATCCATCAGCGGAGAGCTCAGCGCCATGGCCACCACGTAGTGCATGTTCGCCGAGAACAGGCGCTTGGCCGCCGCCTTGAAGCGCGTCGTCTCCCAGATCTCCATGCTGAAGGCCTTGACGATGCGGTTGCCGGTGATGGTTTCGTGCAGGATGTTCTGAATCTCGGCCAGCTTGTCCTGCCCGCGGCGCGTGGTGGTGCGCACCTGGCGGCCGATTTTGCGCGAGCTGAACACGATGACCGGCACGAATATCAGCAGAATCCACGCCAGCTTGCCGCCCACGACGATCACCAGAACGGCGGTGAAGAGAAAGATGAAAAACTGCTGCAGGAACTCGGCCAGCACGCTCGACATGGCAAACTGCACCTTGTCGATGTCGTTGATGATGGCCGAAACCAGCGTC
Organism: uncultured Acidobacteriota bacterium; assembly: GCA_963779365.1. Lineage (GTDB taxonomy): Bacteria > Acidobacteriota > Terriglobia > Terriglobales > Acidobacteriaceae > TOLSYN. Next base: position 61,531 of record CAVZYB010000001.1, on the reverse strand, counting down.
CCGGTCGGATGCTTCTGGAAGAAGGCCGCCGAGCGGCGCAGAACGCTGCCGTAAATTTCATTGCGCAGATCGGTCACCAGACCGAAGCCGGCGTAGTTCACCAGGTAGGTGCCGGCGTAGTCGAAGACTCCCTTGAGGAAGACCGAGGCGACCAGCGCAAAGGCAACCATGGTCCAGGGATTATGGAAGTGGCTGGGGACAAACTGTTGCAGATAGATGGTGTGATTGGTCCGCGGAATCTTGAACAGCGCCATCGAATTGCCCGGGCGTATCCGGCGTCAATACGCGGTCGAAGATGGGCCTGAGCAGAAGCAACGCGGAACGCTTCCAGCAGCCCGACCAGCGAATACAACCCAACACTGGCGATCAACTGGAGCCAGTATGGCCGGACGTACCACATCAAGCGAATCAGTCGGCGCATGAACTACTCATTGGATGGCGGCCCATCCGGCATGGGGATTTGGGGTTCAAACATTGATTCTACTGGAAGCGGCTGAGGGAATACAGGCCGCAACCTCTTTGCTGCCATCCGGCAGGAATTGGACCGGCCGATTCCTACTGGCCCGCGATACTGGTATCTATCTTGGGCTGTCGCGATGCTCCACCTTGACGCGGTAGCCCGCCTTGGCAAGGCGCTTCTTGATCTCCTCGGCCATGAACACCGACCGGTGCTGGCCGCCGGTGCAGCCAAAGGCGATGGTCAGGTAGCTCTTGCCTTCGGCGACGTAGTGGGGCAGCAGAAACAACAGCAGGTCCATCACCTTGGCGATGAATTCCTGGGTCTGCGGAAACGAACGGATGTATTTTGCCACCTGCGGATGCTTGCCCGTGAAGGGGCGGAACTCCGGCGATGAAGTGCGGATTCGGCAGAAAGCGAACGTCGAAAACCAGGTCCGCGCTCTCCGGCACGCCGTTCTTAAAACCGAAGCTCAGGCTGGAAACCAGCAGCGGCTGGCGTTCATCCCCGGCTTTGAAGAGCTCAACCAGATGGGTGCGCAGCTCGTGCACGTTGAACTTCGAAGTGTCGATCTCCAGATCGGCGATGTTGCGGATCTGCTCCAGCCGGCGGCGCTCGCTGATAATCGAACTCGGCACCGAGGAGGCCGCGCCCAGAGGATGCGGGCGCCGGGTTTCGCTGAAGCGCCGCACCAGAACCTTGTCGGTGGTGTCCAGATAAATCAGGGTGACGTCCAGCCGCTTCTTCAGATCGCCAATGATCTTCGGAAGCTGCTCGAGGCGGCTGCCCTCGCGGATATCGACCACGATGGCGGCGTTCTTGTTGTCGCGGGTATCCTCAATGAGTTGGGCAAAGCTGGGGATCAACTCCGCGGGAAGGTTGTCCACGCAGTAGTACCCCATGTCCTCAAAGACCTTCAAGGCGGTAATTTTCCCCGAACCGCTCAAGCCGGTGATCATCACCAGTTTGGCTTTAGGCGCTGAGCTGACGCGCACCAGCTCTGGAGCGATCGGGCTTAGGGGTTTGTTGGAACCAGCTTTACGGACCATAGGCGTAATTTAGCAGCAGAAGGCGACCGGGAGAAAGCTCATACTCGGCAACTTGGGTTACTGAAGCTTGGGTTCTGAATATGCCTGGGCTTTTTGCAACAGAATCGCGAATGAGCGTGCGCCTGGCGCCTGTCTCCACGGCGCACGCTCAGCGGAATCTCTCTGGGAAAGCACCAGCTTTACGGCACTTCGATCAGCTCCAATTTGCCGTCCTTGCGCCGATGCAGCACGCGCACGATGCTTTTCTTATCGCGGAAGATGAATACCTCCCGGTCGCGGAACTCGCACTCCTTCACCGCCTCTTCAATGGTCATCGGCTGCACGGCCACGGAGTCCTGGCTCTTCACCAGGTGAGCTTCGGTCATCTTGGGCTTGGCCGGAAATTTATGCACCACCACGGGAACCGCGGTCACCGCCGCGACTCCGACCGCAATCGGCAGCTCCACCTCCGGAGCCTCCCGCTTCCAGTCCGGCTTCTCGGCTCGCTTTCACGTCGCGCTTGCGCGTATTCAGCTTCAGCGCCTGTTTTTCAATGTGCTCCAGAGCCTGATCAATGGCGGCCATCACGTCGGTGGCCTCGCCGCTGCCCACCAGCTTTCTTGGTCCGCCGCGTCACCGTGATCTCGGCGATGCGGCGCTGTTTTTCCGCCGTCAGAATCACCTTGCTGCTGCAGTTTTCGCCCACTATCTTTGCAAGCTTCGCCAGTCCTGCTTCCACTTCCTTGCGAATCTTGGGAGTGATGTCGAATTGCCTACCGGTGTAATCCACGTTCATTCGATTTTTCCTCCTTGGCCCTCCAGCGCTTCTCCAGTGCTGGGGAGTGCACATTGTCCAGAGCCACCACTAGCAATCATATCGGCTCCAATCGACCGGCCCTGTAATCGATCACGGAGAACCGTCCCCGCTGGCGCCACGGAAAAACGAAAACTACCGTGGGCGTTTGGTTATATCAGATGTGGAGATGCGCTGCCAGTCTTCCGCACCACGGAGGAAAGTATTTACTTTTTGACCCGCCGCTGATGGGTCGAGGGAATCTTCATGTCCTCGCGGTATTTTGCCACCGTGCGCCGCGTCACCTGGATTCCCTGGGATTGCAGAATGCGGGTGATCTGCTCATCGGTCAGCGGCCGCGAGGGATCTTCTTCCTCGATCAGCTTCTTGACCCGGCGCTTCAGGATCAGCAGCGAGGTCGCGCCGCCCTCGGGACCGTTGACGCTTTCGCTGAAGAAATAGCGCAGCTCGAATACCCCTTGCGGGGTGTGGGCGTACTTGCTGGCCACGGCCCGGCTCACCGTCGAGGGATGCACGCCGATCTCCTCGGCCACTTCCTTGATCATCATCGGCTTCAGGAAGTCGATGCCGAAATCAAGAAACTCGTCCTGCCGGCCGATGATGGCGTAGCAAACCTTCAGAATCGTCTGCTTGCGCTGCTCGATGTTCTTGATCAGCTGGATGGCGGACTTGTAGCGCTCCTTGACGTAGGTGCGCACGTCCTTCTCGTTGCCTTCCTTGCTCAGCAGCTTCTTGTAAGTCGGATTCAGGCGGAGCTGCGGCATATCGTCGTCGTTCATCACCACCAGGTACTCGTCGCCCTGCTTGATGATGGCCACGTCGGGCTCGATCAGCCGCGTCTCCGGGACGTTGTAGCGCAGGCCCGGCTTGGGGTCCAGCGTGCGGATCAAGGCCACGCAGCGCTCCACCCGTTCCATGCTCTTGCTCATCGCCCGGGCAATCTCGCGGATCTGCTTGTTCTGCAGCATGTGCAGATGCTTGTCGGCGATCACCATGGCATCTTCCAGCAGCTCCGGCATATCCGGCTCGCCGCCGCGCTCATCGTGCACCCGCATCAGATCCTTGAGCTGCGCCATCAGGCACTCGCGCAGGTCGCGCGAGGCCACCCCGATCGGGTCCATCTGCCGCACCAGATCCAGCGCCTCGTGCAGGGCGTCGCGCCCGAACAGCGCGTTGCGGGGAAGCTCCGGCTTGGGGATCAGCTTGGGACGCTCAGCCGCCATCACCGTCGCGCTGCCATCCGCTCGCGGCTCGGCTGCCCAACTCCTGCTCCAGCGCCGCGCCGCCCTCCAGCACGCTCAGCGAACCTGCGCCCTGCTCCAACAACTCCTCATCGCTGGCCAGCAGGTAGCCGTCGTCGCCCAGATTGCCGATGATCAGCTCTGCCGCCGCCAGCACGTCGTCCTTCACGTGCACCGCGCCGAGCTGCCACATCAGGTGGTCGGTCAGGGTCGTGGGCTTGGAAAGAAAGTTCTCAAACGAGGGCTTTTCGATCGACTCCAGCTCGGTGTTGCTGCGGTACCCAGGGTCGAGGTAGTCATTGAAGAACGAGCCGAAATCGACTTCCTCGAACGGATCGCGCTCCTCCGGAGTGGTTTTGGGCTCTTCGGCGGTGGCGGCGGCGCTTTCGCGCTCGCGCTGCTCCTCGCGGGCGGCAATCTCGTCGATGGTCGGCACCGGGTCCAGGTACTCATCCAGCACCGGGTTTTCAACCATCTCCTCGTTGATCATGTCCTTCAGCTCAAGCTTATTGAGCGCCAGGACGCTGACCATCTGCACCAGTCCAGGAGTCAGAATCTGGCGTTGCGTGACCTTGAGGTTCAGCTTTGTCTGCAGAGATACCATTGCACCAGCGATTGAGGGGAGGTTTCCCAAACTGATTCTAAACCTAGAAAGTTCAGTTCTATCGCGGAGGTACGGCAATCAAAATGCTCTAAGGTAACTTTGGCCCTGCGGAGGTTCGCCTAAACCAAAGTGAAACTCTCGCCCAGGTAAACTCGCTTGACCTCGGGATCGTTGCCCAGTTGCTCGGGAGTTCCGGTGCGGAAGATGCGGCCCTCGTTGATGATGTAGGCGCGGTCGACCACCGAGAGGGTTTCGCGCACGTTGTGGTCGGTGATCAGAACGCCGATGCCGCTCTCTTTCAGGGCGAAGATGATCTTCTGCAGGTCCAGCACGGCAATGGGATCGATCCCGCTGAACGGCTCGTCGAGCAGGATGAAGCGTGGGATTGATGCACAGCGCGCGGGCGATTTCCACCCGGCGGCGTTCGCCTCCGCTCAGCGCATAGCCTTTGTTCTTGCGGATGTGGCCCAGGCCAAGCTGGTCGAGCAGCCACTCCATCTTGCTCGCGGCGCTCCTGCCAGTTGGAGCTTTGCGTCTCCAGCACCGCCAGAATGTTTTCCTCCACGCTCAGCTTGCGAAAGACCGAAGCCTCCTGCGGCAGATAGCTGATGCCGTAGTTGCGCGCGCGCAGATACATGGGAACGTCGGTGATTTCCACGTCGCCGATCATGACCCGGCCGGTGTCGGGCGGAATCAGGCCGACGATCATGTAGAAGCTGGTGGTTTTGCCCGCGCCGTTGGGACCGAGCAGCCCCACGACCTCGCCCCGGTTGACCGCCAGCGAAACGCCATTGACCACGCGGCGGCCGCGATACGATTTGCCGATCTCTTCGGTGGAAAGCGTCTGCATTAGCGGGAAACGTGGGTGTGGGTGACGGCTCGCGAGGAACCGTTGCCCTCGACGACCACCCTATCATCGTGGCTGTAGAAGGTCAACGAATCGCCCCGCACGGTGCCGTTGACCGGGTCGCTCAGCATCGGCGAGCCTCCGGTCATCACAAAGCTCCCGGTGGCCGCCGTGTACAACAGCTTTTCGCCCTCGGCGCGGCGCTCCTGCTGCTGCACCAGCACGTGCGCGTTGGCAAGGATGTGGTCCAACTGGCTCGGCCCGCCGGCGCGCGAGGCGCTCGCCGCATTCAGGAAAACGTCGGCGTGGTCGGCGGTCATCACCCCGTCCTGTCCGTGGGCCGTCACCCCTCCGGAGTAGTGCGCCTGGCGCTCGTTATCGGCATAGTTCAGCTTGGGCGCGGTCACCAGCATGGTGGAAGCCTTGCCCTTGTCGTCCACCTGCAGGAACACGCTGCTGACCGGATGCTTGCGATCTCCCAGGGCCAGGATGGTGCGGGCCTTCTGGTCAAAGTCGATGGTCTGGCGCCTCCACGATGTTGGAGCCCTGCCAGAGCCGCGCGCCGCCGGTGTAGTGCGCCAGCCCGGAGGACTGCAGGGCATTCATCGCGTGGGCGGTGACGTGAATCGGGTCCGCCGTCGCCAGCAGCGCGCCGTTGGGCTGCAGCTTCAGTTCGCTGTAGGTGGTCTTCACGTTGCCTGCGGCAAAAGCCTCGCCGCTGCGCCGCAGCAGCCGGATGCTGTCGGCCGTCACCGTCATTCCGCCATCGACAATCCGCGGACTGCCCTGCAAGGTCACTGAATCATCCAGCGGAGAGTAGTTGGCGCGCTCGGCAAAGCTGGTCCGCCCGCCCAGTTCGCTCTTCGAACTCTGCCCCTCCTTGAAGCGGAAGTTGCCCTCCTGAATCACGCGTGAAACCTCGCCTCCCGGAGTGAACTGCGCCACCATCGTATCGCTCGTGCTCACCTTGTCGGGCTGCCCCGGAACGTGGCTGGTGACCTGCACCGCGCCCGTGCCATGCACGGTGTGCAGCCGGTTCTGCTCGCCGAAACTCGGCGGTGAAATGCTGGGCGTCGATCACCGTCTGCTCGCCCGCGCTCTTGGGAGCCGCCGAGCTGTCATGACGATCTCGCCCGGCCCTCCGGTCTGCGCCGACGTCAACAGCCGTCCTCCGCTCAGCGCAAACGTCATGGCGTCGGAGCTCATCGCCATCGCCTGGGGATTTTTGCTCGTCGCCTTGCGGCGCCTGCCGCAAGGTGACCTCCTGGCTGGCATAGATGGTTTCCAGGAGCGTCGCCGTCGCGCTTCCCTTTTCCGGGCTCGCGGCGTGGGTTGCAGACTGGATTGCGCGCTGGGTGCGCGGCTTGGGTTGCGGCTTTCGTCGCGCCCTTCTCGCCGCCTGGCGCAAAGTGCATCAGCATCTCGCCCGAGTGTCCGCTGGCTCCCTGCTGCTCCGACTCGAAATCCACTCCGCCGGTAGAACAGCGCCGACTCCACCATGTTGTTGGCGCCCAGCTTCATCTCGGCCTGCGGCGAGCGCACCTGCATTCCGCCCAGCGTTGCTCACGCGCACGTTGCCGTCGGCATGCACGTGCTGCACCGAATTGTCCGCCGCCAGGTCCACGATCGCGTGGTCGGCCAGCATCTTGCGCTCGCCGCCGCTCATCTGCACGCGATCCATCGTCAGCACGCGCGGTTCCTTGGTGATCATTCCGTGGACGCGCCTGAATGTGCGTCGGCTCTGCTGCCCTCGGTCTGAATGTCGACGGCCGAGCGCAGCGTCAACTCGTTCTTCTTCGAATCGTAGGTCGCGCCGCGCGCCGTTCCCGCGGCCTGGGGCACGCGGAAATCGACCACCCCTCGGTCTCGGCCATCCCGGTCTTCTGGTTGAAGACCATCCCCTCGGTGCGCAGGTGGATGGGATTGCTGCATCTCGCGCGGCGGCGCCTGGTCCGTCCAGCTTCTGGCCTTCGGTGTTGCCCTGCAGGTCGATGTGAACCTCGCCCTTGGAAACCACCGTTCCCGCCTGCTGGTCGTACTCAAAGTCATTGCCGTAAATCTGGTCGAAGCGGTCCGATTTCCGCCCGTACACAACGATGTTCACATCGTGCAGCTCGGCGCGGCCGCCCTGCTTTGAATTGCGTCGCCTTGGAGGCGTGAATCGTGTACAGCGTGCGGCCGCCTTCGCTCTTGGAGAGCGTGAACCCTTCGCTGGTCTGCTGAATGTCGATGCCGACTTTTCCGGGAAGTTTCTTGAGCGCGCTGCGCATCTCAATCCGCGCCCGAACGTAGAAGCCTGCAACCACCGCCACGGCGGCCAGGGCCATCACGGCAAACCAGATTCGCAGACGAGGGATGGAAACAGGCATGACTCATCCAGTGTACGCGAGCCGTACGCATTCCCCAATTATGAATTCGAATGACGTTCGGAGACGCAGCCCCGGTCACACCGTCCCGACGGCCGCCGAGGTCTGCCTGCGCCTCAGCCGGGCAGCCGGAAGTCCGAGAGCACCAGTTGCAGCCCGCCGCCAAAATCCTGATGCGTGTTCTGCTCAATGCGGAAGATCACGTCCAGGGCATCGCCGCCCGAGAGCGGCTCATCCTGCCAGACGATGGGCCATCCCCCAGCCCAGCGCATCCAGTCCGCGCGCGAGCGCCCGGCGCCGCGGGCGGAGCCTTGGCAGCCGCCTGCCCCGCCGCGGAGCTCACATAGCGGCGCAGCTTCAGCTTCATATGCTTTTCGCGCATCACCTTCGGTTCGCCCATCAGAGTTACGCCGCGCGCCACAAACACCGGCTCGGGATTTCCCATGCCGAACGGTTGCAGAGCCCGCAACTGCTCCCAGAAGCGCGGCGTCACCTGCTCCATGGCCAGCTCGCCGTCGTACTCCAGCACCGGCTGCAGCTCCTCGGCGACCAGCCTGTCGCGCGCATAATCGTTCAGCCGCCGCCGCAACTCGGCCACATTCTCCGCCCGCATGGCAAAGCCCACCGCGGCGGCGTGTCCGCCGAAGCGCAGGAATAGCTCCGGCGCGATCTCCAGCGCATCCAGCAGATGGAAGCCGGGAATCGAGCGCCCCGAGCCATGCGCCTCATCGCCGTCGCGAGAGATCACCACCGCCGGACGCCCGAAGCGCTCCACCACGCGCGAGGCGCAGATGCCGATCACGCCGCGATGCCATCCCTCGCCTTCGACCACCATGCAGGCGGCTTCCCGCAGCTCAACGCTCTCTTCCACCTGCCGCAGCACCTCGGCTCGAGATGCGCTGCTCCTCCTGCTGCCGCGCCGAGTTCAACTGGTCCAGCCGCTGCCGCCAACTCCTTGGCGCGCGCCGGGTCCTTCACGGTGAACAGCTCGACCACGTCCTTGGCCACGTCCATCCGCCCGGCGGCGTTCATCCGCGGCGCAATGCGGAAGGCTACCTCGGTCGTGCTCGGAGCCCGCGCTCCGGAAGCTCCCAGACTCGCAAACCTCCAGCAGCGCGTTCAGCCCCGGATTCACCACCTTGCGCAGCCCTTCCAGGCCCAGCGAGACCAAAACCCGGTTCTCGCCCAGCAGCGGCACCGAGTCGGCAATCGTCGCAATCGCCACAATCTTCAGAAAGGAAGGAACCAGCCGCGCCCGGCCGGCGCGCTCCAGCAGCGCCTGCGCCACCTTGAAGGCCACCCCCGCGCCGCACAGATGCTTGCACGGATAGCCGCAACCGGGCTGATTCGGATTCAGCACGGCCAGCGCCTTGGGACGCCTGGATACGCATCCTTCGGTCGCGCCGTCCGAGTGCGCCACCAGGTGGTGGTCGGTCACGATCAGGTCCACGCCCGCGCGTTCGGCGGTTTCGGCGGCGGCAAAGGCGCGGATGCCGGTGTCCACGCTGATGATCAGCTTGACGCCATTGGCGGCCGCGCGCTCGATCACCTCGTCGCGCATGCCATAGCCTTCCAGCAAGCGGTGCGGCACGTGGAAGTCGCACTGGCCGCCGAGCAGCTCCACCACCGTCTTCAGAATCACCGTGGCCATGGTGCCATCCACGTCGTAGTCGCCGTAGATCAGCATCGGCTCGCGGCTGGCGATGGCGCGCTCCAGCCGCTCCACGGCCGCGCGCATGCCCAGCATTTCCATGGGGGAGTGCAGTTGATCGAGCGAGGGATGAAGAAAGCGGCTGGCCTCTTCCACCGAGGCGATGCCGCGCGCCGCCAGCAGTTCGGCGACAATCTCAGGCAGTTCCAGGGCCGCCGGCGAGCAGCCGGGCGATCTCGCTTGCGGACCGCGGCCGTTCCGCGGTTTCCGAATGTCGAGTCGGCGAACGTGGTCTCGAAGCCTGGCCGCGCCGAGTCCAGCGCACGCCTCAGCGCTCGTCCTCTTCGGAACCATCCGTCGAGCCGTCGATCATGATGCCGCCCAGGTCGTCGGCCATCTCCTGCAGCGCCTTGTAGCCTTCATACCACTCGGTGGAAAGCTCGCAGAGAAACATCACGCCCTGGTAGGGAAAGCCCAGCTGAATGAAGCCGATGCGTCCGAAATAGGAGCGCAACTGCCGCGCCGTCTCCATGTCTTCCTCGCGGCTGAAGCTGGAGCGGCGCAGCTCCGAGAGCAGGAAGTCCACGTCGTCGGCCTCCAGTTGCACCGAATTCATGGTGATGAACGGCGCTCCGGAGGCGCGCGCCAGCTCCACAAAATCCTTCCAGCTCTCGTTGACGTCGTCGCCGATCCCACAGCACGCTGGGCATCTCGTCCGGAATGTAGCCGTGGAAGCGCCGCAGCCCCAGCCCTTGGGTAAAGGCGTTGCATATCGTCGTGAATGCTGGACAGATCTTCTAATCATCGCTCTGCTGTTCTAACAAATGGTTGCCCGGGCTGCAACTCGATACCACTCCCGGCGCCTGATCATCATACTCCCTGCTGCAGCAGACCAGCTTCCCTCGCGCCACTCCGCCCCGCAATTTCTCCAGCCGGAACTCGATATTCGCCCACCCTGCGCCGGTTCCGTCCACTGCATGGCTCAGGCAACCGCAGCCCTTCGCCTGGCGCCTTTCACCACATCTCCCAGCCGCCGCGGATGACGAACTACGTTCGTCGCTGTGCTAAAATTTGGTGTTTCCAGCCTCAGATTCGACATACACAATCATGCTCTTTTCGAAAGAATACGTGGGCTATCTAGCCCGGCAAGTCGTCAAACGGCTGCAAGACAATCATTTCATCCAAACGCACGAGCTCGAGAAGGTCATCGAGCGCGTCCAGAGCTCAATGGTCGAGGAACTAAGCCTGGAGGACCGCATCAACGATGAAGTCCGCGTCATCCTCGAAGCTTACTCCGACGAGATGCGCAAAACCGCCGCCAACTACCAGGAGATGTTCAAGAAGGTGAAGAACGAACTGGTGAAGAAATACAAGGCGGTGCTATGAGACTGTCTCGCGAAAAACTCAACAAGCTCGCCTCATCCTCCACCGAACAGCTCGCCAGCCTGAAGAACGTCGAGTTTCTGGAAGGCTACGACGATATTCGCCAGGAGGTGCGGCGGCTTCTGGAAGAGCTGCTGGCGAGCGAAGAAAAGCTCGACAAAGCCGCCCGCATGAAGATCGAAAGCCAGCGCCGCATCATTCCCGAAGGCACGCCCGAGTGGAATATCCTGTACCACAAGTACTACAACGAAGAGGTCAAGAAGCTAGGATCTAGAGCTGGAACGCCTCGGTACAACCGTTGACTAGAGGTGTTGCACCGGCTACATCTTTCTCATTGCTCAAGGATTCTCACACCGCCTGTCCCGCGCTGAATCCCGAGGCCCAGGCCCACTGGAAGTTGTAGTCCGCCCAGGTGTCCGGTCACGTCCACCACCTCGCCCACGAAGTACAGGCCCGGAACCTTTACCGACTTCCATCGTCTTTGCCGAAAGCTCGTTGGTGTCCACTCCGCCGGCGGTGACCTCGGCTTTGGCGAATCCTTCGGTCCCGGCAGGCACAAACTCAAAGTGATGCAGCGCCCGCTCGGCCTCTTCGATCGCCGCGTTCGTCCACTTCTTGAACGGATGCAGTTCCAGCCAGCGCTCGGCCAGGCGAATCGGCAGCACTTCGCGCAACGCCGCCCCGGCGGCGACCGCGTCGCGCCGCGCCCGTGTGCCAGCAGATGCCGCGAACACCTGCTGTCTCCGGCGCAAGATCCAGCGTCACTGCCTCGCCCGGCTTCCAGTACGAGCGATCTGCAGGATCGCCGGGCCGCTGAAGCCGTGGTGGGTAATCAGCATCTTCTCCCGGAAGCTCTGCTCGGCCGATGCTGGCCACCACCTCGGTGGAGATCCCCGCCAGGTCGCAGAAGCGCTTGGCATCCTGCCGGATTCAGGGTAAAGGCCACCAGCGCCGGACGCGGCTCCACGATCTTGAGCCCGAACTGCTCGTGCCAGTTCGTAGCCGAAACGGCGTCGCACCCATCTTCGGAATCGAAAGGCCGCCGGTGGCAACCACCAGCGCATTGCAGCAGAACTCATGCTCGCCGGTGACTGCCGTGAACTGGCTCCGTGCCGCACGTCTCCGCACTTCGCTTCACCTGGTGGAGAGCTTCACCCGCACGCCGACGCGCACGCACTCCTCTTCCAGCATGGTCAGAATGTCCTGCGCGCTGCGGTCGCAGAAAAGCTGTCCCAGTTTCTTCTCATGCCAGGCAATGCGGTGGCGCTCCACCATGGCGATAAAGTTTTCCGGCGTGTAGCGGGCCAGCGCCGATTTGGCAAAGTGCGGGTTCGCCGAGATGTAATCGTCGGCCCCGCTCTCCACGTTGGTAAAGTTGCAGCGGCCGCCGCCGGAGATCAGTATCTTCTGCCCTGCCCGGTTCGAGCTCTCCAGCACGGTAACCGAACGGCCACGCTTTCCGGCCTCGATGGCGCACATCAATCCCGCAGCGCCTGCGCCCAGAATCAGAACATCGGAATGATACTTCATGCGGAAAACCTCCGCGCATACTGCATTACTGATGTCACTTCGAACCTCGACTGCAACGGTTCCCGGCGGCGGCGAATCCTACCATTCGGAGAGAAGCCGATGAAAATTCCATTCACGCTGGGCCGTCTGCTCTTGGGCGGATTCTTCCTTTACAACGGGATCAACCACTTCTTACAGTACAAGACTCTGGCACAATATGCCGGAGCCAAGCAGGTTCCGCTCCCGAAGGTCGCCGTGCTCGGCACCGGCGCTTTGCTCACCGCCGGGGGCGCCAGCCTGCTGCTCGGGGTGCGGCCAAAGTGGGGAGCCGCGGCGGTAGCCACCTTCCTGGCTGGGGTTTCTCCGGTGATGCACGATTTCTGGAATGATGAAACGCCCGAGGCGCGGCAGATGAATCAAATCAACTTCATGAAAAACGCGGCCCTGCTCGGCGGAGCCCTGGCATTGGTCGCCGTCGAAGAACCTTGGCCGCTGAGCATCCCAATCGCTCGCCCGGAGGAGCAGCAACAGCCCTCTCGCATTGCGGCCTGAGAATTCAGGAAACCAACGCTACGGGGAAAATTCGTCTCGCTGTTCGGCCGGTGCTTTTCAAGTGCTCCAGCCGTAGCGTTTCGCCAAGTTTTCGCCGTCGTCCCGCCTTCCCCGACTCCTGAGAGACTGTATTCCAAAAATTCAGCACGGTATAAGTTTTACGAATGATCTTTCCGGGTACTATTAGCAGGCGAGGCTCGGGGTGGGCGTTCGCAGGAAACGGAGTTTCATCATGATGACTCAGGATTTGCTGCAACCACCACCAGCTACTCCCGAGGTGCGGACATCCACCGCTGCTCGATCTCTGCATCGGCCAGATTCTTGATCAGGTGGCCGCGCGCTATCCCGAATCACCCGCTCTCATCCTCCGTGGGGAGAATCTGCGCTTCAACTGGCGGGAGTTGCAAGCCGAAGTGGAGCGCACCGCCCGCGGACTGATGGCCTTGGGATTTGAGCGCGGCGACCGGGTCGGAATCTGGGCCACCAACGTCTCTCAATGGGTGCTGATGCAGTTTGGCACGGCCAAGATGGGGGCCGTACTGGTCAACCTCAACCTCCGCTTCCGCGCTCATGAACTGGAATTTGTGTTGAAGCAGTCCGGCTGCAAGGGACTGGTGATGCAGCACGCCTTCCGCGACTGTGACTACGTTGAGACCCTGCGCCAACTTGCCCCCGAGCTGGATCACTGCGCGCCCGGCGAGTTGCAGGCCGCGCAATTGCCCGATCTCCGCCATGCGATTTACCTCGGAGAGAATCCCCCGGCCGGGATGTTGAGTTGGAATGCCATGCTGGCTCAGGGCGAGAGCGTCGCTCCCGCCGAGTTGCGCGCCCGTGAGGCGAGCCTCAAGCCGCACGACACCATCAACATCCAGTACACCAGCGGCACCACCGGCCAGCCCAAGGGCGCCGAGCTGAGCCACCACAACGTGGCCAACAATGGCCGCTTTATCGGCGACTCCATGAAGTTGACCGAGCGCGACCGGGTCTGCATTCCTGTGCCCTTCTACCATTGCTTCGGCATGGTGCTGGGCAACATGGCCTGCCTCACGCATGGCTCCGCCATGGTCATCCCCGCCGACTTCTTCGATCCGCTGGCGACCATGCAGACCATCCACGAGGAGCGCTGCACGGCGGTCTACGGCGTTCCCACCATGTTCATCGCGGAATTCTCGCATCCCCGCTTCAAGCGAATTCGATTTCACCTCGCTGCGCACCGGCATCATGGCGGGCTCGCTCTGTCCCATCGAACTGATGCGCCGCGTCATCCGGGAAATGCACTGCAGCGAACTCACCATCTGCTACGGCCTCACCGAATCTTCGCCGGTCATCACCCAGACCACCACCGACGACACCCTGGAGCGCAAGACCACCACCGTCGGCCGCGCCCTGCCGCATACCGAAGTCAAGATCATCGATCCCGAACACCGGCCAGATCGGTTCCGCTGCGGCCAGAACGGCGAGCTCTGCACCCGCGGCTACCTCGTCATGAACGGCTATTACAACGATCCGGTAGGAACGGCGGCGACCATCGAACCCGACGGCTGGCTGCACTCCGGCGACATCGCCAGCATGGATGAGCACGGCTATGTGACCATCACCGGACGGCTCAAGGAGATGATCATTCGCGGCGGCGAAAACATCTATCCCCGCGAGATCGAGGAATTTCTGTATTCCTACCCTGGCATCAAGGACGTGCAGGTCATCGGCATACCCAACGAGAAGTATGGCGAAGAAGTGATGGCATGGATCATCCCGCACGAGGGCGTGACCCTGGACGCCGAAGCCATCCAGAGCTTCTGCCGCGGCCAGATCGCCAGCTTCAAGGTTCCCAAGTTCATCAAGTTTGTCGATTCCTTCCCCACCACCGTCTCCGGCAAAGTGCAGAAGTTCATCATGCGCCGTATGGCCATCGAAGAAATGGGCATTGGCATAACTTCGTTCTGCTAGCACCCCCCTGAGGCGCTTCGGCGCCTCGTTTTTTGCGCCTGCGAGCAACGCGCGCCGTGAACATTTAGAATGGTGTCCCGGAGGCTTCCTTGGGGATTGGCTCACACGAAAATATCTGGAGCCGCGCGCCCCTGGCCGGCATGGTCGCCTCCGAGGTGGCGATCACGGTCTCCATCGAGTTGCTGGCGCGCCGCGCCCACCTCTCGCTCGCCACCATTCTGGTTGATCGTTCTCTACTCGCGCTCGCCTTGCTGGCGCTGATCGTGCGCCCCACGCCAGCCAATGGATGCCGCGCTCTCCGCGCCTTGCGCTGCTGCGGGTCGTCACCGGCGGGCTTACTTTCGTGGGATGGTTCGGTGCCATTGGGTTATTGAGCGGACGCGTGACCCAGGCGGTCCTGCTGCTGGACGCGCTGATCCTCGCCTATGTGCGGGGCGAGCGCCGCGCCTACGAACGCCGCACTCTGCTCGTCTTGGCCTCTGCCCTCATCCTGTTTGCCGCCGAGGCGGTGCGTGAGCCGGGGACCGTGCTGAATGCGCCGCGCGGCATCGCTTTCTGGCTATCGCTCTTGCCTCACGCGCCGCCACCTACAAGGTCTGGGAGCGCGCCCAGGGCAAGGATGAGCATCTCTTCTGGCTGATCGCTCCCGCGCTGGTTGGTGCCGCTCTCGGCGGAGTCTTCCTCAGCCTCGGCACGCACAGCCCACTGCAAACGCTCTCCCCTGCCATGTGGGGCGCGATGCTGCTGGTAGCCGCCGTGGGTTTGACCGGATACTTCTACATGAATACGGTGATGGCGCTGCTCGGTGCCTTCTACACCCGGGTGGTCGAGTTGTGGCAGGTTCCCATGCTGTGGGCCATCCACCTGCTCACCGATCATGCGCATGTCGACCTGCTCCAGGGTGCGCTCGGAATCCTCGTTGCCTGCGCCTCCGCCTACACCTACCGGCAGCACCGCCGAGGGCCAGTCCCCGCTAAGTCGCGCTATGCCGCTATCCACGCTACTTTACCCAGGTAATAACCAGCCCAATCGCGGCCGCAAACATCGCCAGCGTGGTCAGCCATCCCAGCACATTCATCGCCGCAGTGTTCCTCCACCGGCCCATGATCTTGCGGTTGTTGGTGATCAGCATCAGCGCCAGCATCAGGAACGGGGTTGAGAAGCCCTGCACGATTCCGGCAAACACCAGCGCCTTCATCGGATTGATGCCGAAAAAATTCAATCCCATGGCCAGCAGCGTAAACACCACGATCGCCGCGTAGAACTTCTTCGCCTCGCGCGGGCTTCACATGCAGGCCGTGCCTCCAGCCAAACGACTGGCACAGGTCGTAAGCCGCTCCGATCGTCATCACCGGAACCGCCAGAAAGCCCACGCCGATCACGCCGATGGCAAACAGCAGCTCGGCCGCATTGCCCGCCAGCGGACGCAGCGCCTGCGCCGCCTCGGCCGCCGTGTTGATGTCGTGCTGCCCGGCTTTGAATAACGTCGAGGCCGTGGACAGGATGATGAAGTACATCACGATGTTCGAGAAGAACATTCCAAAGCCGACGTCGCGCGCCGAGTGGCGCAGCTCTTCTTCGGTCGTGCCCAGACGGTCCGTCAGCCGCCGCCGTCCCATGGAGATGTCTTCTTCCACGTCCTGGTTCGACTGCCATGAGTACAGGTAAGCCGAAAGCGTCGTGCCGATCACCGCCACCAGCATCGCCAGATAATCTTTGTTGAACTGAATCGTCGGAATCAGCGTGCCGCGCAGGGTTGGCAGCAGCTCAGGCTTGGCCAGAAATGCCGACCCGATATAGGCCAGCAGCGCCAGGCCAGCCAGCGGAAGACATCGCGGATCAGCGTGTACGATCCCCAGATCTGCAACGCCAAGAATGGTGAGCGTGACCCCGACCACGATCCAGCCAATCGGAATCGGCAGCAGCAGATTCAGCGCTGCCGCCATGCCGCCGATGTCGGCGCCGGCTTCGATGATGTTGCCGACGACCGCGGTGACCAGAAAAAAGTACAGAATGGGCCGCGAGTAATGATCGCGGATGACCGCGAATAATCCCTTTCCCGCAACCTGCCCCAGCTTTGAGCAGAGGTACACCACGGCGAACATCATGGGAAATGTAACCGGCGCGGTCCACAGGAACGATGGACCCAGGCTGGCTCCGGCGCTCGCGTAAGTTCCTATCGCCGAAGGATCGTCGTCGGCCGCGCCGGTGATCAGGCCCAAGCCAATCGAACGGAAAGTTCCTTTGCTGACCGGTTTCGGATGTCCGCTCTTGTGGCGTCCTTCCAATTCCGGATCGTGCTGTCGCCGGTCCACCGGCACCTGTGGTTGCAGTCACCATAGGAAGCTTTTGAAGCGGAGCTCAGGAACGAGGTTGCAACGGACATCCGTCCGCGCTCGGATTTCGGGCAACGATTACCGAATAGATAGTTTTGATATGCGAAAGTAACTGATTGCCAATGGTTTGCAGGATTGACCAGAAAGTAACTTTAGGCAGATTTGGTCACAAGCCAACTGGTGACGTTGAACTGCGATGGAACGTGGATTACGACGCTACAGATTTGACACCACTTTGAAGTGCATACTGGTATCCGGCGTGCACGAGGTAGGTGCATTAGTTCACTCGTAGCCAAAAGTCAAGTTTGTGCCTCAAGCTGGACGCAGTAGCATCTCGCGCAGAAGTTTTCCTCAAGCCGGACCATTAGAATTGATCGGAAGCCATGTCTGAATTAAAAACTCTCTCTCCGGAAATTCTGCTGCACATCTCGCAGACGCATCGATGTTCCCTTGCGCGGCCTGGTCGCGGTCATCGAATTGCTCGATGGCGGCGGCACCGTGCCGTTCATCGCGCGCTATCGCAAGGAAGCCACCGGCAATCTCGACGAAGTGAAGGTCCGCGACATCGAAGAGCAGCTCGCCTACTTCCGCGATCTGGTCGCGCGCCGCGAAACCATCCTGCACTCCATCGAAGAACAGGGCAAGCTGACCGATGAGTTGAAAGCGCGCATCGAAAAGTGCGCTCGACAAAAGCGAGCTCGAAGATCTCTACCTGCCCTACAAGCCCAAGCGCCGCACCAAGGCCACCATCGCGCGCGAGAAGGGACTGGAGCCGCTCGCGCAGTATCTCTGGGCGCAGCAAGCCAGCCGGGCTTCCGCTCGCGGAATTTGCCGCGACCTTCGTCAATGAAGAAAAAGGCGTCGCCAACGTCGGACGAAGCGCTGGAAGGCGCGCGCCACATCGTCGCCGAAATCATCAGCGAAGACGCCGACCTGCGCAAGGCTCTGCGCCAGCTGCATGTTCGACGAAGGCGTGATCACCAGCCGCAAGGCCACCGACGCCGTCGACGAGCAGGAAAAGTTCAAGATGTACTACGACTATCGCGAGCCGGTGAAGACCATTCCCTCGCATCGCATGCTGGCCATCCGCCGCGGCGAGAGCCGAAAACGTTCTCTTCTTCCTGATGGAACTTGAGCCGCAGCGCGCGGTGGACACCTTGCGCTCGCGCATCCTGCGCAGCCAGGGCGACTGGACTCCGCAGCTCAAGCTGGCCATTGAAGACGCCTGGCAGCGCCTGCTGAACTCATCGATTCAGGGCGAAATTCGCCTTGAGTTGAAGAAGCGTTCCGACGCCGATGCCATCGCGGTCTTCCGCGACAATCTGCACAACCTGCTGCTCTCGCCGCCCGCCGGACCGATCTCCGTGCTGGGCATCGACCCCGGCCTGCGCACCGGCTGCAAGCTCGCGATTGTCGATGAGACCGGCAAGTTTCTTGCCCATGACGTGATGTATCCCTTCACCTCGAAGAGCGGGCTGGAGCAGTCGGCCAAAGTTCTGGAGAAGTTGATGGCGCAACACAACGTGCGCGCCATCGCCATTGGCAACGGCACCGCCGGACGCGAGACCGATCAGTTTGTGCGCGAGTTTCTGCGCGAGCGCAAGCTCGACAGCATTTTCGCCGTGACCGTCAGCGAGAGCGGCGCCAGCGTCTACTCCGCCTCGGATGTCGCCCGGCAGGAGTTTCCCGATCTCGACCTCACGGTGCGCGGCGCCATCTCCATTGCGCGCCGCCTGCAGGACCCGCTCTCCGAGCTGGTGAAGGTCGATCCCAAATCGATCGGCGTGGGCCAGTACCAGCACGATGTCGATCAGCGCAACTTGCAGCAATCGCTGGAGACCGTGATTGAAAGCTGCGTCAACCGCGTGGGCGTCGATCTGAACACCTCCTCGTGGACGCTGCTGCGCTACGTGGCCGGCGTCACCGAGCGCACGGCGGTGAACATCGTGAAGTATCGCGACGAGAACGGCCGCTTCCGCTCGCGCGCGCAACTGATGAAGGTTCCCGGCGTCGGGCCCAAGACCTTCGAGCAGGCTGCCGGATTCCTGCGCATTCGCGATGGCGAAAATCCGCTCGACATGACCGCCGTGCATCCCGAGTCCTATCCGGTGGTGGAGCAGATCGCCGAGTCGCTGCAAGACTCCCGTGCACGAATTGATCAAGCGCCCCGACTTGCTGGAGAAAGTGGATCGCACGCAGCTCTCCGCCGGCACATTCACGCTCAACGACATTCTCGAAGAGCTGAAGAAACCGGGCCGCGACCCGCGCGACAAATTCGTTGCGCCCAGCTTCGCCGAAGGGGTTCGCGAAATCGCCGACGCGCAGCCGGGAATGATTCTGGAAGGCGTGGTGACCAACGTGACCAAGTTCGGCGCCTTCGTCGATATCGGCGTGCACCAGGACGGCCTGGTGCACATCAGCGAGCTTTCCAACCGCTACATCAAGGAGCCGGGCGAGGCGGTGAAGGTGGGCCAGATCGTGAAGGTGAAGGTGCTGAGCGCGGATGCGAAGACCAAGCGCATCGCGCTCTCCATCAAAGCGCTGCTGGAAGCCGCTCCGAAGACACAGGCCGCAAACCGCAAGCACCAAAGCCGCCGGAAAAACCGCAGCTCTCGGTGGAGCAGAAGCTCTCGATGCTTTCTTCGAAATGGAAGGCGCGCTGAGGGGCTGCGCGAGCATTGCTCCCCACCTTATCGCCGCAAAAAACGCGGCGCGAAGGTGGGGCACCCTGGGCACCCCGGCGGGTGACTCCTATCCAATTGCGCAAGCTTTCCGCTCGGGAGTTATTAAATCTGAGTGAATTACGCTAAGGGGTGCTTGACAGCCGGTGACGGAAGGGGATAAATTAGCACTCGTATGGCAGGAGTGCTAACAACATCCTCCTCGGATGTCGCTTTTGCCAACGTTTGAGATGCGGCAACCTCCGCAATCGTTTCACTCAATCCCGAAAGGAGTCCCAAAGAATGGCAACAAAGAGCGCGATTACCACCAAGCTGACCCCATTGCATGACCGTATTGTCGTGAGCCGTATTGCCGAGGCAGAGACGTCTCGTGGCGGCATCATCATCCCCGATACGGCAAAAGACAAGCCGCAGGAAGGCGAAGTTATCGCCGTCGGCAAGGGCAAGTCCAACGATGAAGGCAAGGTATTCCCCCTGGCAGTGAAGGCAGGCGACCGCATCCTGTTCGGCAAGTATGCCGGCACCGAGATCAAGATCGACGGCGAAGAGCTGCTGATCATGCGCGAGGAAGAAGTCCTCGGCATTCTGGAGAAGTAATTTGTAATTTCCGGCAGCCCGATTGGGCGCCCCTTGAGTTTTTATCCACCAGCGGAGAGAACCCGTTGGCGCGGTCGTTCAGCAACACCAAAGTTCAGCAATACCAAGAAATCCGAAGGAGCTTTTAAAAATGGCAAAGCAGATTGTGCACGGTGAGGAATCCCGTCAGGCGATTCTCCGCGGCGTAAACATCATGGCAGACGCGGTCAAGGTGACACTCGGACCGAAGGGTCGCAACGTCGTTATCGACAAGAAGTTTGGCTCGCCGCTGATTACCAAGGACGGCGTGACCGTGGCCAAGGAAATTGAGCTGAAGGATACGCTGGAGAACATGGGCGCGCAGATGGTGAAGGAAGTCGCCAGCAAGACCAGCGACATCGCCGGCGACGGCACCACGACCGCGACCGTTCTGGCGCAGGCGATCTTCCGCGAGGGCGTGAAGACCGTGGCTGCGGGCGCGAATCCGATGGCGCTCAAGCGCGGCATCGAAAAGGCCATTCTGGCCGTCAACGGCTCGGTGGACAAGGACGGCAACCGCATTCCGGGCGCGCTCGATAAGATGAGCAAGCCGGTGGACCGCGAAGAGCTGATCGCCCAGGTGGGCACGATCTCGGCGAACAACGACGAGACCATCGGCCACATCATCGCCGAAGCGATGAAGAAGGTCGGCAAGGACGGCGTCATCACCGTGGAAGAAGCCAAGACCATGGAGACGCAGCTCGAAGTGGTTGAGGGCATGCAGTTTGACCGCGGCTATCTGTCGCCTTACTTTGTGACCGACGCGGAGCGCATGGAAGCGGTTCTGGAAAACGCCGTCATCCTGATCCACGAAAAGAAGATCAGCAGCATGAAAGACCTGCTGCCGCTGCTGGAGCAGGTTGCCAAGAGCGGCCGTCCGCTGGTGATCATCGCCGAGGATATTGACGGCGAAGCACTGGCTACCCTGGTGGTGAACAAGCTGCGCGGCACGCTGAATGTGGCCGCCGTCAAGGCTCCGGGCTTTGGCGATCGCCGCAAGGCGATGTTGCAGGACATTGCGATTCTGACCGGCGGCAAGGCGATCACGGAAGACCTCGGGCTGAAGCTCGAGAATCTGACGATGGCCGACCTTGGCCAGGCCAAGAAAGTCACCATCGACAAGGACAACACGACCATCGTCGAAGGCAGCGGCAAGTCCGAGGACATCTCGGGACGGGTGAAGGAAATTCGCGCCCAGATCGACAAGACCACCAGCGACTATGACCGCGAGAAGCTCCAGGAACGTCTGGCGAAGCTCGTGGGCGGAGTTGCGGTGATCAAGGTGGGCGCCGCTACCGAGACCGAAATGAAGGAAAAGAAGGCTCGCGTGGAAGACGCCATGCACGCAACCCGCGCTGCGGTTGAAGAAGGCATCGTCCCGGGCGGCGGTGTTGCCCTGATCCGCTGCATTCCGGCGGTGGAGGCACTGAAGCTGCAGGGCGACGAGCAGATCGGCGCGAACATTGTGAAGCGCGCCCTGGAAGAGCCCCTACGCCAGATCGTCGCCAATGCCGGCGAAGAGGGCGCAGTGATCATCGGCAAGATCCGCGACAACAAGGACATGGCTTATGGGTATAACGCCCAGACCGGTGAATTTGTTGACCTGGTGAAGGCCGGCGTCATTGACCCGACCAAGGTGACCCGCACCGCCCTGCAGAATGCAGGATCGATTGCGGCCCTGATGCTGACGACCGAAGCCCTGATCGCGGAAATTCCGGAACCGAAGTCGGAAGCTCCGATGCACGGCGGCGGCGGTGGTGGTATGGGCGGCATGTACTAAACGGTTCGAACCGAAGACCGAGCCCCGCGCGAAAATGTGGATTACAAGTCGATTGCCGAGTTCCGACGGATGCACTCGGAAGCGATGACGGAAGCAGGCGCGGAACTGGTTCGCTTCGCGCGTTCGGTAGGTTTGGTTCGTGGCGAGTGGGTGGCGATCGACGGCTCCAAGTTCCGAGCGGTGAGCAGTTCCAAGAGCGTGCGGGAACGTGAGTCGGTAAAACGCTACCTTGCTCAGTTGGAGTCCGCCGATGAGCAGGATGACGTGGTGATTGACCCGAGTGCGGTGGCCGCGGCGTTGGAGAAACTGAAGAACCACCCGGAGCCGGAAGCACGCTTGATGCGCATGATGCACGGCAATCCCGCACCTGCCTATAACGTGCAGACCGCGGTGGATGCCGAGCACGCGCTGATCGTGGTGCAGAAGGTGACAACCGAGGTCACCGACAATCGAAGCCTGCTGCCAATGGCCGAGGCGGCCAAGCAGGCCGTCGGTGCGCCGGAGACACTGCACATAGTAGCCGATGCGGGCTATTCCAATGGCCCGCAAGCAGAGGGCTGCGAAGCTCGAGGAATCCTGCCTCACGTACCGGCCAATCGTGCCATCAACAACCAAGGCGATGGAACGCTGTTTGATCGCACCGAGTTCGTCTACAACGAAAAGACTGACAGCTTTCGGTGCCCGATGGGGCAGGTTCTCACACGCAAGCAGCTCCAGAGAGCCAAAACGCGGGTTATCTATGCAGCGGCGGCGCAGACCTGTGCGGTGTGTACCGCTAAAGGGCGATGTACAAACGCTCCGCAACGAGTCGTCAACCGTCATCTCCATGAAGGCGCATTGCAGCGCATGAACCGACGTGCCACCCCGCAGGCAATGCGGTTACGAAGATCAACCGTGGAACACCCCTTCGGTACCCTCAAGTATCGAATCTTCGGGCATCCGCGATTCCTGCTACGTGGAATCGCCGGGGCGCAAGCTGAGATAAGCCTGGCGACTATCGCCTACAACCTGAAACGGATGATAAATGTCCTGGGCGAGAAATGCGCCATAAAGCGCAGGGCTTTTTCTGCGCGTATTGGAACGGGTTCACAAAAACGTGCATCCGACGGAAGCGCGAGTGAAAGCAAGAGCAAATCCAACTGCGAAAGCAACACCAGTGCGGAGGTGGAGGAGGATTGCTTCCCACCTTATCCGCGCAAAAACAGCGCGGCGAAGGTGGGGCACCTGTGATCTTTCAAGACGTTGTCCATTCGATTGAAACCGGAGAAGCACCCGGCGTTTTTTGTCGCCCTCGCCGCCAGGAGTCATGCAATTCCGCGACTGTGATAAAAATCACACATCCGGGGTTGGCGCGGGGTGTATAAACGAAATATGCAGTTGCGCAGACTGATCGCGTCCGGGTTGCTCCTCACGGTGCTGTTGGCACCGGTGCTGGGGCATGGCGCTCTGCGTGTCTCCGGGGACTCTCCGGAACGATGGTTAAGGCTTGCTGCGGGCATTGTGCGAGGAAGCCAGCCCACATATGGTCCGCCAAGCATGGACAGGCTTCGGCTCCCGTAGCTCCGTGCTGCGAGCGCAAGACGACCGTACCGGCATTGCGCGAAGCCGCGCAGATCGTGGCTCCGGTGCAGATTGCATTGATGGCCGCGGTATCGCCGGTCGCGATGTTGCCGGTGGCGCCCACGCCCCGCGTGGAGAATCATGGCTACGCCTCCGCTACTGACTTCCGTACTGTCACTCCTCTGTACTCTTCTTATCTGACATCTCTCTTTTGCTTTGCAGACTTGCGCCTGGACGGTTGATCCATGTGCGCGGCTTGGCTTTTGCATGGAAGAGAGATGACCAATGTTTCGAAAATTGTGTTTCCTGTTTTTACTGGTGCCGCTGGCACTGGCCTGGGGTCAGACTCCCGGCATAGCTGCGTTCAACGCACACCAGAACGACCGCCTGAGCGAATACCAGAACGGACAGCAGAACGAACACCATAACGAACTCCAGAGCGCGAGCGGGCTTCGCCTGGAGGATGTTGAACGCGAGGTTTTGGCGGCGAATCCTGCACTGGGACGGGCGGCGACGCTGGTGGCGGCACAGCGCGCGCATGTCTCGCAGGTAGGGGTACTGCCCGATCCGACGCTGACGGCTTCGTGGATGGGCAATGCGGTGCCGTTCGAGGTGATGGACAACGATCCGTCGAGCTACCGGGGGGTGACGGTGATGCAGATGGTGCCGCTCGGCGGCAAGCGCGGCTTGGAGCGCGAGGTGGCACGCAAGGATGTCGCGGTCGAAGAGGTTTCCCAGAGTGCGGCGCAGAGAGAGCTGGTGACCGAGGCGCGGGCGGCTTTCTTCGACTACTACTACTACGGCGTGGCGCTCGAGATCACGGCGCGGAATCAGCAACGGCTGGAACAACTTGCCGAAATTACCGAGGCGCGCTACCGGGTGGGAAAGGCGATGCAGCAGGATGTGCTGCGGGCGCGGCTGGAGATCTCCATGCTGCTGCAACGCACGGCGGCCTTGCGGCAGCAGCGGTTGACGGCGGCGGCGCGGCTGAACACTTTGATGGGACGGCCCGCGGGTGCGCCTCTGGCGGCGGCGGAGGAACCGGCGGCGAGCGCGCTGCCGGCGGTGGAGACGCTGGCGAAAGGTGCCGAGGCCAACGACTTGATGCTGGCACGCGAGCTCCGCATGGGCGAGCGCGAGAGTGCGGCGCTGGCCCTGAGCCGCAAGGATGGCACGCCCGACCTGAGCGTCGGCTACATGTACCAGCAACGCACCGGGCTGCCTGATATGTACGGAATGCAGTTCACGGTGAATCTGCCGGTGCACCGGGAGCGGCTTCGGCAAGAGGTTGCGGAGGGCGAATTGCGCGTGCGCGCGGCGCAGCAGGGGCAACAGGCACGACGGCTGGAGCTGAGCTATGAGTTGCAGCAGTCCTATGCGGCGGCCGAGACGGCGAAGCAGATGCTGGAGCTGTACGACCAGGCAATCCTGCCGCAGGCGGAGCTGGCACGGGATTCGGCTCAGGCGGCCTACGAGGTGGGCAATGTGGACTTCCTGACGGTGCTCACCAGCTATACGGCAATTTACTCGTACGAACTCGACTATCACCGGCAGCGCGCCGACTACGAAATCGCCATCGCCCATATCCACGGGCTGACCGGCGACCTGGATGCGCCGAGCGCACCGGAGGCACACTGATGAAACCATCTGTCCGCAATGTGATTCGCGTGATCGCCGTGATTGGCGCCGCCGCTCTGATTGCGTTTCTTGTTATTCGGCAAACAGGTATTCGGCAAGCGTGCCGGTTGGCCATTTTCTACCCATGCCGCAGCGCAGACAAAGGCAGCCGCGCTGGCGAGCGCGGAGCCGCAAAAGCGCATTCTCTACTGGTATGACCCGATGCATCCGGCGTATCACTCGGACAAGGCGGGCATCGCTCCGGACTGCGGGATGGCACTGGTGCCGATGTACGAATCGAAGACTCCGGCAGAGCAAGCCAGCGCGGACGCGGGGTTGATCCACATGCCGCAGAGCCAGCAGCGGGCGCTTGGGCGTGCGGTTGACCACGGTGGAGGAGCAGAGCGTGAGCCGCACGCTGCGGACCTCGGGGGTGGTGACCGCCGACGAGACCCGGATTGCGCATGTGCACGTGAAGACCGCGGGCTGGGTGGAAGACGTTTATGCGAACTTTGTGGGGCAGTTCGTGCACAAAGGGCAGGCGCTGTTTACGGTGTACAGCCCGGACCTGGTGGCGACGCAGCAGGAGTATCTGATTGCCCGGCGGGGACAGCAGCAGCTTGGCAAATCGCAGTTTGACGAGGTGGCGAAGAGTTCGCAGTCGCTGATGGATTCGGCACGCGAACGGCTGAAATTGTGGGATCTGACGGACAAGCAGATTGCGGAGCTGGACCGCACCGGACAGGTGAGCAAGACGATCACCGTGTACTCGCCGGTCAGCGGATTTATCACCGATCGCAAGGCTTTTCCGCACACTTCGACCAACGGCGATACGGAGTTGTACACGATTGCCGATCTCTCGCGGGTGTGGGTGACGGCGGATGTGTTCGAGGCCGACCTGCCGTATGTGAAGGTGGGACAGCAGGCGGTGATTCACTTTCCTTATGCGCCGGGAAAAGCGATTACCGGACGGGTGGGATACAGCTATCCGGTGCTCGATCCGCTGACGCACACGGCGAAGATTCGCATTGACGTGGCGAATCCGGGAACGGTGCTGAAGCCGAATATGCTGGCCGATGTCGAACTCACGATCGACTATGGGCGGCACATGGTGGTTCCGGCGGAGGCGGTGCTGAACAGCGGCACCATGCAGACGGTCTTCATCGCGCACGACGACTCGAGCTTTGAGCCGCGCATGGTGACGATGGGCGCAACCGTGGATGGAAAGACCATTCTGACATCGGGAGTGAAGAAGGGCGAGACGATTGTGGAGAGCGGAAACTTTCTGCTCGACTCCGACACGCGGCTGAACGCTCCGATGCAGATGGGAGGGATGAAATGATCGGGGCGATCATCGAGTTCAGCGCACGTCACCGGGGATTGGTGCTGATCTTGGTTGCGGTGGCCGCCATCTTCGGCTATCGCGCCATGCGCAACACCAAGCTGGACGCGATTCCGGACCTGAGCGATACGCAGGTGATTGTGTACGCGAAGTGGGATCGCAGCCCGGACATTATCGAGGACCAGCTCACCTATCCGATTACCTCGGCACTGCTGGGGATGCCGAAGGTGAAGGACATTCGCGGCTTTTCCGATTTCGGATACTCCTATATTTACATCGTCTTTGAGGACGGCACGGATCTTTACTGGGCGCGCTCACGCACGCTGGAATATCTGAATGCGATCACCGGCCGGCTGCCGAAAGATGCCAGCGTGGAGCTGGCGAAGGATGCGACGGCGGTGGGCTGGGTGTATCAGTACGCGCTGGTGGATGACAGCGGGCAGTACAGCCTGGAGCAGATGCGCAGCTATCAGGACTGGTATCTGCGCTATGCGCTGCAGTCGCTGCCGGGGGTGGCCGAAGTGGCTCCGGTGGGCGGCTTTGTGCGCGAGTACCAGGTGAACATCGACCCGATTCGGCTGCAGGCTTACAAGCTGCCGGTGAACGCCGTGGCCGACGCCATCAGCAAATCCAACAACGATGTGGGCGGACGGCTGGTGGAGTTCAGCGGACGCGAATACATGGTGCGGGGACGCGGCTATCTGCGCTCGCTCGACGACATTGGGAACATCGTGCTGCTGAGCAACGCGCAGAGCGGAACGCCGGTGCGGGTGCGCGATGTGGCGACGCTGGCGTATGGTCCGGCGCTGCGGCGCGGAGTTACCGACCTGGACGGGCGCGGCGAAGCGGTCGGCGGCGTGGTCATCATGCGGGTGGGTGAAAACGCGGAGAAAGTGATTGAGGGAGTGAAGGCACAGCTGGCGCTACTGCAACCTTCGCTGCCCAAGGGGCTGCGCGTTGTGCCGGTGTACGATCGCTCGGAGTTGATCGACCGGGCGGTGCACAATCTGCGACACACGCTGATCGAAGAGCTGATTATCGTCAGCCTGGTGATTCTGATTTTTCTGTGGCACTTTCCGAGCGCGGCGATTCCGATTATCACCATTCCGGTCACGATTCTGATTGCGTTCATTCCGCTACAGCTCTCGGGGATGACCGCGAACATCATGTCACTGGGCGGCATTGCGGTGGCGATTGGCGCGATGGTGGATGCGGCAATTGTGGTGGTGGAGCAGACGCACAAAAAGCTGGAGCACTGGGAGGCGAACGGACGCAAGGAAGACTATCGGCGGGTGGTGATCGACGCGGTGAAGGAAGTCGGCGGGCCAAGCTTCTTTGCGCTGCTGGTGATCGCCGTGTCATTTATGCCGGTGTTTGCCCTGGAGGCGCAGGAAGGCAGGCTGTTCAAGCCGCTGGCGCTGACCAAGACGCTGGCCATGGTGATTGCGGCGCTGCTGGCGATTACGCTGGACCCGGCGATGCGGCTGCTGCTGACGCGGGTGAAGGATTTCAACTTCCGCCCCAAGTGGCTGGCGCGGGCGACGAGTGCGCTGCTGGTGGGAAAGATTCGCAGCGAAGAAGAACATCCGATCAGCAAGCCGATGATGAAGATTTATCAGCCGGTGGTGGAGTTCTCGCTGGACCACAAATGGGTGCCGATTACGGTTGCGCTGCTGCTGATGGCGGTGACGATTCCGGTTTACAACAAGCTGGGATCGGAGTTCATGCCGCCGCTGGACGAGGGCACGCTGCTCTATATGCCGACCACGACGCCGGGAATTTCGGTGGGCGAGGCGAGTTTGCTGCTGCGCGAGCAAGACCGCATTCTGCAGCAGCTTTCCGCAGGTGCAATCGGTGTTTGGCAAGGCGGGACGAGTGGAGAGCGCGACCGATCCGGCGCCGTTCTCGATGATGGAGACCGTGGTGGTGCTGAAGCCGCGCGAGCAATGGCCGGAGCGCGAACGCTGGTACAGCCGTCGGCTGCCGGAGTGGACCCACGCGGCGCTGGGGCACATTTGGCCGGACCGGCAGGAGACCAGCGAGCTGGTTTACGGCGCGGGCGGATGAACGAAGCGCTGACGATGCCGGGGGTGACCAACGCGTGGACGATGCCGATCAAGGGCCGCATCGACATGCTGACGACGGGGATACGCACGCCGCTGGGGATCAAGGTGCTGGGCTCGAATCTGGAAGAGATTGAGCGCATTGGACACGATGTGGAGCAGACGCTGCACGGGGTTCCGGGAACGGCCAGTGTGTACGCGGAGCGGACTACGGGAGGATATTTTCTCGACTTCACGCTGAAGCGCGATGCGCTGGCACGCTACGGGCTGACGGTGGACGACGCGGAATCGGTGCTGATGACCGCCGTCGGCGGACAGACGGCGACCACGACGGTGGAGGGACGCGAGCGCTACGCGGTCAGCGTGCGTTACGAGCGCGGATACCGCAGCGATCTGCAATCGCTGGAGCGTGTACTGGTGCAGATTCCGGGCGGGGCGCAGGTTCCGCTGGGCGAGTTGGCAACGCTCTCCATGCGCAGCGGACCGGGGATGATTCGCGATGAGAACGGAAGGCTGAGCGGTTACGTGTTTGTGGATGTGGCGGGGCGCGACCTGGGCAGCTACGTGGCCGAGGCGCAACGCGCGGTGGATAGCAAGGTGAGCGTGCCGACCGGATACCGGCTGGTATGGAGCGGACAATACGAGGCGATGCTGCGGGTGCGCGAGCGGATGAAAGTGGTGCTGCCGATTACCATCTTTGCGGTGTTTCTGCTGCTTTATGCCAACACCGGTTCGGTGGCGAAGACCTGCATCATTCTGCTGGCGGTTCCCTTCTCCGCGATTGGTGCGATCTGGCTGCTGCACTGGATGGGCTACAACATGAGCGTGGCCGTTTGGGTGGGACTGATTGCGCTGCTGGGGGTGGACGCGGAGACGGCGGTGTTCATGCTGCTCTATCTCGACCTCTCCTGCGCCGAAGCGGCGGCACGCGGGCAGTTGTCCTCATGGCAGCAGTTGCGCGATGCGATTGAGCACGGCGCGGTGAAACGGCTGCGGCCGAAGGTGATGACCGTGGCTTGCATGATCTTCGGACTGCTGCCGATTCTGTGGTCGAACGGCGCGGGTGGGGACGTGATGAAGCGGATCGCGGTGCCGCTGGTGGGAGGAATCATTACCTCCTTCCTGATGGAACTGGTGGTCTATCCGCCGTTGTTCGCCATCTGGAAGTGGAATTGGGAGGTCAAGCCGGGGATTCGGCGGGCGGCTGAGACTTCTGAGGATGTTTTGGAGTTAGTACACACGGCGGGTGAGCTTTAGCTGAATCGAATGTTTTGGTTGAGCGTCTTAGTAAACAGTAAACAAGGAGAAAAACGATGAGAAAGATGTTTGCAGCTTTGATGATTGTGACCGCGCTTGGTGCGATTCCGGCGATGGCCGCCACCACGACCTTGACTGGGGTAATTACCGATGACATGTGCGGGGCGAAGCACATGATGCCGGGAAAATCGGACGCCGAGTGCACTCGCGCCTGCGTTAAGCACGGCGCGAAATTTGCCGTGGTGGCGAACGGGCAAGTGTATGTACTGGCGGGAAAAGCCTCCGAGGTGGGTGCGCTGGCGGGACAGAAGGCAACAGTCAGCGGCGAGTTGACGGGTAACACCTTGAACGTAAATTCGGTGGTGGCGGCGAAGTAATCGGCTCAAGTGCAGGCTTCTGTTTGCCGATCTATCAGGCAGGGCGGAACGGAAGTTCCGGTTTGCAACGGCCGCGCATCCGGGCGCGAATTCGGGGCTTTCGCAGCCCGTAATTTGCGGCTAATTGCTTGACACACCGGCGCGCTTCCGTTATCTTTTCAGTATACTTACATGCGAATTACCAACCCATCCCGGACAACAACAATCACAGGCATGGGCCTGTATCCGGACGCATGTGAGTTCCGCGAAGAGATCAGCTAAATCAGACTGATTCGCACCCTTCAAGAACCCATCGTCCGGCAGACGATGGGTTCTTTGTGTTTTGCGAACAGGCTAAGGAGCCGGGAATGATAGTGATGAAATTTGGCGGCAGCTCGGTGCAGGATGCTACCGCCATTCGGCGGGTCGCCTCGATTGTGGCGTTACGACTGGCGGAGCAACCACTGGTGGTGGTGAGCGCCATGGGCGGGGTGACCGATAAGCTGGTGCAGGTCGCCGAGGCGGCGGCACGCAACGAACTGAGCGCGGCCATCGGGCTGCTGGAGGCGATTCGGGCGCGGCATGTGCTGGCCGCCAGCGAGATGCTGGATGCGACACGCGGCAGCGGCTTTTTCCGTAGAGCTTGACGCGCGGATTGCGGAAGCGACGGCACTGGCCGCGCAGATTGCGGAAGAGGAATCGGCCACTCCGGGACAGCACTCGCATATGCTCACCTTCGGCGAAGTGCTCTCGAGCACGCTGGTGGCAGCGGCGTTCGCCGCGCTGGGAGTTCCCTCGGCGCACGCCGACGCCCGCAAGCTGATCGTCACCGACTCGCGGCATCCTGCGGCATCGCCTTTAGCTCCTCAGACCCGCGCCAACCTTCTGGAAGCCATTCCTCCGCTGCTGGAGCAGAAGCTGGTTCCGGTGTGCGGCGGATTCATCGCAGCGAGTGAGTCGGGCGAGATTACGACGCTCGGCCGGGGCGGCTCGGACTACTCCGCCGCCATCATTGGGGCGGCGCTGTCGGTGGAGCGGATCGAGATCTGGACGGACGTCAGCGGCATTCTGACCACCGACCCGCGGATCTGTCCGCAGGCGCAGCGGATCGAGGAGATCAGCTTCCATGAGGCCACCGAGCTGGCCTGCTTCGGAGCGAAGGTGCTGCACCCGGCAACCCTGCTGCCCGCCGTGGAACACGACATTCCGGTGGCGGTGTTGAACTCGCACAAGCCGGGCGAGGCCGGAACGATCATCCGCGCCGTGGCCGCGCAAGGGCCGTCGGCTTTCCGGGCCATCGCCGTGAAGCGGAACATCTCGGTTTTCAATGTTCGGGCGCCGCGCCATGTTGGCTCGCTTGCGCTTTCTGGACGATCTGTTCAGCCTGCTGCGCTGGCATCATTTGAAGAGCGAGATTGTTGCGATCTCCGGGGCGACCGCATCGGTGGCCGTGGAAGGAAGCAAGGAGCTGGTGAAGCTGGTCTCTGAGTTGGAGGCGCTGGGCGAGGTCGATTTCCAGCCCGGAATGGCGATTGTTTGCCTGGTGGGCGAGGACATTCGCGGACGCATCGGCATTGCCTCGGAGGTGTTTGGGGTGCTGGCCGCCTCCGACATCAACATTCGCATGATCGCCCAAGGGTCCACGGAGATCAGCGTGAGCTTTGTGGTGGATGAGAAGGATGCGGTAAAGTCGGTGCAGCAATTACACCGTCACCTTTTCGAGCTGCCTTTGCCGCGCCCTCGTTTGTTTCGCCGCGAACCGCGTGCGAAACCGCGAAAGCATAACTTTTTTCGTCACACGGATTGGAGAAACAGATTGGCTACGACCACTGCATTCGATCAAGCTTCGCGGGCGCAGGCTCCCGCGCTGAAAGTTGCCATCCTGGGATTTGGCACCGTAGGCAGCGCGGTTGCGCGCATCCTCTGCGACCAGCCCGCGCACTCGCCGCTTCGGCTGACCCACGTATTCAATCGCAATGTGGAGCGCAAGCGGGTTGACTGGGTTGCGGATGACGTTTGCTGGTCCAGCGACGTGGAGCAGGTACTGGCCTCCGACGCGGACATTATCGTGGAGCTGGTGGGCGGCGTCGATCCGGCGCACGATTGGATCTCGCGGGCGCTGGCGTCGGGAAAGTCCGTGGTGACGGCGAACAAGAAGCTGATTGCGCAGCACGGTCCGCATCTCTCAGAGATTGCCCGGCAACACGGTGGGGCGATTTCCTTTGGCGCCTCGGTGGCGGGCGGAGTTCCGGTGATCGATGCGCTGCAGGAGGGACTGGCCGGCGATCAGCTCTACAAGGTCTGCGGCATCCTCAACGGGACCTGCAACTACATTCTGACCAAGTTGGAGCGCGAAGGGATTTCCTTCGAGGCGGCACTGACTCAGGCGCAGGGCGCGGGCTTTGCCGAAGCCGATCCGACCGATGATGTGGACGGCTACGATGCGCGCGCGAAGCTGGTGATCCTCACCCGCATCGGGCTGAAGGCGATTGTGCAGCCCGAGCAGATTCCGTGCACCTCGATCCGCAGCCTGGGCGCGGTGGACTTTACCTATGCGCACGAACTGGGCTGCACGATCCGGCAGATTTCACGGGCGCGAGCGCCGCGACGGACATATCTACGCTTCGGTGCAACCGGCGCTGGTTCCGATTGAGTCGCCGATGGCACACATCACGGGGAGTTTGAACCTGGTGCTCTCCAGCGGCAAGTACGGCGGGCAGACGGCATTCAGCGGACACGGCGCGGGCGGACACTCGACGGCGGTGGCCGTGGTCAGCGATCTGCTGGAGATTGCGCGCGGGCGCTCGGGCGATAACGCGCGGGCAGATGTTGCGGCCGACGTGCTGCCGGTGAGCGGCAACTTTGCCTCCGAGTATTACCTGCGCTTCACGGTGCGCGACCGTCCGGGGATTGTGGCGGCGATTGCCAATGCGCTGGCAGCGCACGGCATCAACATTAACGCGCTGCTGCAGAAGCCCGGGTTTGACAAGGACGCGCTACCGTTTGTGGTCACGCTGGAGCAGTGTCCGTCCGAGCAGCTGGAAGCGGCGATGCGCGATATTTCGAAGCTTGATTTTCTGGTTCATGCTCCCATGACCATGCCGATTCTTACGAAGGAACTCTGATGCAACTGCGCTGTTTTGATCCTGATTGTGCAACCAAGCTTGAATTGCACGCGCCCGCCCTGGCCTGTCCGGCCTGTGGAGGACTGCTGGAAGTGGACGTGGATGGCTCGGCGGTCGATGCCGGCGCGCTGAAAGAACTCTGGAGCGAACGCCGCAGATCGCGTGACGCCCGCGATATCAGCGGCGTCTGGCGCTATCGCGAATTTCTTCCGGCTTATCCGGCGAACGAAATTGTAACCCTGGGCGAAGGCAATACGCCGCTGGTTCG
This sequence comes from uncultured Acidobacteriota bacterium, assembly GCA_963779365.1. Lineage (GTDB taxonomy): Bacteria > Acidobacteriota > Terriglobia > Terriglobales > Acidobacteriaceae > TOLSYN. The sequence goes on along the minus strand of CAVZYB010000001.1, from coordinate 28,132 downwards.
GGGACACAAGAGCGCGGCGTGGGCCGGTGTCAGCGACCTGCAATTCAAGCATCTGGGATGGAATCCGACGGGCTGCTTTAAGGACCTGGGGATGACCGTGGGGATGACCGAGGCGGTACACGCGGGCGCGAAGGTGGTGGCTTGCGCCTCGACGGGAAACACGGCGGCATCGCTGGCGGCCTATGCGGCACGCGCCGGTTTGATTGGCCGGGTGTATCTGCCCGCGGGACAGGTTTCCTTGAACAAGCTGGCGCAGGCGCTGGATTTCGGCGCGGAGATTGTGGAGATCGAAGGCAGCTTCGACGATGCGCTGAACACGCTGCTGGAAAAGACCGGCGAGGGAGTTTATTTCCTCAACTCGATCAATCCGTTCCGCATTGAAGGGCAGAAGACCACGATGTTCGAGCTGCTCGATCAGCTCAACTGGAAGGCACCGGACTACCTGGTGGTGCCGGGCGGCAATCTGGGCAACTCGGCGGCATTCGGCAAAGCGTTTGACGAGTTGCTGCGCTACGGATTCATCGACAAACTGCCGCGCATGATTGTGGTGCAGGCGGCAGGCGCCAATCCCTTCGCGCAACTCTGGCGCGACGGGGCGGAAGAACTTTCGCCGGTGGCCGAGCCGGAGACGGTTGCCACCGCGATCCGGATCGGCAATCCGCGCTCGTGGAAGAAGTCGCTGCGCGGCGTGCGGAACACCGGCGGGCAGGTGCTCGACGTGACCGACGAGGAGATTGCGGAGGCCAAGGCGGTGATCGGGCGCGACGGCGTCGGCTGCGAACCGGCATCGGCGGCAACGCTGGCGGGATTGCGGAAGCTGCGCAAGAGCAATCAGATTCCCGAGGAGGCGAGCGTGGTGGCGATCCTCACCGGACACGCACTGAAGGACACCAACTTCATCATTCAGGCTCACCAGCGGGAGGAAGCACATGCGCACTAATGTGGACGAAATCGTCATCCGGGTGCCGGGTTCGATCGCCAATATCGGACCGGGCTTTGACACGCTGGCGGTTGCGGTTCAGCTCTACCTGACGCTGCGGGTGCGGGTGGCGCCGGGTGAGGGCGAGCTGAAGTTTGAGTTCGTGAACCAGAAGCTGGTGGGCGACAACTACATCGAGCGCGCGTTTCGCTTCATCGCGGCACGCCACGATTTCGCCATTCCCTCGCTCAACATCCTGGTGGAGAGCGACATTCCGATGAAGGGCGGGCTGGGCAGCAGCGCCGCCGCCACGGTGGCCGGGCTGCGCTTGTTTGAGGCCCTTGCCGGCAATCTGGACGAACAGGAGCTATTGACTGCGGCCTGCGAGCTGGAAGGGCATCCGGACAACATTGCGGCGGCGCTGCTGGGCGGACTGACGGTGAGCTGCGAGGTTCCGGGCGCGCTGCTGGTGGTGCGGGCGAGCTGGCCGGAGTCGCTGGCGATTGTGGTGATTACGCCGGATCAACACCTGGCTACCAAAGCCTCGCGCGCCGTGCTGCCGGAGATGGTTTCGCGGGAGGATGCGATTTTCAATGTGCAGCGCGTGGCGTTTCTGCTGGAGGCATTGCGGACCTCGAACTTCGCGCTGCTGCACGAAGCGCTGCAGGACCGGCTGCATCAGCCGTATCGCGCGGCCATCGTTCCCGGACTCAAGGAAGCTCTGGAGTTGCGGCATCCTGGCCTGCTCGGGGTTTGCCTGAGCGGGGCGGGACCATCCGTGATCGCGCTGGCGGAACGGAATCTGGATGAGATCAGCGACCTGCTGGCGGGGATTTACATTCGTAAATCTATTCCGTACCGCATCCAGACCTTGCGGGTTCATACCACGCACAATTCGGCACAATCGCAGGCAATTCTGCACGCGCGGAGTTGCTGCGCGGAAGCCTCGGGGGGATGGAAGGCGTAGGGCTCACGCGTTGGTGAGAGCGCGGAAAAAAGAATAGCCGGAAGTCATTGTTTCCCAGGTTATCGCCGAACAGCATCGGCGCGAACCTGGGGCACCCAGCAGTTTTCTCGAAGGCGAGAATCGATTGCTCCTTCCCACAATCGCCAAAGGAGGCCGGATGTGGGCCACCCGACGGTTCTCTTACTACGCAGAAAAGCAGAAAAAAAGCTCACGCAGAAAGATCCGGGCAATAAAAATTACGCATAAGAAAGACGGCCTCGCGGCCGTCTTTTGTTGCGCGGAAAGCTTCCGGATCTATGCTCCGGCGGCTTTGGAGGCACTCAGGTAGGCATCCACGGCGGCAGCGGTTTTGCGGCCTTCGGCAATCGCCCAGACTACCAGCGACTGGCCGCGACGCATATCTCCGGCGGCGAAGATGCCTTCCACCGAAGTCATGTTGCTGTCATTGGTGGCGACGTTGCCGCGTGCGTCGAGAGTGACTCCCAACTGCTCGATCATGCCGCCGCGCACCGGTCCGGTGAAGCCCATGGCGAGCAGCACGAGGTCGGCTTCGATCACGGTTTCAGATCCCGGAATCGGCTCGAACTTGGGCGGCGCGCCGACCTGCACGGCGTGCAGACGCACTACGTTGCCCGCGGCATCGCCCTCGAAGCGGACCGTACCCAGGCTCCACTCGCGGGTTCCACCTTCTTCGTGCGCACTCTCGGTACGCAGTTGCAGCGGCCACAGGGGCCATGGGGTCAGCGGGGAGCGCGTCTCCGGGGGCTTGGGCATGATCTCAAACTGACGGACACTGGCCGCACCCTGGCGCAAGCTGGTGCCGAGACAATCGGCTCCGGTATCGCCGCCGCCGATGATGACAACTTTCTTGCCGGTGGCCAGGATGGAAAGCTCGGCAGGCACCGTGTCGCCCAGCACCCGCTTGGTCTGCTGGGGCAGGAACTCCATGGCGAAGTGGATGCCCTTCAACTCGCGGCCCGGCACTTTGAGATCGCGCGGAGCCTCCGAGCCGCCCGACAGGACGAGGGCATCGAAGTCTTTGCGCAACTGCGCCACATCAACATTGACGCCGACGTGGGCGTTGGTGACGAACTTGACGCCTTCGGCTTCCATCTGCGCCAGGCGGCGGTCGATCAGATGCTTTTCCATTTTGAAGTTGGGGATGCCGTAGCGCATGAGGCCGCCGACGCGGTCGGCTTTTTCATAGACGGTCACGGCGTGTCCGGCGCGGCACAACTGCTGGGCGGCGGCCAGGCCGGCGGGGCCGGAGCCGATGACCGCAACCTTTTTGCCGCTCAATTCATGAGGCGGCTCGGGCTGAATCCAGCCTTCTTCCCAGCCGCGCTCGACGATAGTTTTTTCAATCTGCTTGATGGTTACGGCAGGCTGGTTGATGCCGAGAACGCAGGCGGCTTCGCAGGGCGCAGGGCAGATGCGGCCGGTGAACTCCGGAAAGTTGTTGGTGGTATGCAGACGACGTACCGCCTCTTCCCAGCGTCCGTGATAGACGAGGTCATTCCAGTCCGGAATATGGTTATTGACCGGGCAGCCGGTATGGCAGAAGGGCACGCCGCACTCCATGCAGCGGGCGCCTTGCTGCTGCAGCGCGGTGCGCGGGAAAATCCTGGTAAATCTCAAACCAGTCCTTGACGCGCTCTTCCTTGGGACGCCGATCCGGCAGCGTTCTTTCAAACTCCAGGAATCCAGTTACCTTACCCACGCTGCACCTCCGCGGCCGCTACGGCCACCAATTCGCGCGCTCCGCTATATTGCGTTGCGCTGCGTTCCACACCCCGCACGCGTTTTAATTCGTGGGGATAAATCTTCACAAAGTGCGGCAGCACCGCGGTCCAGTTGGCGAGAATACGCTTGGCCTGCGGACTGCCGGTACGCCGGGCGTGCTCCTCTATTAGCTGGCTAACCAGGCGCACATCGTCGGCACCCATCACCGGCTCCAGATCGACCGAAGCGAGGTTGCAGCACTTCTCGTAGAAATCACCTTGCTCGTCGATGACGTAGGCGATACCGCCGCTCATGCCGGCGGCGAAGTTTCTGCCGCAGTGGCCCAGCACCACGACCACGCCACCGGTCATGTACTCGCAACCATGATCGCCGACGCCTTCGACTACGGCGGTGGCACCGGAGTTACGCACGGCAAAACGCTCACCGGCGATGCCGCTGAAGTAGGCTTCGCCACTGGTAGCGCCGTAGAGTACGACGTTGCCGACGACGATGTTCTCCTCAGGGCGGAAGCGCGACTCGCGGGGCGGATAGACGGCGATCTTTCCGCCGGAAAGTCCCTTGCCGACGTAATCGTTGGCGTCGCCTTCGAGAGTCATAGTGATTCCCTTGGCGAGGAATGCACCGAAGCTCTGCCCGGCCGAGCCGTTGAAGCGCAGGCGGATGGTTTCATCCGGCAGGCCCTCGGCACCGTAGCGGCGCGCGATTTCGCCGCTCAGCATGGTTCCCACGGTGCGATGCACGTTCTTGATGTTGAATGACACATCGACCGGCTTGGCTTCCTCGAGCGCCGGTTTTACGGCGGTCATCAATTCGTGGTCGAGCGCCTGATCGAGTCCATGATCCTGCTTGTGAATGCAGTGCCGCGCGACACGAGTGGGTAGCGCGGGAGAGTAGAGAATGGTGGAAAGATCGATGCCCTTTGCCTTCCAGTGATCGCTGGCGACACGCGGCTCCAGACGGTCGACGCGTCCCACCATTTCATCGAAGGTGCGGAAGCCGAGGCGCGCCATGTATTCGCGGACCTGATCGGCGAGGAAGAAGAAGAAGTTGACGACGTGCTCAGGCTGTCCGGCAAAGCGCGCCCGCAACACCGGGTCCTGTGTGGCAATGCCGACAGGGCAGGTGTTGAGATGGCATTTGCGCATCATGATGCAGCCGAGGGCGACCAGCGGCGTGGTGGCGAAGCCGAACTCCTCGGCACCGAGCAGAGCGGCGATGACGACGTCGCGCCCGGTTTGCAGCTTGCCGTCGGTCTGCACGCGAATGCGGCTGCGCAGATCGTTGAGCAGCAGCACCTGCTGCGTCTCGGCGAGTCCAAGCTCCCAGGGAATGCCGGCGTGCTTGATGGAGCTGAGCGGCGATGCGCCGGTGCCTCCGCTGTCGCCGCTGATCAGGACGACGTCGGCGTGGGCCTTGGCAACGCCTGCGGCAACCGTACCGACACCGACCTCGGAGACCAGCTTGACGCTGATGCGGGCCTGCGGATTGGCGTTCTTCAGATCGTAGATCAACTGCGCCAGATCTTCGATCGAGTAGATGTCGTGATGCGGCGGCGGCGAAATCAGCGTTACGCCCGGGGTGGAATGGCGCAGCTTGGCGATGATCTCATCGACCTTGTGGCCGGGCAATTGTCCGCCCTCGCCGGGCTTTGCGCCTTGCGCCATTTTGATCTGCAACTCGTCGGCATTGACCAGGTAGTGGGCGGTGACGCCGAAGCGCGCCGAGGCTACCTGTTTCACCGAACTGCGCCGCAGGTCGCCGGATTCGTCGCGGCTTGAAGCGCGAGGCATCTTCGCCGCCTTCGCCGGTATTGCTGCGGCCTCCGATGCGGTTCATGGCGATGGCAAGGGTTTCGTGCGCCTCTTTGCTGATGGAGCCGTAGGACATGGCGCCGGTGGCAAAGCGCTTTACGATCTCCTTGGCCGGCTCTACTTCCTCAAGCGGAATCGGCTTGTCGAGTTCCTTCAATTGCAGCAAGCCGCGCAGGGTGCAGAGTTGCTTGTTCTGCAGGTCGATGAGATCGGTGTATTCCCTGAAGGTTTCCTTCTTACCCGAGCGCACCGAATGTTGCAGCTTGCTGATGGTCTGCGGATTGAGCAGGTGATATTCGCCGTCAACGCGATGGCGGTAGGCTCCGCCGACTTCCAACTCCAGTTCGGAGGCGGTGCGGGGACGGAATCCGTACTCGTGACGCAGCACCGACTCGCGGGCGATGACCTCGAGGCCGACGCCTTCGATGCGGGAAACGGTGCCGGAGAAGTATTCCTTGACCAGCTCGCGGCTGAGGCCGATGGCTTCAAACACCTGCGCGCCGCGATAGCTCTGCAGGGTGGAGATGCCCATCTTCGAGAAGGTCTTCAGCAATCCTTTGTCGATGGACTTCATGAAGTTCTTGACGGCCTTTTCCGCGGTGATTTCCGGCGGTAGCAGACCGCGCTGCACCATGTCCTCCAAGGTCTCAATGGCGAGATAAGGATTGACGGCGCTGGCGCCGTAGCCGATGAGCAGGGCAAAGTGCATGACCTCGCGAGGCTCGCCGCTCTCGACGATCAAGGCGATCTTGGTGCGCGATTCTTCCTTGACCAGATGATTGTGCACCGCCGCCAGAGCGAGCAGCGACGGGATTGGCGCGTATTCCTTATCGACGCCGCGGTCGGAGAGAATCAGCAGGGTGTAGCCGGACTCGACGGCGAGCGAGGCGCGGCGGCAGAGACCGTCGAGGCCGCGCTTGAGGCCTGAGCCATCTTCATCGACACGGAAGGCGGCTGAGAGCGTGGTGGCCAGCAGGTCGCCGCTCGAAACGCGACGCAGTTTCTCCAGATCGCGATTGGTCAGCACCGGCTGCGGCAGCTTGAGCGTGTGACAGTTCAGCGGAGTTTCCTTGAGAATGTTGCGCTCGGTTCCGATGTAGCTGGTGAGCGACATCAGAAGGTCTTCGCGAATGGGATCGATGGGCGGGTTGGTGACCTGCGCGAAGAGCTGCTTGAAGTAGTTGAACAGAAGCTGCGGCTGATCGGAGAGACAGGCCAGCGGCGTGTCACTGCCCATCGAACCGGTGGGTTCTTCACCTTGGCGGGCCATGGGCTCAAGGATGAACTTGATGTCCTCTTCCGTGTATCCGAAGACGCGCTGCCGGGCGATGATGGTTTCATGGCTGGGGTTGTGGACCCGGGTGGGCTCGGGCAACTGCTCCATGGTGATCTGATTTTGCTTGATCCACTCGGCGTAGGGCTGGCGCGAGGCAAGCATCGTCTTGATCTCATCGTCGCTGATGATGCGCCCGGCAACGGTATCGACCAGGAACATGCGGCCGGGTTGGAGACGGCCTTTGTACTTCACCTGCTCGGGGGGAAACTCCAGCACTCCGACCTCGGAGGAAAGCACGACGAGATCGTCGTTGGTGACGATGTAACGGCCGGGACGCAGGCCGTTGCGATCGAGCGTGGCGCCGATCAGGCGGCCATCGGTAAAGGAGATCGACGCGGGACCATCCCACGGCTCCATCAGCGAGGCGTGGTACTCGTAGAAGGCGCGCTTGGCTGGGTCCATGTGCGGATTGCGCGACCAGGCTTCGGGAATCAGCATGGCCATGACGTGAGGCAATTCGCGTCCTGAGTGCAGCAGCAACTCCACGGCATTGTCCAGCGAGGCAGAGTCGCTGCCACCGGGAACAATGACCGGAAACACCTTCTTCAGATCGTCGCCGAAGAGCGAAGACTCAAGCAGGCTCTGGCGGGCGTTCATCCAGATGACGTTGCCCTTGACGGTGTTGATCTCACCGTTGTGGGCGATGTGGCGATAGGGATGGGAGAGCGGCCAGCTCGGGAAGGTGTTGGTGGAGAAGCGCTGATGCACCAGGCAGAGCGCGCTTTTTACCAGCGGGTCGCTCAGCTCGGGATAGAACTTGGTGATCTGCGGAGCCAGCAGCAGGCCCTTGTAAACTATAGTGCGGCAGGAGAGCGAAGGGATGTAGAAGTGGCCGCGGCCTTCGATTTCGGCGTGCGCGATCTCGTTTTCAATGCGCCGGCGGACGACATAGAGCTTGCGTTCGAAGTCGGCCTCGGCCAGGGGCTCGAGGGTCTTGAGGAAGATCTGCTCGATGTAGGGTTGGGAGCCGCGGGCGACGCGGCCGATGGCGGTGCCGTCGACCGGCGTGTCACGCCAGCCCAGGACCTCGAATCCCTCTTCGCCGATGATCTTTTCGACCACGCCTTCACACTGCAGGCGCTCCAACTTGCCGACGGGCAGGAAGACCATGCCGACGGCGTAGGCGCCGGGCTCAGGCAAGGCCATGCCAATGGCGGCGCACTCGCGCACAAAGAACTCATGCGGAATCTGAATCAGCACGCCCGCGCCATCGCCTGTTTCGGGATCGCAACCGCAAGCTCCGCGATGCTCCAGATGCGTGAGCACCTCGATTCCCTTTTCCACGATGGAGTGGCTCTTCTCGCCGCGAATACTGGCGACGAAACCGAGGCCGCATGCGTCATGCTCGTTGGCCGGATCGTAGAGACCCTGGGCTGGCGGCAATCCGCTGGCAGGCTGTTGCTGGTGATCCTCGTCGTGCAATTCTCTGTTGTCTGGCATTGGTCTCCCGTGTGCGCGTCTTCCGCTGAAACAATGAGTCTAGAACACAAAACCCGCCCAATTTGTAGTTGGCGGGTGAGTAGTCTTCGGGCTGATTACGATTGCCTGATTTTCTATTCCCCGCGGCCGGTGGTAATTCGCTTGGGTACGCATGTTGTGCGCACGTCAAGCGCCAGCGTTGTTGTAAGCGGGGATGTAGCGATCGAAGTCATTTTCGGTGAGCATAGACTAACCCAATATTTAGCTTCGAGTCAACATTGCGGATAAGAATTTTTAATGCCACGATGAAGAAAGCATCATCGGCGATGGGTGAGGCGAGAGCAACTCAACGGCGAGAGCAACTCCAACGGCAAGAGCAACTCCAACGGCAAGAGCAACTCCAACGGCAAGAGCAACTCCAACGGCAAGAGCAACACCTTTGCAGAGGTGGAGGATTGCTTCCCACCTTATCCGCGCAAAGACAGCGCGGCGAAGGTGGGGCACCAGCGTTTTTGGTTCGTCCACCATTGAAAGCAGAGAGGCACTCAGAGTTGCGAACCGGGCCGAATGAGCCGGAAGTGGAAGGCAGATCGCGAGCTAGTTCGTTGTAATTACAGGGACAAAGCAGAATACCGGATGACATCACAGGGCTTTGTGATACTATGTATCCAGTATCTCGCGAAAGTTGGATGCGCGATTCTGAGTTGACCCCGCCGAGCAGTACTGCGATTCGATCTCAAAATCTCCTCCCGACAGAAATTGCAGGATATGTGTTTCCGCGCGCACACATCCAACTCGCGCGCTCAAGTAAGTACAGAGAGAAGAAGAAAACCATAGAATGAGTACATTTCAAGAAATGCCGCTCCAGGCGCAACTACAACAGGCGCTTGCGGCAAAGAACTTTGTAAACCCCACCCCAGTTCAGATTCAGGCGATTCCGCCGGCCCTTGAAGGCAAAGACGTGATTGCGACAGCGCAGACCGGTACCGGTAAAACGCTGGCCTTCTTGATCCCCGTGATGGAAATGCTGGCGGCAACGCCAGCGGGAAAGATCAACGCGCTGGTGCTAGTACCCACGCGCGAACTCGCCATCCAGGTACATGAGCAGTATGAAGCACTACGTTCGAAGAAAGCACCGCCGGCCGCGTTGGTCATCGGCGGACTGAGCGAGAAGGTTCAGATCCGCGCCCTGCGCGCGGGAGCACGGATGGTAGTGGCAACCCCAGGACGGCTGGAAGATTACATGCGGCGCAAGATCGTCGATCTGCGCAGCGTACGCGTGCTGGCGCTGGACGAAGTGGACCGGATGCTGGACATGGGCTTTCTGCCCGCGATCACCCGCATCCTGGCCGCCCTGCCGGTAGAACGGCAGACCTTGTGCTTCTCGGCAACGCTGGAAAAGTCGGTTCACGGACTGCTCCAGAAGTGCACTCGCATGGCGGTTCGCATCTCGCTGGGCAATGTATTGAAGCCGGCGGAATCCGTTCAACTGCAGGCCTATGAAGTTCCGGCGATGCAGAAGGGCAACGTTTTGCGCGAGCTGCTGTATGCAGAGAGCGGCAAGACCTTGATTTTTGCCCGCACCAAGCGCGGCACCGAGCGGTTGGCCAAGGATCTGATGCGCGACGGTTTCGCCGCGTCGATGATTCACGGCGACCGCAGCCAGAGCCAGCGCTCGGCAGCACTGGCGGGCTTTGAAGCCGGCCGGTACCAGGTACTGGTGGCAACCGATGTGGCAGCACGCGGCATTCACGTGGGCGATGTGGCGCACGTGGTGAACTACGATCTGCCGGCGATTGCCGAAGACTTCATCCATCGCGTGGGCCGCACCGGACGCGCCGGACTTTCCGGCCGTGCGACGACCATTGTGAGCGGCGCCGAGATGATCGAATTACGTCGCTTTGAGCGCACGCTCAAGCTGCGGATCGAGCGTCTCGAACTGGGCAAGATGCGGTCAACCACCCCGCAGAATATGCCGATTCCAATCTCCCTGCGTTCGCGCAAGGATACCAACACGTTGAAATCGCGCACGCTGAACAGTTTGCCGGGCGAGATTTTCGCCTAGCGCTTCGAGTTCTGAAAGCGAAACGCCAGAGATCAGATCTCTGGCGTTTTGCTTTGGCGTCCCCGCAACGGCAGGGGATAAGAAAGCCAGGCTATACGGTACAATATGTACAAAGGACGGCCGGCAACTTGAGCCTTATAGCCCAGTGGAGGGCTTAGTTTGAAGAAAATTATCGACTCATACTTTCGGGAACTTTCCGATGCGCTGGAGAATGTCCAGTGCACCGGATTGCATGGGGTTTTGCTCAGCCGCGCCGAAGCCTACGAGCACACGCTTCGATTGGCGCTGGAAGCAAAGGAGCGCGGCAACAAGTTGATGTTTATCGGCAACGGCGGGTCGGCGGCCATTGCCAGCCACATGGCTGTCGACTTCAGCAAGAACGGGGCAATGCCCGCCATGTGCTTCAACGATGGAGCGGCATTAACCTGTATCGGCAATGACTTTGGGTATGAGGAAGTTTTTGCGAAACAGCTACAGTTCCATGCTCGCCAGGGCGACGTGTTGTTCGGAATTTCCAGCTCCGGTTCCTCCCGCAACATTTTGCGCGCGGTGGATGTTGCGCTGCAGACTGGCTGCCGGGTGATCACCATGAGCGGGTTCCGCAGTGACAATCCGCTACGCAAGCTGGGCGAGGTGAACTTCCACGTAGGGCTTAGCGAATATGGGATTGTGGAAGTGGCGCACACGGCGTTAATCCACGCCGTGGTGGATCTGAAACTTGCCTGCGCGCTGCGTGCGCGGGTAGAGGTAGCGGACTAAACCCTCATGATCATCAGCAAAACGCCATGCCGCCTGAGCTTTGCCGGTGGTGGCAGCGACATCGAGAGCTACTACCGGGAATACGGCGGGGCGGTGGTGAGTGTCACCATCGACAAGTACGTTTACCTGACCTTGCAGCAGAAATTCGACCAGCACATCCGCATAGGATACTCACGCACGGAAGAAGTGGAATGTGTCGATGAGATTCAACACCCAATCGTGCGTCACTGCCTGAAGCTGCTGGGCCCGCAAAAGAGCATCGAAATTACCTCGCACGCGGACATTCCGTCGCGCGGCAGCGGGCTTGGATCTTCCAGTTCATTTACGGTGGGGCTGCTCAACGGGCTTTATGCCTTCCAGGGGCGGCACGCCTCGCCACAGCAATTGGCCGAGCAGGCGAGCCATGTGGAGATCGACCTGTGCGGTGACCCGATTGGCAAGCAGGACCAGTTTGCGGCAGCATTCGGCGATTTGCGCATGTACCACTTTTGCCAGGACGGCTCGGTGAAAGTGGAACCGCTGATCTGCCGCGTGCAGACTTTGGAGAAACTCCAGCGTAATCTGCTGATGTTCTACACGGGAATCACGCGTAGCGCAGCAGACATCCTGAAGGAACAGACCCAGGTATTGGGGGAGCAGCGCTCGGCAATCGAGAAGATGCACCGCATGGTGGCGCACGCGCATGATGTACGTCGCGAACTCGAGAACGGCAACCCCGACGGGGTTGGCGAGATAATGCATGAAAGCTGGATGCTGAAGCGCAGCCTGACGAACGGCATCTCGAACTCGGCTATCGACGGTTGGTACGAGACGGCACGCAAGGCAGGCGCAGTGGGCGGAAAGATTCTGGGAGCAGGGGGCGGCGGGTTTTTGCTGCTGTATGTGCCGTGCGAGAGACAGAGTGCGCTGAAACAAGCGCTCAGCCAGTTGCGGCAAATCCCCTTTCATTTCGAGCGCGAAGGAAGCAAGATCATTTTCTACAATCCGACGACGCTGGATCCCGAGCGCGACGCAGAGTACACGGCCAACTCCGGGCTGTAGAAGAGAATCGGACGCAGAAAGGCAACGGACGTGAGAGCAGTCATTCTGGCTGGGGGCAAAGGTTCGCGGTTGGCCACGCGCAGCCATGGTTTGCCGAAGCCGCTGGTGCAAGTAAACGGAAAAACACTGCTTGAGCATCAGCTTGAACTGCTGGCGCGAAACGGAGTGGAGCAGGTCACCGTTCTCTGCGGCTATGGAGCGGTCTCGATACGCGAGTTTTGCGGTGACGGAGCGCGCTGGGGGCTATCGCTAAAGTGCATCGACGAACCGGTCCCGAGGGGCACGGCAGGTGCGGTGATCGCGGCGCTTGACCAGTTGCCGGACGAGTTCCTGGTGCTCTACGGCGACACGATGCTCAACGTTGACTTGCGGCGCTTTTACGCGGCGCACACGGCAAGCCAAGCCGCGGCAACACTGTTCCTGCACCCCAACAGCCATCCACAGGATTCCGATCTCGTGGAGAGCGATGAGTCTGGACGGGTGATTGCGATTCATGGCTATCCGCACCCGTTGGGCGCGCTGCTGCCCAACCAGGTGAATGCGGCTCTGTATGTCTTGCATGCCTCGGCGCTGCGGAACTTCGCGATTCCGGAGACGCCGCTGGATTTTGCCAAGCATGTGTTTCCTGAACTGCTCCGGAAGAATGTTCCTCTGCACGGCTACCGGAGTGGAGAGTACATCAAGGACGCAGGCACGCCGGAGCGCCTGGACCAGGTGGAAGCGGATCTGCGTTCCGGAGCAGTGGCAAGAGGAAGCCTTGACGTGCGGCGTCCGGCAATCTTTCTGGATCGCGACGGAACGATCAATGAAGAAGTTTCCTACATCTCGCAGCCCGAACAGTTAAAGCTGATTCCCGGGGCCGCGGAAGCAATCAGGATGTTGCGCGCCGCCGGCTACCGCATTGCGGTAATTACAAATCAGCCGGTGATTGCACGCGGCGATTGCTCGACCGGCGATCTGCTTCGCATTCACGACCATATGGAGATGGAACTAAGCCGCGAGGGCGCTTTCCTCGATGGCATCTATTATTGCCCGCATCATCCGGACAAGGGATTTGCCGGGGAGCGCACAGAGTTGAAATTCGACTGCGACTGCCGCAAGCCGGGCGACGGCATGGTGCGGCAAGCAGAACGCGAGTTGAACATCGATTTGAGCACAAGCTGGTTGATTGGCGACCGCACGGGAGACATGCAGACGGCACACAATTGCGGCGTACGCTCGGTACTGCTGCGCACTGGCATTGGCGGACGCGACCGGCGGCATGCGGCCGCTCCCGACTATACATTTGACGACTTACTGGCGGCGGCACGCTTCATTGTGCAACTGAAAGCCGCCGCAACCGAAAGATAGAACCATGCATGGGTTCGCACTTTTACTGGCCGCGGTTGCGGCCGTTGGCACGCGTATCATCCACGGTGTTTCTGGCACTGGCGCTGATTGGCACTCGGCGCTTTCACTCGATTGCACGAGATCAGCAGACGTTTGAGGCCACTCTGAGCGATGCGCAACTTCCCTTTGTTTCATTGCTGAAGCCGCTGCATGGGCTGGAGCCTCAACTGGAAGAGAACCTGGAAAGTTTCTTCACGCAGGAACTATCCGGAATTCGAAGTGCTGTTTGCAGTGGATACGGCCGAGGATGCGGCTATCGCAATAGCGCAGCGCGTGATGGACCGGCATCCGGAGCGTGCCTCACAGATTGTGGTGAACGGCGAACCGCCGTGGCCGAACCCGCCGGCCTACTCGTTTTTCCGCATGGCGCAGGTGGCTCGCGGGGAGATCCTGGTCACCAGCGACAGCGATGTAACCGTTACCAACAACTACCTGCGACAAGTGGTTCCTCCGCTTCTTCACGCAAAAACCGGAATGCTGACCTGCGTCTATCGCGGGCTGAACACGGGCGGCTTCTGGTCGCTGCTGGACGCCATCGGCATGAGCGTCGAGATGACGGCCGGAGTTGTAATCGCGAACTGGATGGAGGGTATGAAGTTTGGCCTGGGGCCTACCATCGTGGTTCGAAGGGACGCGCTCGCCGCAATCGGAGGATACAAGGCGATTGGCGAATATTTCTCCAACGACTTTGTGATCGGAAGCTTGGTCGCCGACCAGGGCTTCGATATCGCCATCTCACGGCACATTATTTCGCATGTTGTACCGCCAATGACATTCGAGCGAATGTGGCAGCGACAAGTGCGCTGGGCGGCGGGCACACGAAGGTCGCGACCACTGGGACACCTGGGATCGGGACTGGTGTACGCGGTTCCCTATGGATTGCTTGCCCTGCTGGCGGGCACGATGCTGGGATATCCGGCATGGGGCGCAGCAGTTCTGGTCTGGGCGGTGCTGAATCGTATGATCGAGGCGCTGCTGATCGGATGGGGCATTACCAGAGACCGGGAGTGCCTGCGGCGGCCATGGATTTATGCGGTACGTGACCTGCTGGGCTTTACGGTGTGGGCGGCCAGCTACGTCATCCGCAAAATTACGTGGCGCGATGGACGCTTCGAGTTGATCGCAGATGGACGAGTACGAATGCGGGACCGCGACGGCAACATCGTGACGATTCAGAATACGTAAGGACGCTGGAACCCCGGAAGCTTCGTCTGAGCTGCTTCCCTGCTGCGGCAGATCACAACGAAACAATGGCCGAAGGCTTACCGCCCGCGGCCATTGTTTTGCGCACACGCGGCGCACGCTCAGTGATTGAGATAAATCACCTTGTCAGAGCTTTCGGTGAATATCTGCGGATTCGGCAGCAGGGTCTTCACCTTGTCCTGTTCCTGCTGGGGCACGAAGAGAAAGACGCGGGTGCTCGAGTTCCAGAGGCTGAGGAGATCGGCATCCTCGAGAAAGATATGGGGCGCGTCCGGAAACGTGGAGCCAAACCACATCGAACTGCTGCGGCCATTGACCAGTTGACAGGATGATGCAAGTAAAACACTAGAGACGAACCGAACGACTGGTCGCCGTAGATGAGAACGCGATCCTGCGGCTGGAGCTGCTGCTGGATGCGGGTGGCCAGCAGATGCGAGCTGAGAAAGGGATCGAAGCGGATAAGGGCGATGTGGGCGGCGATGAAGAAGACCATCATGGTGACGGCCAGCGCCCAGGTGGCGGCGAGTTCTTGCGCTTCAGGCGCAGAAGCAGCTCAGCCAGCGAACCGAAGACGAGGGCGACGACTGCGAGGATGGCCGGAAGGCGCAGGGCGGCAAAGGATTGGCCGGTGAGATTCAGGATGTGGCCCATGGAAAGCGTGTCGGTGTCCATGTTGGTCTGGGCGAGCACTTCGCCGATATCCGGCACAAAGGGCAGGTGGCGCGAGGACCAGAGGCCGGCGATGAGGACGGCGGCAAAGATCAGGCGCACGGTGACGCTGACCGCCGAGGTGGCCAGCAGCCAACGGCTCGGCTTGGCACCGCTATCCAGTTCCTCTCCGGCGAGGGCGGAGGCCAGCAGCATCAGGAAATCGCGAGATAGGCGGGGAAGGTGTAGTACTCCTGATTGGTGGAGAAGGCGAAGAACAGCAGGGTGACCGAGGCCCAGAGGATACAGATCCAGCGGGTGCGGGCGCGGAAATCGAGGGGTGCGCGCCGGGTGCTTCCCGGTGCGCCACCGAGTGCGCTCGGCGATGAGGCGGCGGAGAGCCAGCGGCAGGTAGAGGCTCCAGGGAAAGAGCCAGACCAGGTGCAGGGTCCAGTAGAGATAGCCGGGAAGCTTGTTGTAGTCCTTTGGGATGCGCTTGCCGAGGAAGCGCAGAAAGTGCTCGTTGACGAAGTAGAACCAGAAGAAGCCGTGATGATCCCGAATGCCAGGATTGCGCAGGCCGGCCAGGATGTGCCACGGCGCGGCGATGACGAAGAACAGAAGCAGTCCGCAGAAGAGATGGAACTCGCGCCAGCGCCGCCACTCGCCAGTAATGGCGAGATAGGCGGGGAGGGTGAGACCGAAGACGACCAGCGCGAGCAGTCCCTTGGTGAGCACGGCGAGCGCCAGCAGGGCGTATGCTGGCGTACCAGTTCCAGCGCGCGCTCGGGACGGTGACAGGGCGCAGACCAGGCAATAGAAGGACGCAGCGATGAGGAGGCTGAGAATGGCCTCCGGGATGAGCACGCGGGTGAAGAGGAAATATCCGACGCTGGTGGCGGTGAAGAGTCCGGTGTAGAGTCCGGCTCGCGGGCCGAAGGCGCGGCTGCCCCAGACCATGCCGAGCAGGACCAGAAGCAACATGGCGGCGACGGTGGGCAGGCGGGCGGCAAAGTCATTGATGCCGAAGACGCGGAACGATCCAGCGACCAGCCAGTACATCAGGGGCGCTTTTTCCAGGTAGCGCACACCGTTGATGTGCAGGGTGACGAAGTCGCCGCGGGTGAGCATCTCGCGGGCCGCTTCGGCGTGAGAGGTATCGACGTCATCCTGCAGCGCAGGCGAGAAGGCAGAGCCAAGATAGACGGCTAAAAATAAGAGCAATAACCGCAGCCCAGGCGAAGCCTGCGCGATGCAGTGCTGGTTTCGACGTCCAAGTCACATTTCCCTGTAAATAGCTTCGTCTCCTATGCTACCAGCTTGGAGCAGCAGCACAGGCACGACGAGGTAAATGCGCGCAGCAGGATACGAGCGCGGAAGTCGAGGGTTGCACGTTTCCCACATTTGCCAATGGAAGGCGGATGCGGGCCACCAGTGCAGTCATCCCACATTTGCCAACTACGGCAAACATGAGGCCCAGTGCGTTCTTCCTCTACAACTTCACCGGATTGGCGAGGGCGCTCTTGATCAGGGCCCCGGTTCGTTCCGCCACGAAGTCCATCATCTCAGTGGTGATGCCGGGGTAGATGCCGAGCCAGAAGGTTTGGTTCATGATGATGTCCGTGTTCTTCCAGGGTGCCTGAGATGCGGTATGGGACATCTTTATAGGCAGGCTGGCGGGTGAGGTTTCCGGAGAACAGCAGACGGCTGCCGATCTTGCTGGCGTCGTAATAGGTCAGCAGTTCGAGGCGGGAGAACGGAGCCTCGGGACGCACGGTGACGAGGAATCCGAACCAGGAGGGCTCGGAGTTCGGGGTCGCCTCGGGGAGGATCAGGAACTCCTCGAAGGGCTTGAGCAGGTTGTGGAGATAGGCGAAGTTGGCGCGGCGCTGGGCGATGAAAGCGTTGGCGCGATCCAGCTGCACCAAGCCGACGGCGGCCTGGAAATCGGTGATCTTGAGGTTGTAGCCGATGTGCGAATAGACGTACTTGTGGTCGTAGCCGAAGGGAAGATCGCCGTGCTGCCATTTGAAGCGTTTGCCGCAGGTGTTGTCATTGCCGGGATCGCACCAGCAATCGCGTCCCCAGTCGCGGAAGGACTCGACCAGAACCTTGAGCTGATTGTCTTTGGCAAAGACGGCGCCCCCCTCGCCCATGGTGATGTGATGGGCAGGATAAAAGCTGAGGGTTCCGATGTCGCCGAAGGTGCCGACGATCTGGCCGTCGTAACGGGCTCCGAGGGCGTCGCAGCAATCTTCGATCACCCAGAGATTGTATTTTTTGGCGAGGCGCAGGACTTCGGCGAGATTGAAGGGGTTGCCGAGCGTGTGGGCCAGCATGATGGCGCGGGTTTTCGGGCTGATGGCAGCCTCGATCTTTTCGGCCTGAATGTTGTAGGTGGGAATGTCCACATCGACGAAGACGGGGATGAGGCCGTACTGCACCGAGGGATTGACCGTGGTGGGGAATCCTGCGGCCACCGTGATGACCTCGTCGCCGGGGCGCAGCGCCCGCTCGCCCAGCTTGGGCGAGGTGAGCGCGGCAACTGCCAGCAGGTTGGCCGAGGAGCCGGAGTTGGTGGTCACAGCCCAGCGGATGTCCAGGAATTCGGCGAGCTTGCGCTCGAAATCGGCATTGAAGCGCCCGGTGGTGAGCCAGAAATCGAGCGAGGCATCGACCGCGCTGCAGAGCTCCTCCGGGCCGAAGACCTTTCCGGCGGGCGGGATCACGGTTTCGCCCGGGACGAAGGGGCGGGGCGCGTGGCGCTGTTTGGCGTACTCGGTGACCAGTTGAAGGATTTGCTCGCGTAGCTGTTCGGTTGTCATGCACTCACATCCGGGGCGGTTTTAGATTTTGCTTGCTGCATATTTGCTTGCTGCATAAAAGATTGAATCTGGCTGAGGGTGAGGGCGCGGACATCCTCACCACGGTAAAAAGCTTTGTACCATGCGACGGTTTCGGCGAGCGTGCGATCGAGACTCCAGCGCGGAGTCCAGCGGAGCTGGGCGCGGGCCTTGGAGGAGTCTAGCCGCAACAGGTGCGCCTCGTGGATCTGCTCCGGCGCGACGGATTGCCAGGAAGCGCCTTCGCCCCAGAGCTTGGATAGTTCGGCGACAAGATCACGGACAGGACGGGCATCGGAGTCCGACGGTCCGAAGTTCCACGCCTCGGCGAAGCTGGCGCCGTCGGCGAAGAGGCGTTCGGCGAGCGCGAGATATCCGGAGAGCGGCTCGAGCACGTGCTGCCACGGACGCACCGCCTCGGGATTGCGGATGGTTACGGGCTCGCGGGCCGCCCAGGCGCGCATGATGTCCGGCAGCAGACGGTCGAGCGCCCAATCGCCGCCGCCGATGACGTTTCCGGCACGCGCCGAGGCCACCGCAACCGGGTGCCCGGCGCGTCCGTTGGAGTGGAAGAAAGAACGGCGATAGGCGGCGGTTACCAGCTCGGCGCAACCTTTGCTGCTGCTATAAGGATCGTGGCCGCCCATCGGCTCGTGCTCACGATAGGGCCAGTGCCACTCCTGATTTTCGTAGCACTTGTCGCTGGTGACGACGACGACGGAGCGCACGCTGGGAGTGTTGCGGACGGCTTCCAGAAGGTGAACGGTGCCCAGGACGTTGACCGCGTAAGTCTCCACCGGGCTCTGATAGGAGAGGCGGACGAGCGGCTGCGCGGCCATGTGGAGGACAATCTCGGGCTGAAAATCGCCCAGAGCGGATTGGAGCGCGGCCAGGTCGCGAACGTCGGCGCGAATGGATTTCAGTTGGCGGTCCAGATCAAGCAGGCGATAGAGACTGGGATCGGTTGGCGGATCGAGCGCGTAGCCACAGAGATCGGCGCCCATGGACAGCAGCCAGAGAGCCATCCAACTACCCTTGAAGCCGGTGTGTCCGGTGAGGAAAACCTTGCGGGATTTCCAGAAACTTGGGTTCATCGCCGATCTCTTTATCGTACTCTCGTCCTCGTCCGTGAGGAAAGAGTGCAATAGATAGTCAAAATCCCCACTCAAGCAAAAGAGGCTTGAATGGGGCACCTGATCTCACATTCGCTACGTCCCACATTCGCCAAAAGCTGGCGGATGTGGGCCACCTGCACCCGCCTAGTAGCGATAGGTGTCGGGCTTGTACGGACCGGAGACAGGGACTCCGATGTAGTCGGCCTGCCGCTGGGTGAGGGTGGTGAGTTTGACGCCGATCTTTTCCAGGTGCAGACGCGCAACCTCCTCATCGAGCAGTTTGGGAAGCGTGTACACGTCCTTGGCGTAGCTGTCGCGGTTCTTCCAGAGATCGATCTGCGCCAGGGTTTGATTGGCGAAGCTGTTGGACATGACGAAGCTGGGATGTCCGGTGGCGCAGCCCAGATTGACCAGGCGGCCTTCGGCGAGCAGAAAGATCGAGTGACCATCGGGGAAGGTGTACATATCCACCTGCGGCTTGATGGTGGTGCGGACCACGCCGGGAGCATTGTTCAGGCGATCGACCTCGATCTCGTTGTCGAAGTGTCCGATGTTGCAGACGATGGCCTGATCCTTCATGCGCGCCATGTGCTCGAAGCGGATGATGTCCACGTTGCCGGTGCAGGTGACGTAGATGTCGCCGGTGCCGAGGGTCTCTTCCAATGTGGTGACCTGGTAGCCGGCCATGGCCGCCTGCAGGGCGTTGATGGGATCAATCTCAGTGACGACGACCCGGGCTCCGAGGCCGCGCAGGGATTGCGCCGAGCCCTTGCCCACGTCTCCGTGGCCGCAGATAACGGCAACCTTGCCGGCCACCATGACGTCGGTGGCGCGCTTGATGCCATCGGCGAGCGATTCGCGGCAGCCGTAGAGATTGTCGAACTTCGATTTGGTGACCGAATCGTTGACGTTGATGGCGGGAATCAGCAGGGTTCCCTCTTCCTTCATGCGGTAGAGGCGATGGACGCCGGTGGTGGTCTCCTCAGAGACGCCGCGCCAGGCGGCAACAACCTGGTGCCAGCGCTGCGGGGTCTCGGCGTGAATCTTCTTGAGCAGATCCTTGATGACCTTTTCTTCGTGCGACTCGGAGGGGGTGTTGACCCAGTCCGATCCGTTCTCCAGCTCGTAGCCCTTATGGATGAGCAGGGTTACGTCGCCGCCGTCATCGACGACCAGTTCGGGACCTTTCTCGTCCGGATGGCTGAGGGCGCGGTTGGTGCACTCCCAATACTCTTCGAGCGACTCGCCTTTCCAGGCAAAGACCGGAACTCCGGTGACGGCAATGGCGGCGGCGGCGTGGTCCTGCGTGGAGAAGATGTTGCAACTTGCCCAGCGGACGCTGGCACCGAGTTCGACCAGAGTTTCGATCAACACCGCGGTCTGAATGGTCATGTGCAGAGAGCCGGTGATGCGCACGCCCTGGAGCGGTTTTTCCGCGGAATACTTCTGGCGGATGGCCATGAGTCCGGGCATTTCGAACTCGGCAACGGATATTTCCTTGCGGCCCCACTCGGCGAGTGCTAGGTCGGCAACTTTAAAATCGGTCAATACTGGCGTGAGCTGAGATCCCAAGGAAACATCCTCCAACTGAATTTGTGCTGCGTGGATTCGAAGGGATGAGCCGGCGCGCTACCAGATCGCAGTAGATGCCGAGCCCCTTCCGAAGCGACGGACAATATATTGATTATAACGTTCCTGAGAGGGATAGGGGAATGGGAGGGCGCAGTGCGCCAGTTTCAGGACCCGTGACTTCAGCGAGGAAGCGACTGCCTCAACGATGCAGCAAGCGCCGAATTGAGCCGAGAGTGAATCACTCTTGGCAGAGCTCTCGTTAGCTGCTCGTTGAGGCGTACGAACCACTTTGGAAGCATGGGCAGCAACAAGCCAGTCTTGATGTGGCCCTTGGTGAGAAAGTTATTGAAGATAATTAGCTGTTCTATTTCCAGGCAAGCCTGTTGTGCCCAATGTTCCAGTTCGTCGGCATAAGGCAGGAATAGATGTCCGTCCCCATCCGGCTTGAACTGTACCGATTCGTATTTTGAGGGATCGGGACAATCGGAAAAGCGCGGCAGAAAATTCCGAAAATAGGCCCCATTCGGCGCGGTCAGGAGCAATCGTGCCCCTCTCGCTGAGCAGAGACTTCAGCTTCCGGACAAATTCATCGGGATGAGCGACGTGTTCAATAACTTCGGCGGCGAGTACGACGTCAAAAGTTCCTATATCCTCGGCGGGGAGCTCAAATATATTGCCTGGAAGATATTGGAGCGAGCCGAACTCATATTTCTGGCGAACATAGTCGGCTAACTCCGCGCGCAAATCATTCCATACGACGTGATAGCCCAATTCCGCCAGGGCGAGGGAGAAGTTTCCCTGCGCGGCGGCCAGATCCAAGACCCTCGCAGGCGGCGCGGCGGCTTTCTTGACAAGATCAATCGTAAGGTTAAAGCGATTCTCGTAGCTGTAGGTATAGCCCAGATCCGACCGGCTTCCCAAAACTCCAGCTCGTCGTAAAAGTGGCTCATTTTGATTGAGTCCGGCCAGGACGAATCGAAGGGAACTCTCTTCATTTCGCTACCTCGGCCCCTACACTATCACTTCGGTTTAGTCAATGGCAGTGCTCTTCCGCCGGAACCGAACTTCTCTGTGCCAAAAAAGGACCGGAATTCCCTATGCCGAGAAAGGCGGAATTCTATTGACAACCATATATGACCGGTGGTCATATATGGCCGATGGTCATGCGCAGCAAAACCGTATTCCGCCGATAAGCCGTTGCCGCCAGCCGGCGGACGGAGGGAGCGGCGGCGGCAGGAGACGAGCGAGAAACTCTTCATGGCAGCCATGGAGCTGTTCTCCCGCAAGGGATTCGCCCAGACCAAGGTGGAGGACATTACCGAGGCGGCGGACGTCGGCAAGGGAACGTTCTTCAACTACTTCCCCAGTAAGGAACACGTACTCGGCTACCTGGTGAGCAAGCAGCAAGGCACGGTGGAGCGTCATCTGGTGCTGGCGCGCGAAGCTTCGACGCCGAGCGAGGAGGTTCTCACTTCGCTCGGCCGCAGCCTGGTGGCGTTTCCCGGCAAAAGCCCGCAGATGGCACGCAGCATCATCCTGGCAATCCTCGGAAATATCGAGGTGCGGGAATATATCGGGGGGAAGATCGTCGCTGGGGAGAAAGGCGATTGCCGAGATCATTCGGCGGGACAGGAGCGCGGTGAGTTGCGCGACGAGATTCCCCCGATGGAGTTGGCGCGCGTCTTTCAACATGCGCTGTTTGGAACCGTGCTGATGTGGGCGCTCGACCCGGCGTCGTCGCTGGAAAAACAGTTTGGCAACACGATGCGGATCTTCTTTGCCGGGCTCGGCGCGCCCTTGAAACCAGCGCCGGGAGGGCGCCGCAAAGTGTCGCCTGCAAGGGTGAAGGGCGCGGTGAAGCGCGAGTCGAAGGCCGAAAGGAAGGCGAGATGAGGCGAGGCGCGAGAATTCCCGTAAGCATTGCCGTAACTCTGCTGGTGATGCTCACGGCGGCTTTGGGGGGCGCGCAGAGCGGGCCGGCGACGCCCTACCGGCTGACGCTGGAGGATGCGATTCATCGCGGATTGCAGGCCAATCTGGGAGTGCTGGTGGCGGAGACGCGCACGCAGGAAGCGGAGGGGACAGCCGAGCGGAGCCAGTCGCTGCTGCTGCCGCGGCTGCGGATCGCAATCCCGGCGACGATCCAGAGCCAAAGCCTGGCGGCGGAAGGCATCAGCATGCATGGGTTGCCGCTGCCGCAAGTGGTGGGACCGTTCAGCGTTTACGACTTCCGGGCCTTTGCGGATCTGCCGATTGTGGATATGCAGTTGTGGCACGGAGTGCGCGCGGCGAGACTATCGACGGCGGCAACCAAGCAGGATTATCAGGATGCGCGGGATCTGGTGATCCGCAATGTTGCGGCCTTGTATCTTTCGGCGCAATCCGAATTTGCCGAGGTGGTGGCGGCCGAGTCGCGGGTGGATACGGCGCAGGCTCTATATAAACTAGCCGCCGAACAACGCGACGCGGGAGTGGCAACGGGGATCGATGTACTGCGCGCCGAGGTGGAATTGGCGAACGAGCGGCAGGGGCTGGTGCAGGCGCGCAACCGGGCGAAGGGTTCGTTGCTGACGCTGGCGCGCAATATTGGAATGTCTCCGGGAACCGATCTCGCACTGGCCGATCCGCTGGCGTTGCATCCGGTGCAGCCGATCATGGTGGAAACGGTTTTGCCGCAGGCGCTCGCCTCGCGTCCCGATTATCAGTCGCTGCGGCGGCAGCACGACGCGCTCAGCGAGCAGCTTCGGGCCTCGCGCGCACGCTTTCTGCCGCGGCTGTCGGCATCGGGAAACTACGGCGGCATCGGGCGGACACTGGGCGCGATCAACGCCACGGAGGTAGCGCAACTCTCGCTCTCGTTTACGGTTTTCGATCGCGACCGTGATGGGGAAGCCGTGCAGATCACGGCGCGAATCCGGCGCATTGAGCGGCAGATGAACGATGCGCGACTGGGCGTGGAGCAGGAGCTGCGGCAGGCGCTGCTCGATCTGGACTCGGCGGCCGAAGAGGTGACCGTGGCCGGGGCCGGGCTGGATTTGGCGCAGAAGGAACTTGATCTGGCGCAACTGCGCTTCAGCGAGGGCGTGACCAACAACGTCGAGGTGGTCACCGCGCAGGATGCGCTCTCACGCGCGCAACAGAATTCGATTGTGGCGCTGACGCATCATGCCGATGCGCGGATTTCGCTGGCGCGCGCGTTGGGCAATACGGAAGCGTCGTATGCGGAATATCTTGGAAGCCGCTGAGCGGCCGGGAAGGAAAGGAACAAGACCATGAAGCGATTCATCATTCCCTTTCTGCTGCTGGTGGCCGTCGGCGCAGGAATTTTCTACTACTACCATGTGTTTCACACGGCCAAGGCACCGGCCAACACGCTGCTGCTCTCCGGCAACGTGGAGGCGCACGAGAGCGTGGTGGGCTTCCGCACCCAGGGCCGGATTGTGGCCCTGCCGGTGGAAGAAGGACAACAGGTGAAGGCCGGAGAGCTGCTGGCACGTCTCGACGACGTTGACTATCAGCAGCAGGTTCGCATTGACGAGGCGGCGCTGCACACGCGGGGAAGAGAGCTGGAGCTGGCACTGGCGGGCAGTCGTCCGCAGGATATTCGGGCGACGGAGCAGACGGTAGCCGACGCCAAGGCCGACCTCGAACTCAAGCGGGCGGACCTGGCACGGTACAGCAAGCTCTATAAGCGCGATGCCATATCGGCGCAGAACTACGATCAGGCGGACACGGCCTACAAGCGGGCGCAGGCGACCTACGAACGGGCGCAGCAGAATTCTTCTGAGATCCGCGAAGGCACCCGCAACGAGCAGATTGCGGTCAACCGCGCCACCCTGCGCTCGGCTCAGCAGGAGCTGGAGCTATCCAAGGTGCGCCGGGATTTCACCGTACTGCACGCGCCGGTGACCGGGGTGATTACCGTGCGGCAAGCCGAACTGGGCGAGTACGTTGTGCCCGGCACTCCGGTGGTGACCGTGGCCGACCTCGATCACCTCTGGGTGCGCGCCTATGTGAGCGAGACGGACCTGGGCCGGGTGCGCTGGGGACAGGCGGCCACGGTGCGTACGGACACCTATCCGGGCAAGTCTTACAAGGGCACGATCACGTTTATCTCGTCCGATGCCGAGTTCACGCCAAAGACGGTGCAGACCAACAAGGAGCGGGTGGCGCTGGTCTATCGCATCAAGGTGGATGTGGAGAATCCGCAGCACGAACTGAAGCCGGGGATGCCCGCCGACATCACGTTTGAACTGGGAAAGTAGATGCAAGAGCCCAGCTGCCATCGTCGTGCGCGATCTCGTACGCGGCTTTCCCGGCGTGAAGGCGGTGGACCACTTGAGCTTCGAGGTGAACTACGGCGAAATCTTCGGACTGGTGGGACCCGATGGGGCGGGCAAGACGACGACCATGCGCATACTCGCTGGAGTTCTGCTGCCGGATAGCGGCGAGGCGCAGGTGGCGGGCTTCGACGTGGCACGCGATGCGGAGCGGGTGAAACTCAACATCAGCTATATGTCGCAACGCTTCGGGCTTTACGAAGATTTGACGGTGGAAGAGAACATTCGCTTTTACGCCGAGGTCTTCGGGGTGAAGCGGGCGGTGTATCGGGAGCGCGGCGAACGGTTGCTGCAAGGGGCGGACATGCAGAAGTTTCGCAAGCGCCTAGCGGGCAATCTTTCCGGTGGAATGAAGCAGAAGCTCGGACTGATCTGCGCCCTGATTCACACGCCCCGGGTGCTGCTGCTGGATGAGCCGACCAACGGCGTGGACCCGGTTTCGCGGCGCGACTTCTGGAAGATTCTCTATTCGCTGCTAGCCGAAGGAGTGGCGATCCTGACCTCTACCGCATACCTGGATGAGGCGGAGCGCTGCCATCGGGTGGCGCTGCTGCATGAGGGACGTCTTTTGTTCTGCGACCGGCCCGGTGCGCTGAAGCGCAGCCTCGACAACTCGGTGATCGCCATTGCCACGGCGGAGGCGCGCAAGGTGCGCACGGCGATCGAGAAACTTCCTGGCATCCGCAACGTGGTGCTGTTGGGAGACGGCGTGCACCTGGTGGTGGACGATGCGGCGCGCAGGATTCCGGAGTTGCGCGCACGCATGGATGCGGCTGCGGCGGGGTATGCGTCGGTGAAAGCGGTTACGGCCACGCTGGAGGATGTTTTCGTAAATGCCGTGGAAGGCGAAGCCGGGGCGCGCAAAGAGGTGCGGCATGAGTGAGGAATACTCGGTGGTGGTGGAGGAGCTGGTGAAACGCTTTGGCGACTTCTGCGCCGTGGACCACATCAGCTTTCAGGCGCGCAAGGGCGAGATCTTCGGCTTTCTGGGACCGAACGGCGCGGGTAAATCGACCACGATCCGGATGCTGTGCGGACTGCTGCATCCGACCTCGGGAGTGGCGAGCGTGGCGGGAATCGACGTGGCAAAACATCCGGAGCGGGTGCGGCAGAACATCGGCTATATGTCGCAGAGATTCTCGCTGTACAACGACCTCACGGTGGAGGAGAACATACGCTTCTTCGGCGGCATGTACAGGGTTCCTGATTCGGCGATGGGGGAGCGTTTGCAGTGGGTCGTGCGGATGGCGGGACTCGAAGGGCGGCAGCACACTTTGACGGCGACGCTGGCAGCGGGATGGAAGCAGCGGCTGGCGCTGGGCTGCGCGGTGCTGCATCGGCCCGCGGTGCTGTTTCTGGATGAGCCGACCTCGGGAGTCGATCCGATTTCGCGGCGGCAGTTCTGGGAGTTGATTCACGAGATGGCGGCCAGCGGCGTGACTGTTTTCGTCACCACGCATTACATGGACGAAGCGGAGTACTGCAACCGGCTGGTGCTGATTTACCGGGGCAAGATTGTGGCCTCGGGGTCGCCTGCCGAACTGAAGCGCACGGCGATGAAGGGCGAGCTGTTGCTGATTGAATGTGAACCGCTGGGAGCGGCTCTGGAGGCACTGGAGAAGAGCACGGCGGCGATGGATGTGGCCGTCTTCGGCAATGCGCTGCACGCGGTTGTGCAGAGCGCGGCACAGGCAATTCCAATCCTGCGGGCGGAGTTGGAGAAGAAGGCAATCACGGTGACTCGCATGGAAGCGATCCCGGCCTCGCTGGAAGATGTGTTTGTTTCGCTGACCGCGCGTGAGCCCGCGGCAGGAGTGGCGCGATGAAGATCAACCGGATTCGCGCCATCGCCTGGAAGGAAGTTTTGCAGATCCGGCGCGACCTGCGCAGCATTCTGATTGTGGTGGCGATGCCGGTGATTCTGATGCTGGCGTTTGGATATGGCGTCAGCTTCGACATCAAGCATCTGCCGACGTATGTATTCGACCGCGAGAACAGCCAGCAGAGCCGCGATCTGATCCAACGCTTCCGCTCGTCGGAGTATTTCGATGTCCGCAAGCAGGTGGACAATTACCGGGACCTGGTCGCGGCCATCGACTCCGGGGATGCGCAACTGGCGATTGTGATTCCGGTGCAATTTTCCCAGCGGCTGGCCGAGGGCGGCGCGGTTCCGGTGCAGGCAATTGTGGATGGCACCGACGGCAATAGCGCCAACGTCGGCATGAACTACGCGGATGCCGTGGCGCTTGGCTACTCGCAGCAGATTCAGCTTGACTGGGTGCGGCAGAAAGGGCTGCGCGCGATGGACCCGCCGCTCTCGGTGGATGCGCGCACCTGGTTCAACGAAGACCTGGAGAGCATGGCGAACATTGTGCCCGGAGTGGTGGCGATTGTGATGGCGGTGGTCGGCACGTTTCTGACTTCGCTGACGATTGCCCGCGAGTGGGAGCGCGGCACCATGGAGCAGTTGATCTCCACGCCGGTCTCGCCGCTGGAATTGATGCTTGGAAAACTTTCGCCGTATCTCGCCATCGGGCTGGGCGACACGGCGCTCTGCGCAGGGATGGGCGTGTGGTGGTTCGGCGTGCCGTTCCGGGGAAGCGTGGCCGTACTGTTCCTCAGCTCCACGCTGTTTCTGGTGGTGGTGTTGTCGCTGGGCTACTTTCTTTCCGTAACGCTGAAGTCGCAACTGGCGGCCAGTCAGGCGTCGCTGATTGCAACTTTCCTGCCAGCCTTCCTGCTCTCCGGTTTCATCTTTCCGATTGATCAGATGCCAGCATTCATTCAGGTGGTGACCCACGTCATTCCGGCGCGCGCTACTACATGTCGATCATCCGCGCCGTCTTTCTGAAAGGCACTCCGCTGGCGCTGCTGTGGGCGGATATGCTGGCGTTATTCATCTTTGCAACGGTGTGGACAATGCTGTGGCCACGCGGGCCTTCCAGAAGCGGTTGAGGTGAGG